>JAJECT010000019.1 GCA_022821845.1 Rhodothermales bacterium | reverse complement strand
CGTGCGCGTCACGCTGGCCGACGGCGCGGCGCCCTCCATGAAGGCGGCGGCCCGCACCGCGGTCGTTTCGTCTATGTAAATCGGCTCCGTATAGGGCGTTCCGTTCGTTTCCGAGGGTTCCGAATGGTCCAGCGTATAGCGCACGATGCTGCCGGGCGTTTCGGGGAAAAGGTACAACGAGAAAGGTTCTTCGAGGAGGGCGCCCGCCGCGCTGAACGTAGGCGGTTCGATTATGGCGCGCATGCCCGGCACGTTCGCCCGCCCCGGGGTGGGCAGGTCGAACCAGGTATATCCGCCGTCAAGCAGGCCGTAGGAGACGTCGGGTCGCTGTTCGGGGTATTCCGGCGCGAATTCGGATACGACTTCCCCGGACGGGTTGACGAACGCCAGATATTCGCCCCCGCGGGCAAGGCGGAAGTTCGTGTGAAACTCGTCCCGGGAGGCGACGCTATCCCTTAGTAGCCCCCCCCCCCGGCTGTCTATCCTTGCCTGATGCGAACAGGACGAAGTATTCTCCGGCGTTCAGCGTTTTTTCCGAAAAGACCCACTTGTCTGGCTCGTCCTCGTCGTCGGTCAGCGCCCACCCGCCAAGGTCAATGGCTTGCCCGGTCGGGTTATGCAATTCGATCCAGTCCGAAGTATCTCCGTCCTCGTCGTACAAAGTGGTCGCGTTCGAGGCCATGAATTCGTTGACGACTGGCGCGCCGTCCTGCGCGACGGCCGTTCCAAAAGCGATCAGGAATAGTACGACCAGCGGCGGCAAGGCCATCCGAAAGGGCCGCGCTGACTCTTTCAGGACAATTTTGGACAAAATCAACAACGGCCCTCTGGAGAAATGGCTCGGAAAAACGGACAGTATGCAGGCGCAAGGTTGCGGTGGATTACGCTGCCTTTGTCGGCGACTTGCGCCAAATATAATGAATTCCCGCTAAAAAATTTTTGCACTCTCGCCGCCTGTTGCGTATTCTTTACCCGGAAGTCCTTTTTTTACTACGAAAGATTCAGAAACGCGGATGAAGTGGCTTGCGAGGAGGCTGCCCGCCGGGTCCCTCCTGTTTTTGATGTTAGCGGGCATGGCGCTTGTTGCGTTCTGGGCGCCCGACGCATGGGCCCAGGACGCCGCCGGACCCGTCGAATACCGATCCTTCCCCGTCGTCGGCAGCCGCGTGGTGGTATGGGTTATCGCCCAGTTGCACCTGATGTTCGGCGCGTTCGTGCTTGCCGTCCCGATGTTCGCGCTCACCATCGAGTTCATCGGATTTCGCAACGGCGACAAGCGCTACGACGATCTGGCGCACGAATTCACGCGCCTGCTGTCCGTCTCGTTCTCCTTTACGGCAAGCCTCGGCGCTCTCCTTACGTTCTTCCTGTTTATTCTGTATCCCCGGTTGATGGAGTACCTGGTCTCCATCTTCGACTGGACGTTCATGCTGTACGCCTGCGTCTTCTTTCTCGAAGCCGTGTTCCTGTACAGTTATTATTACGGATGGGGCAAGATGCCGAAGTGGCTACACCTTTTGCTTGGCCTGGGCCTCAACATGGTCGGCATCGCCATCATCTTTATCGCCGACTCCTGGCTGACCTTCATGAATTCCCCCAACGGCATCGACGCGGAAGGGAATTTGCTCAGCACCTGGGACGCCATCAATAACTTCACGTGGATGCCCATCAACATCCACCGGCTCATCGCGAACATCTGTTTCGGCGGTTCCATCGCGGCGGCGTACGGGGCCTACAAGTTTCTCGGCGCGAAGACCGAAGAGGAGCGGGCGCATTACGACTGGATGGGCTATATGGGCAATTTCATCGCCATCGCGGCGCTGTTGCCTTTGCCGTTCGCAGGGTACTGGCTGGGCCGCGAAATTTACGCCTTTTCCCAGAGTCTGGGCATTGCGCTCATGGGCGGCACCTTTTCCTGGTTGTTCATCATTCAGGCCGTGCTGATCGGCAACCTGTTCCTTGCCGCCAATTATTATCTGTGGCTAAGCATGGAGCGCATCCACGGGGCGGAGCGATACCGCAAGTTCACCAAGTGGCTGCTTGCGTCCATCACCGTCTGTTTCATTGTCTGGGCGACGCCGCATTCGCTGGTCGCCACGGTGGAGGAAGCCCGCGCCATGGGCGGTTCCCATCACCCGATTCTGAACGTGCTGGGGGTGATGTCCGCCAAGAACACCGCCGTCAACGTACTGATTCTCACCACCTACCTGAGCTTTCTGTTTTATCGCCGGGCCAACAAGGAAGCGACCGTTTCCTGGGCGAAAACGGGCAATATCGTGCAATTCGGGATTCTGGCGGCGGTCGTGGGGGTCGTTATTTTCCTTGGCGTCTACGGGTACTTCGTCGAAGCGTCCGTGCGGATCGGGCTGTCCATTCCGCAGGTGGGCCTGGTGCTTTTCGCCATGATATCGATCACCATCATCGATGTGTTCATGTTCAGGAACGCAAGGATTCTGGGGCCGATCGAGTGGGGCAAGATTCCCAACCGGGCGCAGTACGCGCTTTTTTTCATTGCCATCACGTTTGCCTGGACGATGGGGCTGATGGGCTACGTCCGTTCGGGCATTCGACAGCACTGGCACGTATACGGCGTGATGCGCGACACCTCGGAGCATGCGTTTACGCCTACGCTGGGCTACGCCGCCAATGTGGTGTCTGTCACCGTGCTGATCTTCTTTGCGTTTATTGCGGTCGTATTTTTCCTGTCCAGCTTGTCCGGTAAGAAAAAAATTGAGGCCGAGGGGGGCGCGTCGTCATGATGAATGCACTCAAGATATGCGTCTTCACGGTCCTCGTGGCTGCCTTTTATAGCTACGTCAGCCAGATGGTGCCGCAGAAGGTGACGTATCCGCCCGAAGAGACGGAGCTGGGCGCCGACATGACTACGGAGGAACTGGTCGTCGCCGGGGAGGAAATCGCGGGGGGCAAGGGGACGTGCCTTACGTGCCATACCGTATCCGGGGATACCGGGGGGCGTTTTCCCGATCTGGCGAACATCGGGCTGGTGGCCGCCGACCGGAAGGAGGGGTTCAGCGACGTGGAGTATCTCGCCGAATCGCTTTACGACCCCAACGAATATATCGTCGAGGGCTTTTTGCCCGGCATGACGCCCATCTCCGATCCGCCCATCGACTTGAACGACGAAGAAATCCTTGCCGTGATTGCGTACCTCCAGAGTCTTGGCGGCGTCGCCACGGTTACGCTGGATACGGAATTGCGCTGGCAGAGCGAGGAAAATTCCGCCGCCGCTGCTGCGGCTTCGCAAGCCGGCGCGGCGGCGGGGCCTTCGGCGGAGAATCTGTCCGGCGAGGAATTGTTCGCCATGTACGCCTGCGGCACATGCCACAGCGTTACCGAACCCACGCCGCTTCTTGGTCCCAGTTTGTACAATGCGGGCAACGATTTTTCGACCGCCGAACTCTACGAGGCGATCATGGACCCCGACGCCGTCGTGGCGGAGGAATTTACGGCGGGCCTGATGTCCGCCCAGCTGAACGCGACCGGATTTTACGACAAGATCTCGTCCGGACAGCTCAAAACGCTGGTTGATTACCTGGCAATGCAAAAGGGAGGGTCATGAATATCCTTATCCTGCTTGCGGCGTGCGCGGGGCTTCTTGCGCTGCGCTTCGTCCCGAAGATGAACATCCTCGGCTGGCTCGTTGGATGGTGGGCCGCCACCTTCGTTTTTCTGCGCTGGGGCATCAATCCGCCCTTGCCCACCTCGATTCAGGGGATGTTCCTTGCGATTCTTACGCTTGCGCTCCTGGCGTACATTTCGGCGAATTCGGTGCATTTCCGTTTCGTGCTGGACCGGGCCGTGGCCTTTGCTACGGAGAAGAAGTATACGGTTGCCCTCGCGGTCACCCTCGTGCTGTTGCCTTGTCTTGTGGCGCTCCGGGTATATTTCGACATTACGGAAGGGCCTGCGCCTCCACTCAGCAGCCGCACGATTCATCCGCCGCCGCCGGTGAGCATCGAGGTGGCCGGCCGCATGATCGACCTGGTCAACGACGACAACCCGTATCGCGCGCTGGAGACGGAAGATCCGGCCGCTTTTGCGGAACATGTGGCGAACGGGCGGCGCGTGTACTACGAGAATTGCGTGTACTGCCACGGGGACGATATGGCGGGGGACGGCCTTTTCGCCCACGGATACGATCCCATTCCGGCGAATTTTCAGGACGCCACGACGATCGCCATGCTTCAGGAGGGCTATATCTTCTGGCGCATCGCCAAGGGCGGTCCGGGCCTGCCGAGCGAATCCACGCCCTGGTTGTCGGCCATGCCCGCCTGGGAAAATTTTCTTACGGAAGAGGAGATGTGGGACGTGACGCTTTTCCTGTACGATTTCACTGGACACCGACCGCGGGCGCGGGAGGATCACGGTGGAGGGGGAGACGGTCATTAGGAATAAAACCGACATAGCGATTCGCCTTGCTGCTTGCCGGGCAAGACGCGCCGTTGGGCGTTTTTCCCGATCGGGCTTTCTGTCGTGCGTCCTTGCGGCGTGCCTGGGCGTCGCGGGGCTTCCGCTCGCGGCCTGGGCGCAACCCGCGCCCGATCTGGGCAGCGACGAACAACGCGAAGCCGGCCGGTCCTTGTATATGGACAAGTGCGCGCAGTGTCACGGAGACGCCGGGCAAGGGGATGGCGTGGCGGCGCCTTTCATGCGTCCGATGCCCCGCGATTTTACCGCGGGCGTGTACAAGGTTCGCACCACGCCGAGCGGGCAACTGCCCACGGACGACGACCTTGCGCGGGTGATTCGCGACGGGATGCCGTATACGGGCATGCCCCCCTGGCCGCAACTCAGCGACGACGAAATTCGCAATCTCGTCTACTACCTCAAAACCTTCAACGCCGATTTTTCCGGGCCGTATGGCGTGCCGGACCTCGTCGAGATTCCGGATCCTCCGTCGTTTAGCGAAGCGTCCGCCGAGCGAGGACGCGCGGTGTACGAAGAGAACCAGTGCTTCGATTGCCACGGCATGGCCGGGCGCGGGGACGGACCTTCCGCCCCGACCCTGCAGGAGCAGTGGGGCAACCATATCCGCCCCGCCGACCTGACGAAACGCTGGACCTTTATCGGGGGCGCCACGCGCCAGGACATTTACCGCACGTTCACCACGGGGCTGGACGGCTCGCCCATGCCATCCTACAGCATTACCCCGATAGAGGACAGCTGGGCCCTTGTCGATTATGTCTACTCGCTGTCGCAGGACGAACCCGACTATGCGACCGCCGCCACGGCGCGCTACGCAGCCGATCCCGTCGATCCGGCGCAGGGCCGGGCTGCTTTTGGCGCGGCGCGCGGCGCCTATTTCCCCGTCGTGGGGCAAGTGATCGAACCGGGACGCTCCTTTATGCCGGGCGTGGACGGCGTCGAAGTGAAAGCCCGCTACAATGCAGACGAAATCGCTATCCTGCTTGCATGGAACGACATGTCTGCGGAAACGACGGGCGAAAATGCGCCGGATATGGCGGTTCCGCCCATCGAGCAGGTTGTTCGGGATACGGTGGCCAGCGTCTGGTCCGATGCGGTCGCCATACAGTTTCCGCAGGAACTGGCGCCGGAAGGCCTGCCGTATTTCCTGTTCGGAGACGCCGGGCAGCCGGTGGATTTATGGTTCGCCGATCTGGCGTCGGGCGCGGGCCGTTCGTATGTCGGACGAGGCAGCGGCAACCTGATTGCCGGCGAAACCGCTCCGTCCGTGCATGCGACGTACGAGGACGGAGAATGGACCGCCGTGTTCGCCATGCCGCGCGACGAGCGTTTTGCGGAAGGCGCGTTCGTCCCCATCGCCTTTTCGGTATGGGACGGGTTCAACGACGAGCGGGGCAATCGCCGGGGCATTACCGGATGGTACTATCTGTACATTGCGCCTTCCGAGCGTCCTTCGCCCGTGATGCCCATGCTGCGCGCGGGCGGCCTGACCTTGCTGGCGCTGCTCTGCATCGTCGGACTGATGCGTTTTCGCCGCCGTACGCCCGTTTCCGCCTGACTTTCAGGATGCTTTAGAAGTCTTTCCCGCGAGTACCCAATGGACGCCGCCCGCTCCCTGTCTTTCGTGTCTCCCTCCACAGGGCATCGTCCTTCGCTGGTTTCCTGGAATCTGACCAGGAAATGCAATCTCAAGTGCCCGCATTGCTATATGGAAGGAGGCGCCGCCGAAGAGAACGAGTTGACCACGGACGAGTGCCTTGCGCTCATTGACGAGATGGAGGCGCTGGGCACGGAGATGCTCATCCTGACCGGCGGCGAGCCGCTGCTGCGCCGGGATATTTATCAGATTGCGCAGAAAGCCTCGGAGCGGGGAATGTGGGTCGTGATGGGGACGAACGGCGTCATGGTCAACGATTTCGTGGCCCGCAAGATGGCGGAATGCGGCGTAAAAGGGGTGGGCATAAGCATCGACTCTATCGACCCCGAAAAACACAACGCTTTTCGCGGCGGGCCGAACGCCTGGGCGCATTCGGTGCGCGCCCTGGAAACCTGCCGTCGCCATGGGCTGCAAACGCTCGTGCAAACGACCGCGATGGACATGAACCGGGAGGAAATCCCGGAACTCATGGCGTTTGCGCGGGAGAAAGGCGCCTGGTCCTTCAATCTGTATTTTCTGGTGCAGACGGGTCGGGGGCAGGAGATGAACGACCTTTCCGCCCTCGCCACAGACGCGCTCCTTCGAGAAATGGCGCATGTGCAGGACGAGTACCGCCCCATGCTGGTTCGGTCCAAGTGCGCCCCCCAATTCAAACAGATCGCGTACGACGAAGGACTGGGAGGCCTGGAGAGCGGGGGGTGCATGGCGGGCACGGAATATTGCCGCATCACGCCGGGCGGGGACGTTACGCCGTGTCCGTACATGACGGTGGTTGCCGGAAATGTCCGCGAACAGTCCTTTTCGGAGATATGGGCTTCGTCCCCCGTGCTGACGGATTTGCGAGACCCTGCCCGCCTCAAGGGCAAATGCGGGGCCTGCGAGTTCAACGAACTTTGCGGCGGTTGCCGGTGTCGCGCCCAGGCGGCCTTCAAGGATTATCTGGCCGAGGACCCGGCCTGTCTGTACCAGCCGACGGGCCGGGCGCTGGACCAATGCGATATCGAATGGTCCCCCGAAGCGCAAGCGCGGCTGGACCGCATTCCCATCTCTTTCATTCGCAACAAAGTCCGCAAGGGCCTTGAAGCGTACGCCGACCGTCACGGGGTTCGGCGCATCTCCGCCCGCGTCATGCAGGAAGCCCTTGCAGGCATGGACCGGGGGGCGCCGTCTTTTTCGGAGCCGGTCGGGAAACCACAGGATAGTCAGGCTATTAAAGAAGTTTCTATTCCGGAACGACTCGCGTAGCCCGCTTTTTATTCATTTACCATCCCCGTATTCATGGAACAGCTTGACGCAAAAACGCTCACGGAGCAAGTACAGG
This sequence comes from Rhodothermales bacterium, assembly GCA_022821845.1. Classification (GTDB taxonomy): domain Bacteria; phylum Bacteroidota; class Rhodothermia; order Rhodothermales; family VXPQ01; genus VXPQ01. The sequence goes on along the minus strand of JAJECT010000019.1, from coordinate 187,314 downwards.
TAACCAATGGCGTAGCCCGCCTCAAAAAGGAGGGCGCCGATCAGCATCTGGACGTCATCGAACTGCCGGAGAAGTTCATTCGGTGGCAGCTCGATTACAAACACAGCATTTACGACGCGATAGAACAGGATCAGTACATTGCGTTCAACGCAGGCCATTTGCCGGTGGTGGCCACATGGGCCGAGGACGCGCTCGTGCCGAACCTGGCCAACAAGGGCGTAGGGTTCACCCCGAAGGACGAGCATATCGATCATTACCTTAAACTGGTCGAGGACGCCGTCGCGCAGATCGAGGAGCTGCCTCCTCATGCCGTCAACGAGACGCGCGATTTGCGCATTCGGACGGCCCGCGAACTGTATTCTCATCCCGAGCATATCGATTTTCGGCGCGTCGGGCTGCTTGAGATTTTCGAGGGATCGACGCTTCGGAACCTGGTCGAGAATCCCTTTGCTTCCGTGTTGTGGACCGGCAACGCGCCGGTGTTCGTGAGTTTTCAGGCGGATTGCGTGGTGGAAATCATGGAGCCGGAGGACAAGCGGTACCGTTTCTGCTGGGCGATGCGGCGCCTGTTCGAATATGAGCCGTTCCATGTAGTCCAGACCATTTATCCGTATGCCTACTGCTTCTGGATTTACCGCTGGAAAGACAAGACGCCGAAGCGCCGGTATCCGGGCAAGCGGAGCGACAACACCGTGAACGAGGCGGGCGGCGTGATCGACAAGCAGGCCCTGAACGGACACAGGCAAGGATAATCCGCGCGTCTCCGGGGTTTTTCGGATGGTTTCGCGTCTTGTTGCACCCATCGTTTTGCGGCCATGCCTCACATGATCACAGACGCTTGCGCGCAGTGCGGACTGTGCGTGGATGTGTGCCCCATTAGCGCGATTTCGCCCGGAGATCCGATTTACGTCATTGACGACACCTGTTGCGACTTCATGGAATGCGTAGCGGAGTGTCCCGAGGAAGCGATCGTGCCCATTCCCGACTGGGAAGAAACCGGCGCTACACCCAATACGGAGGGTACATCATGATTGGCGCGTTGGCGACTCCTGTCGTGCTGCAGGATTTTTTGACGGCGGCAGCCCGCGGCTACGCCGAATCGGTTCCCGGCAAGGCGCTTGCCGGGCGCGTCCTGTTGCTTGGCGAAACGTCGCAAGTCCTGGAGGGATGGCGTTCGTGGACGGACGCCGTGCGTTTGTACGCGGACGTGGGCCATCGACCCGAATGGGATGCGGCGGCGGCCCGCGCCGCGGCGCAGTTCGGCCTGGCGCTGGACCAGGAATATCCCGGCGACCTGATCCCCTTGCCCGATGGATTCGAAGCGCGCCATCGGCTGGTTCGGGAGTTGTCGGATTCCGGATTGACGCTGGGCCATTTCGATCCGTATTCGGTTGCGTTCCGGCACATAGCCCGGGGCGACGAACCAGATTATCATATTGTGCTGACGTACATGAAATATGGCTGGATCGACCGGGAAGAGATGCACGAGCGCCTGACCGCGCTTTTGCCCAGGTTTTCCATGGAAACGATCGCGCAGGACCCGGCGGAATTTCGCCGCAAGTACAAGGGCTTGCTTCAAATGGCGGACCGCCTCGATCCCGGCGTCGTCCACCGTCCGTTTTGAGGCCCTTCGTCGCCATGGCCTCCTCTCGGGACATAGCGCCGTCCGACGCGCTGGAAGCGCGCGCCGCCGAGTTGGCTGCGAAGCGGCTGGACTGGAACGAGCTGGATTTCGTGGGCTGGAAGGAATTCCGACGCATGGCCCCCGCCATCGTGCGCATGGAAACGGGGCGGCTGGAGCGGGTCATGGAAGGCGTTGAGCCGGGCAGCGATGCCTGGAACGCGCTGGTGCGGGCGCGTTTCGGGATGCATGCGTTCGCCGACGGCCTGGAAGACGCGAAACGCGCTTCGCTTGCGGGCCGCGCCGACCATTTGCAGCGCGCCTTGCTCGCGGTTTCGCTTCTTGCAGAAGATTTCGAACCGTTGCGTTATGTTATGTATCGCCTTACGTACATTTACGACCGCCTCAAACTGATCTATTAGCCCGTATGTACAAGACCATATTCGTTCCGGTGGACAACTCGGACCATTCGATGGCGAGTATCGACCTTTCCGTCGAGCTGGCGAAGCGACTCGACGCGGAGCTCGTGGGCAGCCATGCCTACGCCGCCCGGATGCACGACTATCGCTTCAAGCAGATGGAGTTTACGCTGCCGGAGGAATACCTCGTCGAAGAGGAGATGGAAAAGCAGCGCAAGGTGCACGACACGCTCATCACCATGGGGCTCGAACTGATTTCGGATTCGTACCTGACCGTGATGGACAAGCGCTGCCGCGAGGAAAAATTGCCTTTTCAGCCGAAAATGTACGACGGGAAGAACTGGAAGGTGATCGTGGAGGATATAGAGGAAAGCGACTACGACCTCGTGGTGATGGGCGCGCTTGGCCTGGGCGCCGTTCGGGACAGCGTACTGGGCAGCGTATGTTCGCGGGTGGTGCGGCGGGCGCGCACGGACATGTTGATCGTAAAGAACACGGATTCGTTCGAGCGCCAGATGAACGGCCATGCTGTGGGCGAGGCGGACGGCGGACACATCGTCGTGGGCGTCGACGGCAGCCCCGAATCGTTTGCGGGCCTCAAAACGGCGCTCGAACTGAGCCGGAAACTGGACAAGCGCGTGGAGGCGGTGTCGGTCTACGATCCGTATTTGCACTATGCGATGTTCAATAGCATCGTGAATGTGCTTACCGAAAAGGCCTCGAAAGTATTCCGGTTCAAGGAGCAGGAGCAACTTCACGAAGAGGTGATCGACACAGGACTTGCGAAAATCTACCAGTCGCACCTTGAAGTGGCGCATCGCGTGGCCGCCGAGGAGGGCGTGGATTTGAAAATCACGCTGCTGGACGGCAAAGCGTTCGACAAGATTCTTCAGTACGTCCGCCGGGAGAAGCCCTGGTTGCTGGTGCTGGGCCGTATCGGGGTGCATAGCGACGAGGACATGGATATCGGCAGCAACACCGAAAATCTGTTGCGGATGGTTCCCTGCAATGTGTTGCTGTCCAGCAAACGGTATACGCCTCCGCTCGACGTGCAGGCCGAAGAGTCCATGATCTGGACGGACGAGGCGACCGCCCTCGTCAACACCGCGCCCGACTTTGCCCGCAACATTGCCCGCACGACGATTCATCGCTGGGCCATGGAGCGAGGGCACTCGGTGATTACGCAAAAAGTGGTGGAGCAGGCCATGGCCACCATTCTGCCGGAATCCGCCATGCGGTCCATGGGCATTATCGCCGAAACCGTGGCCCGCGACAAAATTGCCGCCGACGACGAAGAGACGTACGTATGCAGCCAGTGCGGCTACGCGGCGCGCGGATTCAGGCCGGCCGTGTGCGCGGTTTGCGGCGCCGCCCCCGAACAGTTCCAGAAAATAGACAAGGAAGCGCTTCGGAAACTGGCGCCGCTGGAAGGCGCCGTCGAAGAGGTCGAAACCTTCGACAAAAAGAAGATCAAGTGGACGCGGGACGCGCGCGAACTGCTGCGAAAAGTGCCAGACGGCTACCAGATGCGCCGCGCGCGGGCGCAGATCGAAAAGAGCGCCCGCGTCAAGGGGCTGGATACGATTACCCGCGACATGGTGGCGGCGGTCGTGGGCGATTTGCTTGAGGATACTTCGGCGCTTTCTGCGCCCGGCGCCGGACTGAAGGAGAATCCGGCGGGCGAGGCCCCGGGCCGCGAAGCGGTCCCGGTCGAATTCATCGAGAAGGGCGCCTACAGGTGGACGCCGGAAGCCTGGGCCCGCCTCGAACGGGTTCCCGAGGGATTCATGCGCGACAAGACCCAGGGACGGATGGAGACGGCGGCGGACGGGCGCAACACCGCCATCATTACGCTGGAGATCGCCGAAGAAGGCGTGGAAGTGTCCCGGAAGGCCATGGAAGAAGCCATTCGCAAGCAGCAGGCGGAAAAGGCCGCTTCGTGATGGGGACCATGGAGGCGCGCGGATGAAAACCTGGCGCGACATAGCGACCGACGGGGGGTCCGATGTGGCGGGCCAGGTGGCCGAGCAGGCGAACCAGCTTGCAGACCGCCTCCGCGACGTACGCCGTATCGTGGCGATTATGAGCGGGAAGGGGGGCGTCGGGAAGAGTACGGTGGCGGTGAATCTTGCCGCGGCGCTGGCGCGGGCAGGCGGGCGCATCGGACTCGTGGACGGGGATATCAATGGCCCCTCGCTTGGACGCATGACGGGCGTACAGACCCCCATCAGCCTGTCGCGCATGGAAGGAACCGTGATTCCTCCCGAAACGACATGGGGCGTGCGCGTCATGTCCATGGCGCTCTTTTTGCGCGACGAAACCGCGCCGGTGGCGTGGGACGCGCCTTCGCAAGCGGGCGGCGCCGCGTGGCGGGGGCTCCGCGAGGCCGGCGCGTTGCGGGAGCTGATCGCCGATACCGAATGGGGCGCGCTGGATATGCTTCTGGTGGATTTGCCTCCGGGATCGGAGCGTTTGCCGACGCTGACCGACGTGGCGCCGCGCATCGACGCCGCGGTGGCAGTGACGATCCCTTCGGCGGTGTCTCTGGAGGTGGTGGGACGTTCCGTGCGCATGGTCCGGGAATACCTTGACGTGCCTTTGCTGGGGCTGGTCGAAAACATGGCGTCGCGCGCCTGTCCGCATTGCGGCAAGGAGGATCCGTTGTACCCGCCGGGTCGTACAGAACCGCTGGCGGATGCGCTGGACGTCCCCGTGCTTGCCCGTATCCCCTTCGATCCAGCGCTCGGCATGGCTGCCGACGATGGAAATGCGTACCTTCTAGAATATCCTGATCGTCCGGCGGCGCGCGCCTTCGCCGAACTGGCCGATCGACTAACCTTGCTTCTGGACGCCTCATGAAATTTCTTTGCGTGCAATGTGACGAGGCCATGCGCCTCGACGAAACGCGCGGCCCGGACCGCGGCTCCATGACGGTTGTATTTGGTTGCCCCGCGTGCGGCAATCAAACGGCCATGCTCACCAATGCGAGCGAGACGCAAGTGGTGCGCTCCCTGGGCGTGAAGATTGGCGGACAGGCCGTTCCCGCCGAGCCGATGGAGGGCATACGAAACGGCCTGGCGGCCTCGTCGGTCGAGGATGCCGCCCCGGCTGCGCATGGCGGCGCCTCGAAATGCCCGTTTACGGGTATGGTCAACGACGCCTTCGCGCGCAGCGGCATGCCCTGGACCGAGGGCGCGCTCCAGCGCATGGAGAATATCCCTGCTTCCGCCCGCGGGATGGTTATGCAGGGGGTGGAGCGCTATGCGGAAGCAGAGGGGTTTGCGGAAGTGACCGAGTCGGTCCTGAACGAGGCGCGCCGCGGCATGGGCATGTAGAGCCATGTTCACGTTTCGGGCCGTCGTGCTCTGGATTCATCTGGCGGCGATCATTGTCTGGGTGGGCGGGATGATCGTTGTGCCGTTCGTGGCGGCGCCCGCCGTGCGGCGTTTTGCAGGCGAACACTTCGCGCCCGACCGCGCCGCCGCGCTCGTCGAAACGCTGGTTCGGCGGTTTCAGCGATTCAGCAGGGAGCTTTTTTTCGCCATTTTACTGACCGGCATTTTCAACCTCATCAATGCCGGGTGGCTCACGAACTTCAGCTATCCCGCCGCCTGGCTACAGCTGGTCGGGGCCAAGTTCGTTCTGTTCCTCGCGATGGGCGTCAATCAGGCGTGGTACAGCCTGGCGCTCGTTCCGCAAGGCAGAACGCGGATCGCCCTGTGGTCGGCGCTGGTCAATGCGGCGCTTGCGGCGGTGGTCCTGTATCTCGGACTCAAGTTGCGGTTCGGATAGAGGATACGCTGAGCGAAGTGGACTTGATCAGCGTATCCTAAAGCCAGCAAGGTCTTCGGATTCGGCAAGCCGCCGCTGCAAATCCTTTGCGCCGCCGAGATCTTCCAGCAGATAGCCCGCGTCTTTCATCAGGCTTTGCCAGCGGTCGTCTATCGGGATGCGCCGCGAGGCCAGCAATGCGGGCGACAGCATGTCGATGCGGAGCTCGAAAAAACGGTGGAAGCGCTCCATGGCGGCTATTTCCACAGGATCGAAGGCGTCCCGGAATGTTTCCGCCGCCTCCGGGGAAAGGTCGCCCTTCAGCCCGTCCATATAGCGTTCGCTTGGGACGTACACGTCGTCGAACCAGGCGCAGGCCAGTTCGTAGGCCAACTGCGGGCGTTCGAAGCGCTTCGCCAGCGTTTCCTGGGCGTCTTCGCTGGCCAGCAAGCCCAGCAGCGTGGTCATGCGCCGCCGGTGATCGGGCGTGGGGGCCAGCGCGTTATCGGCGTTATTTTGCATTATTCACGGATATTTCGACCGGCGCGGACAGGTTCGGGCAGGGAGCGTTTCGCAAACAATATACGCCGCCCATCGTTCGTTACAGGCGTATTGCAGTCGTCGTTATAGCATAGCGCCACGCATGTTTCGCTGGCGCCGCCCGACGAAGCCGAACTCCGGGCGCCGGACAAGGGAAGAAAGGTGACGCGGGCAGAGTTTGAGACCATTGAACAGGAAAAACTGGAGGAAATGCAAAACCGTGGCGGCGGGAATTTTCATATCCGAATCGAACGTTGACGCCATGCGCCCGTTTCGATCCTGTGCTGCGCGGCGCGCCGTTCCGCGCGCGCGGACGGCCTGGCAGGCTGCGGTTCGCTGCGCGATTTTTTGCCTGCTTGCCGCATTTTTTTCATCGGGGATCGCGACGGCCCAGGCCCAGCGGTTTGAAATCTCCGGCGTCGTGGCGGATTCGACCGGCGCGCCGCTTACGTCCGCCACGGTGGTCGCGCTTACCCGCGCGGATTCCGTGCTGACCCGGTTTGCGACGAGCGACCGGGAAGGGGCGTTCACGCTCCGGCGCGTTCCGGCAGGGGACTATATCCTGCAAATCACCTTCGTCGGATTCCAGACGCATCGGGAGGATATCGACCTGGCCGGGGGCGACTACGACGCGGGAACCATTATGCTTGCGCCCGCCACGCTCGAACTGGACGAACTGGTGGTTGGCGCCGAGCACATTCCCATTGTCGTCAAGGCCGATACGATAGAATACAATGCGGCTGCGTTCGGCTCGCGTCCCAACGACATGGTGGAAGATTTGCTGCGGCGGTTGCCCGGCGTCGAGGTCGAGCGCGACGGGACCATTCGGGCGCAAGGCGAGGAAGTGGAGAAAGTGCTGGTCGAGGACAAGGAATTCTTTGGCAGCGACCCGTCGATCGCCACCAGAAACCTGCCCGCCAGCGTGGTCGAAAAAGTGCAGGTGTACGACAAGGCGTCGGACATGGAGGAGTTCACCGGCGTCGAAGACGGGGAAGACGTCAAAACCATCAACATAGACCTGAAAGAGGAGGCGGAAACAGGGTATTTCGGCCATTTGACCGGAGGGTACGGAAGCGAGCGCCGCTACGATGGCAATGTTTCTATCAACCGGTTCAGTCCCGCTGCGCAGGTATCTTTTCTGGGGAACGTCAACAACGTCAACCGGCAGAATTTCTCGTTGAAGGACATTTTTTCGCTGCTGGGCGGGCTGGATCGCATGGGCGGACGGTTTACCATTATGGGGGATTTGCTCAACGAGCGAGACGGATTGTCCGAGACGGTTTCGGTGGGCGCGAATCTCAACAGGGATTTCGGGGAAAAAACCTCGGCCCACGCCAGTTATTTCCTGTCGAATGTGGATAACCGGCAGGATCGGGTGGCGCAACAGCAGCAGCTCCTCGGGGCTGCGCGGTCTTCTCGCGTCAACGAGACCGCCGAACGGATCGCCGACAACCGGACCCACCGGGTTACCTTCAATGCCTCGCATGAATTCGCAGACGGGCACGACCTGCGCTTGCGGGGCAACCTGACGGCGGGCGCGTCCTCCCTTGAGAATCGTTCCAGGACCGCTACGCAGGCCCGCGACGGGAGCGGCAACGAAGCCCGCACCAACTACCTTTCCGAAAGCGACAATCTGGGGGGCGACGCCTCGCTTACCTGGCGGCGCCGGCTGGGCGAAAAGGGCCGGAGCCTGGCGCTAAGACTGGATGGCCGCCTGAACGACAACGACCTGTCCGGCGACCTGCATTCGATCACGGAATTCCTTGAAGAGGGAAATGTGCTTTCGAGGGAGGAAATCAGGCAGTTGCAGGAGCGTCCGGGAAGTTCGTTCCGCGCGACGCAAACGCTTTCGTACGTCGAACCTGTTGGAGAAAGCGGCAAGCTGGAAGTCGAGGTCGAACGGCGCTATCTCGAAGAAGACCGCGAGCAGTTGGCGTTCGATGTGGCGCCCGGCGTTTCCATACGCAACGAAATGCTTTCTTCCGGATACGACCGGACCTCGTCCTATACGCAGGGGGGCCTGAGCTACCAGGCAAGCGGAGAATATATCAAGGCGGGCGCCGGCATTTATTTCCAGCGGTCGTCTCTTGCGGGAAATTCGGGGAATACGGGGCGCGGCGCGGCCTCTTCGTCCATCAAGAACGCGTATACGCATGTCCTGCCGCGGGCGCATTTCGACTATGATTTCGGCGAGCGCATGGATATTCGGGCGGAGTACGAAGCCCGCGCGCGGGAGCCGTCCATTGCGCAGCTCCAGCCCCTGACGGACAACACGAATCCGCTGCTGGCGCGGGCGGGCAATCCGTCGCTCAAGCCGGAATATCGCCATGGCGCAGAGTTGCGATTTTCGTTTTACGATCCGTTCACGTTCATGAAGGTTTTTACGTTTCTTCGGGGCGAATACGTAGACGACGCCATCGTGCAATCCCGCACCGTGGACGAGCGGCTTCGGCAGGTGATTACGCCGGTCAACAGCCCGGGCGGCTCCTGGAATGTCTCCGGGGGAATTCATTTCGGCATGCCCGTCCGTCCCCTCGGCGTGGAACTGAACGTGGACAACGATCCGTTTTTCGAACGCAGCCTCGAATACGTCAACGGAGCCGAAAACACGGCGCGCATTTTGCGCCATACGCTGAACGTATCGCTGAATAACCGCAACACGGACCGTTTCGATATACGGACCGGCGCCCGCTACGCCTTCAATGCGACGGACTATTCGCTGAACCCGGAACAGAACCAGCAATACGTCAACCGTACGTATTATGTGGACGCGACCTGGTATCTCACGGAAAAATGGCGCGTGTCCGGCGCGCTGAATTATCGGATTTATTCCCGGGAAGTGTTCGGAGACGCTACGAGCGTGCCCATTCTGGAGGCGTCCGTCGCGCGGTCCGTGCTGAATGATCGCGCCGACGTCGAACTGGCGGGATTCGATTTGCTTGGGCGCAACGAGAACATCCGTTTTTCGAATACGAACACCTACGTTCGCGAAGAACGCATCGCGGCGCTGGGGCGCTACGTCTTGTTGAAATTCTCCTGGCGGCTTTCTCCGGGAGCGGGCGGCGGATTGCCTTCCAAGGGAGGCAAAATCATCATACGAAGCATGTAGCCCCCGCGCCGGGTCAGGGGAGAAGGCCTCGCGACGGCTTCCTTACGTCCCCAGATCGGGCAGGTCCGTCCATTTCGGCTCGCCTTCGGGCTTGAAGTTCTGCGTGGCCACGAAATTCCATCCTTCGTGGAAGTTGAGCTTGTACTTTCCGCCGCCGAAGCGTCCGAACAGATAGCCCTCCGGATCCCGGAACAGGTCCATGCATTCCGCCGCCGCAAGGCGGTCCAGTCCCTTGAAGCGGACCGACCCGCGCCAGGGCTCCTGCACCAGAATGGTTACGGTCGACGACCCGACGAGGCGCAGGAAGGCCGCGTCGAGATCGGACATATCGGGGTCCTCTATCCCGCGCCGCTCGAAGTTTTTTCGCACGTAGGGCTCGAAAAGAGGCCAAAGCCATTCCATATTTTCACAAAAAATTATTTATAGTATTGGTATACTGTGTCCGATGAAGCGTGCATACGCATCGTACGCACATATTGCTCCTTAATCAAACCGAAGGACGTACCCCATGAACAGAATTATGTTTTCCATGCTTCCGCTCGCTCTGGTCGCCCTGCTCGTCGCGGGATGCGGCGGCGGCGCGGCCGACGACGCCGGCGGCGAGGCCGCGGATGGCGGCGAGGCGGCCGCAGAGGAATATACCCCGGCGGGAAGCGCCGTCGTATCGGGATCCATTCAATTTACGGGCATGGCTCCCGAGCCGCAGGAACTCAACCTGGACCGCGAATGCATGGACATCCGCAGCCAGAACGAAATGGATCCTGCCCTCAGCCAGAAAGTCATCGTCAACGACAACGGCACGCTGCGCTGGGTCTTCGTATACGTCAAGGATGGGCTTGGAGATATGACGTTCCCTGCTTCCTCCGAGCCGGTGGTGCTGGACCAGGTGGGATGCACCTATACCCCGCATGTGTTCGGCGTACAGGCCGGGCAGCCCATCCTGATTAAAAACAGCGACGCGCTCTTGCACAACATCCATGCGTTGCCGGAAGCGAATCGTCCGTTTAATTTCGGGATGCCCACGGCGGGGCAGGAGCGCACGGAAACGTTCCGCGTTCCCGAGGTCGCCGCCCGCATCAAGTGCGACGTGCATCCCTGGATGGAATCCTGGGCCGGCGTCACGGACCATCCCTTTTTCAGCACGTCCGACGAGACGGGGGGCTATTCGATAGGAGACCTGCCCGCCGGAGACTATGTCATCGAGGCCTGGCACGAAGAATACGGCGTACAGGAACAGAGCGTGACCGTGGCCGACGGCGAATCCGTCCTGCTCGACTTTACCTTCGGCGACGGAGGAGGAGTCTGACGCTGGCGACAATCGCGCGTTTCCGGCGCGGCGGGCGTTTTTCCATGCCGCGCCGGAAACGAGCCGCCGTTCATTTTCCCGACGTATTTATCTGAAGAACAAGTCCCAATCGATCATTATGGCTGATCATGCAGCCGTCCCGGAAGGCCACCACGGGGAAGACGGTCATCACGAGTCTTTCTGGAGAAAATATATTTTCTCGACCGATCATAAGGTTATCGGGATTCAGTACGGCATTACATCGCTTCTTTTCCTGCTGTTCGGGTTTTCGCTCGTCATGCTCATGCGATGGCAGCTGGCCTATCCGGGTCAGCCGGTGCCGCTGATCGGCTGGCTTTTTAGCGACGACACGATGCCGGGCGGGATCATGCTGCCCGAGTTCTACAACCAGTTGGGGGCCATGCACGGCACCATCATGGTGTTCCTGGGCATCGTGCCGCTGGCGGTGGGCGCGTTCGGCAACTATGTCGTGCCGCTGCAGATCGGCGCGCCAGACATGGCGTTTCCGAAGCTGAACATGGCCAGCTACTGGGTCTTTTTCGTGGGCGGCGTAATCATGCTGGGCAGTTTCTTCGTGCCCGCCGGCGCCGCCAAGGCCGGATGGACTTCGTACGCTCCCTTGTCCGTCATCGAGTCGATGGGGCAGACCATGTGGCTTATCAGCATGGTTTTTCTCATCACGTCTTCCCTTCTGGGGGCCGTCAATTTCCTGACGACCATCGTGCAGTTGCGGGCCGACGGGATGGGCTTCATGCAGATGCCCTTTTTCGTGTGGGCGCAGTTCATTACGTCGTTTCTGTTGCTGCTGGCGTTTCCTCCGCTGGAGGCGGCGGCCGTCCTGCAATTGTCGGATCGCTTGCTCGACACCAGTTTTTTCATGCCGTCGGGCCTGGTCGTAAGCGGAGAAGTGGTCGATGTGGCGGGCGGGGGCAGTCCATTGCTATGGCAGCATCTCTTCTGGTTTCTGGCGCACCCGGAGGTCTACGTGCTGGTGCTGCCGGCCATGGGCATTGTCGCGGAAATTATCGCCAATAACGCCCGCAAGCCGCTCAAGGGCTACAAGGTCCTGGTCTACTCCCTTGTTTTCCTTGGCTTCATGTCGTTCATCGTCTGGGCGCACCACATGTTCATTACCGGCATGGGCCAGGTGATGAGCACCTTCTTCCAGACCACCACGATGATCATATCGGTCCCGTCGGTGATTATTCTCACGGCCCTTTTCCTGTCGCTGTGGGGCGGTTCCATTCGCTTTACGACGCCCATGCTCTTTGCGCTGGGCTTTTTGCCCATGTTCGGCATTGGCGGGCTCACCGGATTGCCGCTGGGACTCGCCGCCACGGACATTCCCCTGCACGACACCTATTACGTGATCGGACATTTCCATTACGTGGTGGCGCCAGGCACCATTCTCGCGCTCATGGGCGGGATCTATTACTGGTTCCCGAAGATGACCGGGCGAACGATGAACGATACGCTCGGCAAGATTCATTTCTGGGGCACCCTCGTCAGCATGAATTTTATTTTCTTCCCGATGCTCATTCAGGGGCTGGCCGGCGTGTCGCGACGGCTGTACGACGGGGGGCAAATCTATGCCCATGCGCAGGACGTGCTCGTCTACAACGAAGTGATGTCGATCGCCGCGTGGGTGCTGTTCGTTTTCCAGATTCCGTTTATCGTGAATCTGCTCGTCAGCATGAAGAAGGGCAAGGCCGCCGCGGACAACCACTGGAACGCCACGACGCTCGAATGGTCCGCCGCGCCGTCGCCGCCGGTGGGACACGGCAACTTCCGCGACCTGCCGACCGTGTACCGGGATCCGTACGAATACAGCCACCCGGACCACGACGAAGATTACTGGCCGCAGGATGTTCCGCCTGCCGAAGCGTCGGAAAATTAGTCCGCCGCCGGAACGTTCCTACCTATGCAAGCATCCGTTTCGCGAATTCAGACCGCCATGCAAATTCCATTCACCGTCGCCCCGCGCCCCGATACGGGCGTGAATAATGCAAAGCTCGGCGTGTGGCTTTTCCTTGCCTCCGAAGTCATGCTCTTCGGGGGGCTGTTCTCGGCGTATATTTTTCTGCGCATCGGGGCGCCCGAATGGCCCGGCATGGTTGGGGGACATGCGTACGAACGGGCGTCGGACATTCTGAACGTGCCGCTGGCTACGCTCAACACGATGGTGCTTATCGGATCGAGCGTCACGATGGTGATGTCGTGGGCCTCCCTCGCCATGCAGCGATTCGACCGGTACCGGTTGTACATGGGCGCAACCATTGCTCTCGGCTTCGTCTTTCTTGTCGTAAAGGCCTTTGAGTACGGCGAAAAGTTTAGCCACGGGTATCTTCCCGCCGAGAATAATTTTCTCGCCATCTACTTCGTGTTGACTGGCTTGCACGGCTTGCACGTGATCGGCGGCATCCTCGTCAACATGTATTTCATGTGGCCGGGCGCCCGAATGTGGAAGACCGACCCGAAACGGTTCACGAACCGGATCGAGATCGCCGGGCTGTACTGGCATTTCGTCGATCTCGTGTGGATATTCCTCTTTCCGACGATTTATCTGCTTTAACACCCCGGGCCTGCACGCCTGGACAACATTCCGCGCATTATGAGCGATACAGGACATTCCATCGAGGAAATAAAAAAGCACGTTCGCGTGTACATGTTCGTTTTTGCGTCGCTGGCCGTCCTTACGGTGGTCACCGTCGTCGTGGGGTACCTTGAACTGCCCTTCGCGCCCGCGCTCATTGTCGCCTTGCTGATCGCGACCGTCAAGGCCGGGCTCGTGGCGGCGTATTTCATGCACCTCGTTTCAGAGGAGCAAATCGTCCGATGGCTGGTGTGGCTGAGCCTGGGACTTTTGCTGGCGATGTTTGCGATCCTGAGCGTGTATTACGTAGACCAGGGGGGCACCGAAATTTTCGGGTTCTGACCGTGTCGTTGAAAGCCTTCCATATCGTGTTCATTGCGGCCTCGGCGCTGCTGTCCCTCGGTTTCGGGGCATGGGCGCTTGCGGACGGCGGCGCGCTGTCTATCACGGCCGCCGCGGTTGCGTTTTCGCTTGCCGCCGCGCTGGCCGTCTACGGCAGGCGTTTCCTGAAAAAAGTGGCGCGTACGGGGTACATCGCCGGAGGCAGGTTGTAATGCGCGTCGTTTACCGTATCGCTGCCTTGTTTCCGCCGCTTGCGCTGATGTGCCTCGCGCTATTTCCTCATGCGGCGGTTGCTTGCGAGATGTGCTGGGGCGCCGGCGCCGGGGACAATCCCGTGACGCAGGGCATCAGCATGGCCATGCTGCTTCTCATCGGCGTGACCGGTTTCGTGGGCGGAGGCGTCGGGGCGTTTTTTCTTCGCATGCGCCGCCGCGCCCGGCTGCTTGCCCGGGGCGAGGCGGTCATGACGGAGGAGGGCACGCTCCGCCCGGTAGGGGAAAATTCGCGCGACCCCGTGAGCGAAACAGACTTATAACGCCAATCCATCCGCCTGATCGTTCCCATGCTAAAGTGGCTTGATCTTACAAATTACCTTGGGTTGCCCGAAGCGGCGTCGGCGCACAGCGCGGAAATCGACGCCATGATGGGGCTGGTGCACTGGTTGATGCTGGTGCTTTTCCTTATTTGGGCGCCGTTCTTTCTCTACACGTTGTACCGGTTCCGGGCCTCCAGAAACCCCAAAGCGGACTACTACGGCGCCAAGTCGCACTTCTCTACCTATCAGGAGGTCGGCGTGGTCGTAGCGGAACTGGTGCTGCTCTTTGCGTTCGCGATTCCTACCTGGGCGACGCTGCGGGCAGAGGCGAACTATCCGTCTGAGGAAGAATCCACGGTGGTGCATGTGATTGCGGAGCAGTTCGCGTGGAATATCCATTATCCGGGACCCGACGGCGTCTTCGGCGAGCGGGACATCCACCTGGTGGACCTGCAAACCAACCCGATCGGGTTAAAGCCGGACGATCCGGCGGCGGCGGACGACCTCGTTACCGTCAACGAGATGCATGTGCCCGTGGACAAGCCGGTCATCGTACACCTTACGTCCAAGGATGTGATCCACAGTTTCACCCTGACGGAAATGCGGGTGAAGCAGGACGCGATTCCCGGATTGTCCATTCCGTTGTATTTCACGCCCATCCGCACGGGCGAGTGGGAAATCGCGTGCGCGCAACTCTGCGGCGTGGGTCATTATCGCATGCGTGGCTACTTTACGGTGCACACGGCGGAGGGCTACGCCGCCTGGCTGGCGGAGCAGTACGAGCGGGCCGGGGCGTAGGGGGGCTTGTTTCGGGATATGGAGCGGCGCGATGCTTGCAGCGGGGATATTCGCGCGCCGAATCAGTTATTAAGGAATTCTAAATAACTGCCGCGCAAACCCGGTAAAGCCCCGTCCTTTCCGGTCCCTTGCCCCCGCCTCCATGAAACGCCCGCCGCCGGTCGGCGTTAGCAACAGGATGTTTATTCCCGTACATGTCCTCCACCCATGACCACGCATAGAATCGTTGCGGGCGCCGTTTTTCTGTTCGCGCTCGCGTTGTACGGGCTTACCGTAGCGCCGACGGCCTCTTTCTGGGACGCGGGCGAATTTATCGCCATCGCCAACCTGCTCGAGGTATCCCACCCGCCGGGCGCGCCGTTCTACATGCTGGTCGGGCGCCTCTTTTCGATGTTCGCGCCCACGGCGTACGTGGCGCTTTCGGTAAATTTCGTGTCCGTGTTGTCCAGCGCCGTTACGGTGCTCCTCACGCACCTGATTATCGTCCGCCTCGTCCGCGAATGGCACGTGCAGGAACGCGGGGAAGAGGATCCGTCCCCCGAGCACCGCATTGCAACGCTGACGGGCGGCGTTGTGGGCGCCATCGCGTTCGCCGCCACGGATTCATTCTGGTTCAACGCGGTGGAGGCGGAAGTATACGGCCTGTCCATGTGCTTTACGGCCCTTGTGGTGTGGCTGGTTATGAAATGGAGCGAGGAAACCCGCAAGGAAGAGCGGGCCATCGCCGGGGACCAGCGCCCGGCGGGGCGGTACGCGCACCGCTACCTTGTGCTCATTTCCTATCTGGTGGGCCTTGCCATCGGGGTGCATTTGCTCAATCTGCTGGCCGTATTCTATATTGCCCTCATCGTTTATTTTACGGAAATAGACAAGCCCTCCTGGGGCATGGCGCAGCGCTGGCGGGGCATCCTGTGGACCGGATGTATTTCCGTGGTCGTTTTTCTGGTCGTATATCCCGGCGTCGTGCAGTATTTGCCGTCCATAGCCGGGCAGACCGGGAGCCCCGTGCTGTTTGCGCTGTTCGTCGTGGCCGCCGCCGCGTTCGGCGTATGGTACACGCACAAACGCGGGTGGGCCGCGGCCAACCTTGCGGCCTTGAGTTTCGTGGTGGTGCTGATCGGGTATTCGACCTATGCCCTGATCTTCATTCGCAGCGCCGCCGATCCGCCTATCGACGAGAACGACCCGGAAACGACCGAGGCCATCGTTTCCTATCTGAAACGCGAGCAATACGGGCAATTGCCCCTGCTGAAGGGGCACTCGTTCGACGACCGGACCCGCGCCATCGATTTCTCGGAGGAGAAATTCTTCCCCCGCAGGTATTCGCCGGAACCCTCGCATCACGCCTCGTATGCGCGGTACGATTCGGACGGGCAGTTCTTCTGGGACTACCAGATTCAACATATGTACGTCCGCTATTTCCTGTGGCAATTCGTGGGCCGGGCAAGCGACGAGCAGAATGCGCCGTACGCGACCGGCTTCGGGTTTATCGACCGGCGTATTTGCGAAAATTATCGCTTGGCCTCCGGTCAGGACTTGTGCTTGCCGGAGGTATACCGTTCTGCCGCCGAGGAGGCCGGGAGCGGCGCGCAGATTGCGACCACGCCGTCCTCGCGGGCGTCCCGCAACGGGTATTATGCGTTGCCCTTGCTGCTCGGGCTGCTTGGCGCCGGATTTCACTTCCGCCGGGACTGGCGGCGGGCGACGAGCGTGCTTACGCTGTTTCTTATCACCGGCCTCGGCATTGTGGTGTATCTGAACCAGACGCCGTTGCAGCCCCGGGAGCGGGACTACGCCTATGTGGCCAGTTTCTTCGCTTTTTCCTTCTGGATAGGATTGGGCGCGGTCAGCCTGCTCTATTCCTTGCGCGGCATGCTTGAAAAAAGGTGGAACGGGCCCAGGGTTCGCGCCGCCATGCTGGCGTTGGGCGGGCTCCTGTTTCTTGCCGTGCCCGTCTGGATGGTTCAGGAAAACTGGTTCGAGCACGACCGTTCCGGCAATTACGTGGCGCCGGATTACGCCTGGAACCTGCTGAACGGGCTGGAGGAAGAAGCCCTCCTGTTCACCAACGGGGACAACGACACGTTTCCGCTCTGGTATTTGCAGGAAGTCGAGGGTACGCGAAGGGATGTGCGCGTCGTGAACCTGTCTTTGCTCAATACGCCCTGGTACATCCGGCAGCTCAAGCATCAGTGGTCGCGGGACTCGCCGCCCCTTTCCTTCACCATGTCGGATGATACGATCGATCAGATTCGCGTGGCGCCCTGGACCCCGCGCGAGATCGAGATACCGGCGAATACGGATCGGTTCGCCGCGGAATCCGAGATGTCCCTGCCCGGCGTCGACTCCAGTTTGATCATGAACCCGATGCGCTGGCGGCTGGAGGGTCGGCCCTATAACGACGAATACGGCATGTTGTACGTCGCCGACCAGGCCTCGCTGGACATCGTGGCCACCAATGCGCGAGAAGGGTGGCGTCGGCCCGTGTATTTCGCGGTGACGGTCAGCCCGGACGGCCAACTCGACTTGCAGGACTTTTTCCATCTTGAAGGCCAGGCGCTGAAGGTCGCGCCTGTCCGGCATGGAGAACCGTTCGGGCGCGTCGTACCGTCCGTCGCGCCGCCCATTCTGGAGCAGTTCCGGTTCCGCAACCTGAACGATCCGACCGTCTATTACGACGAAACCACCCGGAGGATGGTGGACAATTACCGGAATATTTTCGCCCACACCGCCCAGTCGCTTGCGTTGGCCGGAGAAGCGGAGCAGGCGGTCGCCTTGCTTGATACGCTCATGGCCAGGGTTCCCTTCGATACGATTCCCGGCGACGAGCAGTCGTACCTGTTGCTGGCGCGGGCCTATTTCGAAGCCGGTTATGTCGACAAGGCGGTGGATGTGGCGAAAGGCGCCGAACCGATGCTGCTGCGCCGCCTTGAACGGGCGGTTACGACCCGCGAACTGGAACGCGCCGGATCGTATTTGCAAATACTCCGGGGCATTTATCTCCAGGTGAACGATTACGAAGCCGCGGCGGCGCTGAGCGGACGCCTTGCGGACATTTTCGAGGACTCCACGCTCAGGCGGTCTGCGGAAGAATATCGGGCGGCGGACGAGCGATACGAAGAAGCGCTTGAGGGGGAAACCAGCCCCGAATAGCCTGTCGGCAAGGAGCGGGCACCCGTGGACTCGTGGTTTTTTTGAAGAAAAATGAAAAAATTGTATACGAGGGGTGGCCTGATACCATTTCTTGTCGTATATTCAGTATGTACCGGATTTCTGCGAGAAATTCGGAGCAAGCCCCAAGCATTGCGCGTCATCACGCAGCCGCTTTCCCCCAAACCATCCTGAATTTCAAAAAAAGTATCATGAGTACGCACCAGAGCGTCGTGAAATGGTTCGACGCCAAAAGAGGTTACGGATTTATCGTGAACCCGGACGGAGGAGCAGACATTTTCGTACATTACTCCTCGATCCAGTCAGAAGAACGTTTCAAAACCTTGCGCAAGGAGCAAGGCGTTACGTTCGATCTGGAGGAAGGCTCCAAGGGGTTGCACGCCGTGAACGTCATTCCCGACGAGCAGGAGGATTATGAAGAGTACTCCTCCTGGGAAGAAGACGATGCCCCTGCCGAAGAGGCAGAGGAGGAATATCCCGAGGAGCCGTACTAAGGCCCGCAGGCCTTTTCCTTAGGCGATCGTTTGTTTTTTGCAGGCGCGTTCCTGTTATGCCGTTCGCATTTTCCGACAAGGACTTCGATCGCATCGCTACCGTGCTGGGCGTACCGGCTCGGCGCGAACCCGCTATGGTCCGCTATGAACTGCTGGACGAGGCAAGCGGTCGGCGGCTCTCGCTGGAAATCACGCCCGACCTGGCGCTCCCCGGCGCGGTAGGGGAAGATCAGGCCAATAACCTCATTTCCGTATACGCTATCGGTTCGTTCCTGCAACTCCAGGGGTGCACGGGGTTTATCGCCAGCGAGGAATTGGGCGAAGTCCTTTTCTTTGCCCGGCGCGCAGGCGTTGCGCATGGCCTGGTGATCGAACGGGAGGCGGGATGTTCGCTGTATTCGAACGTGGACGAACGCCTGCTGTCCGCCGATTTCACGCAGTTGGCTCCGGAACTCGTCATGAGCAGCGTTGCCCTTTCGATGACGGAGACGCTTTTCGACGATCTTCGTTGATGTCCGGGGGCGACGTAACGGTAGCGTTGCAGCATGCGTCCTGCGGCCTTCCGGCGGATCGTTTTCGTCGCGTGTTGACCCATGTGCTGTCTGCCGAGGGGGTTGCGGTTCGCTGCCTTGCGCTGGTCGTGGCTTCGCGCGAGACGGTGCAGGAACTGCATCGGCGCTATCTGGACCGCGACGAGCCTACGGACGTGCTGGCCTTCGACTATGGCGCCGAACAAGCGGATCCGAACGCCCCTGCGGTGGACGGAGAAATCTACGTCGATTTCGATACGGCCCGCGAACGTTGCCGGGAATTCGGGGCGGACGAGGCGGAAGAAGCCATGCGCTATGCGATCCATGGCCTTCTGCATCTCATGGGCTACCGGGACAAAACCCCGGCGGGCAAAGCCCAAATGCGCGCAATCGAAGATCGATACTTGCGCGCAACGGGGTATTTTTCCGCATAATGGACAGAAATTTCCGTTTTAATCGTCTTATCCATTGATAATTTCCTGTCAATTCCGTAATACGAAAGGGTACGCGTTTGCGCGGCATCGCTAAAGTTGTTCGACGCAAGGAGGTATCCTGATGCAAACACAAATTACGGCCCGTCATTTCGATGCGTCTCCGACGCTTAAGGAATATGCCGAAGCCCGATTGGCGAAACTGGAGCGGGTATACGACGGCATAACGGAGGCGCGCATCGTATTCTCCGGGAATGGCCACCCGGACAAGGTCAAATCCGCGGAAGTTATCGTGCATGTGTACCAGCAGACGCTCGCCGCGACGAGCGACGGCGCTACGCACGAGGAGGCGCTCGACGAATGTACGCGGATCCTTCGCCGACGGCTCAAGAAGTACAAGGCGCGGTTGCGTTCCACCACTCAACATTATCAAAAATAGTTATGTCTGTGTCCATGACACTGGCGCAGCGCCTTGAGGCGAATCGCGATCTCGCCTTCGATTTGCTGCGCATCTATCTGGGGGCTGGACTCTTGGTCCGGGGCCTGTTTTTTTTGATTCGTCCCGACGCTTTCGCGGCGCTGGTGGCCGGTAGCGAAGCCACGGTCCTTGCTTCGCCCGCCGTGATGTATAGCGTGGCGGGCGTACACCTCCTGGGCGGGGCCATGCTGGCCATTGGATTGTATACCCGCTTGGCGGCCTTGTCGCAAGTACCGATTCTCGCAGGCGCCGTTTTTCTGGTTCATCTCCGCGGCGGCTTGTTTACCGCGGGCCAATCCTTCGAATTTTCGGCGCTGGTGCTGTTTTTGCTGATCCCGATTTTTTTGCATGGCGCCGGTCGCTGGTCCGTGGACGCTTCCTGGAGCGCGCGGCGCTTCGCGCCGTTTCGTTCGATCGGCGAGCGGCTGGAACGGCTCGGCAACATTGCGTTCGAGCTGCTCAGAATCTATCTCGGCGTCGGGCTGTTTGCGCGGGGCGTGCTCTTTATTTCGAACTCGTCTGCGTTTATTGACCTGATTGGCTCTTCGTCCTCGGCCTGGCTTACCTCTGTCGTGTTGATCCATTACGTGGCGCTTTCTCACCTTGTGGGCGGGGTTATGATTGCCGTTGGCCTCTTTACGCGCGTCGCTGCGCTGGCGCAGCTGCCCATCCTGGTCGGGGCCGTGTTCGTTGTGCACTTGCAGGGCGGGCTGCTGGCCGCCACGCAGTCGCTGGAGTTTTCGGCCCTGGTGTTGTTCCTGCTGATTCTGCTTGTGTTGTGGGGTTCCGGCAGGCTCTCGGTGGACAAGCATATCGTGGAGCGTCCGGCGGGCGCAGAGCACTATCGCCACGCGCAGGCGCTGGGCAAGGCGGCGACCGAGGCGGAACCGCTCCTTCCGTCGGAGTTTTCTCCGGCGCCCCCTGCTGCCTATCCCTGTGGTCAATGCAAAGGTAATCCGCGTCTCTCCCCGCATGCTCGCTACGGCATGTTCAGCGCGGTGTTTTTCCTGCTCGGCGTCACCGGCCCGCCCAAAGAGATCGTGTTTCGATGCGAGGATTGCGGGGATATCGTGGACAGAACACGGGAGCCGGAGGTACTGCGGCAGTATCGGTATCAGCGGTAGGGGGTGTCGCAGCAGTTTGTCCAAAGGTTTCGGGCGTTGTCTGTACTTTAGGCGATACTGCGCTTTCGCCCGTGTCATCCGAACAAGAAGCGGCGGATATGCTATTTTCCATACCCGGTATGCACCAATAAAATCCTGAGTAGCCTCGAATGGCCCTCAAGAAGTCTCAACTCTATTCCTCGCTTTGGCAAAGCTGCGACGAATTGCGCGGCGGCATGGATGCTTCGCAGTACAAGGATTATGTCCTGACGCTGCTGTTCATGAAGTACGTATCCGACAAGCACGATGGCACCCCGGATGCGGCTATTGAGGTGCCGCCCGGCGGCAGTTTCACCGACATGGCGAGACTCAAGGGCGACAAGGAGATCGGAGACAAAATCAACAAGATCATATCCAGGCTCGCCGAGGCCAACGAACTCAAGGGCGTTATTGACCAGGCCGATTTCAACGACGAAGCCAAACTCGGCAAAGGCAAGGAAATGCAGGACCGGCTCTCGAAACTGGTCGCTTTGTTCGAAGGCCTGGATTTTCGCGCCAACCGCGCCGGGGGCGACGATCTTTTGGGCGATGCGTACGAGTATCTGATGAAGCATTTCGCCACCGAGTCTGGCAAAAGCAAAGGGCAATTCTATACGCCTGCCGAGGTGTCCCGGGTTATGGCGAAGGTCATTGATATTGAGCGCGCCTGCGAACTGACGGATCCCACTGTCTACGATCCCACTTGCGGCTCTGGCTCGCTCCTGATCAAGGCATATGACGAAGCGGACACGCAGAAACTTGCCATCTACGGTCAGGAGAAGGATAATGCCACTTGGGCGTTGGCGAAGATGAACATGGTTCTGCAGGGTAATTCGACCGCCGAACTGAGGAATGGTAATACATTGGCTGCTCCACACTTTACAACCCGGGGGGGGGGGTCAAGGTCTTCGATTTTGCGGTTGCTAATCCGCCATTCTCCGACAAGGCCTGGACGAACGGGCTTGATCCGGCCCACGACCAATTCGGGCGTTTCGAGTACGGCGTTCCCCCGCCGAAAAACGGAGACTACGCTTTCCTGCTGCATCTCATTGCATCGCTCAAGAGTAGCGGCAAGGGCGCGATCATTCTGCCCCACGGCGTTTTGTTTCGCGGAAACAAGGAGGCCGATATTCGCAAAAATCTGATCCGGTGCGGTTTCGTCAAGGGGGTCATCGGTTTGCCCGCCAACCTGTTTTACGGGACGGGCATACCCGCTTGTATTTTGATCATCGACAAGGAATATGCCCGTGCCCGCACCGGTATCTTTATGGTGGATGCAAGCAAGGGTTTTCTCAAGGAAGGGCCCAAGAACCGCCTGCGCGCGCAGGACATCCACAAGATCGTGGATGTGTTTAACAAGCAGATTGAATTGCCCGGCTATTCCCGCATGGTGCCGGTATCGGAGATCGCCAATGCTGCCAACGATTACAATTTGAACATCCCGCGCTACATAGATTCCAGCGAGCCGGAAGACTTGCACGACCTGAGCGGGCATCTGTACGGCGGCATTCCCGACCGCGACATTGATTCGCTGGAAGCGTACTGGCATGTTTTCCCCTCGTTGCGCCAGACATTGTTTACGGGCAACGGTCGTCCAGGCTACAGCGAGGCGCGAATCGAGGCGGGACAAATCAAAAACACGATTCTTGCCCACGAGGAATTCAGGAAATACAGGGGCAGGATTACGGCTGTTTTCGACGATTGGCGCGAGAAGCACGAACCGTTTCTGAAGGAGCTTGCGCCGGGAGACAATCCCAGAGACGTCATCTATGAACTGTCGGAAGACCTGCTGGCGCGGTTTTCCGATTTGCCGCTACTGGATCGGTACAATGTCTACCAGCGGCTGATGAATTACTGGGACGAGGCAATGCAGGACGATGTGTATCTTATCGTAACGGAGGGCTGGGCCGACGCCGCCAGGCCGCGCGGGATTATCCACGAAAAGAAAAAGAAAATCAAGGAAACGCCGGATTTGACGGTCAAGGGCGCGAAATACAAGATGGACTTGATTCCCCCGGAATTGATCGTTGCGCGTTATTTTGCCGGTGAGCAGACCGAGATAGAGGGGCTACGGGCCAGACAGGAGGCAGCCGCCCGCAAACTGGAGGAATTTGTCGAGGAATACACCGGCGAGGAGGGTTTGCTGGAGGATGTGGTCAACGACAAGGGCAAGATTACTAAAACTTCGGTGGCAGCAAGGCTCAAGGCTCTCCGCTATGAACCAGAAGGCGATGAGGAGCGTACTGTTCTTCAGCGATGCCGGGATCTGATGGCGGTTGAGGCGAAAGCGACCAAATCGGTCAAATCGGCCCAATCTGTTTTGGATGAACAGGCGTTGGCCCGCTATGGCGTACTCGCCGAAGCCGAAATCAAGGCGGTCGTGGTGGAGGACAAATGGTTCGCCGATATTCGGGCTGCTATCGAGGGGGAGGTGGAACGGCTTACCCAGCGGCTTGCCGGGCGCGTACAGGAACTTGAAGAGCGCTATGCCCGTCCGCTCCCGGAACTGGAGCAGGATGTCGAGGCGTATAGCGCCAAGGTTGAAGAGCACCTGAAACGGATGGGGGTTTTGCTATGAGTCGAATATTCGATTTGGAGGATTTCGTCGATTTGTCTCGGGGTATCCGGGAAAAATCCGAGACAGTGTCGCGGAAATTGGCCACCCCGCTGAGCGGATGGTTATTTACCGCACAGATTCCACAGACGCTATCCGTGAAATGTGCTGTGCCGAGTCTGATTGGTGCGGTCTTGGCGAACTTGGCGATTCTGCAGACGCCGTCTGCAGAATTCGCAAATAGAGGCTTGGAAATACCGGGAAGTCGACCAACGCTGTCTGTTAAATCTAAAATGGCGCACATCCAGCAAGCGTTGAGCTACCGGGGAGGCGGAGACGATGAATAGCGAGCAAGGGACAATAGGTCGCACCGTTGGAAATGGACGCCGGGCGTTAGCGGAAGCAGTGCCCGTGGGATACAAGCAGACGGAGGCGGGGGTGATTCCGGAGGATTGGGAAGCGAGGCGGTTGGGAGAAATTACAGATGTGTACAATGGCGCGACACCAAGTACACAAATTGCGACATATTGGGGTGGCCAACTTCCTTGGTGTATTCCTACTGATATCACCGGCACGAAAGGGAAATATCTGGCGACGACCGAGCGATACATTACTGCCAAAGGATTGGCCAGTTGTTCGGCATCCTTGCTTCCAGTAGGGGCGCTGCTTCTTTGTAGTCGTGCAACCATTGGTGAGGTCAAGATCGCTCAGGTCGAGGTCTGTACTAATCAGGGATTTAAATCTCTTGTATGCAAGCACGACAATTCTAACGAATTTATTTATTATGCACTGCTAATATTAAAATCAAAAATGATTGAACGAGCAATTGGCTCAACATTTCTAGAAATAGGTAAACATGACATTAAATCCATTTTTGTTGCTCTCCCTAAAAGAACCGAACAACGCGCCATCGCCGAGGCGTTGTCGGATGTGGATGGGCTGCTTGCGGCGCTGGAGGCGCTGATCGCCAAAAAGCAGGCCATCAAGAAGGCCGCCATGCAGCAACTCCTCACTGGCAAGACCCGTTTGCCGGGGTTTAGTGGAGAATGGGAGAGGAAGCGGATTGGCGACTTACTTTATTACGAACGACCGGATCATTACATTGTGCGGTCCACAGAGTATAGCGATTACGGTAATATTCCAGTATTGACCGCAAATAAATCATTTTTGTTAGGCTATACTGACGAAGAATTTGGTATTTGTACTGATGTTCCTGTTATCATTTTTGATGATTTTACGACCGATTGTAAATATGCAACATTTTCATTCAAAGTAAAATCGTCAGCAATCAAAATTCTTCGCGCCCGTCAAGATCAAGCAGATCTCAGATATGTTTTTGAACGTATTCGATTGATTTGTTTCCCTTTGGGTGATCATAAGAGGTACTATATTTCAGAATATCAAAATATTGAATTATTCGTTCCCGATGTTAATGAACAACGGGTTCTTGTTTCAGTCGTATCCGACATGGACGCCGAGATCGCTGCGCTGGAACAACGCCGAGACAAGGCTCGCGCTGTCAAGCAGGGAATGATGCAGCAGCTTCTCACCGGGAGGGTGCGATTGATATGACTCGAAAACATCAACCGGTTTGCTGGATTATTGCAGGTCCGAACGGGGCGGGCAAAACCACCTTTGCATTGCAGTATTTGCCGCGCGTAGCAGGTTGCGAGATATTCATGAACGCCGACCTTATCGCGGCGGGTTTTGCGCCGCTGGCGCCGGAAGGCAGGGCCGTTGCGGCCAGTCGCATGTTCTTGCATGAGATTGAAAAGAACATCCGGGCAAGGCAGGATTTCGGCTTCGAAACGACGCTCTCCGGCCTTGCGTACCGGAATTTGATCAAGCGCTTGCAATCGGAGGGCTGGCGGGTCGAGCTGATCTATCTGGCGCTTCCAAGCGTTGAATTGGCGAAGTCTCGCGTGGCCGAGCGCGTACGCCATGGCGGCCACAACATCCCCGAAGCGGATATCGAGCGGCGATATTTTCGCAGTTTGGACAACTTTTTCGGCGAATATGTGTTTCTGGTTGATCGTGCGGTTTGCTATCTCAACGTTGATAGAGACCCGCTACCCATATTCACACAGCAAGGACCACGCCGGGACATAGCCGAACCCGGTATTCTGCAAATTCTGGAGCAAATACGGCGCGATGGCTGAACTGGATGAGCATACAAGACAAGGGCTCGAGTGCCTGCGGCAAGCAGTAGCCGAGGCCTTGGAGCGCAAGCGTAAACTGGGCCAGTACGCCGTGTTCTGGCGCGATGGACGCGTGGTTTTCGAGGGTCCCGACGCGCCAGTGCAGCCTCCGGATCCCGAGATGTCGAACGGACACGACCAGGATGCGAAATCCTCGGAATCATGATCCCCCTTTGCGTTTTGACCAGCGGCGCACAGAAGGAATTCGCAACGACGATTTGCCAGCAGGCATATGCAATGCGCTTGGCGGGGGTCCAAGCGGGGGTCCAAGTAGGGGTCCAAGCAAGGGTCCAAGCGAACGGACAGCCAGAAAGAGGAAAAACTGGAGAGAAAATTAGGGAGAAAACTGGGGAGAAAAATTTGGCTTTGGTTGCGTCCAACCCCTCCATTATCATGCGCGAACCGCCTCGAAATCACCTCAAAAGGGGTCGAGTGGCAGATTCGCGCAATGAAACGAATGGGCATGTTTGCAGGCATCGTTCCCGACAAGGGCGGCTATTGGCAGGTAACGGGAACGAACAATGAATAGGGTTGGCGAACGAGAAATCCGTACGCAGTGGCGCGTGGTCGAGTTCTTCCAGGACGCCTTGGGCTATCGCTATCTTGGTGATTGGAAGGACCGCGAGCATAACCGAAACATTGAGGATGCGTTGCTCTCTGCCTGGCTGGAAAAGCAAGGCTACAGCGACAAGATTGCGGACAAGGCGCGGGTCAAATTGAGCCGTGCGGCGCAAATCGACGGCAGCAAAACGCTCTACGACGGGAACCGCGAAGTCTACGGTTTGCTTCGTTACGGCGTCAAGGTGCAGCCAGACGTGGGCAAACAGAATGTCACGGTCTGGCTCATTGACTGGGATAACCCCGCCAACAACGATTTCGCCCTTGCGGAGGAAGTAACCGTTTCCCACAGGGGCGACAAGCGGCCGGATATTGTGCTGTATGTCAATGGCATTGCCCTCGGCGTACTCGAATTGAAACGTTCGATCGTGTCGGTTGCCGAGGGCATTCGCCAGAATCTGGACAATCAGAAGAAGGAGTTCATCCAGCCGTTTTTCGCCGCCATGCAACTCGTGATGGCAGGCAACGAAACCGAAGGGCTGCGCTACGGCGTGATCGAAACGCCCGAAAAATACTGGTTACGCTGGAAAGAAGCCGATGCCCACCCGGATGCCGGAGACAATCCGCTGCTTCGGGAATTGAGCCAACTCTGCGACAAGGCGCGATTCCTTCAAATTGTGCATGATTTTATCGTCTTTGATGCGGGTGTCAAGAAAATATGCCGCCATAACCAGTATTTCGGCGTACGGGCAGCGCAGGATCGCGTGCAGCGCCGGGAGGGCGGCATTATCTGGCATACCCAGGGTAGCGGCAAGAGCCTGACGATGGTCTGGCTGGCCAAGTGGATTCGCGAAAAAGTCCGTAATTCCCGCGTATTGCTTATTACTGATCGGACGGAGCTCGACGAGCAGATAGAGAAGGTATTCAAGGGCGTCAGTGAGAATATTCACCGTACGGAAAGCGGCGCCGATCTGGTAAATGTACTTGATCGCCATGACAAATGGCTGATCGGGTCGCTGATTCACAAATTCGGTGCATCGGAGGAAGGCGACATAGATGCATTTATCAAAGAAATACGGGGCAAATTGCCCAAGGGCTTCTCTCCGAAGGGAAACATCTTCGTTTTCGTGGACGAATGCCACCGCACCCAGTCCGGCAAGTTGCACGATGCGATGAAAGAATTGCTTCCGGGCGCCATGCTGATCGGCTTTACTGGCACCCCGCTGCTCAAAAACGACAAGCGTCGAAGCATTGAGACCTTCGGGCCATATATCCACACGTACAAGTATGATGAGGCGGTTGGTGACGGCGTGGTGCTGGACCTGCGGTACGAAGCGCGCGATATTGACCAGCACATCACGTCGCAGGAAAGAATAGACCAGTGGTTCGAAGTCAAGACGCAGGGATTGACCGATTTGGCGAAAGCGCAACTCAAGCAGCGCTGGGGCACGATGCGGAATGTGCTGAGTTCTCAGGATCGCCTTGAGAAGATCGTTTCGGATATTCTCCTCGATATGGCAACGCAGGACCGGCTGAAAAGCGGGCGCGGCAATGCGATGCTCGTTTCCGGTAGCATCTATTCTGCTTGTCGCTTCTTCGAAATGTTTCAGCAGACCGATTTGGCGGGCAAGTGCGCTATTGTCACTTCCTACAAACCGACTCGCGCCGATATAAAGGGCGAGGAGAGCGGCGAGGGGTTTACCGAAAAACTGCGTCAGTACACTATCTACCGAAAGATGCTTGCTGCGTATTTCAACGAGCCGGAAGACAAGGCGATGAACAAGGTCGGGAAGTTTGAAAAGGAGGTAAAAAAGCGTTTCGTTGACGAACCGGGTCAAATGAAACTGCTGGTTGTGGTGGACAAGTTATTGACGGGTTTCGACGCGCCGCCTGCTACGTACCTGTATATCGACAAGCAGATGAGGGACCATGGCCTTTTCCAGGCGATCTGCCGGGTTAATCGCCTGGACGGCGAGGACAAGGAATACGGATACGTTATCGACTACAAGGACTTGTTTCGTTCATTGGAAGCGTCCGTCAAGGATTATACCAGAGAGGCATTCGACGGCTATGATCCCGACGACGTACAAGGCCTTTTGCAGGATCGTTTGGAGCAAGGCCGAAGGCGGTTGGACGAGAAGCGCGAGGCGATCAAGGCGCTTTGCGAACCGGTTGCGCCGCCATACGATACCGCGGCGTACCTTCATTATTTTTGCGCTTGCGACAGCGGCAACGCCGCGCAACTCAAAAGCAACGAGCCAAAGCGGTTGTCCCTTTACAAACAGACGGCGGCGTATCTGCGGGCCTACGCCAATCTGGCCAACGAAATGCAAAAGGCCGATTATTCCGAGGCCGAAGCGCAAGAGATCAAGGCCGAGGTAAGCCATTACGAAAAGGTTCGCAAAGAGGTCAAGCTGGCGAGTGGCGACTACATTGATCTGAAGCTCTACGAGCCCGCCATGCGACATCTGCTTGACAGCTACATCCGGGCGGAAGATAGCGAGACGCTTTCAACGTTCGACGACAAGACGCTCGTTCAGTTGATCGTCGAGCGCGGAGACGAAGCGGTCGATGCGTTGCCCGAAAGCATCCGGGCGAACCGGGAAGCGATTGCCGAGACGATAGAGAACAATGTCCGCCGGCTGATCATCGACGAAATGGCGGTCAACCCCAAGTACTACGAACACATGTCGAAACTGCTGGATAACCTGATCCGGCAGCGCAAGCAGGAAGCGCTCGACTACAAGGAGTATCTTGAAGGCATTGTCGATATAGCCACGAAGGTTGGCAATGCCGGAGACGGGGCTGCGTACCCATCCCAAATCAATACGCTTGCCTTGCGCGCCTTGTACGATAATCTTGACGATCACGCGAATGCGGCGGGGATAATGGCGGTGCGCGAACCCGATTCATCTGCAAGGATGAGGTTGGCGCTTGATCTGGACAACGCCATCCGTAGCACTAAAAAGGCCGACTGGCGGGGAAACTTGCACAAGGAACGAGAAATCCGCCGGGCCATCAGGTCGGCGCTCAACGGCAACGAGGGCCTCGTAGAGCGGATATTCGAAATCGTAAAGAATCAATCGGAGTACTAAAAGGTGTCGGGCCATCTCATCCACGTACGGGGAACGACGGTCGAAATTGTCCGCAAGGACATCAAGAATCTTCATCTGGGGGTATATCCGCCGAATGGCCGGGTTCGGGTGGCGGCCCCGCTGTATCTGGATGACGCCGCCGTACGGCTGGCCGTGATTTCTCGCCTCGGATGGATTCGCAGAAAACAAGCGGATTTCGAGCGGCAACACCGCCAATCGCAACGGGAATTCGTGAGCGGGGAGAGCCATTACTTCCAGGGCCGCCGCTACCGGCTTGACGTGATCGAACGCGATAGGCCGCCAACAATTCGTTTGCGTAATAATACGACGATGGAATTAGGCGTTCGACCGGGAACCGACCGGGACGGGCGAGAGGCAGCGCTGTACCGATGGTATCGCCATGAACTTCGCGATCAGTTGCCAGGGTTTCTGGCGAAATGGGAGCCGCGGGTCGGCGTTGCGGTCGCGGACGTGCGCATCAGGAAAATGAAAACGCTTTGGGGGTCTTGCAATATCGAAGCAAGGCGCATCTGGCTGAATCTCGAATTGATCAAGAAGCCGCCGTCCTGCCTGGAATATGTGTTCGTGCACGAGATGGTCCACCTGATAGAGCGTCGCCACAATGCCCGGTTTCAGGGGCTGATGGATCGGTTTATGCCCCAGTGGCGTCTGCACAGGGACGAACTCAACCGTGCGCCCCTCGCACACGAAGACTGGCGTTACTGATTTGCCCCTGGGCTTTCACCGTCGAAGTTAGGCGGGAATACACGCTACCGCCCGGCTGGGGATGATCGCCGGGAGTTATTCGGAATTTCCGAACAACTGAATTGGTATCTGTTGCGACAACGGACGAGCACGGCGAGGGGTAACATTTTTGGCTTGACTACCGTCCTCGCTTGGCTTATCTTGCCAAGGTCCGATCTGCGGGAGCAATGCTTGACTAAGGCAGAGAAGTGCAAGTGGAGCCGCTCGGGGATATGGGCGCCACTGTACGCCAGGGGAGGCGTTCGAGCGCATCTTCGCTGTGGCCAATCTGCCAGACCCTTTTTTGCGTAAACCATTCAAAATAAATTACTTAAGTCGGGGCTTTGCGAGGAAGCGTAGATGAGTGTCCAGAACCTGCATGAAGTACTTGAGGCGACGGGATACTTGGCGGATGGCAAGCCGGCGCACGACGATGTGTTGCTGGACGACGCTGCGCGCACCGAACGCTTCCGCGAGCTTTCTCCCGATGCCTTGTGGCGTAGCAATTCGGGGCTCACAGTCTATTTCAAGTATGTAGCGAGTACTCCTTCTGACGCAAAGGTGGCTCAATGGCATCGAGATGTCTGGAATCGGGGGTTTGCCCCGTTGCTGTGGATAATTTCGCCGGAAAAGATCGAGATATACAATGGCTTTGGCAGACCTTATGAAGCCGGAAATGCAACCGAGCACCGGTTACGGACATTCGAGAGAGTTGAAAATGAATTGGGCAAGCTTGATGCATTCGCGGGCAGGCTCGCTATGGAGACAGGGCAGTTTTGGCAACAAGAAACCCGCGTTAATCGCAAAACCAGTGTCGATCAACAGCTTTTGTTAGACCTCGCCGGGCTTGAGCGTAAGCTCGTGGCGGCGGGGCTTGAACGCCTTGGCGCACAAAGGCTGATCGGCCAGTCGATATTCGTCCAGTACCTGATTGATCGAAATATCGTTACAACGGAATTCCTCAAGAATACATACGGTCACGAAGCACTCCCCGCCATATTACGAGATCGTTCTGCTATAGAACGGTTGTTCGCTTGGCTTCGAGACACTTTCAATGGGGACATGTTTTCGCCGCACGATAGAACCGTGCCGAGCAATAAACAACTCCGCATGACTGCAAGTTTTCTTGAAGCCACGGATCAGCAGTCGGGACAAGGATCGCTCTTTCCGTACCAATTCGACGTGATACCAGTTGAATTGATCAGTTCAATCTATGAACAGTTCGCCCATTCGGACCAGTCAACTTCTGATTCCAATTCCCGAAGGGATGTTTTCTACACCAGGTTGGCACTCGTTTCCCTTGTTCTGGACGAACTTACAGAAGGGCTTACGGGGGAGGAAACAGTGCTTGACCTGACATGCGGGTCCGGCGTCTTTCTGGTCGAAGCGCTACGGAGACTTGTCCACCTTCGCTCAAAAGAGACAGGTGAGCCGCCAAGTCGCGAAGTGATTCGTTCCACGTTGCATCAACAAATTTACGGTGTGGATATCAGCGAAGCTGCGGTGCGGGTAGCGGCGTTTAGTTTGTATCTGGCGGCTTTGGAACTTGATCCTGATCCACAACCATTAGAAAAGTTGAAATTCGAGCCACTGATTGGAAAGACATTAATGGTTGGCGATGCATGGAATGTGGAAGAAAGTTTTGCTGGACAGGCTGCGCTGATTGAAAATGGAGATACAAAGAAATTCGATGTCATTGTGGGCAATCCACCGTGGAGCTTTCAAGGTGAGGCAGGCACTGCTATTCGTCGTAATCGAATTGCTCTACAAAATATTCGCTCACCTCGGGGAGAAAGTCTGGATTTTGTGTATCGGGCCATGGATTTTGCTTCTGAAGAGACACGTTTTGGTCTGGTTCTGAGTGCCGTCCAGTTTTTCAGTCTGAGCAATACCGGCATGGATGCTTCGCGGCAGCTCATAGAAGTGCTATCTCCAGTGACCTTGGTAAATTTGTCTAACCATACCAACTGGCTATTTGCACGGGGCAACATGCCTGCAATGGTTCTCTTTGCACGACATCGCCCATCCCGCCGTGACGAAATCACCGCGGTACAGGTCCCGTGGTCTCCAAAAGGTGTGCAAACTCATACTTTTGAGATCGCACGCAGCGATATAATCACATTGCCACGCAGTGAATGGCAACGGCAACCGGAATTTCTGAAAGCCGCATTTTTCGGATATCGTCGTGATCTTTCGCTGCTGGACAGAATAATGCGTAGTCATTCAGTTCTGGAAGATCAACTTGACAGATTGAGTGTCAATTTTCATTCTGGATTGACGTTTGGAAATAAAAATCACAGAAGTCGTGATTCCAGATTTCTTCAGGGGCTTCCTTTGCTAACTGCACAATCCTTTAGCCGGTTATGCGTACCGGATGATTTAATCCCGTTTGAAGCTACAGAGGTTCAATGGCCGCGCAGTCGTGATATTTATCGAGCACCATTGCTAATCGTCAAGGAATTGATGGTTCAATCCCCTCGCCCTATCGTTGCCGTTTTCAATCAGGATACGATTTTCAACGATTCTTTCTTCGGTGCCTCATTTCCAGTTACACAGCGCGAAACTGCATGCCTCCTTTCCGCTATTTTGAGTTCGTCGTTTGCATCCTGGTTTTTTCTGATGACCGCTTCTACCTTTGGGCTGTCGATGCGACGAATCAAAATTGGCGATATCCAGCGCATGCCTGTGCCCGCCCTCGCACCGGCCCTGGATTCCAAGACCGGTGAGCGTCTGCTACAACTCACAGAGGGGTTACAGCCAGAGTATATTAATGATGAGTATTGGCAAGCTCTTGATGAGGCTGTTTTCGATCTGTATCAATTCGGCGAAGCTGATCGCATTGTTGTACGCGACGGTCTGTTCCGTGCCAGTTGGCAATGGCAACCCGGCAGAAATAATTCTGTACGACCGGCTAGCATTGACCACATCTTGGACTATGCACGTACGTTTCTATCGGCAATAGGTGTTTGGTTATCAGCCGCGAATAAACGCCATATGCGTGCTGAAGTCTTTGATCTTGGCGAACATGCACCGCTCCGGGTTGTTCGTTTTGTCCTTGAAGAAGGCTCTGGTTCCTCTTCGGTCGAGGTCGTTTCTCCACAAAACAGTCTCAGAGATATTCTCAGGCGGATTGGCGAACGCATGAATTTTCCGCTTGCGAGTAACTTGATTGGCCAACGCGAGCTTCGGATTCACGACTCCAACGAGGTTGTGATTGTCAAACCCGCTGCCCGGCGGCACTGGATGGGCGTATCTGCGTTGGAAGACGCGGATTCGGTTGTTGTTGAAAGTTTTTCCCAACGTGCTGTATGAAGTTACCACATGACGGGCCCGCTGTGCCCGACCGCCCCATCGATCTTAAACCTGAGATAGCTACGGCAATTATGCAAACTGTCGAGGCTGGATGGGTACGTGCACAAGAATGTTCGGATGTTAATGTCGATGCTTACGAAGAGCCCATTACGGAACGACTGCGTGATGGTATGCGCCAAGCGTTACAACATGAAGATCTTCCATGGAGTTGCAGTATGGTTGTGCTGCCTGGAACAGAATCTCGTTCCGGCCCTGACGTACTTTTGCCGGATGGTCGAACCGACATTTCTATTTTTTTGATACAGATATTCATACGTTTCGGGGAGCACGACCCCCACGCGATCATTGAATGCAAGCGTGTTGCCGGAAACAATGCTCGTTTGTGCCGCGAGTACGTCAAGGAAGGCATTGATCGTTTTCGAACCGGCAAGTACTCAGGAAACCATTCGACCGGTTTCATGATAGGATACTTGATAGCCGATGATGTCAATGCTGCTGTGATTGGCATCAATAATCATTTGGATAGGAAATCGCGTAGTGAAGAAAACCTCAAACCTTCAGAGATTATCAATGAAAACTGGGCTTGGGAAAGTTGCCATCCGAGGACACAATCTGCCACCAAAATAGTATTGCACCATGCATTTTTGTCGTTTAATATATCGTAATCCAAGCAGAATAAAAAAATTAAATAATTGCACTGAATATCCTGCTGTTATAGTAGCTATTCGCCATGAATTTTTAGTGGCAGTCCAACCTCACCCTTCCCACAACGCCGTCGTAACCCCTGCGCCTGCCACGACCAGCACGATTTCTCCCCGGACGCGGGGTTTTTCTTCGAGTAAGGTCGCTAGTTCGCCTGTCGTGCCCCGCTGGACTTCCTCGAACTTTTTGGTCAGTTCCCGCGCGATGGCTGCCGGGCGGTCCGGTCCGAATATTTCCGCAAACTGGCGCATCGCGGCGGCGGCCCGGTGCGGAGATTCGTAAAAAACCATGGTCCGGGGTTCGTCCCGGAGCGCTTCGAGCCGCGTCCGCCGCCCCTTCTTCGCGGGCAGGAATCCTTCGAAAACGAATCGCTCCGCAGGCAGCGCCGAAACGGTGAGCGCTGGTACGATAGCCGTGGGACCGGGCAGCGCCTCTACCGGAACGCCGTGCTGCATGCAGGCCCGCACCAGATAGAATCCAGGGTCCGAAATCCCCGGCGATCCGGCGTCGCTGACGAGGGCGATGCGTTGTCCCCCCTGCATCCGCGCAATGAGGTCCGCCGTCCGCCGCCGTTCGTTGTGCGCGTGGTAACTGATGGTCGGGACGTCGATTTCATAGCGGGCCAGGAGGATGCCCGAAGCGCGCGTGTCCTCGCAGGCGATCAGGTCCGCCTCCTTCAGAATGCGGAGGGCGCGAAGCGTAATATCCTCCAGGTTGCCGATGGGCGTGGGGACGAGATACAGCATCGGGGCGGGGAACAGAAGGCGGTTTTCAGGAATCCTGTTTGCGCAAACGACGCAGGAGCCGCGCGCGGAGCGGGGGCGTGGCGCGCAGGTCCAGCGTTACGTAAACCATCAGCCACAGCCCTGCGACAAGTATGGCCAGGTTGGCGATCCACATACCGATCCAGGGATCGAGAAAGCCGCGGTCCGCCAGTTTTTCCCCCTGCACAAGCGTTACCCAGTAAAACAGGAAAATGCCCGCCGCCGGAATGCCCGCCGAACTCAGGCCGCCGCGCCGGGTCGTTAATCCGAGGGGCGCGCCAATCAGCATGAAGATAAGGCACGCCACGGCGATCGAGTATTTTTTATGGATTTCCACCAGAAACCGGTCGGCCCGCTGCAATTCCCAGGCCGTGCCGCGCTGCGTATCGTCCAGGATCGTGCGGACGTTGCGGGCTTGTTCGATGGCCCGGGAAAGGATGGCGTCGGAATCGGGCGGGGAGCGTCCGGCCCCCGATTCGGCTTGCTCCGGCGCTGCCGGGCGCGCGGTCAGGAAGGGTTCCAGCGCGCCCGCCGCCCCGTTCGGCGGAGCGTGGCTGCCGAAATGCTCCGGCGCGAAATGCGCTGCCAGGTAGACCAGCGAGGAATCGATGCTTTGCCGCAGGGAATCCACGAAGCGGACCATGTCCCGCGTGGGCATCGTGCGGTCCGAACGGTTGGCGCGCCCCTCCGCCGTTCGCTCGAAAGCGAATTCGGAAGCGTCCAGCGTCATACGGTACCGCTCGAAGGCAAGCCGTTCGTAGCGTTCTTCCGTTCGGGAGAATGCTTGCCCCTCCGGCGTGCGGTGTATTTCTCCATCGAACAGGGTGAGCGCCAGTTCCGGTCGATCCGCGAGGGGGAGCAAACGTCCTGCGCGCGCCTTGATCACGGTCTGGGCATTGTCCGTATAGTCGTAAATAAGAATATCTTCCAGCGCGCCGTCGCCGGCAGCCACCCGCTGCACGAGCATGCTGTACCCTCGTATCCCTTCGTAGAACCTGCCCGGGCGCAGTTCGAAGTCCGGGCGCTTGCGGCGGATGTCGTACCACAGGTTGCGGGCGCGAAAGTTTGCTTCGGGCAGTACGCGGTTGTTGAAATACGTCATGCCGACGGCAAGGAACGCGCCGACCAGCAAGGTGGGCCAGATCAGACGAAAAGGCGACACGCCGGACGCCTTGATCACCGTCCAGGCCCGGGATTCGGCGATGCGGCCAAACGTCATCATCGTTCCGATGAGGAGCGACATGGGCACGGCGAGCACCACCATATAGGCCAGGTTGTAGGCGATCAGTTCGAGCAATACGCCGAGCGGCAGCCCCTTCCCCGCCAGATCGGGCAGGTACTTGATCAGGAACTGCATCACCAGCAGAAACATGAGCGTCGCCAGCCACCCGAGCGCGCGCCCCGGGAGCATGCGCAGAATAAGTCCGTGCAGCCGTTTCATGGGGTGGATAGAAGAAACGGGTTGGTTTGCCGCTCGATTCCCGCGGTCGTGTCCGGGCCGTGTCCGGGGTAGACGCGCACGGCGTCCCCAAGCGCAAGGATTTTCCCGAAAATGGATTGCATCAGTTCCGGCAGGCTGCCTCGCCACAGGTCCGTCCGCCCGATGGAGCCCTGAAACAGCACGTCCCCGGAAATCACGGCCTGCGAATCGGCATGGTAGAAGGCAATCGATCCCGGAGAATGTCCTGGCGTATGCAGGACCTCAAGGGATGCGCCGCCAAACGATACGCGGTCCCCTTCGCCCAGAAAGCCTTCCGGCGCGGGCGGCTTTTCGATCCAGGTTCCAAAAACCCGGGCTTGCTCTTCTGCCTGGAGGATGAACGCCTGATCGTCCCGATGCATCCAGAAGCCCATGCCGAACGTCCGCGCAAAGTGCGCGCAGCCCAGGATATGGTCTATATGCCCGTGCGTCAGCAGCAGGCGGCGGATCGTCAGGCCATGATCGGCGATATAGCGCTCCACCTCGGCGCATTCTTCCGGGGTCGAGCAGGATGCATCGATCAATACGCCCTCGCCGTCGCTGTGGCAGACATAGCAATTCGTCTGGAACGGGTTGCAGGTAAATCCCTGAATGTGCATGGCGGGACGGGATTTTCTGGCCAACCAATCCCAAAGGCGCGAGGCGCCCGGCGTCCGTCTTTACAAGTTTGACTTGACAGCCCGCCTTGCAAGGAAAAACATGCAAGGCCGCCCAGGCAAACTATGTCTTCGCGAGTTTGAAGGTAACGGGCAGCGTCATGCGCACCTTGACCGGTTCGCCTTCCTGTATGCCGGGCGTGAATTTGGCGTTGCGCACGACGCGGACGGCTTCTTCGTCGCAACCGGCTCCAATGCCGCGCGCAACGACCACGTCTTCCACGCTGCCTTCCTCGTTCACGACGAATTGCACGAATACGCGCCCTTCTATGCCCGCTTTATGGGCGATCTCAGGGTATTTCACTTGCTTCGCGATCGCCTCGAGGCCTCCGACCAGCGTGGGCATTTCTTCTACCACGAAATATACGTCGTCCTTCGTCTCCGTCAGATGGTCCGGGATGTCGTCGGCGGGGTCGTTCACGACAATGTCAATGTCCGGGTATCCCGAATCGGGTTTCGGCAAGACGAGATACGCCAGCGCGAATCCGGCGAAAAGCGCGACCGCGGCAATAACGATTCTGTTCTTCATCAGGTTGCTCAGCATGACGTTCTCGGGGTTTGGGTGCGTGAATCTGCGGCGGCTCTACTACTGCTACTTGGTATGAATAGGCGTTTTCCACGAAAACCGCAACAGAAAAAAACCTTTTCAGGTGATTTTCATTCGAATTTTTGCGTATGCACCGACCAGGCGCGGCCTTCTGCGTTTTCGATAAACGCGCAAGAGGCCGGGCGACGTTTCAGGCTTGTTCCAGAATCCGCTCGTAGTAGGCCTCGTACATAGGTACGATCTGGTCCTGGTCGAACATGTCCACGGCCCGCCGCCGGGCATTTTCCGCAAGCCGCCGTTGCAGCGCGTCGTCGCTCAGAATGGCGCGGGTTTTTTCCGTCAGCGCGTCGATGTCGCCCAGCGGACACAGAAACCCGGTCTCGCCGTCCACATTCAGCTCCGGCAATCCGCCGATATGGCTCGATACGATCGGGACGTTGCACGCCATGGCTTCCAGCGCGGCCAGCCCGAACGTTTCCGAGCCGCTGGGAATGAGAAACACGTCGGCAATGGACAAAAGCTCCTCGATGGGTTCCTGTTTGCCGAGGAAGCGAATCCGTCCGCATACGCCCAGGTCGCGCGCCAGCCGCTCGGCGGACGCTCGGTCCGGTCCGTCCCCCGCCATCAGCAAGTTCACAGCCATGCCCTCCTGCGCGAGGCGATGAAAAACGCGGATCACGTCTTCCACGCGCTTCACGGGCCGGAAATTCGAAACATGCACAATGACTTTTCCCCCATCCGGACACACCGCTTGTTTGAAAGCCGTGTTTTCGTTGCGGCGAAAGCGCGTCGTGTCGATGAAATTGGGAATGACTTCGATGGGCGCATCGACCTGGAAATGCCGCTCCGTTTCGCTGCGCAGGTATTCGGAAACCGCCGTTACGCCGTCGGAATGGTTGATGGCGTGATTTACCACGGGCGCGAACCCCGGATCTTGCCCCACCAGCGTAATGTCCGTGCCGTGGAGCGTGGTGAACACCGGAACGCGCAGCCCTTGCTCGCGCAGAATTTCCCGCGCCAGCACGGCGCTTGTGGCGTGGGGTATGGCGTAATGCACATGCAAGAGGTCCAGGCGCTCGAACTGCGCCACGTCCGCCATCTTCCCCGTAAGCGCCAGGGAATAGGGCGGATATTCGAACAGGGGATAGGTATTGACGGCCACCTCGTGAAAGGAGATGTTCTCCGTAACGTGCGCCAGCCGGAACGGCATGGAGTAGGCGATGAAATGAATCTGATGCCCCCGGAGCGCCAGGGCCTTGCCTAATTCTGTGGCGACGACCCCGCTGCCCCCGTACACCGGGTAACACGTAATGCCGATATTCACGGGCGCTTTTGCTATTGGTCCGGGTTGCAGGGCAGGATCGCATGTTCGATATGCGCACTTCAGAAACTTGCTTCTGCGAGTAAGGTTGCAATAGATGTCTTTTGCCGGCTTTTGCGGGAAGCGCCATGTCCTGTCGCCGCATGCCGGATTGCGCAAACTATCTTTTACGGGGCATTTTATGCGAAAAGGACTGGGTGTTATCATCGTTTCGGCGCTTTGCTGCGTTGCGGCGATCTCCGCGCGCGCGCAGGTGGGCGTTTCCGCGGGCGCCATGTTTTCCGAGTTGGACGACATTGCTACGGAGGACCAGTCGGCTTCTCTTCAGCGGGTGCCCGGCTGGCATGTTCACTTGTGGGTTGATTTGCCGCTGGGGTCGTTCTCGCTGCGCCCGGGATTGCGGTATATGGACGCAGGGCGGCTTTTCGATCCGTCCGATACGGCAGGGTTCGACACGTCGCCGGACCCGGGGTCGGTTTTCGGCGGCCCGGACGGCGCGATTCCCGACATTTCCGGCTCGGTGAACGACGAACACTTCGTAACCTATATCGAAATCCCGCTTGATATCCGGTATCAGTACGATCTGCCCACGGCGTCTCCGTATGTGGTGGGCGGCCCTGTCCTGCGATTCGCTACGGATACCAACAATCAGGACCGCCTCCGTACGCTCACCATGGCCGCCGCCGTGGGCGTGGGCCTGGAAATCCGGTTGTTCGGCTTGCGGTTCTATCCCGAAGCGAAGCGCGCCTTCGGGGTGTCGAGGTTCACCAGCAAGGAGTACGAGTTCGCCGACGTCGTCATCCGGCCCGACGAGCAGCGCCTGAATGCGACGGTGCTCAGTCTCGGCATTGGTTTTTGATCCGGGCGGATTTCGGTACGCCATGCGGCCCCTTGACATCGTAGCGGACGAAAATATTCCGCTGGCAAGCGCGCTGTTCGGTTCGATGGGGCCTGTCCGTTTGGCGCCGGGGCGGAATATATCTCCCGAAACGGTCCGCCATGCGGACATGCTGCTTGTGCGCAGCGTCACTCGCGTAGACGCCGCCTTGCTGGACGGCAGCGCCGTCCGGTTCGTGGGGTCGGCGACGTCTGGCCTGGATCATATCGACCTGGATTATTTGCGGCGGCGCGGCATTCCGTTCGCCTGCGCGCCGGGCGCCAATGCGGATTCCGTGGTCGAATATGTGCTGGCTGCGCTTTTGCATCTGGCGACGATCCGGGGCGCCGCGCTTCGGGGCAAGACGCTGGGCATTGCAGGGTGCGGGCGTATCGGGAGCCGTCTGGCGCGGCGGGCGGGGGCGCTGGGGATGCAGGCGCTGTTGTGCGATCCGCCGCTTGCGGAGGCGGGGGCGGCGGGCGCCTATCTTCCGCTGGACGCCCTGATCCGGCAGGCGGACATACTGACCTTGCATGTGCCGCTGGTCCGGGAAGGGCCGCATCCTACCTGGCACATGATCGGTCGCGACGAACTGGCCGCGTGCCGCGCGGGCGCCTGGCTCGTCAATACTTCCCGCGGCGCCGTGATCGACAACGAGGCGCTTCTGGAGGCGTTGCGCCGTTCGCCGCAGCGGCCTGCCGCCGTCGCGCTCGACGTGTGGGAGGACGAACCCGCGCCTTCCGCGGCGCTGCTGGAGCGCGTGGACGTCGCTACGCCCCATATCGCCGGGTATTCGCAGGACGGCAAGGCGGCGGGCGCCCGCATGTTGCGCGACGCGATGCTTGCGCTGCCGGGCCTGGAGGCATTCGCCGGGGAAAGCGCGGCGGACCCTGCGCCGGGCGAAGCGGAGAGGCTTTCGGCGTACGCGCCCGACCCCTTCCTGCCGGAGACGGACTGGCTTTGCCATATGGTTCGAGGCATGTACGACATAGGGCGCGACGACCGCCGGATGCGGCGTGGCTGGCCCGCCTCGGAGGAGGAAGCCGCCCGCCGATTCGGGATGCTCCGCCGAACGTATCCCGAACGGCGCGCTTTTTCGATGCGGCAAGCGCCCCGGGGCCATGTGCCAGAGGGGCTGCGCGAGGCGGTTCGGGACGGCCTGGGCGTACGGCTCGATCCCTGATTTCGCGCAAGGCCCGCCGGTCAGGTCCGATACCCGAACGAGCGCAGGAACGTTGGGCGATTGCGCCAGTCGCTGCGGACTTTCACGTGCAGGTCCAGGTATACGGGACGGTCCAGAAAAGCCTCGATATCCTTTCGCGCCGCCGTGCCCAGCCGTTTCAGGGCCTGCCCTTTTTTGCCGATCAGGATGCCCTTTTGCGTATCCGCCGTCAGCACGATTTCGGCGGAGATGAAATCCTTTTCGTTCTTCCGCTCCTCGAAACGCACAATGCGCACTTCCGTGGAGTACGGAATTTCCTGTCGGTACAGATTGAATATTTTCTCCCGGACGATCTCGGCCACGAAGAAGCGTTCGGGGCGGTCGGTGATCATGTTTCGCGGGTAGAGCGGCGGGCCGACGGGCAGGCGTTTCCGGATGGCCCCCAGCAGAATGTCCAGATTCGTTTTCTTCCGGGCCGAAATCGGCACGACTTCGTCGAAATCGCCGAGCGCAAGCCAGGCTTCTGCGAGCGGCAGGGCGTCTTCCTGCCGGACGAGGTCCATTTTGTTCAGCGCAAGCAGGGCGGGGCGGTCCCGGATCATGTCTATGCCGGCGGCGTCGGGCGCGCTGCGCGAAGCGTCCGCAATGAACACCAGCAGATCCGCGTCGCCGACCGCATTGTTCGCCGCATGCATCATGGCTTTGTGCAGGCCATACCGAGGGGTCACGACGCCGGGCGTGTCGAGGAAAATGATCTGGTGATCGTCCTCGGTCAGCATGGCGAGGATCCGGTGCCGCGTGGTTTGCGGTTTCCGGGTTACGATGGACAGTTTTTGTCCAACGAGCGCGTTCAGCAGCGTACTTTTGCCCACATTGGGCGGCCCCGCCAGCGCGACATAGCCGCATCTATGGCCTTCGGGCGCGGCTTCGGGCATGAGGGGCGGGGGGTTCATGGTTTTTGGGGCTTGGTCAGTCGCTGGCGATGCGCGAAAGCAAGTCGTCTACGCTGGTAGCTACTTCGTAGCGCGCCGGTTTTTCTCGAACTGCCAGGGCCTTGAAGTGCGCCTTGCCGTATTGGATCTTTTCGTATTCCATTGGCCGGAGATCATCGGGCTGCATACTCCCTTTGGTTTCGACAACCAGATACAGCCGTTCCCCGATGTCGGATTCTATGAGAACAGCCCAGTCGGGGTTGTAGCCTCCAAGAGGCGTCGGCACCTTGAACCAGCCAGGCAGCTTGGCATATATCTTGATTTGGCTGTTTTTTTCAAGTTGATCGGCAAATCGTTTCTCGGTGTCAGATTCGTAGATGACCTTGTCGTAAAGCGATTTATCGGTATCGATCATGTTTCTGAGGTAGCCGGTAAGCTCTTCCTGCGCAAAGAGTTCTTGCGCGTAATAGCATTCGTCTCCGATCCGTTGATACTTGACGCCGTCTACCAATGCTCGTTTTTTGCAGCGATTGATGGTTTTCGCCGTCAGTTCGATGAATTTTTGTGGATTTTTCGTGAATTCGTTGAGGCGATCACTTTCGACAAGAATTCTATGGATACTGCGGCGCGTGAGCTGCGTCCGGTTCTGAAGTTCAGTGAGGAGGTCGGGTAGTTCGATGTCGGGCTCATCGAGAGTGATAGTCTCCGCTCCGCCAATTTCAGTGGCTTCCACTCCTGCTTTGCCAATGGCAAGATCGGCTTTGCGCCATTGTAACCGGGTTTTGGGCATTTTTGGTGCATTCTTGCATGCGTCAATGCATTGTTGCAGCAAGGCTTCGTTGTCGAAGGCGATGCGATAGGTGGTTTTGTATTTGATGCGATCCCATAAAGCCTTGAATTTCGGGCTGTCGAGCACGGCTTGCCGCGGGCGGACAGTTTGGCGCTCATCTGCATTCCTGATTTCGAGGCGCCCAGCGAGTTTCCGCAACACGGAAACGATGGCTTCCCGTTGTTCAGTAAATTCCTCAGGCACTGCGAGGTCGTCGTCCTTGATTGCCTCGCGGAGGGTGTCTTGAATTCGTCCTTTTGCGTCAATGTAGCCTTGTGCCCGTAGATGGTCGTACAATATCTGCGAATTGTCGAATCCGAGAGCGGTCGATTCTTCGCCATCGCTTGCAACCGCGATCTGTGCAAACTGGTGCGGCTCGACGATACCGAAGCGAATACCGGTATCCTCCTCGATTTCCCGTTGCAAGTTCTCGGCGAACTCCTCGTAGTTTTCTCGGGCAACCACGGTCAGCGTATTTACCTCAAATCCGCGCAAGCGCTCGCCCTGCTGGTTGACGCAGAGACGCAGGCCCCGTCCGATGGTTTGCCGCCGTTCGCGTTCGGTCTGGATGTCGCGCAACGCGCATATCTGAAAAACATTGGGATTGTCCCAGCCCTCGCGCAGTGCCGAATGCGAGAAAATAAATCTGAGCGGCTCGTCCAGGTCCAGCAATTTTTCCTTCTCTCTCATGATGAGGTTGTACGCCCGCTCGGCGTTATCGCGATTTGTTTGGTTGTTCTCGGCGGTATTCGTCCAACCGCCTCTTCTGTCGATTGAGAAGTAGCCGTCATGGACTGTATCGACCCTCGATATGAGGCCAGCCGTTTTGAATAGCGAGGTGTAGGCGGGATTTTGGGTAAACCTTCGGTATTCCTCTTCGAACATCAGGGCATACGGTCCCTTGACCGCATTGCCTGCTTCGTTATAGCGCCGGTAGAGTTCTACTTTATCGACGAAAAACAGGCTGAGCACTTTGATCCCTTGTGGACGCAAGCGTTGTTCTTTGTCGAGATGCTCGCGAATGGTCCGGCGAATCATGTGACGTTGTACGGCCTCAGCATCCACATCGCCCCAAGCTTCGCCTCTACGGAGGTAGGTCTCGTCGCCGGGTACGCGAATCTCAACGAATTGATTGTCTTGTTCGACCCGGATTTCCCCAATGCGGCAGTCGCGATAGACTGAGCGTCTGGTTTCTTGTTCAAGGTCGTCGCCATCTTGGACTGTTGTTTCGCGGCGTCGTACCTGTCCGCCGATTTCGACATCAATCTCGACCCTCGCACTGATGACGCCACCCTTGTTTCTTGTCGAGATGAGCCGGACATACGGTCGGTTGTGAGCGTCTTCAACGGTGGCGGACGCTACCTCAATCTGTTTGACCAGTTTACGTTCGTAGGCGTCTACGGCATCGAGTCGGTACACCATGTGGTGCCTATCCACATGTGTTGCCGAGTAACGGAGCGTGCAAAGCGGGTGCATGGCCTCAAGCGCTGCCTTACCTTGTCCCCTTAGGCCACCATCAACGCTTTGTGGTTCGTCCACAATGAGAATCGGCCGGGTGGCCTGGATCAATCTGATCGGTTTTTCTCCACCCGTTTTTTCACTGTCCTTGTAGAGGTTATTGATAGCCCTCTTATTGATGGCGCCGACCGTTACCACCATGACTTGGATATGTGGACTGGCAGCGAAATTGCGGACCTGCCCAAGCTTTGCAGAGTCGTAGAGAAAATACTCAAACGGTACGCC
The DNA here is from genome assembly GCA_022821845.1 of Rhodothermales bacterium. Classification (GTDB taxonomy): domain Bacteria; phylum Bacteroidota; class Rhodothermia; order Rhodothermales; family VXPQ01; genus VXPQ01. The sequence continues at coordinate 142,560 of JAJECT010000019.1, read as the reverse complement.
TGAATAGAGCGATCGAAAATGCTCCCTGGTCATCTGGAGCGATTTGTACACACCCTCTTTGATGGCTATCGACGGTACGACGATGACGAACTTGGTAAAGCCGTAGCGCTTGTTCAGCTCGAAGATCGTACGCAGATAAACGTAGGTCTTGCCGGTGCCTGTCTCCATCTCCACGGTGAAGTCGCCGGATTTCAGGGATGTGGATGGTGGCAGCCCGTTGCGGAGTTGAATGGCATTCAGATTCTTAAGAACCTCGTCGTCGGGCAACGTGAGCCTGTTTCCGATGCCGAGGTCGGTTTGGGCAAATGCCAAGCTCTCCTGCTGATCCATCAGGCCTTGGGTGACCGTGAACTCCGTCCGGCAAATTTCTTGGCCGCGGAACAGTTCGCAAACGGCTTCTACCGCTTGCAACTGGAAGTCGAGATTGGGTTCAAATTTGAATTTCATTGTAGTTGGAGTTTCTATGACACGAGACATTTCCCAGTAGGCGCCATATGATCATGAGGTCAGGTTCGGAAGTCAACCGTCACGGCGTCGGCGGAAATCTCCCCTTTCGCCAAGCCCCTTTGGGCGTTGCGCATACCATCCCACTTGGCGCACGTGATTTTTCGCATAAGAAACATTACCTCGGCTCACTTTACAAAGTCCTCAAGTATGTCGTCAATATAAGCGCGCAGCCAAGGCACCGTCTCGCTATGCAACTGGAGTACCTCTCGTATTTTTGGTCCGCCCCACGACTCGGCTGCCTGCGCTGCGGCGTCCCGGATTTCGATATCCGTTACGGCAAGCGCGGCGCGCACAAGGTCGGCCCTCCAGTTTGGCGTACCTATTTTCGGCTCGCGCCCCAGACACCGCAGTGTGTATGCGGCAAAGATCGGCTGCTCTATGTCCAAAGCAAACGAACGTAGCCATGTCAGCATTTTCGCCTGCTGGGGCGATTGCAAAGCCTTTCGGATAATGTCCTCGGCTGCATGTACTTCTCCATCCGCCACGGGCTCGCCGTCAAAGGCGTTGTGCAACCGCACTGCAAGTTTTGCGCGGGCCATCCTGTCTATGCGGGGTGGTTCGTACGCGTGGGGACGGTAGCTCAGGACATCGGGCAGGGCGCTCGGATTGCTGTTTGCCATGCGTTCTTGGGTTATGATGTTCCTTAAAATTCGCCGTATTCATGTCTATAGACTGCGAACGTTGCCGAGATCGCGCTGTTCCAGTATCGCGGCGAGATTTGTTTTGGCGACATCGTCAGCAAAGGCACTGTCGCGAAAGACGACGGTTGTTTCTCCGCTGGGGGCAAGCGACTCCTGCCAGTCGGCGATGCCGATTGCGAGCGGTTCCACGTCATTGCGGGCAATGGTTTCGTCAAGACAGGTTATCAGGGTTCCTGCGCTAACAGAATAGACGGTTTTACCTGCAATTTTTCGCGTTTCAATGGGGACGCAAAGATCGAGACCGAGTTTCAAGAGCAACTCGTACAGGATATCCTGCTCGCTTCGGCCAGGTTCAATGTGATCGACACTGGCAAGGAGCGTACCTTCCAGATCGCTTGGTCTTGGGTCCCAGGTGCGGATGTTGGAGGTGTCGAGTTTGAAGACGCGGAAGCCGAGGTCACCGGTGTATTCGGGATTTTCGTCCTTGATCCTTGTTCCTGCCCGGCGGAGGCGTTCCTTTGTGAGTTCGGCAATGTTACGTGGTTGTCCGATCTCGTCGCAGAATTCGCTTGCGGTCTTTTGATCTCTATTTCTTGGATCGAGCAGGTACGGAATTTGTACGCAGATATAACTTCGTGTGCCAAGATCCTCTAAATTTTGAATAATAAGAGCATGACCAGTTGTTCCAGAGCCAGCAAAAAAATCCATTACCAAGGAATTTGGAGGAACGGATCTAATCAAGCGTCTTATGAGTTGTGTTGGCTTAGGAGAATCAAACACTATACCTAGCATTTTTTTCAATTCATTTACAGCGGTATCAGTAGAACCTATATCAGATGATATCCATACAGTTTTCATTTTTTTGGCGCGTCCTTCAAATAAATAATCTTTTTGAAAAATATCCCATCGATCACCACGACGACCTTTTACTATTTGTCCATGTAATTCATTTGATTGTTGCTTGACTTTATCAATTGACCAACGCCACACGGCGGGTGATTCATCACCAAAAATAGGATATATTTGTATCCCTGTATCAGGAGAGCATGATACTTTACCAGTATATTTATTTACATACAAAGGATAATGAAGATTAGGTCGATTATCCGGGTTAAATTTTTTATTGGTATTTCGCAATGGCAATAGACGATAATTACCATGATTATCCGTTAATGGAAAATCTGATTTTTCTATCAAATCTACAGAACTTGGATCAATATTACATTCATCTATATTTTTAGCATATATAACAATATATTCGTGAGATGTCGCAAAAAATTGTGCCAATTGTCGTCCTTTAGGATTAAGAGATACGCAAATAATTCCAATATTATTTTCTTCTCCAAAAATATTGTCAAGAATATGGAGAATATTTGATAATTCATGTTCATCTATACTTAAAACAAGAGCACCATCATTAGATAATAAATTTCTTGCAATCTTCAGCCGAGGATACATCATGTTCAGCCATTCCGTATGAAACCGACCTGATGTTTCGGGATTAGAAGTTAGCCCCCCCCCCCCCGATTATCCTTATCTGACTGTCCAGTAAGGGCTAAATAATTCTGAACGTTGTCCCTATAATTGTCTGGATAGACAAAATCTTTGCCCGTATTATAGGGTGGGTCGATGTAGATCAACTTGATTTTTCCTGCGTAACTTTTCTGTAAAATCTTCAGAACCTCCAAATTATCGCCCTCGATCATCAAATTCTGCGTCGTGTCCCAATCAACGCTATCCTCTGGGCATGGGCGCAACGTTCCGGTCGAAGGCGTTAGCGCAATTTGTCGAGCGCGACGCTTGCCGTACCAATTGAGGCCATACTTCTCCTCGCGTTCGTCCACTGCATCGCCGAGCAGTTGGCGGAGCACATCAAAGTCCACCTTACCTTCGGCGAATGCTTCGGGAAACAGGGTATTCAGCCTTGCAAGGTTCTCGGCAACGATGTCCGTTGAACGGGTTTCCGGGCTTCCATCTACAATTTTTTCCATTATGTTCTGGGGTTTATGGCTTGTTTCGCTAGTGTGGCATAGCCGCATCTATGGTCTTCGGGTGCGACTTCCGGGCATGGGGAGCGGTGGGCTCATGTCATGCGAATATCAAACGCTCACCTTTTGGCTCTGGAACAGGATGCCCCATTTCTCGGGCTGTGTCGATCCAGAACTGCACGGCGTCGTTGATGTTGCGCAAGGCGATTTCCTGATCGTCGCCATGCGCCATGCATCCGGGTAATTCCGGGACTTCCGCAATGAAGGCTTGGTCCTCGTTACTCCAGTAGAGGATAATTTCGTATTTGTGCGCCATGTGTTGTTTGCGGTTCGTTATTTCCGAACTTTTCATCGCTCATAGGCTGCGAACGTCCCCCAAGGTCCCCTGTTCCAGCGGTCGTCGGGGTTATCTCCAGAAAATCACCCTTTCACCAGCGCCCGCATTTCCCGCACGGCCTGCTCCATGCCCTCCAGGATGGCCTGCGACACGACAGCAAAGCCGATGGAAACCTCCCGAACATGTTGCGCGGCAGCCCGAAACGGTGCATGGTTGCGGTAGTCCAGTCGGTGTTAATGCGGATTGACGGCGTAGAATATGATGCGCAGACGTACGCAACGGTGCTCCGCGGATCGATAGGCGGCAAGCCCGGTTCGGCGCAACGCCTCAACGGTTTCTGCACCCTAACCGGCGAGAACGACCGCGAACAGGGCAAGGGTTATAGCCAGGTTTACGCCCATCATCCACTTCAGCGCGACAACGTCCGAGCGTACGGGGCTTATTTCGCTGCGCACGAAGTCCTTATAGCGGTTTCTTCGTGCTGCTGTCCGACGGCGTTTGCAATGGCTTTGGCTTGTTTGAGTTCAAAGCCTGCGGCGGTGAGATTTTCGGCTATGGAAAGAGTATCAATCATGGCTTTTGCGGGTGGTTTGCAGGTGATAGTATACGGTAACAGGCGTTCTATTTCACGCTTTTCCGTAGTAGCAGGCTACGGCTCTGCGTCCGGCGATTACGCCGACGGTGTACGCATAGTGAATCTGTCGGCTCGGGCAATGGCGTTTTTCCGTTATACGCCAATTTTCCGAAATGGGTACGTTCGCCGCGCACAAACCCCAAACGCCCCCCAACGCCGCCCTGTTCCAGCGGCGCCAAGGGATTATCCCCCCAAATCACCCTTTCACCAGCGCCCGCATTTCCCGCACGGCCTGCTCCATTCCCACGAGGATGGCCCGCGCTACGACGGCGAAGCCGATGGAAACCTCCCGAACATGGGGCACGGCGGCCCGAAACGCCCCGTAGTTGCGGTAGTCCAGTCCGTGGCCGGCGTGCACGACAAGGCCGAGGGCATGGGCGCGTTCGGCGGCGCGGGCCAGGTCCGCCGCGCAGCGGGCGCGTGCTAACCGGCTTTTCGCATTGGCGAAATCTCCCGTGTGCAGTTCAATGCAATCGGCGCCGGTTTCCCGCGCCGCGTCGATCTCTTTGTCCACGGGATCGACGAACAGGGCGACTTCGGCTATGCCCGCGTCCCGCAGTTGCGCGACGACGTCCCGGAGCTGTTCCTTGCGCCCGGTCACGTCCAGGCCGTTTTCCGTCGTGACTTCCTCGCGCCGCTCCGGCACCAGCGTAGCCAGTTCCGGCTGCGTTTCGCAGCAAATCCGCACGACGTCGGGGTTCGTGGACAATTCAAAATCCATCTTCGTCCGCACGACTTCTTTCAGGAGGCGCACGTCCCGGTCGGTGATATGGCGACGATCTTCCCGCAAATGAAACACCACGCCGTCGGCTCCCGCAGCCTCTGCGGCCATGGCGGCCTGGGCGGGGTCGGGTATCGTTTCCCTGCGGGCGTTGCGCAGCGTGGCCACATGGTCTATGTTGATAAGCAGGTCGGTGGACATGGGGCGTACGGGATCAGGCGTTGCGGAGCAGGGGGCGCAAGCGATAATAATACCGCAATCCGCGAAAGAAATTCCGTTCTCTACACAGATAATGCCCGGGTTGTTGCTTTTCGGATTGCATTCATGTATTTTTGCGCAGATGCGGGCGCTTTTGCGCGCATGTACCGTGCGCATGGTTCCCGTTTCGTCCTAATTCGTTATGCAATCATACACTGTGGGAACCGGAGCGCAACTATGGCGGCAGGCAGCCAGAACACACGCACCATTATTCAGGTGGCTTTGGGGATACTGATCCTCTGCATGGGGTATTACCTCTATCATTCCATTACCGAACCCTGGGCTGCGGTGGAGCGCCAGGAGGAACTCACCGAGCGTACGCGCATGCGTATGAGCAACGTCCGGGCGGCGCTTATCCGCTACGACGAAAGCAACGGGCGTTTCCCGGGTACGCTGGACAGCTTGCATACCTGGGTCCGGACGGATTCGGCGATGCAGGCGCACCGCGACAGCCTTTTCGGCAGCGCCGCGAACCTCGACTCCTTCATTTTTTCGCCGCGTACGGGCGCGGCCTTCGAGTACGAGGTGAACGATACGTCGCGCGTCATGGTGTATCTGCTTCGAGATCCGGATTCCGACGACGAGATCGGAACCCTTGAGCCGGACCCCACGGGGCTGAACGCCGCAAGCTGGGAGTAGCTTCGCGGACGACTTCACGCCGCGCATTGCTGCGCCGACGAGCGGATTCATGGACGCGTACGTACGGGCGGGGATCGATTTTTCCAGCCGAACGATTCGGTACGCCGAAGTAACGCGGGATGCGTCGGGATGCAGGCTTTCGCGCCTTGGACGCATCGATGCGGGCGAAGGCGCGCTGCACAACCTGTTCGCCGGGCGGGAAGACGGGCGGCTTCGCGCGATTTCCGAAGCGCTTGCCGACGTTTTTTCCGATTCCGGGCGCGCGGGCGGTCTGGAGGATTTGCGCATTTCGATTTCTCCCCGGGCAGGCCACGCTTTTCGCGCGCCGCTTGCTGCGGAAGCCGGGCCGGACATTTGGCGCCAGCGCCTGCGGCAGGAGATTGACCTGCTCGTAGCGCCAAAGCGGCCCTTGCGCGTCGCCGCCGACGCGGTGCATCGGGAGGCGCTGGACGCCGGCGGCGCGGTGGAATGGATGCATGTCCTGGCGGTGGAAGAGCAGATTGCAGCGCGCTTGCGGCAGCTTGTTCGGGGCGTACCGGCGAAGCGCGTACGGCTTATGTCCGTCGCCCATGCGGCCGCCAGCGCGATCAGGCGCGTGGAAGCGGCGAGGGAATCCGCCGACGAAGCGGCTTCCGCCCTGGGCTTGGGCTGGCATGCGGATCGGCTCGACTATGTTTTTTTCGTCGGCGACGCATGGCGTTTCGGCGGGTTTGCGGAAGGCGTGGCGCCCATCGACGCGGCGTATCTGGGCGCCGCCGCGGCGGCCCGGTTTGGCATTCCTCCGCCGGACGTGCGCGCGGTCTATGCGTACGGCGACTCCGTCCCCGACGCCCTGTTTCCCGAACTGGAAGCGGTGTTCGGCGGGGATATCCGGACGTTGCGTCCGTCGGCCCTGCCCGGCGTTTCCGTCGCTTGTTCGCCGTCCGAGGCGGACGATCCGGGCTACGTCGCGTGCGTGGGAGCCGCCCTGTACGACGGCGAAGGACGCTTTTTTCAGGCCAATCCCTCTCTTTCGTCGTGAGAATTATTGCAGGAAAATTCGCGCGCAGGCAGCTTTTCGCCCCGAAAGGCCTCCACACCCGTCCGACCATGAACCGGACGCGCGAGTCGCTTTTCCATCTTGCGGAAAACAGGAAGGATTTTGCGGGCGCGTCTGTGCTGGACCTGTTCGCCGGGGCCGGGACCATAGGGTTCGAAGCGCTTTCCCGAGGCGCCCGCTCGGTGGTCTTCGCAGAGAAAGAAGGACGCGCGCTTCAGGTCGCCCGCCGCAACGCCCGCCTCCTCGGCGTGGAAGCGCAATGCATCTTTTTACGGACGGACGCCGTACGCTATGTGCGTCGCTACAAGGGGCCGCCGTTCGATTTTATTTTCGCCGATCCGCCGTACGACCTGGAAGACATGCCGCACATGCCTTCGCTGGCGCTGCCGCGCGTAAAGGAAGGGGGCTTGTTTATTCTCGAACATGATCGGCGTATCTTCTTTGACCGGGACCCGGCGCATCCCGACCTGGACGCATCCCGTTCGTACGGACGCACCGTCGTGTCGGTGTTTCGCCGCAAGCCCGCAGCCCCGGAACGCGACGCCGACGAACCCGCCTCGCCCCCTGTTTCCTCCTGACCTTTTCCGACCTTGTCCCGCTCGCCTTCCATAAAACGGGCGCTGTATCCCGGCACGTTCGATCCGTTCACGTTCGGGCATCTCGATATCCTCGAACGCGCGGCGGCGTTGTTCGACCGGGTGGAAGTGACCGTCGCCGTGAACGCCGACAAGGAAACGCTTTTTCCCATCGAGGAGCGCTGCGCGCTGATTCGTCAGTGCATTCCGCATTTGCCGGGCGTGGAAGTCGTGGCGCACGAAGGGTTGATTGCGGATCGCGCCCGGGAAACCGGGGCCGCGGCGCTCATTCGGGGGCTTCGGCAAGCCCGTGATTTCGAATACGAATTGCCCATGGCGCTGGCGAATCGGGCGCTCCGGGAGGGGCTTGAAACCGTTTTTCTGCCCGCTTCGGGGCGGCATGCCCTCGTAAGCGGTACGCTGGTGCGCGATATTCTTCGCTGGAACGGCGACGTGTCCGCTTTCGTACCCGAACCTGTTTTGCGCGCCCTTGCGCGCCGCCGTCCCTAATCCTTTGCGTCTTACCGCCATGATTCGTTTCAATCCCAACGTGGAAGCCGTTCAGCCCTCCGCCACCCTGGCGATGACCGGGCGCGCCAAGCAGTTGCGTCGCGAGGGGTTCCCCGTGATTGGCCTGAGCGCCGGGGAACCCGATTTCGATACGCCGGCGCCGATCCGCGAAGCCGGGCAAGCCGCCATTCGGGAAGGCTATACCCGGTATACCGAAAATATGGGGATGCTTCCCTTGCGCGAGGCGATTTGCCGAAAACTGGCGGCGGACAACGGCCTTTCGTACGCGCCGAACGAGGTGCTATGCTCCACAGGCGCGAAGCAGTCCGTGGCGCTGGCCGTGGCGGCGCTGTGCCGTCCCGGGGACGAGGTCCTCATTCCGGCGCCGTACTGGGTAAGTTACCCGGAAATGGTTCGCCTCGCCGGCGCGGCGCCCAAGCCCTTGCCCACCACCGCCGCCGGAGAATATCGCCTTGCCGCCTCCGATCTGGAGGCCGCCATCGACGACGCCACGCGCCTCGTGATCTTGTGTTCGCCCTCCAACCCCACCGGATCGGTATATCCCCGGGAAGAACTGGAAGCCCTGGCCGAGGTGTTGCGAGGGCGTCCGCAGGTATTCGTGCTTTCGGACGAGATTTACGAACACATTCTTTTCGACGCGGAACACGTAGCGTTCGCTTCGCTGCCCGGCATGAAGGAGCGAACGATTACGGTGAACGGCTTCTCCAAGGCCTACGCCATGACCGGCTGGCGCCTCGGGTACATGGCGGCCGATCCGGCCATCGTAAAAGCCGCGGCGAAAATACAGGGGCAGACCACCTCGGCTCCGTGCAGCATCGCCCAAAAGGCGGGGATCGCCGCGCTGGAAATGGACAAGCGGTACGTAACGGACATGGTGCGCCGTTTTCGGACCCGCCGGGACTTCATGCTGGAGCGATTGAACGCCATCGAAGGGGTCCGTTGCCCGCGTCCCGAAGGCGCATTCTATCTTTTTCCCGACATATCCCGTTATCTCGATTCGACGTCCGCCTCTGGCAGAGCGATTCGGACCAGCGAGGACCTGTGCTTCTATTTGCTGGAGGAACACCATGTGGCGCTCGTGCCCGGGAACGCGTTCGGCGATCCATGCGGACTGCGCATTTCGTATGCCGCCTCCATGGAAGACCTGGAAGAAGCCATGCGGCGGATCGTCCGGGGGCTTTCCGATCTCCGGTGACGCCCGCCGTTTCCTTTCGCATTTCTTTTTACCGCGTACGTCTGTATGTATCCGTCGCATAGCGAACCCCGCGCATTCTTTTCCGAGGCGGACTCTACCGCCCGCCCCGCTGCGCGGAAACCCCGGGATCGCTACTGGCTCCACGCCCTGCTTTTCGCCCTCACGCTGGCGACCACGGTATGGGAGGGGGGCAACCTTACCGGTCGGCTGGTAGCGTACGCAAGCGAGGGCTGGTCGGCGTATCTGGCGGACGGCCTGCGTTTCGGGCTGTCCCTCTTGCTTTTTTTGACCGTGCACGAGTTCGGGCATTATTTCGCCGCCCGGTATCATGGGGTGGCTGCGTCGCTGCCCTACTACATCCCGCTCCCGTATTTCGGGGTGGGTACGCTGGGCGCGGTGATTCGCATTCGGGAACCCGTGCCCTCGTTGCGGAAACTGTTCGATATAGGGGCCGCCGGGCCGCTTGCCGGTTTCGCGGTCGCCCTTGCGCTCTTGCTTGCGGCCTTCGCTACGTTGCCGCCCGTAACGTATATCTTCGACGTGGGTCCGGGGCACGAAGCCATTCATCGGTATGTGGAGCAATTCGGGCGCTATCCAGACCGCTTGCTCGGAGCGGGCGACGGAGCGATTACGCTGGTCGTAGGCGATACGCTGTTGTACAAATTCCTCAAGCAATTCTTCGCCGACGCGCCGCCCAACTGGGAGATGTATCATTATCCGATGTTGTTCGCCGGATGGCTGGGCCTGTTTTTTACGGCGTTGAACCTGTTGCCTGTCGGACAACTTGACGGGGGACACATTACGTACGCCTTATTCGGACGGGTTTGGCATGCCCGCCTCGCTCGGGCTTTCCTGCTTGTGCTCCTGCTGTCGGGCGCCATCGGGTTCGCGCTCGAAATCCCGCCGCTGCTGTACGCGCTGTATTCCCCGCTCGGGAGCGGTTCCTGGTTCATTCTGGCGGGCATATTGTATTTTTATCTGTCGAAAATTTTCCCCGGAAACCTGAAGCGCATTGTCCTGGCGCTGGCGGGCCTGATGGCGTTGGCCGCCTTGGGGCGGTACGTTTTCCCGTGGATGCAGGATTTCGCTTACACGGGGTGGTTGCTGTGGGGCCTGTTGCTCGTCTTTCTGGTGAAAATCGATCACCCGCCCGTCCTTCGCGAGGAGCCCCTGACGCCCGGACGCATGGCGCTGGGTTTGCTCGGCATACTGATATTTATCCTGTGTTTCAGTTTCCGGCCCCTGTACGTGGCGTGACCTGGCGCGCTTGCCTTGCGGTCGCATAGCGTTTTCTGGCGATGCGCTCGCGCGCCCGCGCCTGTTTCGCCCGCCGGGATCTTTTTTGTTCGGGACCGGTTTATAGTACGCCCCCTGTTTGTTCGCAGCCTTTCGCCCTACGTCGCGTATTTCCCGGGTTTTTCCGGTCGTCGCTGATTGCCCCCGGTTCACACTGCCCCCTTGTTCCCGTTTCTGTCCCGCTGAATACATACGGAGCCTCGATAAGCGTAAACTGATACGGTCGCCTTTTTTCGAACGAATCCAGACCCTTCGGGACGCTTTACCTTGTTCCGTTCCTTTCGCTATACGACGGCGCTTGCCTCGGGGATTTTTGCAGGCGCTTTGGCTCTCGGCGCGTGCGATCAGGCGCCCGGCCCGCTGGACCATACGGCCTCGCCGCCGACGTTGTCCGAATTCTCCTTTTCGCCGCAAGAGTATATCGCCCCGCTTGGCGACGACCCTGCCGATGCGGTCATTCCGCTATCCATGGAGGTTACGGCGCGGGATCCGGACCAGGACATCGCTGCGGTCTCCTTCGTGGTGTTTGGAGATACGACGCTTGCCGAGGGCCTGCTGGACTACGGAAACGGCGGGCGGTACACGGGCCGTTCCGACGTGACGATTCCGGCGGGCGAACTCGGCGCGTACACCGTGCTGGTTTTTGCGGAAGACCGCGAAGGCATGTTGAGCAACACCGTGCGCGGCACCTTGCTTGTGTCCGGGGACGGTTCGCCGCCGGTCATCCATGCCGTGTCGGCGCCGGATACCTTGCATCGCCCTGCGGAGGGCGCCCCCCCCGTTTTGCTGGAAATCGCCGCCGTGGTTTCCGATCCCGACGGGCTTTCCAATATCGCCGCCGTCGAATTCTGGAATACGGAGAGGCCCGGCGACCGAATCGCGATGCTTGACGATGGCGCGGGGGCCGATGCGGCCGCCGCCGACGGTCGCTATACGCGCACCGTGCAGATCGAGTCGTCGAATAATCCGGGAATCGTTACGCTTGCTTTCCAGGCGCGGGACCGGGCCGGTTTGCTCAGCAATGTCGCGGAAGCAAAGACGGTGGTGGAATGAGGCGCGCGCTGCTTGGCATATTCGCCGGTTTGCTGCTTGTTTTGCAGGCGCAGGCGCAAGTCGATGTGCCGGAGGGGCTTTTGCCCGTCCCCGGCATTCTGCGCAACAGCGTGACGAACCTGCACGCGGAAGGCGACGCGCTCTGGGTCGGTCCGTTTCTTAATGTGACGCCGGATGGCGGGCGCACCTGGCTTGTGGCCGACGTCGATTCGCTGGCGACGCGACAGCTGAGCGTGTATTCGCTGGACGTGGAAGCCCCTGTGGTGTGGGCGGGCATCGGTTCCTCCAGAACGGAAGACGGCCAGACGGTCAACAGCGTGGAAGGGTATGTCTTCGCTACGGGCATTGTGCCGGACCTGATTGGGGTAGGCGGGCCGTTCGCGGCAGGCGCGCCGTTTCACTGGCGCCCGCCCCATCTCGACGATCCGAACGATACGACCCAAGAATATGGCGTATCCGTGCTGCCCGCGCTGCCGGTGATCGTGCCGGAGCAAAGCCCGCCTTTCGACATCGACTACGATCCGGTGCGGGAAGAGGTGTGGGTGGCCGCCTGGGCCAGCGGCATACGCCGGTCGCGGGACGATGGGCAGACCTGGGAGCGGGTTGTGCTTCCGCCGGATTTTTTGCAGGCGATCCACCCGGATTCGTCGTACGATTTTGCCGTGTCGCCCATATCGCGGGATGGCCTGGAAGGACATCTGAACCACCGGGGATTTAGCGTCCTTGTCGCCGAGGACGGGACGATCTGGGCCGGCACGGCGGGCGGGCTGAATCGGTCTTCGGACGGGTTGGCGTGGCGCCGCTTCGTTGCGGACGGCACGTCCTGGTCCCTGACGGGCAACTGGGTTACTTCCATAGAAGAGCAGCCCTTGCCCGGAGGCCAGAATCCAATCTGGATGGCTACCTGGCCGGTGAACGATCCCGCCGAGGCCGGGCCGTCGGAGAAATACGGCGTTACGGTGACCCGGGACGGGGGCGAAACGTTCGAACAGGTTCTGATCGGCGAGCGGGTGCACGACTTTGCCTTCGATGGCGCCCGGACGGTGTATGTCGCCGGGGAAAACGGCCTGTTCGTTACGCGCGACGCTGGCGTCACCTGGCGGACGATCCGGCATTTCCGGGATGCGGAGGACCCGGATCGAATGATTCGCCCGGACCTGTCCGTGTACGCCGTCGCGCGGACGTACAACGCGTTATGGGCGGGCACGTCGGAGGGACTCATGAAGAGCGAGAATGGCGGCGACACGTGGCGCATTTACCGGACCAATGTGCCGCTGCACCCGGATACGCCCACGGACGACCGGCCGGACGTAGAAACGTACGCCTACCCGAATCCGTTTTCGCCCGCCAGCGACCGGTTCGTGCGCATCCGGTACGATTCGGACGGCGGCGCCGACCGCATTCGCATATTCGATTTTCAGATGCATCTCGTCCGCGAACTGACGGCGAACGCCGGATCGGCAGGCGAGCGGGAAGCAACCTGGGACGGAACCGACCGCAACGGCTTTCGCGTGGCGAACGGCGTGTATTTCTATACCGTCGCGGGCAAGCGCGCCGCGCACGGCAAAATTCAGGTGCTCGAATGACGCTGCGCAGGGCGTACATAACGATTTGCGCCGCCTGCGCGCTGGCGCTGCTTCCGGTCGCCGCCGCATGGGGACAATCGGCGGCGGGGGCTTTTTCGCGCATGGGCTTTGGCGCGCGGGGCATTGCGATGGGGAATGCGCTGGTTGCGGACGCGAGCGGCAACGCCTCGCCGTACTACAATCCGGCCCTCGCTCCGCAAACCATGCAACAGCAGATACTCCTTTCGTCCGCATTCATGCGGTTTGATCGGGAGATGCAGTTTGTGCAGTTCGCCACGCCCATTCAGCCCCATGCGGGCCTGGCCGCGGGATTGATCCATGCCGGGGTGTCCGATATCGACGGGCGGGACGCCAGCGGATACCACACGCAAACGTATTCGACGGACGAATTCGCGTTTTTCCTTGCTTTCGGCGCCCGCCTCGGGTCTCGCTTGACGGCAGGCCTCGGGTTGCAGATTTTCCGTACGGACCTGAATGAGGGCCTCGACCCGGAGAACAGCATCGGCGTCGATGCGGGCCTGTTGTTCGACGCCACGGATCGCCTTCGCGTTGCTTTTGCGATGGACGATCTCCTTGCCCGTTATTCCTGGGACACGTCCGGCCTGTACGGTTCGGAGGGCGGCGCCACCTCCGACCGGTTTCCCCTGCGTTTGCGCGTGGGCGCGTCGTACCGTTTTCCGGCGTATCGTTTGCAAGTGCTCGCCGAATACGAATCGCGCGTTTCGGATCTGGAATACCGGGTTCGCAGTACGCAACGGGTCGGCTCCGTGCCGCTCGAAGCGTTCGAGGCGCGGCGCGCAACCGTGCACGAAGCGGGTCTTCGGGCAGGGGCCGAGTACGAAATCGCGGAATTCCTGACCTTGCGCGCCGGGCTGGATCGCATGGGCCGCGCCCTTTCGGGGCAGGCGCCTTCCGCCGGGTTCGCCATTGCCAAGCCCATAGGAAACCTGACCTTGCGAGCCGAGTACGGCCTGCTTCTGGAGCCGCACGACGCAGGCATGCTGCACCTTGTTACCCTCCGTATCCTTTTGTGACGCAATCCATGGCCAGGCGTTTGTGCATATTGGGAATCGTTGCGTTTTTCGCCGCCGGGTCGGCGGCGGCGCAGAACGGCGGGTTTGCGTTTTTGCGCAATGGCGTCAATGCCGAAGCAGGCGCCCTGGGCGACGGACAGGTGGCATGGAGCCAGGATGCGTTCAGCACGTTCTGGAATCCGGCGGGATTGGCCGCCGCCGAACGAAATACGGCCTCGCTGTCTTACTATTCGTGGGTGCTGGGCACAGGGAGTTACGCGGCGGCTTCGCGGCTGGGCGTGGGCGAGAAGGCGGCGGTCGGATTGTTCGTTACGGCGATGGAAAGCGGCGACCTGGAAGCCCGCTCCGGTCCCGGCGAGCCGGAAGGGTTTTTCGATGTGCAATTCGTAAGCAGCGGGGCGTCCTATGGTCGCCGGTTCGGACCCTTTCGGGCGGGAATCACGGCCAAATATTTGCTTGAGCGCATTTTTACGAATTCTTCCCGGGGGTATGCTTTCGACGCAGGCGTGCAGGCCGACCTGCCGATCCGGGGCATGCGGTTCGGCGCGGCGGTGCAGAACATAGGCAAAATGTCCCGCCTTGCATCAGAGGCTACCCGGCTGCCGCGCGCGCTGCGGGCGGGGGTGGCGGCGCACCCTTTCCATATCCGGCTGCAAGACGACGACGCGACGCTGGCGCAGCTGTTCGCCACGGTGGAAATTTCCCGATTTCTGGATTCGAACCGTACGCAATGGCATTTCGGTTTGGGAGCGGAGGCGCTGGACATGGTTACGCTGCGCAGCGGCTTCATCACCAACGACGCGCTTCGCGGGCCGTCTTTCGGGATCGGGCTGAACCTGGACAAGGCGCTCTTCGATTACGCCTATGTGGCGTTTCAGAGCGGCTACGAAGGGCCGGGCCATATCCTGACGCTCACCTACCAGTGGTGAACTGTCCGTCGAAGGTTCGGCTCCAGGCGCCCCTTATTCGGCAGGTTATCCGCCGAGGCTGCCGAGCGCGTTTCCCAGCGCCTCCAGTCCCACCCCGTCTGCGCCGGAGCGGGCGCGCAACGCGCACCAGAAGTCGATCGCCATCATTTGGGCGGCGTGAATGGGCACGGCGATCCAGAAGGATCGGCAGCGCCATACGAGGGCGCCCAGGACGATGCCCCCTATCAGGGACAGCACGGTTTCCGGCAACGGCTTGTTCAGGTGCAGCAAGGCGAACGGGATGGCTTGCGCGAAGATGGCGTACGGCCCGATCGCCGGGGCCGTCCCGAAAAGCATGAAGCCGCGCCACAGGTATTCCCAGCCGATCCAGTAAAACAGAAAGCAGGCTTCGTAGACGAGGAAAAGGGTCCAGTCCGTTGCTGCGGGGGCGTAGTGCGGGTATTGCGCCTGAAACGCCGGGCTGGCCGAAAGAATCCATGTGCCCGCCATGACCGCCGGCAGGTAGCACGCCATGGCCATGCTCGCGAACTTCCAGTCTCCTCGCCCCAGGCCCGCCTTGCCCGGAGATTGCCGGAACAGGCCGCGCAGGATCGCCAGCGGAAGCGCGAATCCCGTCGCGCCCTGCACGACGAATCGCCATATCCAGGAGAGCAGGTCGGCGTATTCCGCCGGGAAAATATGGGCCGCATGGGCGTAAAAGAACCGGCGGCTTCCGATGGCGTCCTGCAGGATGACCAGCGCGCCGACTGCTACGAGGACGGTTGCCGCCTGGCGGTCGAGCCGCCTGAGCGCATTCGCCAGACGCGCTGTTTCCAGTCGGATCCAGGTACGCATGGCGGAGAAAAAGTGCGCGGGACGGATGCGGGGAGGGTTCGCTGGCTGCGGCGAGGGCGGACGCCTTGCGGAAAAACGAATACAATCTGAATATCCTGCTAATATCGCCTCGAAACGCCTGACCACAAAACGTTTCGCTTGCCTGGAACGTTCCAGGCGGTAGCGCCGGGGCGGATTCGGATCGCCGCGCGCTGCGATTTGCCGGTTCCCTGCATGTCGGACTTGCGCGGACGCCCCGAAAAAGCCGATATTACGGGATATCAGGACATGCTTCCCCTGCGCTATCGTTCTCTCGTTTCGCTCACTCGTTAACATACCCTTTTCCATGCTGCTACGCCTGCACGCGCCCGCCCCTTCGCTGATCGACGCCCTTCGGGAGGAACGCGCCTCCACGCTGGTACAGGCGCTTGGGATCGTCGGATTCGCCTTGCTTACCGCCCTCGGGGCCCAACTCCGCGTCTATTTGTGGGAGGTGCCCTTCACGCTCCAGACGCTGTTCGTATTCGGCAGCGGCCTTTTTCTGGGCGCGCGCAACGGCATGCTCGCCCAGGTGCTGTACCTTGCGCTGGGGCTTTTCGCGCCCGTGTTCGCAGGGAACGGATACGGACTTTCCTATCTCGTCGGGGCGGTTAGCGCGGGGTATTTGCTGGGGTACCCGCTGGCCGCGCTGGCCGTGGGCAGGCTTTCGAGGAGATGGAATACGCTGCCGGGCAGCGGGCTGGCCATGCTGATCGGGTCGCTGGTATTCTTTGCTACGGGCGTCGTGTGGCTGCACTACGCCGCCGACCACGCCACCTGGATAGAATCCATCGACAAGGGGTTCGTGCGTTTCATCCCCGCGGACCTGGCCAAGGTGGCGCTGGTCGCCATGCTTTATTCCGGAACGCGCCGGCTCGGGAAGCCGCGCGCATAGGCCGCCGCGCCAAACGCAGCAGTTTTGATCCGCGTATCCTGAGTCCAAGCATTCTTTATCAGGGTTTTCGATGCGACCTGCCACGGTCGGGCTGGCTGTAGTCTTGTTGCTGGGGTTTGGGTCCGCCCGGGCGCAGCCTGCCGGATCCATTTTCGACGATCCCGTCACGCAGGCCGAAGTACGCGAAGGGCTGGACGAGCTCTACAATATGAAATTCGAGGCGGCGGCCCGTCGTTTCGAGCGCATAGCCGAGCGGTATCCGGAACATCCCGCCGGACCTTTTCTGGAAGCGCTCAATCTGTGGTGGAAAATTCTTCCCGACCTTGCGAACGAGGCGCACGACGAGGCCTTCTTTGCGGCCATGGAGGAGGTGATCGAACGTTCGGATCGGTTGCTCAAGCAGGATGACGACGCGTTCGACGCCATGTTTTTCAAAGGGGCCGCGCTGGGGTTTCGGGGGCGCCTTCGGTCGAATCGCGGGAAATGGCTCAAGGCGGCGCGGGACGGCCTCCGGGCCATGGACTACGTGCTGGACGTGGTGGAGCGGGAGCCGGACGTGGCGGATTACGCTTTCGGAAAAGGCATGTACGACTACTACGCCGCAGCGATTCCAGAGAAATACCCTTTTCTGAGGCCGTTCGCCCTGTTTTTCCCGGACGGGGATCGGCAGCGAGGCATCGAAGCGCTCCAGCGCACCATGCAGGACGGGCGGCTCGTGCGCGCCGAAGCCGTCTATTTCCTGCTCCAGATACATTATATATTCGAGAACGATTTCGACAAGAGCGTGGAATATGCAGCCTGGCTTCGCGAGCGGTACCCCGACAATTCTTTTTTTCATGCGATCGAAGGGCGCGTGTACGCCCGGTGGGGGAGATGGACGTTGTCGGACCCCGTTTTCGAGGAGGTTTACGCCCGCTACCGGGCCGGGCGCGCGGGATACAATCCTTCGCTGGGCGGGCAGGCGCTTTTTTTTCTGGCGCGCAGCCGCATGGCGTACGGCGATTACGAAGCGGCCCTTCCGCATCTGAACGCCTTGCAGGAACCCGCGATACGGGACGCGGCGGACTACCGGTTCGTTACGATGGGGCGGCTGTACGCGGGCATGGCCCACGACGCGCTGGGGCGGCGCAGCGAGGCCGTGGCGGCCTACCGGGAGGCGCTGGACGGGAAAGACTGGTCCCGTGCGCACAAGCGGGCAAGGCAGTATCTTGAAAATCCTTACGGACAGTAGTGTCCATTATGGACAACAGCCGCCCGAATGCATGTCTTTCGCCCCCAGAAAATCGCTCGGACAACATTTTCTTCGCGATCCGAACGTGGCGCGCAACATCGTCGCTGCGCTGCGGGCGCCGCGCGCCGCGCATGTCGTGGAGATCGGGCCGGGCGAGGGGGCGCTAACCGGATTGCTCCGGGACCGGTTCGCTGCGTTTACCGCGATCGAGATAGACGCGCGGGCCGTGGCGTTCTTGCGGGAAGCGCATCCTGGGATCGACGTGCGGCAGATGGATGTGCTGGAGGCGGACTGGCGGGCGCTGGCGCAAGAGAAAGGCGCGCCGATGTTCGTTCTGGGGAATCTTCCGTACAATATGACCAGTCCTATTCTGTTCCGCTTGCTGGACGCGCGGGACGTCGTGCAGGAAGTCGTTGCGATGATGCAACGGGAGGTGGCCGAGCGGCTGGTGGCGGTTCCCCGGACCCGGGCCTACGGCATTTTGAGCGTGCTTTTTCAGACGATGGCGCGTCCCGAAAAGCTGTTTCGGGTGTCTCCCCAGGTGTTTTATCCCCGTCCCGCTGTGACCAGCGCCGTGGTTCGCCTGACCTTTGCGGGCAAGGAAACGGCGCCCGCCGGCGTGGAGACGGCGTTTTTTCGCGACGTGGTTCGGACTGCTTTCAATCGCCGCCGCAAAACGCTGCGCAATAGCCTCGAACGCTGGACCAAAGGCGAGGCGGGCGTCGTTCTTCCCGATGGGCTGGAGGCGCGGCGGCCCGAAGAATTGACGCCTGAAGAGTTTGTCGCGCTGGCGCGTTATCTTAAGGCCCGTACGTAGCGCCGCTGCACCGCCGATATTCATTCCCCGTAATCTTTCCGTCCCGCATGGAGCATGTTCAGGATACCGTTCGAGACGAGGCGCTTGCCGCGTCTCCTCCCGCGGTCGACGACGAATTGGCCGAGCGTCTCGAAACGTTGATGGCGTCGGAAGATCGGGAGGCCGCGGTGCGCATAGCGGCCCGTTTGCATCCGGCAGATCTGGCCCGGCTATTGAATTATCTTCCCGCGGGAGAACGCGAAACCCTGTTCGGGTGGTTGCCGGGGGAACAAGCCGGACTGGTGCTGGCCGACCTCGACGACGAGTTGCGCATGCGGCTGCTCGAAGAAACGCCCCCGGAGCGGCTCAAGGAACTGCTAAGCCATCTGGAAACGGACGACGCCGCCGACGTCCTGGCGGATTTGCCAGAGGCGTTGGCCGCCGAAGTGCTCCCCTTGCTGGACCGCAGCGAGGACGTGCAGTCGCTGCTCCACTACGACGAGGAATCCGCCGGGGGGATCATGGGCACGGAGTACGTTATCGTGCCCGAAACGTGGACCGTGGCGGAAGCGACGGAGGAAGTGCGCCGCAACGCCGAAACCGTGGCGGCGGTGTTCGCCGTATTCGTGCGCGACGCAGAGGGGAAATTGCAGGGCGTCGTTTCGCTGAAAAATCTGTTGCTGACGCTGGCGGATACGCCCGTCTCCGACATCATGGATCGGGATTTCGTTGCGGTTCCGCCGGAAATGGATCAGGAGGAAGTGGGGCGCATCATGCAGCGATACGACCTGGTGTCCCTGCCCGTGGCGGACGCAAGCGGCGAAATGCTGGGCCGGATCACCATTGACGACATCGTGGACGTGATTCGGGACGAGGCGGAGGAGGACATTCAGCGCATGAGCGGCATGTCCGGCAGCGAGGAACCCTCCGATTCCGTGTTTCGGGTGATTCGCGGGCGGTTGCCCTGGTTGCTTATCGGCATGGCGGGGGCGGGCCTTTCGGGCCTGGTCATCGGGCAGTTCGAAAATGCGCTCGAACAAGCGGTTATTCTGGCCGCGTTCATTCCCGTCGTCATGGCGATGGCGGGCAACGCGGGCATTCAGAGTTCGGCCATTGTGGTGCAGGGCCTGGCCAGCGGGGAGTTGTGGGCAAGCGACGTGGCGCGGCGCCTCGGCAAGGAATTGAGCGTGTCGCTTCTGAACGGGCTGGCGCTGGCGCTGGTCCTTGGCGCGGCGGTCATGATGCTGCAGGTCGGCGGCGCGACGCTCGAATTGCTTGCGTTGACGGCCGCCCTGTCCATGTTGACCGTGATTGTGCTGGCCACGATCATTGGCGCCACGGTGCCCTTGCTGCTTCAACGCATGAAGATAGACCCGGCGCTCGCCACGGGCCCGTTCATTACGACGAGCAACGACATTCTGGGTCTGGGGGTATTCTTCCTGCTGGCGACGCTGATTTATTTGTAGCGGAATGCGCCGTCGGCTGACCTACCCGGCGTATTCCTGCGACGCCGTCTCGAATTCGGAGCCGTCGTTGTATTTGGAGGGGCATTTGACGAGGATGTGTTGCGCCACGAACACCTCTCCTTCCGCGGCGCCTTGCACCACCAGGCGTTCGGCGTCCTCGAAATTGGCGGGCTTCGGGTGCGGGTAGTGCACCTTGCGCACGGCGCCCGCCTCGTCCTGCATGTGGAAACTGAAGATATTCCGGTCGCGGTCGTACGCATACCGCTCCGCCTCTACCCAGGTCCCCACCACGTGCGCTTCCACGCCCGCCTTTTCGGCTTCGGCGAAATCCATGTATCCCCCGACCTGCCGCCCGAAATTCAGGAACAACAGGGCCGCGAAGCCAAGCATCAGGACAAGTCCGGCGATCGTTTTGGGCTTCATGTGTCGTAGCGGCGTAGTCTATTGAGTATCCCGGCGGCGGTTTACTCCGGGGAAGTTTCCTGTGAAATGCTTGCGTCCAGTTTCCGTTCCAGCCGGTCGATCTTTCGGTCGGTCCGAAGGACGAAGGCCGCCAGCCCGATCCAGATGATGAGCACGACCGCCAGCACGACATAGAGTTTGTCCTGGGCCAGCATGGTTCGCTCCAGCGCATCCGGCGGTTGCACCGGGACTTCCTGCGAAGTCCAGATCGTATCGTATGGGGCGGCGTTCGTCGTATCCGCTTCCTGAATCGGGTGAATCGTCATGTCCTGAAGGCGTCTTCGACGCGTTCTTTGAGGGTGGCCAGCCGGACGCGCTGCGTATAAAATACCCAGAAAAGTCCGATGAACCCGATGACCGCCGCATAAAACACCACGCGCATGGTCGGGTGGGTAATGTCGCTGAAGGCCGGGTTCCCTTCGGCGCCGGGGTGCAGGCTATCCATCTGACGGGGGAGCGCGTACAGCAGAAACGGTACGCAGGCCGCCGCAAACAGGTTGTATACGGCAGCGATGCGCCCCCGCTTTTCAGGTTCTTCCACGCTGGACCGCAGGGTGAAGTAGGCGCCGTAAATCAAGAGCTGCACGGCGGCCATGGTTTGCTTGGGATCGAAATTCCACCAGATTCCTTGCCCTACGTACCAGGTGAAGCGCGCCCAGACGATGCCCGTCGCCAGTCCGAGTACGCCGAATGCCGCCCCGACCCGCGCGGCCTCCAGCGCCTGCGTGTCGCGCAGGGGGTCGCGGGACCCCAGATACTGACCCGAACGCCACGCCGATACGAAGAACGCAGCCATCATCGTAAACCACATCGGCACATGGAAATACAGATTCCTTGCCGTGTGCTCCAGAATGTTAATGCGGGGAATATCCAGCAGAAATCCGGCCAGCGCGACCAGGGTCAGCCATGCGAGGACGATGTTGCGGATACGCCGGTATGTTTTCCCGGAAACGGGCATGAAGCGGAAAGGGAATGATTGGCAGGCTACAAGATACGGCGCGGCGTGCGAAAAGGAAGCGTTGGGCGATGTGGTCTTGATCAGCGTACGCTTAATCGTTCCAGATGAAATCGAAAAGGAGCGTGGCGGCGGTAATGGCGACCCCGGCGAAGGCCGTCAGCGTGGTCAGGGATTCCGCGCTGGCGCCCCACCCGTCCCCCCCTGCGAGGGCGTGGCGCGTGGCCGTGGCCGCCGACAGCAGTAGCGGGACGAGCAGGGGGAAAAGCAATACCGGAAGCAGGGGCCCGCGCGTAGCGGCCTGTGCGATCAGCGCGGCAAGCAGCGTGGTGGCCCCGGCCAGGCCCAGCGATCCCAGCAGGATTGCGCTGGCGAGCAACCCCCCGTGCGCCACCTGAAGATGCAGCAACAGCGTCATCGTCAGAACGGCTACGACGTCCAGCGCCAGGATCAGGAGGAAATTGAAGAGCAGTTTGCCTGCGTACACCATGCTGGCCCGGGCGTGCATGCGCAAAAAGAGCGCCGTATCCCGGTCCGTCTCGCTTACGAACGACCTCCCGAGGCCGATGGACGCCGCAAAAAGAATCACGACCCACAGGAGACCCGCCTGAATGCGGGGCGAAAGCGGCTCCTGCCCCGCCGAAAAAAAGATGAGCAGGATCGAGGCGGGGACGAACATCAGCAACATGCCCGCCGCATGGCGATTGCGGAGTTCGAGACGCAGGTCTTTCTCGAAAACGGCCCACGCGCCGGCAAACCACCTTGCGAATGGTTCTTTCATGGCAGGGCGGGGCGGCGGGCGGCGGCGCGTTCTATGTATTGCCCTGGAAAGGTTTGCGCGGTGTAGGGCAGCGCGTCCGGCGTTTCGTCGTACTCGCCCACGAAAGCGATTTCCGTCTCCAGCAGATAGCCCGCCTCGCTCGCCACGATTTCCTGTACGCGCCGGATGAGGGCAATGACGTCGGTCGCCTTGGCCCCGCCCCGGTTGATCATGATGTTGGCGTGCCGCCGCGTGATTTCGACGCCTCCGATGCGCGCGCCCTTGAGGCTTGCCTCGTCGATAAGACGCCCCGCCCCGATGCCCTCTATTTTCTTGAAAATGGAGCCTACGCTGGGTTCCGTGTCGAGCGGCGGGTGGCGCGCCTGGCGCCATGCGAGATTCTCCGCCATGATTTCCCGCATCCGCGCCCGATCCCCCGGTTCCAGCCGGAACGTGGCCGAAAGCACGATATCGTCCCGGTCGTGCAGCACCGAATAGTCGTATCCGAAATCGAAATAGTCCGTCCCGACCGTCCGCCGTTCGCCTTCTTCGGTCAGGAGGTCGGCCTCGACCACTACCTCTTCTATGAACATGGTGCGTTCCCGCTTCGGCGCCGGCGACAGGAAATGCAGATTTTGCCACAGGGCGCCGCCTACCGTGGACGGAATGCCCACGTAATGCTCCAGCCCGGAGAGGCCCGCCTCCACGGCCGCCTCGATCACATCCGGGTACATAATGGCTCCAGAGGCCGCCCGCACCCGGCCCGTATCGGCGTCGATGTCCGTCTGGCGCGCCCTGTTGCGGATAACGAGTCCGCGGACGCCCCGGTCGCTCACCAGAATATTCGCGCCGCATCCAAGCAGGAAATACGGAACGCCGGCGTTCCGGGCGGTCTGGATCGCTTGCGCAAGCTCCTCCGGCGTGCGCGCCTCGTAGAACAGGTCCGCTTCGCCGCCGATCTTGAACGTCGTGTAGGGGGCCAGCGCCACCCGCCTCGCAAGGCGCTCCGCCCCCAGCGCCTGCGCCAGCGCGGCATGGAACCGATCCGTCGAAAGCGGCGCTTGCGTCATCGTTTCGCCCGGTTTGCCGTGGCCGCTTCCGCTTCGCCGCCGCAAAAACCGCCGCGCCGTCCGCCACAACATAATGCCGGGCGCAGGGTATACGGGCTATGCGCAGTCCGCGGGATCATAGCGAGGATGCTTTTTTCGAACGGGTCTGGGCCGTGGTGGCCCGGATTCCTTCCGGTAAAGTTACGACCTACGGACATATCGCCGGGCATCTTGGCGCGCGTTCCGCCGCCCGCACGGTAGGCTGGGCCCTGGGCGCGGCGGCGGGGACGGGGCTTCCTTGCCACCGCGTGGTGAACCGGTTCGGCGCCCTCACCGGCAAGATGCGGTTCGAAGGGCCGCACGTCATGGAGGAACGCTTGCGCGCCGAGGGGGTGACGTTCGACGCAGAGGGATGCGTGGCGCTGGAGGCGCATTTGTGGGATCCGTCCGGGGAAACCGATCATGAGGCCACCGACGCAAGCGTTTGCCAATAGTTCGGAAACGACACGCCTGCGCACGAAGCGTCTTCGATGACCGTTTCGCCGCGGGCCATCAGCCCGGCCACGGCCATGGCCATCGCCACGCGGTGATCATGGTGGCTGGACACCCTGCTTCCATGTAGTTCGGCAGGTCCGTCCACGCTTAGGCCGTCGTCGAATTCTTCTACCGAAGCGCCAAGGCGGCGGAGGTTTTCCGCCATGGCGGCGATGCGGTCCGTTTCCTTGAAGCGCAGTTCGCGCGCATCCCGTATTTCGGTGCGCCCTTCCGCCCGCGCAGCCGCCACGGCAAGGATCGGGATTTCGTCGATCAGCAGGGGGATGCGCTTTCCGTCCACGCGCGCGCCCCGGAGCGCCGACGCTGTTATGTGCACGTCGCCCACCGGCTCCCCCCCGGATTCCCTGAGGTCGCTTATGCAGATGCGGGCGCCCATGTCCTCCAGCGCCCCAACGAGCGCGCTACGGGTCGGGTTCAGGCCCACATTCTTCAGGAGGAGGGCGCCTTGCGAGGCGGTCGCGGCGGCGACCATAAAAAAAGCAGCGGAGGAAAAATCGTTTGGCACCACCCAGGCGCGGGCCGGGACGGGCGTGTTTCCCGTAACGAAAATGCGCCGCGCCCCGCTTTCTTCCTGCGTCGCCAGGTTCAACATGCGTTCGGTGTGGTCGCGCGAGGGCAGGGTTTCGATCACGGTAGTGCGCCCCCGGGCCCGCAGCCCGGCGAGCAGCACGCAGGATTTGACCTGCGCCGAAGGCATCGGGAGGCGGTATTCCATGCCCTGCAGCCGTTCGCTGCGCGCGATGCGCATGGGGGCGCAGCCGTCGTTCAGGGTTATTTTCGCGCCCATGGCCCGCAGCGGCCCGGCCACCCGCTCCATGGGGCGGCTCCGCAGGGAAGCGTCGCCGGTAAGGACGCTATCGAAAGGCTGTCCGGCGAGCAGGCCGGACAGGAGGCGCATCGTCGTGCCGGAATTGCCGCAGTCGAGCGGGGCGGCGGGCGCGGAGAACCCGTCCAGTCCCTTGCCGCGCACCAGCAGGTCGTTGCCGTCCTTTTCTATCGGGACGCCCAGTTGCCGGAGGCAGCGCAGCGTGGAGAGCGGGTCGGCGGACGAGGGATAGTTGACCAGTCGGGAGGTCCCGTCGCCGATGGCCGCGAGGAGCGCCGCCCGCTGCGCGATCGACTTGTCCGGCGGCGGAACGATCGTGCCCGCCACGCGCTTGCACGGCGTTACGATAGCCTGGTCGCTTGCCTTGTCATATCGGATGTGCACGAGACGGACGGGTGCGAATCGCCATGAAAAACGGACCTTTCTGAAAAGCGGGGCGGGGCGGCATGTTCCAGTCCGTCCTGCGGTTTGTCGGGTCGTATTTTTTGGGCGGAACCCTGTCCGCCGCCCTTCGTTTACGGGTAAAAGCCATGTTTTTGGCCGTTGTCTTTGCTATCGTTTCGGGACAGGGCGTCTCGATGCGGGCGTTGTGCGGCGGCGGTCCCGCGAACAGGCTTTCTGAAAGGTTTTTCGTACCCTGGCGCATCGCGGCGGACATGCTGGTCGTTACGTTGTCTTCCCTGCCGTTCGCCAGGTCGCTCGCAAGATCACGCACATTACAATAAGGGGTTGATTATGGGTTCGTTAGGACCAATGGAAATAGGCCTGATTCTTTTGCTCGTACTCCTTGTGTTCGGCGCGAAGCGCATCCCGGAGATTGCCCGCGGCCTTGGCAAGGGCTTGCGGGAATTCAAGGACGCTACGAAGGACGTGCAGCGCGAACTTACGGTGGACGCGAACAACCGGAATACATCGTATCGTCCGCAGCCGCCTGCGCAGGCCGCCCCGCAACCCCAGGCGCCGCCCGCGCAACCGGCGCAACCGGTCCAGCCTGCGCAAGCCGCTCCGCCGGCCGCGCAACCGGCTCCGGACGCCGCGCCCGCCGACCCTCCTCCGCCCGCCGCCGGATAATCCGCGCAAGCGACTCCGGGATTGGTCCGGCCTCCTGCCGGGTCTGCGCCGCGCATGTTTTCCACAGGCGCTGGCTATAGCGCCGCTCGCCTGCCGCCCCCATTTTTCTTTCGTCGGCACTGAATCTCGTTCGTCCGATGACTTCTTTTGCGGACGCCCGGAAAGCCTTGCAGCGCGGGGAGACCGATTGCGAAACCCTGGTCTCTTCCTTTTTGGCGCGCATTCGGGAGCGAAACCCGTCGCTGAACGCCTTTATTTCGGTGGACGAAGCGGACGCCCTTGCGCAGGCCCGCCGCCTGGACCAATCCCCGGACGCCGATTTGCCGCTGAAGGGCCTGGCGCTGGCCGTCAAGGACGTGATTTGCATGAAGGGGCGCCGGGTCACGTGCTCCTCCCGCATGCTCGAACAGTTCGAATCGCTGTACGACGCCACCGCGATCGAACGGCTCCGCGCCGCCGGGGCGATTTTCATCGGGAAAACGAATTGCGACGAGTTCGCGATGGGCTCGTCCAACGAGACGTCGTATTTCGGGCCGGTCCAAAATCCCGTGAATGCGGAGTATGTGCCGGGCGGTTCTTCCGGCGGGTCTGCCGCCGCCGTCGCCGCCGGCCTGTGCCATGCTGCGCTGGGCACCGATACGGGCGGCTCCATCCGGCAGCCTGCCGCGCATTGCGGCGTGGCGGGCCTGAAGCCCACCTACGGGCGCGTATCCCGCAACGGCCTGGTGGCGTTCGCGTCGTCCTTCGATTGCATGGGACCCATCGGGCAGTCCGTGGAGGATTGCGCGCTGCTCCTGAACCACATGGCGGGGCGGGACGAGCGGGATTCCACCAGCGCGTCCGCCCGCGTTCCCGATTATGCGCAAGCGCTGACGGGGGACGTCCGGGGCGTGCGCATCGGATTGCCAAAGGAATACTTCGCCGACGGACTCGACGACGGGATACGGAGCATGATCGAGGAATGCGTGCGCGGCCTTGAACGGGAGGGAGCCATCGTGCGGGAGGTGTCCCTGCCTCGCACGGAATACGGCATTGCCGCGTACTACATTCTGACGACCGCCGAAGCCTCCAGCAATCTGGCCCGGTACGATGGCATCCGGTATGGCCACCGGGCGGCGCCGGGCGAACTTCGCGGCGCCCTGCGCAACGAGCGCGAAGCGGCTTCCGGGGCGGACGGGGAATCCGCGGGAGAACGCCTGGACGCGGAGTCCATGCTGCGCGAATTCTACACGGCTTCCCGCACGGAAGGCTTCGGGGACGAAGCGAAGCGCCGCATCATGCTTGGCGCGTACGTCCTGTCCTCCGGCTACTACGAAGCCTATTATGCGAAAGGACAACAGGCGCGTACGCTCATCCGGAACGATTTCGACGCGGTTTTCGAAGAGGTGGACGCGCTGGTTACGCCGGCTACGCCCGCCCCGCCGTTCCGCCTTGGCAGCCGGGTAGACGATCCGATGGCGATGTACCTTGGCGACGTCTACACCGTATCGGCCAACCTGGCGGGCGTCCCCGGCCTGGTCGTGCCGCTGGGCCTGCATCCCGCCCCGCCCCGCTTGCCCATAGGCATGCAGATTCTGGGGCCGCATTTCGGGGAGGAAACGATTCTCCGCATCGGGGACGTGGCGGAGCGATTGCAGGGGTAGGGAGCGGAGGGCCTCCGCGCCATCTTGCGAATCTTCCAAATCTTCGCCGGTTCTGCGTACGGATAGTCCGTATCTTGGGCGCGTTCCGGTTTTTCGTCGCTTATTCTGATCGTTATGGCGATTCTCGTCGATAAAAACACTCGCTTGCTCGTGCAGGGCTTTACGGGTTCCGAGGGCACTTTTCATTCCGAACAAATGCTGGCGTACGGCACTGCGCTGGTGGCTGGCGTGACGCCCGGCAAGGGCGGTCGCGTACATCTCGGCAAGCCCGTGTTCGACACGGTGGCCGAGGCGGTGGCGCAGGAGGGGGCGAATACGTCGGTGATTTTCGTGCCCCCTGCGTTCGCCCCGGACGCCATTCTGGAGGCGGCGGACGCGGGCATACAAGTAATAGTATGCATTACGGAAGGCATTCCCGCAGGGGATATGGTTCCGGTTTATCACGCCATGCAGCGCAAGGGCGTCCGGCTCGTCGGGCCGAATTGCCCCGGCGCCCTGACGCCCGACGAGGCCAAGGTCGGCATCATGCCCGCCATGATTTTCAAGCCCGGCTCCGTGGGCGTGGCGTCCCGTTCCGGCACCCTCACGTACGAAGCCGTGGACCAGCTTACGCGGCAGGGGCTTGGCCAGAGCACGGCGGTGGGCATCGGCGGGGACCCCGTGCCGGGGACGAGTTTCGTGGACGTGTTGCAGCTGTTCGAGGCGGACGGCGAGACGGAGGCTGTCGTAATGATCGGCGAAATAGGGGGGACGGCGGAAGAAGAAGCCGCGGCCTTTGCGCGGGACCATATGACGAAGCCGGTGTTCGGATTCATTGCGGGCCGGACGGCGCCTCCGGGACGGCGGATGGGGCACGCCGGGGCCATCGTGTCCGGGGGCAAGGGGACGGCGGAGGAAAAGATCGCCGCGTTGCAGGCGGCGGGCGTGACGGTCATCGAGAACCCGGCGGTGATCGGCGAGACGGTGAAGGAGCGACTGGCGACCGCGTAACAGGCTTGCAATCAGGGATCGATCCGCAGAGGCCCTTGCGTATTCGGGACATCACTTTCGTCAAGGGCGCGGCGTCCTGGAGCGGACTCCCGACGGACGGGCTGCCCGAAGTGGCGTTCGCGGGCCGCTCGAACGTGGGCAAGAGTTCGTTGCTGAACGCGCTGGCGGGGCGGCGGGCGCTGGCCCGGACGAGCGGAACGCCCGGCAAAACCCGGGAATTCAATTATTACCTGGTCAACGGCAGGCTGTATTTCGTGGACCTTCCGGGCTTCGGCTATGCGAAGACCTCGAAACAGGAGCGCGCGCGCTGGGCCCGGCTCATCGAACGCTATGTTACGGAGCGCGCCCCCTTGCGACTGCTTGTGCATCTCGTGGACAGCCGCCGCGACCCCGGCGAGATAGACCGCAGTTTTATCGAATTCATGCGCGGACAAGACGCTCCGTACGCTATCGCGCTTACGAAATGCGACAAACTTTCCGGCAACGAACGCGCGAAGGCGGAACGCGGCATACGCGAGGCGCTTGCGGCGCTTGGACTGGAAATCCCGGTTTTTTCGACGTCTTCGCAGACGAAGCGGGGGGTGTCCGCCTTGCTGGAATGGATCGGGACGATCGCAACCATTCATACATGACAAACACACGATGAAGGTGCTCATTACCGATGCGGTCGATCCGATCTGCATCGACATGCTCGAGGCCCGCGGGATTACGCCCGTCGTTCGGCTCAAGCAATCCGGGGACGCGTTGCGGGAACTCGCCGCGGAGGCGGACGGCTGGATCATTCGCAGCGGCACTACGATTACGGCCGACCTGATCGAGGCGAGCGGGAAACTTCAGGTCATAGGACGCGCCGGGGTCGGCGTGGACAATATCGACCTCGCCGCGGCCACCCGCCGGGGCGTTCTGGTGATCAATGCGCCGTCCGGCAATACGATTTCGACCGCCGAGCACACCTGCGCCCTGCTGCTTTCCATGGCCCGCCGCGTACCGCAGGCGAACCGCTCCGTGGCGGAGGGCAAATGGGAGCGCAAGGCGTTCACCGGGTCCGAAGTCTACGAGAAAACGCTTGGCGTCGTGGGGTTGGGCAAGATCGGACGGGAAGTGGCCGCGCGGATGGCCGGGTTCGGAATGAACCTCGTCGGGTACGACCCGGTGTTGTCGCGGGAGGCCGCCGAACGCATCGGCGTGCGGCTGGCGAGCATGGACGAACTCCTTGCCCAGAGCGATTTCATTACCGTGCATACGCCCCTGAACGACGCCACGCGCGGCCTGCTGCGCCAGGAAACGCTTGCGCAGTGCCGCAAGGGGGTTTGCATCGTGAATTGCGCCCGGGGCGGCATCGTCGAGGAACAGGACCTGCTTGCCGCGCTGGATAGCGGCCAGGTGGGGGGCGTGGCGCTGGACGTGTATTCCGCGGAGCCGCCGCCCGCCGAACTGCGCGCGTTGCTCCGGCATCCGAAGGTGATCGCTACGCCCCATATCGCGGCCTCGACGGAAGAGGCCCAGGAGAAGGTGGCCGTGCAGATTACCGAGCAGGTCATTCGCGCGCTATGCGGCGAGGCGGTGCAGACGCCGGTGAACGCGCTGGCCATCAAGATGGCGGCGCAGCCGGATGCGCAGCCCTATTTGAGTTTGTCGGACCGCCTTGGACAGTTGGTTGGTCAGTTGGGAGGCGGGCGCATTCGCGGCATTACCGTAGGGTGCCGGGGGGAGGTTCCGCGCCGGTATTCCGAAGTGTTGACCGTGGCCGCCGTGCGCGGCGTCCTGTCGAAATGGGTTACGGAGCCGGTGAACCTGATCAATGCGCCGTTTCTTGCGGAGGACATGGGCATACGCGTAACGGAAGCGCGGGATACGGTGCCCGGCGGATACATGAATTTATTGCAGATTGGACTGAAGACGGACGACGGCGTTCGCACGGTGGCGGGCACGGTGTTCGACCGGGACGAGCCGCGCCTGGTGCGGATCGACAATTACTGGCTGGAAATCAAGCCGGAAGGCCACATGATCGTGTACAAGAATGCGGACCGGCCCGGCATGCTGGCGGCGGTAGGGGGGATTCTGGCCCGCAACGACATTAATATAGGCGCGCTGGCGCTGGGGCGGGCCGGCAAGGGGGAAATGGCCCTGACGGCGGTTACCGTGGACGAAGCAGTTCCGGCGGCGGTCGTCGCGGAGATTTCGTCGCTGGACGGCGTAGAGGACGTGTGCAGGGTGGATGTGTGATTTTTGAGGATTTTCTCAAAAATATTTTCGGTTAAATCGTCGGAGCGCTTGACAAAACGGTAACAATATCGTAACATCGGGAAACATTCGTTCCGGATACGAGATGTAAGCCCGGAACAACCGCCCCCTCAATAATATTAGTATGCACACCTAATACACGGCAACCCCCGGCGCGGGCTCCCCTCGAAGCGTCTGGCGTTGCAGGCACACATCATCCAAATCACAGGAGGTAGCACATGTTGCGACGGACCCTGCTCCGGTGCGTTACGACCGTATTCGTTCTGTTCGTCATTCCCGCGGTCGCGCTGGCGCAAAACACGGGTAAACTCTCTGGCGTCGTTACGGACGCCGACACGGGCGAACCGCTTCCCGGCGCCAATGTCGTGCTGGTCGGGACCCTGCTTGGGACGGCTTCGGACATAGACGGCAACTATTTCGTCATTGGCGTGCCTGTGGGGACGTATGACGTGACGGCTTCCTTCGTGGGGTATCAGGCCCAGACGATATCCGACGTGGAAATCAACGCCGGCTATACCCGGGAGTTGAATTTCAGCCTCACGCCCGGCGCCGAACTGGAAGAAATCGTGGTCGAGTACGAACGCCCGATTATCCAGAAGGATGCGATCGGGGCGCCGCGCGTGATGAACAGCGACGATCTGGTGTTGCTCCCGATCCGCGGCGTCGCCAATGTGGCGTCCTTGCAAAGCGGCGTGGTTACGTCGGAGGGGACGGGACTCTTTGTGCGCGGCGGTCGCGAACAGGAGCTCGCGTATTATGTGGACGGCGTACGGATATCGGGCGGGCAGGCCATTCCGCGCATCGCCATTCAGGAGCAGGAAATGCTGATCGGAACCATTCCCGCCAAGTACGGCGACGCCCAGGCGGGCGTGGTGTCGATTACGACAAAGGGCGGCGCCGACAGCTTTTTCGGCACCGTGGGGGCCTATACTTCGCAAGGGCTCGACAGTTACGGGCATAGCCTCGGCGAGATTTCGCTGGGCGGACCCATTCTTCCCGGACGCCTCAGCTTCATTGTGAACGCGCAGTACGGCCGACAAAACGATTCCAGTCCGTGGGGCGTGTCCACGTACCAGCTTAGCGAGGACCAGCTGGCCGCGCTCAACGCCAATCCGCAGGTGGTGCGGGCCATCGGGCCTGCCGGAGATTCTCTGTATCTGCCCTTTCCGTGGGACGCGGCCCAGGCCGCCTTCGACAACGAGGAGCTCATTAAGCCGGATTCGCTGGCTTCCTTATTAAACCTTCCCGAGGGGTATGCACTCGACGGAGGTGGGCTCATCAATGCGCCGGATACGTACCGGCGGGAAGACTTTACGCTGGAGCCGTCGAAAGACAGCCCGTTCAATCAGACGATTTTAACCGGTAATTTCACGATTCAGCCTACGCAAACCATTACGTTGCGCGTAGGCGGCGCGTACGAAACCCAGCGGTCCGAGTCGCTCGGGTATGGCAGGCATGTGTTCAATACGCAGTCGTTCTATCACCGGGAGGATGATACCTGGCGGGTCTACGGCACCTTGCGCCAGCGTTTCGCCTCGAATTTCTTCTACCAGATCGACGCGTCGTACCAGGATTACAACTATCTGCTGTATCCCAACGGATTTTCCGGCGAGGTGGAAGAAGCGTTTACCTACGGAGACCTTCAGGGCGATTATCTGGAGACGGTAAGCCGGTATTTCGCTTTGCGGAGCGCGGGGTACGGCCCGCTGTACAGGGCGGACGGCACGGCAGGCGGGGGATCGGCTGTGGGGATTACGTTCTCTTTGCCTGGCAGTCCGTTGGCCACGTTCCAGAAGCAGGACCGGAAAACGTTTCAGGTATCCGGGAACGCTACGGCGCAGATTGGCTTGCATCAGCTGGAGTTTGGCGGGGAATACCGCACGTTTACCCAGCGCTGGTATAGCATAGGCGGTTTCGGGCTGTCCCGGTACGCCCAGGACGATAATTGCGAACAGGATGCCTGCTACGCCACGTACGGCGAGTTGCCGTTCAACGCCTTCCGGCCTCGCACCAGCTACTACGGCTACGATTTTCGGGGGCAGAAGGAAGTGAACGAGCAGAATATTCAGGCGTACTTTGATCGGGAGAACGAAGAGGAGGCATTGTATGTCGAGCCGCGCCAGCCCATCTATTACGGCGGGTATTTGCAGGACAAGATCGAGTATCGCGACCTGATCCTGAACCTTGGCGTACGCCTCGAGGTGTTCGACAACAACACGCCGGTGCTGAAGGACATCTACGCCCCGCGGCCCATTATCCGGGCGGGATCGGTAGATGGCGCGCCCTCCGGCATTGGTTCGGGCGATGCGGTGTACTTCAACGATTCAGGCGACGTGGTCGGATATCGGGACCTGGACGGGAATTTCTTCGATGCGGCAGGCTCCCGCGTGGATGCGCTGCGCATCGTAAACGACCTTTCCGGTCAGGTGCGGCCGACCGACGAACCTATTTCTACTGCGTTCGAAGAGTATACGCCGCAGGCTACGTTCATGCCCCGCATCGGGGTCAGCTTCCCGGTTACCGACCGGGCGGTGTTCTTCGCCTCCTACAACGTAACCAGCCAGCGTCCCTCGGAGGCTGCGTTCACGACGTTCCGGGCCTACGAGGAAATCACTACGCAGAATTCCCGTACGGCGAATCCGAAACTGAAGCCGGAACGGACCGTGCAGTACGAACTGGGCTTCCGGCAGCGGCTCGGAACCAGCACGGCGCTTACGATCTCCGGGTTCTACCGGACGCAGGAGAACAAGATCAGCAACCGTCGCCTGATAGGGGGCTTCCCCTCCTACGGTACGTACCTGAACGCGGACTTTACGACCACCAAGGGCGTCGAGTTCGGGTTTGACCTGCGGCGGACGCGCAACCTGGCCGTGACGGCCAACTATACGCTGGCGTTCGCGCAGGGCACGGGGTCGGACGCCGGCGCCACGTCGGTGATCGTCTGGCGCGGATCGGTGTTCCCAAACACCATTGCCCCGGCGGACTTCGATCAGCGGCATACGATGAACGCTTCGGTGGACTATCGCTTCGGCGAAGGCGAAGGGCCTTCCATCGGGGGAAATCGCTTGCTCCAGAACATGGGCCTGAACATCCTGGCCCGGTATGGCAGCGGCATGGCGTACACCGCGCTGGGCGGCTCGTCGTTCAATGTGAACGACAGTTTCACCGACGACGCGATCGGTTCCGTAAATTCGGCGCGCCTTCCGTCCACCTCGCGCATCGATGTGCGGCTGGACCGGCGCTTCCGCGTGGGGACTTCTTCGCTCACGGCCTACCTGATCGTGCAGAATCTGTTCGATACGCAGAACGTGCTGGCGGTTTTCCGGTCTACCGGCCTGCCCAACACCGACGGGTATCTGATGACCGATGGCGGACGCGGGTATCTTGCCACGCAACCGGATCCTGCCTCTACGGCGTTTTTGTACAATACGTACATTGGCGGCCCGGTGAATGTGGGCAGCAGGCATACGTCGGCTTCCAGCCTGATGTACAGCAGGCCCCGCCGGTTCCGACTGGGATTCGCGCTCAACTTTTAACGTGATCAGGAAATTTTACCGAACGCAACGCCTCATACGCTCATGAAGCAGCTTACACGATACCTGCCGTTCATTTTCGCCGCGTGCCTGATCCCTGCGTCCAGCGCTTTCGCAGACACGGATAAGGACAAGGACGACAAGGACAAGAAGAAGCGGCAAACCGAGTCTTCATCCACCCTGCTGCGAACCAGCGGATCGGGTCCGGATCCCGGGAAGTGCACGCTGGGCCTGGCGCAGAAAGACCTGGACGCCAACAATGCCCGCGTTCGTCTTTTCAATATCGGGAGCATTGCCTACGGCAACGGCGCCGAGGCGCAGTACATTGTGCCCAAAGCCTCCGGGCACTCCCCTATCTATGCGATGGGCATCTGGATAGGCGGCATGGTGGGGGACGAGTTGCGCACCGCGGGCTCCACGTACAGCAACTTTGAATTCTGGCCGGGTCCCTTGGGGTCGGACGGGCGCCCGGTGAATCCGGACGATTGCTCGGCGTATGATCGCCTGTACAAGGTGAGTCGAAGCGATATTCAGAACTACGAGGCGACGGGGCAGGCGACCGCGGATCTGGCGGAATGGCCGTACGATCTGGGCGCTCCGGTGATAGACGGGGACGGCACGGAGGGCAATTACGACCTTGCGGCAGGCGACCGTCCCGACTTGATTGGCGATCAGGCGGTGTGGTGGATTATGAACGATGTGGGGAATGCGCACCGCAACACGCAGGCTGCGCCGATCGGCGTAGAGGTGCGGGTGCACGCCTTTGCGTTCAACCGGGCGGATGCGTTGGGCAACACGACATTCTTCAAGTACAACGTAACGTACAAGGGCGTGGAACCGCTTACCAATACGTTTCTGTCCATTTTCTCCGATCCGGATTTGGGGAATGCGTCGGACGATTTCGTGGGCGTGGACACCACGCTGAGCCTGGGCTATGTGTACAACGACAATGCCATGGACAATGTGTACGGTCCGGCGCCCGCGGCGGGCTACGACTTTTTTCAGGGACCCATTACGGAGGATGGCGATACGCTGGGCGTAACCAGTTTCATGTATTTCATCAACGGCGGTCCCGACGGTACGGAGGATCCGCATGTCGCTCAGGAGGTGTACAACGTACAACAGGGTTTCTGGAGTGGCGGACAGTCGCTTACGACGGGCGGAAACGGTTTTCAAACGGATGGGCCGGCAACCAAGTTCGCCTATGCGGGCGATCCGGTTACCGGCGAGTTCTGGAGCGAGGTAAACAACGATGGTTCCGGCGGACGAAATCAGTCAGGCGACCGTCGTCTGGTGGTATCCACCGGGCCGTTTACGGTGCAGCCTGGAGATAGCCAGGACATCGTGTTCGGGGTGGTGTTTGCGCAGGCCGGGGACAACCTGAGTTCCGTTACGGCGCTGCGGGCCGCGGACATTCTGGCGCAGACAGCCTACGACGCCGACTTCGATATTCCACTGCCGCCGCCCGCCCCGCCGCTTTGCAATTCGAATTCCTCCAATGCCGAGCTGCACCCGGGATCGGGTCATTGTCTGTACGCTTCGGAACTGGACGGGCAGGCGCATCTCGTGTGGGGCTATCCGTCGAATAGCGATAACTACCTCCTGGCGTACGACGTGGCGGACCGGTTCCTGGACGAATTCGAGCTCGAAGACAAGACGTATACGTTCGAGGGATTCAATATCTATCGGTACCCCACGTCGTCGTTTGCTTCGGACAAGCGCGAACTGGTGGCCACCTTCGATGTGGCGAACGGGGTCACCAAGGTGCTGGACGATGTATTCGACGGGGACGTGGGCGATTTTCTTCCGGCGGTGTCGGCGCGGGGCACGGATAGCGGGATACGGTACAACCTCGCATTGCCGAACCTGACGAACTACACGGATTATTACTACGGGATTTCTGCGTACGCCTACAGTCCCAACTCCACGCCGAAGATTCTGGAAAGCGCGCCGACGAACATTACGTTTCGTCCGTCGAAGATTGCCTCCACGGAAGGCGGTTCGTCGCTGAACAGCGATTTCGCGACGGAGGATTCTTCGGCGGTTACGATTATGCAAAGCGGACAGGGCGTGGTTTATTGGCGCGTGGTGGACCCGGCGGCGGTTACCGGCGCGAGCTACACGGTAGAGTTCATGGCGCTGGACGAAGTGGCCGGCCCGGATGGCGCAGTCGGCGCGGGCAAAGCGGCCTACACGATCACGCGCGATTCCGACGGGAAGGTGATCATCGACGGGGTCGATTATTTTGCGCGCACGGGCGACGAGACGCCGCTTGGGAAAGACGTTATGATATTCGACGGCCTTGCGGTTACGATCGATGCGCCGACGCCTGCGTTCGACGCTTTTCAAGTGGTGGCGAATGCGGCAGGCCCGCTTTCGCCCCCGGCCTGGGCCGCTGCGAACTGGGCAGGATTTCCTGGCCCGGCCGGCGTGCCAACGCCACAGGCAGCCGCCATCCCTACGCAGCAGTCCACGAACAATAGCGATTTCGGTTGGTTCGTTCACACCTGGCCGAACGGGAATCGCAGAGCTTACGGCGCCTTTCTGCCAAGAACGCTTCAGTTCACGGGCGGTTTTGGCGCGTCGTTCAACGGGGTTGGGCATATCGTTCCGAACGACGTAGAGGTGCGTTTCACGGGCAACGGCAAGGCATGGAGCAAGCCGGGATGGTCAAGCGTCACCAAGGGACAGGTAGTGGACGTGCCCTTCGAGTGGTGGAACGTGGGTACGAGCCCGGACGCTTCGGACGACGTGCGCCTGGTGCCGTTCCTGTTCGATTTGGGCGACGACGGCAAGTGGAGCCTTATGTACGATGCGCTGGATCCAACAGCGGATGCGCACTGGGCGGATCACGAGGTGTCCGGCGCGTTCAACGATCCGTGGACGGATCCGGTGTACGTAATGCATCCGACGAACGATACGCCGGGGCAGCAGGGCTACGAAGACGCGATGGCGAAGTACGAGGAGCTGGGCGCGGGCGCGTTGGACGCCGGTTGTTCGGACTGGTACTATCCGCCGGGGGATGCGAAAATACCGGAGTGCGACGTATGGAATTACATGTCCCGCACGGTGTTCGTATTGTGGAACGGCGGAGACGTAACGAAGGCTACGGGTCCTGACAGCTACTTACAGTCCGGGCCGGAGACGGGCACCGTGTTTCGCATCACGACCACGAAGCCGCACCAGCCAGGCGACGTGTTCCGCATCGTAACGGCGGGCATGGGCCGCACGACGGAGGACGCTTCCGTGCTGGAGGCCTCCATCGACGACATCGGCATCGTACCGAACCCGTACCGCGGCCGTTCGGCGTACGAGACGGGCAACGAGGATCGGCGGGTGCGTTTCACGAACATGCCCCAGACGGCGACCATCCGCGTCTATACGGTGAGCGGTACGCTGGTTCGCACGTTGTACAAGGACGGTCCGAGCCCCTCGCTGGACTGGAACCTGACGACGGACAGCAACTTGCCGGTAGCGAGCGGCATGTATTTCCTGCATATCGACGTTCCGGGCGCTGGGGAGAAGGTCATGAAGTTCGGCGTCATCAACCGGGAAACGAACATCAACATCTTCTAATCGAACCGAACACGAGACCTAAAGGCTCAAAACCATGAAAAAGCAATATCGACACCTTGTCGTCGTGTTGGCCCTCTTGCCGGGACTCGTTGCGTTCGAGGCCCTGGGGCAAAGCAACGAGCGGTTCGGGACCTCTGCGCTGTCCGAGTTGACGGTGCCGGTTACCCCGCGCACGATTTCGCTGGCGTCCACCATGACCGGCGGGATGAACGGCGCTTCGGGCGTAGAGGCGCTCATTTCGAATCCGGCGGCCATTCTGGTCAATCAAAGCACGACCGCCATGTTCAGCCGCATGAATTACATAGCGGATACGGGCGTCAACTACTTTGGCGTGGCGCAGCGCTTCGGTTCCAGCAATATCGGGCTTACGGTAACGAGCTGGGATTACGGGGACATTCCCGAGACCACGGTGGAGAACCCCGAAAACGACCCGAACAACACCTGGTCCGCCGCCACGATCGCCGTGGGCCTCACGTATGGCCGCCAGTTGACGGACCGCATCGCTGCGGGCATAACCTTCAAGGGGCTTAGCCAGCGCATCGACGATATCGACGCCCGCACCGTGGCGCTGGACGCGGGCATGACCTACATCGTGGGCGAGTCCGGGTTGCGCTTCGGCGTCAGCTTGCGCAACTTCGGGCCTCAGTTCAGTTTCAATGGCGTAGGGCTTCAGGACCCGATCATTACGTCGAGCAGCACGGTTGGGGACTACGAAGTGCCCGCCGAGATACGGGACGTAAAATCGGAGTTGCCTTCGATGCTGAATTTCGGGGCCGTGTACGAGCGGGAGTTCACCAGCGACATGACCGCGACGGTGCTGGCGAACTATCGGTCTAATTCGTACGACGTGAACCAGTATGCAGGCGGGCTGGAATTGAATTTCCAGAACCTGCTCTTCGTGCGCGGGGGCGTGGACGTCGCCACCGAACAGGAGCTGGTGCACTGGTCCGAGTGGAACATAGGCGGCGGACTTTTGCTTCCGATCGGCCCGAGCCGGTTGATGGTGGATTACGCCTACCGTCCTTCGAAGGTGTTCAGCAGCGTCAACGTGTTCGCTGCAACGTTCACGCTTTGAGCGAACGACATCCGTTTTTCATGGTTGAAAAAGGGCGGGCCGCATATGCGGTCTGCCCTTTTTTGCATCAGGGATCTTTTGCGCGGCGCGTGGGGTTTTGAAAGGATACCTACGCCAGGAAAGCATCATTGTATCCATGAAGCATCTTCCACGATACCTGACGCTGATTTTGGCTGTGTGCCTGATCCCTGCGTCCAGTGCTTTTGCGGGTGTGGATAAGGACGACGAGGACAAGAAAGAGCAGACCTCCGTTCTTTTGCGAACCGGCGATTCAGACCCCGAACCCGGTAGCTGTTGGGCTGGTTTGGCGGATGAGGCCCTGGACGTCAACAACGTTCAAGTTCGTCTTTTGAATAACGGCAGCGTGGCTTATGGAAATGGTTTTATGGGGGCGTATTTTGTTCCGCAAGACGCTGGGCATTCCCCCATCTATGCGATGGGCCTCTGGATAGGCGGCATGGTCGGAAGCGATCTGCGGGTAGCTGGCTCTCGATACGGCGATTTCGAATTCTGGCCGGGGCCTTTGGGATCGGATGGGCGCCCGGTGAATCCGGACGACTGTATAGCGTACGACCGCTTGTACAAGGTAAACCAGAGCGACATTCAGAGCTACGAGGCGACGGGGCAGGCCGCGCCGGATCTGGCGGATTGGCCATACGATTTGGGCGCCCCGGTTATAGACGGGGACGGCGACGAGGGAAACTACGACCTTGCGGGCGGCGACCGTCCTGACCTGATCGGGGATCAGGCGGTGTGGTGGATCATGAACGATGTGGGCAATACGCACCGCAGCACGGAGTCTGCGCCGATCGGCGTGGAAGTGCGGGTGCATGCCTTTGCGTTCGACCGCGCGGATGCGCTTGGCAACACGACGTTTTTCAAATACAACGTTACGTACAAGGGCAGCGAACCCTTGACCGATACGTTTCTTTCCATTTTTTCCGATCCCGATATTGGCGGCGAGGAAGGCGATTTCGTGGGTATAGACACGACGCTTGGACTTGGCTATGCGTATCATGCCCACGCTGTGGATGCTGTGTACGGTCCTCCCCCTGCGGTGGGCTATGACTTTTTCAAGGGGCCTGTTTCAGACCACGGCGATACGCTGGGCGTAACCAGTTTCATGTATTTCGTGAACAGAATTTCTGGAGGCATGACCGACCCGAAGCTTGCTCAGGAGGTATACTACATGCAACAGGGGTTCTGGAAAGGAGGAGAATCGCTCACCGCCCATGGGTCCGGTTTTGAGACGGACGGCGAAGTCGTCAAATTCGCCTATCCGGGCGATCCGGTGACGGGGCAGTTCTGGAGTGAAGTGAATAACGACGCCGCTGGCGGGCAGAACACGCCTGGCGACCGTCGTTTCGTAATGTCCACGGGGCCTTTTACCATGCAGCCTGGCGACAGCGAGGAGGTCGTGTTCGGGATATTGTTTGCGCAGGGCGCGGATAACCTGGATTCCATTACGCAGCTTCGGGAGGCAGACAAGTTCGTCCAGGCGTTTTTCGACGCGGGGTTCGTTTCGTCGTCCATGGAGCCAACAAGCGCGGAGCGCATGACGGACGACGCTTTTGCGCTTGAAGCCTCGCTCGACGATGTCGGCATTGCGCCGAACCCGTACCGGGGTTATTCGGCGTACGAGACGGCGTATACGGACCGTCGGGTGCGTTTCGCGAACATGCCCCGGCGGGCGACGATTCGCGTCTATACGGTGAACGGAACGCTCATTCGCACCTTGTCCAAGGACGGTCCGAGCCGCTCGCTGGACTGGGACCTCACGACGGACAGCAACTTGCCGGTAGCAAGCGGCATGTATTTCATTCATATTGCGGCGCCGGGCGTCGGGGAGCGGGTCATGAAGTTCGGCGTCGTCAACCGGTAAACGAACGGAACCCGTTTTTGCATCAGGGATCTTTTGTGCGGCGCGTGGGGTTTTGTCAAATATCTGTCAAACTATTCCGCGAAAAGCCATGCTTGATACGATTGCCATCGCAGAAAACCTGACCGCCGCAGGTGTTGAACAGAAACAAGCCAACGCGCATGCCCAGGCTATTGCGAACGCTGTAGGAGAGCACCGTAAGGAAGCCGCTACGCATTCCGACCTTGCCGGTCTGAAAGCAGAAATCGCTGCGAATAAGGCGGGGATTGATGCCCTTAAATGGATGGTGGGCGTAAATCTGGCGATTACGCTTGCCTTGTTCGCCGTGGTTCTCGCCGGGTAGTTCGGTCTACCGCTTGCGACCTGCGCCGTTCGGCCAGAAAAGGTCGAAAAATTTTTCTCGGATTGCGCGCCGCCCTGGATATGGTCCCCATGCGCTGTTCCGCCTTGTTGCTGTTGGTTGCGCTGGTCTGCGGCGCGGCGGTTTCCGGATGCGGCGCAGACGCTCCGGACGTCCAGGACAGGCCCGCCGCCGGACAGACCGCCGAGGCAGAGATTCGTTTTCGGAACTTGTCCGCCGACTTTACGGGGGACGAAGCCTGTTTCGACTGCCATGAGGAGCAGTACCGCGGATTCGAGGAGCACGGCATGGCGAATTCGTTCTATCCCATGCGCGCCGCCGCCGTGGTCGAGGCGTTCGACGGCGTGATCGTGGAGGACCCGAACCGGGGTTTCTCTTATCGTCCGTACCGCGAGGGCGACCGTTTCTGGATCGAAGAATTCCGGCAGGGGTCGGACGGAAGCAAAACGCACGTCCTGGTTCGCGAAATGGAGTACGTCGTGGGCAGCGGCACGGCGGCGCGGACGTATCTCGTGGAAGAAGGCGGGCGGTACTTCGAACTCCCCCTGACCTGGTATACCCAGGAGGAAAAATGGGACCTAAGCCCCGGATACGAAGTGTCCAATACCCGTTTCGACCGGCTTATTCCGGATCGTTGCATGGCTTGCCACAACAGTTATCCACGCTCGACGCCGTTTGTGGACGGCAAATACGAGGCGGTGCCGCACGGGATCGGGTGCGAACGATGCCACGGGCCGGGGTCCGTGCACGTCGAGGCTCGCCTTGCTTCTCCGGAACCGGCGGGCGACATCGACGAGACCATCGTGAACCCGGCGCACCTTTCGCTCGAACGCCGCCTGGACGTGTGCCAGCAATGCCATTTGCACGCCACGGTGTCGATGCTGCGGGACGGGCGCGCCGCCTACGACTATCGTCCCTCTCGTCCGCTTTCCGAACATATGGCGTTCTACGTATCCGACGCGGCAGATTCCGGGGAGGAGATCGACGCGATTTCTCACGCGGACCTGATGAAGCAAAGCGCCTGTTTTATCGAAACGCAGGCATCGGCGCAGCCCATGGATTGCACCACCTGCCACAATCCGCACGAGGCGTTCCGGCTGGCGGGTCCCGATTATTTCAACGCCGCCTGCACGGCCTGTCACGCGCCGGCCGCATTGCAGGCCGCGTTGCCTGAAGCGTCAATGCGCGCCGCGCACGCCGAAGACGCCCATTGTTTTTCGTGCCATATGCCGAAAGCGTCCGTGGCGGGCACGCCGCATACCACGCTTACGGACCACCACATTCGCGTGGTCCGGGAAGAGGGCCCTGCCGCGCCAGACGGCGAAGCGCCTGTCGAACGCATTCGGCTCCGTCCGTACTACGCCCGGGACGACTCGGCGGGCGCCTATGCAGGCATGGCCTACGTTATTCGGGGATTGCAGCATCGGGACACGACGGCGCTCCGGCAGGGCGTAACGTTGCTTGACGACGCGGCGGGCGCGTTCGGCGAAGCCCAGTATCTCCGGGGGTACGGGTACATGCAACTGGGGGAAATGGCCCGCGCCGCGGAGCCGCTGGAGCAGGCCGTGGCGCTGGAAGCCAAACCGGAGCGGCTTAACGCCCTGGCGCAAACGTACGAACGGCTGGGGCGCGCGGGCGCGGCGATTCGGGATTTGTACGAGCGGGCGCTGGCCGCGCAGCCCGCCCGGGCGGATATTCGGGTCAATTACGGACGCTATCTGGAGACGCAGGGCGAACTGGACGCGGCGGCGGCGCAATACGAGGCCGCGGTCGCCGAGTATCCGTGGCTGGCTCCGGCCCATTTCAATTTGGGAACGGCCCGCCTCAGGCAGGGGGATCGCGCCGCCGCCGAACGGTCGCTCCGCGAAGCCATTCTTCTGGATCCGGACGGCGGGCAGGCATTGGGGAATCTGGGATTTCTGCTGGCGCAGGACGGGCGCCTGACGGAAGCCCGCGCCCTGTTCGAGCAGGCGGTGCGGGCCGAGCCGGAGAATCCGGTTGCGTACGGGAATCTGGGCGCGTTCCATATGAACGACGGGCGCCCGGAGATCGCCGTCCAATGGTTTTCGAGGGCCGTGGAACTCGATCCGTCGTATGTGGACGGGCTGGTTAATCTGGCGCTTGCCTGGTACTTGCTGGGCGAGGACGACGCCGCGCGCCGGTATGCGCAGGAAGCGCTGCGCCTTGCGCCGAATCATCCGCAAGCGCGGCAAATCCTTGACGCCTCATAACCGCAGGGGATGCGTTTGTTGTCGGTCGGGCGCGGACGGACGTAACAAGTATGCCATGCCCTCCGTATAAAGAGCGCGTCCTTATGCCCTTTTCGCAAGCGCAGGGCAGGAAGCCGCCCGGCAACCGCCGGTTTATTCCGCCGTAACCCAGTGGCGGTTCTCGAAATCGACGGCCTCCAGGTCCCGTCCCGCGATATGGCGCATGATCTGCACGGCATGGACGCGTCCGTTTTCGATGAACCACCGGCCCGTCCGCCGTCCGCCGCAGACGGTCCCCGCGACGTACACGCCCTTGCGCGTGGTTTCGAAAGATTGCGCGTCGAAAACCGGGGTGTTCCATTCGTCGTCGGCGATTGCTACGCCGACGGCCTTTAGCAACGAATAGTCCGGGTGGTAGCCCGTGAGCGCCAGCACATAGTCGTTCCCGATCTCTTCCACGCCGCCGGGACCCTCTACGAGGAGCGACGACGCCCGGATTTCCCGCACCACGGTGTTGAAGCGCGCCGCGATGGCGCCCTGCGCGATGCGGTTTTCGAGGTCGGGGCGGATCCAGTACTTGATGCGGCGCGATAGTTCCGCCCCCCGCGCCAGCAGCGTTACGCGCGCGCCGTGGCGGCA
Organism: Rhodothermales bacterium; assembly: GCA_022821845.1. Taxonomy (GTDB): domain Bacteria; phylum Bacteroidota; class Rhodothermia; order Rhodothermales; family VXPQ01; genus VXPQ01. The sequence continues at coordinate 98,529 of JAJECT010000019.1, read as the reverse complement.
ACAGTCCAGGGCCGCCTTCGCCGCCGAATTGCGCGCCCCGATCACGGCGACGCGCTGCCCGAAATACGGATAGGCTTCCTTGTAGTAATGGGTTACTTTCGGCAAATCCTCTCCGGGGACGCGCAAGAGGTTCGGGTGGTCGAAGAAGCCGATGGCCACCACCACGCGCCGGGCGCCGATCGTATCCTTGTCTGTTACCACCCGAAAGGCGTCGCATTCGCCCTCCACGCGCAGGACGCGTTCGTACAGGCGCAGCGCAAGGCCTTCGTTCTGGGCCACGCGCCGGTAGTATTCGATGGCTTCCTCGCGAAGCGGCTTGTGGCCGTGTACCGGGAAAGGATGCCCCCCTATTTCGATCAGTTCGGGCGTGGAGAAAAATTCCATCTTCACGGGATACCCGACGAGGGACTGGGCGACGGTTCCTTTCTCCACGACGAGGGCGCGCAGCCCTTCCCGTTGCGCTTGAATGGCGCAGGCCAGCCCCACCGGGCCGCCGCCGACGATGACTACGTCCGTCATGGCGTTTGCAGAGGAAAATTACGCAGGGAAATCGTACAGGAACGTTTGCGCATTGTACACGGACAATTGTACAAATAATGTAGCTACAGGGCGATGCGGCGTTTCTGAAAGAACGCCCGCATGAGTTCGGCGGCGCGGTCCGCCTCTACGCCAGACACCACCTCCATCTGATGGTTCAGCCGCGGGTCCCGGGGAATGTCGTACAATGTGGATGCGCTGCCCGCTTTTTCGTCGAAGGCGCCGAACACGAGCCGGTCGATGCGGGCCCACACCAGGGCGCCGGCGCACATGGGACACGGTTCGAGGGTAACGTACATCGTGCATCCGCGCAGGATTTTCGCTCCGAGCGTTTCGCACGCCGCCGTGAGGGCGATCATTTCGGCGTGGGCGGTGGGGTCCTGGAGCCGCTCCACCATGTTGCGGCCCCGCCCGACGATTTCGCCGGCGTGCACCACCACGGCGCCGACGGGCACTTCGTCCTCGTCCCAGGCCGCCTCGGCTTCTTTCAGGGCGAGGCGCATCCACTTCTTATGCGGTTCGAGGAAGTCGGAGAGGCTCATAGCGTTGCAATATACGTTGCGGGCGAGGCCATCGCAGGCGTTTCGTTTTTCCCCGACGCCGTTACGCGGACCGCCGCCAGGCTTTCATCCGGTCTTTCATCCAGGTCGCCGCGTGTTCCTTCGCCACGCGCTCCTGCGCCATGGAATCCCTGTCCCGGATGGTCACGGCCCCCGTCTCCATGGTTTCGCCGTCCACCGTGACGCAGAACGGCGTACCGGCCTCGTCCATGCGGCGGTAGCGCTTCCCGATGGACCCGCTTTCGTCGTAGAACGCCTTGAAATGCTCGCGCAGGTCGGCGGCGAGCGCCCGGGCCGCCTCCGGCATCCCGTCCCGCTTGACCAGGGGGAAAACAGCCGCCTTCACGGGGGCTATTTCAGGATGAAACTTCATGACGACCCGCTCTTCGCCTTCGACCTTCTCCTCTTCGTAGGCTTCGCACAGCAGCATGAGCACGGTGCGGTCCAGCCCGGCGGACGTCTCCACGACGTAGGGAATGTATTTCTCCTGCCGCCTCGGGTCGAAATATTCCATTTTTTTGCCGGAAAATTCCTGATGGCGCCTCAGGTCGAAATCGGTGCGCGAGTGAATGCCCTCTATTTCCTGCCATCCCATCGGAAAGTCGTATTGTACGTCGAAGGCCGCGTCCGCGTAGTGCGCCAGTTTTTCGTGCTCGTGCCAGCGCAAGCGTTCCGGGCGGACGCCATTGTCTATATGCCACTGCATGCGCCGCTCCCGCCAGGCCTCGAAATGCTCCATCTGCGTACCGGGCGCGACGAAATACTGCATCTCCATCTGCTCGAATTCGCGCATGCGGAAAATGAAGCGGCGGGCGACGATTTCGTTGCGGAACGCTTTCCCTATTTGCGCAATGCCGAAGGGGATTTGCTGCCGGGCCGTTTCCTGCGCCAGCCGAAAATTCACGAAGATGCCCTGGGCCGTTTCGGGGCGAAGCCAGATGCGCGTTTCGTCGTCCGCGACCGCGCCGGCGTGCGTTTCGAACATCAGATTGAACTGCCGCACTTCGGTCCAGTCGAAGGCGCCGGAGTCCGGTCCCCGAATTTCTTCGTCGAGAATGATCTGGTGGAGTTCTTTCGGCATATCCTCGCTGTGCAGCGCCGAGAGAAAGCGTGCGCGGACGCGGCGGGCCCGCTCCTCCTTGCCGGCAGCCTCCAGCTTTTCGATGTGCCGTTCGATCAGTTCGTCCGCCCGGTACCGCCGCTTCGACGCCTTGTCGTCGATCATGGGGTCGTGGAAAGCGTCTACGTGCCCGGACGCCTTCCAGACGGTCGGATGCATCAGAATGGCTGCGTCCAGGCCCTCGATATTGTCGTGCCGGTACACCATGTCGCGCCACCACCGCTCCTTCGCGTTGCGTTTCAGTTCCACGCCGAGGGGTCCGTAGTCGTACGTAGCGGCGAGGCCGCCGTAAATATCCGAAGACGGGAAAACGAATCCGCGGCGCTTGGAAAGGGAAACGATTTTTTCCAGAAGGTCCATGGCTGGCAAACGGGTACGGAAGAAACGTCCGGGCAAGCCGGCATGCGGCCCTCATACCGGGAAAGGCGCCCGTATGATTCCACAAGCGCCGGAAACCGCCTCGCTGCGCTGCAACAACGCCTACAACAACTGGCGTTCCGCCATGGAGACATACTGGTTTCCGCCCACGATGAGATGGTCGTGAATGGGAATGCCCATGATTTTGCCTGCGGACACCAGTTGCCGGGTGATTCGGATATCTTCCTGGCTTGGTTCCGGGCTGCCGGACGGATGGTTGTGCACGCAGATTACCGAAGCGGCGTTTTCCAGGACGGCCTGCTGGAAAACGGCCCTCGGCTCGACGATGCTGGACGAAAGGCCGCCCCCGCTTAGCCGGATACTGGAGATAATGACGTTCGCCGTATTGAGCAAAACGAGGTCGAATACTTCCGTGCGCAAATCGCGCAGTTTCGGTATGTAGACCGCCGCCACGTCGTTGGGCGAGGACACCCGGATTTCCCTGCGGTCCAGTTGCTGCGCTTCTACGCGCCGCCCGATCTCGAACGCGGCGGCAAGCTGGGCCGCCTTGGCCGGGCCGACGCCCGCCACGCGCATCATTTCCCGCGTGTCGCGGCGGGACAGATCGCGCAATCCGCCAAAGGTATGCAGCAGCGTGCGGCCCAGCTGAATGGCCGATACGGAGCCGGAACGGGTATGGGTGCCCGACCGAAACAACACGCCGATCAGTTCGGCGTCCGAGAGGTCGTTGTGCTGCCCGCTCAGCATGCGCTCGCTGGGGCGTTCTTTTTCCGCCCAGTTGCGAATGGGGACCTGGCGTCGGATATCCGGGTCGGAAGCGGGTTCGATGCGTTTAAGCGGGTTTGGCACGATAGCGAAAACGTGGATCAAGCGGTGGAACGGAAACGTGTTGTGTTTCCCCTATAGACACCGCAAGGCGGGAAATATAACCTCTCGCCGCAAGTTTTCGCTTGTCTATGCGCTTGCTCCGTATCCCTCGCTCAATAGGCCTCGCTTGGAACCAGTTCGTTCAGCAGGTGCGCATTCGTGGGCGATTGCTGCAAATGCCGAATCAGCGCCTGCATGGCCTCGATGGGAGGACGCGAATTCAGCGCCCGGAACAGCCGATGATGCTGCGCGATGGCGTCCCCGAGCAGCCGTTCCTCGTTGCGCGTACCGCTTTTGCGCAGGTTGATCGCCGGGAAAATGCGTTTGTCGGCCATTTCCCGGTCCAGCACGATTTCCGAATTGCCCGTGCCCTTGAATTCTTCGAAAATCACGTCGTCCATGCGGCTGCCCGTTTCGATGAGCGCCGTAGCGACGATGGTCAGCGATCCGCCCTCCTCGATATTCCGGGCCGAGCCGAATATCCGTCGGGGAATTTGCAGGGCCTTCGCGTCCAGGCCGCCGGAAAGCGTACGTCCGCTTCCGCCCAGGTACAGGTTAAAGGTCCGCCCCAGCCTGGTCAACGAATCCAGCAGCAGCACGACGTCCTTGCCTGTTTCCACGAGGCGACGCGAATATTCGAGCGCAAGCGTGGAGACGCGGACATGGTTGTCCTCCTCCCGGTCGTTCGAAGAGGCGAACACCTGGGCCGCCGTGGCGCGCTTGAAGTCGGTGACTTCCTCGGGCCGTTCGTCGACGAGGAGCGCCACCAGCGCCACGTCCGGGTGATTCTGCGTAATCGCCGCGGCCATTTTTTTCAGCAGAATCGTTTTGCCCGTGCGGGGGGGCGCCACGATCAGGGCGCGTTGTCCCTTGCCGATGGGGGAAACGAGGTCCACGACGCGCATGGAAATCTCCCCCGGGGCGGTTACGAGCTCCAGCTTCTCGTCCGGGTAGATGGTTTGTCCGCCGTCGAAATCGGCGACGTCGGCCCATTTTTCGGGCGGCATGCCCATCACGCTGTCGATGCGGGCGACCTGCAAGGCGCCTTTTCGGCCCGGGCGCAGGGTGCCTGTCAGGAGGCATCCGTCCCGAAGATGAAATTTTCGCACCAGCGGCGGCGACGTAAAGGGGTCGCTGTTCCCTTTTGGCAAATCCGGGCGAAAGGCGCGGATAAAGCCAAATTTTTTACCCCCGATCATTTCGAGGATGCCTTCAAAGTTTTTTTCTGGCATACAGTTCAGTGCATTGATCGCGAAAACGTACTACGGTGAAGCGCATTCCACGCGGTGCGGCAACAATAATTCGATGCAACAGGAATGGGCGCGGCGCGCTTCGTACATTAGGACCGCATACGCCATGCGGCGGGAAACCGACCAATGAAGCGTCCGACGAAGAGGCGCCGGGCGATTGCATCCCGGTTTCCAGGGCGAGCGGCCCGAAAAACGTAAAACCTGGAGGAAGATAGGATGTACGACACTCAAACAACATAGCAGGGCAATGGGTTCCAAAGGCTCGTCGAAAGCGCAAAACGGCGCCGCCGCGCCCGCGTCGTACGGCGCGGACAGGCTGGGCTGCGCGATTACGGGCAACGCCGAGGGCGCGCCCGTGCTCCTGCTTCATGGCTGGGGAAGCAGCGCAGCCCATATGGCCCCGATCGCCGAGGCGCTGGCCCCGGACTGCCGGGTCGTAAACGTCGATCTTCCCGGACACGGTCATTCGCCGCCGCCCGAGGAGGCGATGGGCGTTCCGGAGCACGCCGCGCTGGTCAAGGAGGTCCTGGATACGCATATTATCGGGCAGCCGGTCACCATCGTGGGGCATTCGAACGGGGGGCGGATTGCGCTTTATATGGCTTCGCATCCGGCGTATAAACGGTTGATTCGTCGTCTGGCGCTTGTCAGTCCTTCGGGCGTCGCGCCCCGCAGGTCCGTCGGGTATTATGTCCGCCGGACCGCGGCCCAGGTGCTTAAAGCCCCGTTCAGGCTGGCGCCCGAACCGCTTCGCGCACACGGCCTCGACTGGTTACGGCATTCCCTGGTCTGGCGCATGCTGGGTTCGTCGGATTACCGTTCCGCCACAGGGGTCATGCGCCGCGTTTTCGTTCGCATGGTTACCTGTCATCTCGACGAGCAGGTGCAGGAAATCGATGTTCCCGTCCTGCTTTTTCGAGGCGACCGGGATACGGCCATATCGCAACGGCAGATGGAATATCTTGTACGCGCCATCCCCGACGCGGGCCTTGTTACGCTCCGCAATGCGGGACATTACGGCTATATGGACGATTTCGCCACGTTTATCGCCGCCACCCGCCGCTTTCTCGAAACAGATCGCTGACGTCGTCTTGCAGACTTCGCTTGCAAGCTGCTTCCGAAAACTGATTTGCTGCAAAACACCTGACGCCGCTCCGGGTTCCTGAACATGTTCCTTATTCCGTTTCTGGTTCTTGTCGCAACGCTTTTTGCGGGATGGCGCGCGGCGCGGCGGCTGCGCTATTTCCTGCATATTTTTCAGTTGCACGGCTACAAGTCCGGGGAGTTTCGGGCCTGGGTCGTTCGTCGTTTGCGGACGCTGGCGTTTCGCCGGTCGCATCAGCTGGCGCTTGCGGAACTGGTTCTGGCGGCGGTCTGCGTCGCCCTGTTCGATCCGCTTCCCGTCCTGGCGGTTCTTTTGCCCCTGTGGGCCGGTACGTTCGCTTCCTCGCGGCGCTACCGGAGCGACCGCGAGAAAAAACCCCTGAAGTACACCCCCCGCCTGCGGCGCTTGCTGGCGATGGCCGCGCTCGTGGCGGCGTTGCCTGTCGCGGCGGGCGCGTACCTGTGGCTTCGGGGCGGCCTTGCGGACCTCCTCTGGTATCTGGGCGGGCTTTTTCTGGCGGATTTGCTGGCGCCGGGCTGGACGCTGGCCGCCGCTGCGCTGATGGCTCCGGCGGAACGACGCATTCAGGAGGGATTCAAACGACAGGCCCGCCGTCGGCTTGCCCGCCGTGCAGACCTGCAAATCGTCGCCGTTACGGGTTCCTACGGAAAAACGAGCGTCAAGTCCATTATGGGAGACCTGCTTGGCCTGCGCCGCCAAACCCTCATTACGCCCGGCTCCTACAATACGCCCATGGGCCTGTGCCTGGCGATCAATACCATGCTGCGGGCGGAGCATCAGGCGCTGGTCCTGGAAATGGGCATCCGGCATCCGGGCGACATGGACGAACTGTGCGATATTGTCTGCCCGCATATTGGCGTCGTGACGACGATAGGGATTGCGCATCTGGAGAGCATGGGCACGATGGACCGCATTGCGGAAGAGAAAGGCCGCATGATCGCCCGCATGGACGCAGGCGGCGTGGCCGTGCTGAACCTGGACGACGAGCGGGTGGCGGCCATGCAGGCGCAGGCTCCCGGGCGGGTATGGCGCGTTTCCGCCGAGGGCAACCCGGAGGCCGACCTTGCCGCCTTCGATATTCGGTACGACCATCGCGGAACGTCCTTTGTCGTCCGCGGCCACAACGGAGCGGAGCAGCGTTTTCAGACCCGGCTTCTGGGCGCGCACAACGTAACCAACATACTGCTCGCGCTGGCGGTCGGATGCGAGACGGGATTGCGTTTGCGCCAGATGAGACATGCCGTGGAGCGGCTTGCGCCCGTGCCGCATCGGCTTCAGTTGCGGCGGGAAGGCCCGGTAACCGTCATCGACGACGCGTTCAACGCCAATCCCGTGGGCGCCCGGAACGCGGTGGAAATCCTGGGCGCGTTCCGTTCGGGGCGGCGCATTGTCGTAACGCCCGGCATGATCGAGCTGGGCGAGCGGCAAGCGGGAGAAAATCGCGTGCTGGGAGAACATATCGCCGACCATGCGGATGTGGCGCTGCTGGTGGGCCGCAAGCAAACCGCCCCCATCCAGCAAGGGCTGCGCGGCAAAGGATTTCCCGAGGAAAATCTGCATGTTTTCGACGCTTTGCGGGATGCGCAGGCCTTTCTGGCGACGTTTCTTCGGAAGGGGGACGTGGTGCTGTACGAAAACGACCTGCCGGATCAGTACGACGAATAAAAACGTCCTTCACGCTATGGCTTCCCGGTCCCGACTTCCTTCGCGGCGTTTCGAAGAGGCGCTGCGCGCGCAGGGCTACGAACGCATTGCCGGCGTAGACGAAGCGGGGCGGGGGTGCCTGGCGGGCCCCGTGGTCGCCGCCGCGGTCATACTGGCGCCCGATGCGCGTCTCCCGGAACTGGCCGACAGTAAATTGCTTTCGCGGCCTCTGCGCGAACAAGTGGCCGAGGCGATTCGGGCCAGTGCGTCCATGGTCGGCGTGGGCTTGTGTTCGCCGCAGGAAATAGACAGGCTGAATATTCTCCATGCCGCGCTGGAGGCCATGCGGCGCGCCGTCCAGGACTTGGCTGTTGCGCCGGATTATTTGCTGATCGACGGGAACCGGTGCTTTCCCGATCCGCCGTGCCCCGCCGAAACGCTCGTGCAGGGGGACCGCCGGTGCCGCTCTGTTGCGGCGGCGTCTGTTATCGCCAAGGTGGAGCGAGACCGTATGATGCGCCAGCTCCACGAAGCGTATCCTGCGTATGCGTGGAATGCGAACGCAGGGTATCCCGTCAAAAAGCATTACGCGGCGCTGGCCCGGCACGGCCCCAGCCCGCACCACCGTCGTTCGTTCCGGTTGTCGTAAGGAATACGCTGGCCAAAACCTTTCGCCCAGGTCGTTTCGATCAGGCCGTTTCGATCAGGCCGTTTCGACCAGCGCGGCGCGGTCGCCCGTACAGGCAAGGCATGATTCCCGCGTTGAAATCCGCAGAAACCACGCAGATTAGGCGGATCGGGCAGGCGGCGCGCGCGACCGGGAGGCATTTATTCCTTATTTGCCTGCGCGGCAAAGCGTTTCAGCGCTTCCGTCGCCTGCGATATTAGGGTTTCCACCGTTTCTGCGTCCGCCTCCAGCGCGATATCCGCTTGCGCATAGAACGGTTCGCGCTCTGCCAGCAGGGCCTCGATGCGCTTGCGCAAGGCGGCGCCGGCGAGGGGCTGTCCCTGTTCGTGCAGCATGGGACGCGATGCGGCGCCCTGCGCAAGGCGCTCCGCCAGCCGCGCGGGCGTCATGCGCAGGTAGATCAAACATCCCCGCGACCGAACGAGCCGCAAGTTCTCCTCCCGGGCCACCGCGCCGCCTCCAAGGGCCGTAACCAGTCGCTCCCGGTCCGAGAGGGCGCGCAGCGCGGCGGTTTCGAGCCTGCGAAAGGCTTCTTCGCCCTGGTCGGCGAACAGGGTCTGGATCGCGCAACCCGCCTTGCGCTCGATATGTCGGTCCAGATCGACGAAGTCGTATCCGAGCCGCGCTGCGAGGCCAGGTCCGAGGGCGCTCTTGCCGCTCCCCATAAAACCCGTCAGGTAGATGCGCGTAGGAACGGTCATTGAAAAGGCTTGGAAAAAATCGGAATGCCGCGGAAATCGGACGGTTGCCCGCGGCGCAATGGATACGCTCGCGAAGGCCGCAAAGCGCAGCATATCCCAAAATACGATATCCGCCGATGCGGCGCGCAAGCGATGCCTGTATACCGCATGACCATAGAATACGACGGGACGCCTTTTTCCGGATGGCAAATCCAGCCGGGCAGGCCCACGGTGCAAGGCGCGCTTGAAGCCGCGCTCGCCACCGCCTTGCGCAGGCCGGTCGCCGTCGTGGGGGCGGGGCGCACCGACGCGGGCGTACATGCCCGAGGGCAAGTGGCGCATTTTGTTGCGGACGACCTGCGGATGCCTGCTCGCCGCCTTTTGGCTTCGCTGAGCGGTTTGCTCCCCGACGCCGTAGCGGTCCGCGATCTGGCCGAGGCGCCGGACGGTTTTCATGCCCGCTACGACGCCCGTTTGCGGCGCTACCGCTATTACATTACCACCGGGTTTCGCGCGCTGGACCGGCATTGGCGCGTACCGGTTCGCCCGGCCCCGGATTTCGAGCGCATGCAGGCCGCCGCCGATCTGCTCACAGGCGAACACGATTTCGATTCGTTCTGCCGTACGCAATCAGAGACGAAGAACCGCGTGTGCACGGTGTACGAGGCGCGCTGGCTTCGCGAGTCGGACGAAGACGCCTGTTTCGACATTGCAGGCAACCGGTTTCTGCACGGCATGGTGCGCGCCATAGTGGGAACCCTGCTGCAAACAGGGCGCGGCCAACGTCCCGTCGAAGATATGGCCCGCCTCCTTGCCAAGAAGGACCGCCGCGCCGCCGGACCCGCTGCCCCCGCCCGCGGCCTGGTGCTTGAAGAGGTGCGGTATTAGGGGGTGGGGGAGATGGGGGGATGGCTGCCGGGGAGTGGAAAGCAAGGGGAATGCACATGCCTAAAGCATTGAAAATAAGTTACTTATGATAATGGGCTATGAATTTTCCTTGAAATGCCAGTGGTTGTATTGCGTTGCTCAAGGCCAGCCCCTATCATAAAAACGCATGACGGCGGATCGCAAATCGATTCTGCCTTAATTCGTAACAACAAACACCCTGAAGGACAAGAGGAAACCATGACCAAACGCTTTTTCTTACTCCCAATCGTCCTCGCCTGCCTGATGACCGCGCTCGCTGGATGCCAGAGTAATAGTTCTGATCACGCTAACCCAACGGCTATTTCGCCGAAAGTTAGTGATAGCAACATGCAAGAATTGCGCGAGATTGTCAGTGCATATCTTGATACTGATAATCCTCCTCGGAATGAAAAAGGAAGAGAACTTGACGTAGCGCTGCTTATTAGACCTACGCCAGAGGACTTTGAACAATACCCTGATTACCGTTTTGTTGGCAAAACAGAAAGTGGCATAGAATATATGTTTCTTGTCGGTGATCATGCAACTGATCTATGGATAGAAGCAACGAATTGGAATCCATTTGCTGGTAAGGCAATGGTTCCTAATAATCCCGATTGTCGTGGAGATGCTCTTGCTTCGAATGTAAAGAATAGGGAGTATTATGAATGTACCTTCGAAGTGGTACTGGAATGTCCAGAAGGTGCTACTACGATAAAAATTCAAGATGAATATCATACCTATTCTAATTGTGCCTAAATTGTCATAGCACGAACAGAAACCCCCGTTCGGCTCTGACTGGACGGGGGTTTCTTGTAGTAGCCCTGCAAAGACATACAGAATCCATATTTCGCCAATTTACGCTGAAACGTCCATTGGCGCGCAAGCCGGTTCAAAAGGCTCGTCGTAGCGGAGCACCGAACCTTTCATCGCGCCGATGATGAGCGGAGCTTCGTCCGCTGGCGGCGGCAAGGGAGACAGCACGGCTACGGGTTCGCCGCGTTTGGTGATTGTGATCGGCTCCCGATCCTTGTGCATTTGCCCGATCAGGCGAAGGCAGGTCGCCCTGAAGGCGGAAACGGCTATCGTTTTCATGGCGCTCGTTGCTCCTTTCCTGTGGTGTTGATCAGCGTATTCCTGAATTGTACATTTCGATATGTACAATACGAAAACCGGATAACGGGCGCAAGTTCCTGCTTGCCGTGCGGCTTTTATCCTTCGCCCGTTTGCTGCATGGCCCGGGCTGTTTCTTCCACGCCGGACCACACGCGCAGCGCGTTTTCGCCCATAATCTTTCGGATATCTTCGTCGCTATACCCTTCCTTGAGCAAGTGGTAAATCAGGTTTGGATACATGGATGCGTCCTGCATTCCCTCCGGGAGCGCGAAAACGCCGTCGAAATCCGACCCCAGTCCCACGTGATCGACGCTTGTTAGCGCAACGATGTGGTTGATATGCGCCACAATGTCCTCGATGCCGCCGACTGGATGCGCCTTCCTGTGTGCCTCGTATTCGCGGACATACGCCTCCGAATTTTCGGGGTGTCCGGCGGTGCGCAAGGCGGAATCGAGGCTGTCCCGGATTGCATTACCCTTGGGGCCGTATTCGGACCGCAGAAAGGTCGATCCGAAAACGACCATGACGACGCCGCCGTTTTCGGCAAGCCGCTGGATCATGGCGTCGCCCATGTTGCGTTCCCATCCCGGCGTAAAATGGCGGGCGGAGGAGTGGCTGGCGAACGCGGGGGCTTGCGCAATTTCCATTACGTCGTAGAACGCTTCGTCCGAGATATGCGAAACATCCACGATGATCCCCAGGCGGTTCATTTCGCGAACCGCCTCCTTGCCGAGCGCGCTTAACCCGTTGTGGACCCGGGTCGAGTCGTAGGACGAGTCGCTGAGCTGGTTGACGCGGGAGTGCGCAAGCGTGACGTACCGGATGCCCCGGTCGTAAAAATAGCGCAGGAGGGAAAGGTCGTCGCCTATGGGCGCCCCGTTTTCCATGCCCATGGGCAGCGAGATGCGTCCGGCTTCGAAATTGGCCCGGACGTCGGCTACGGTTCCCGCGTGGGCAAACTTGTCGGGCCATTGCGCCACGAATCCGTCCACCATGTCGATCAGCGCATCCGCTTTTTCTTTCGCGCCGCCCGTTTCCTGATAGGACGCCGCAATGTAGATGGAGATGAACGGCGCGTCCAGTCCGCCCGCCGCGGCTTTCGGGTAGTCGAAGTCTCCGCCAAAGGTTTCCCCGGAAATGTCTTCGTGGAAGGCGTCGAGCCGGTACGGCACGTCGATGTGGCCGTCCACGATAAGGAACGCGCGCGCCAGCGAGTCGGCGCGGGCGCGCAGGGCTTCGTCGGATTCGGGCGGGGCGGGAGCGGGTGCAGATCCGCAAGACAAGTTCATGGCGGCGAACAGGAGGCAGCAGGGGAGGAGGAGAAAACGGCGCATGGAAGTATCCGGATAGCCTGATTCGGGTGCAGTATCCGTACCATAATACGCCGCCCTTCCGAATAATGCATTTCAGGTTTGTATCTCGCTTGCGCCGGGGCGCAGGCGTCCGGCCCGCGCAGGGCCACGTTACGCCGGTCTGGGCGGGGCCGGTTCGCGCCCGGCAAGCGCTTCGATCAGGCTGCCATGCAGCCCGTCGAAGCTCCCGTTGCTCATAATGAGCGCCACGTCTCCCGGCTGCAACGCGTCCAGCAGCGGCGGCAGGAGCGCCTCTGCATGGGGCCAGATGCTTGCCGATACGCCGCGCCGTCGGAGCAGTTCGCCCACCCGGTCCGCATCCAGCAGGTCGCTGGCCTGGTCGTTGTGCCGAATGGGCGGCGCGCTGATAAACGCCATATCGGCCTGGTCGAACGCCTCTCCGTACGGTTCTTCGAAGATTTTTCGGCGGCTCGAGTTGGAGCGCGGCTCGAAAATGGCCACCAGGCGGCGGTCGGGCCAGCGTTCGGCGATCGCCCGCACCGTTTCGCGGACCGCCGTAGGATGGTGCGCAAAGTCGTCCACGACAAGTACGCCGTCCGCCTCGCCGAGCACTTCCTGGCGTCGTTTCATCCCGGCGAAGGAAGCGAATCCGTCTGCGATTTGCGCGGGCGTTACGCCTTCTTCCAGCGCGATGGCGCATACGCCGAGGGCGTTGAGCAGGTTGTGCCGCCCGCTCATGGGCAAGAAAATTTCTGTTTGCTCCTGTCCGTACGCCCGCAGCGTAAAGCGTTGTCCGCCCGGCGCGGCGCGCGCGTTCCGGGCCACGATATCCTCGTCCTCCAGCCCGACGGTCGCCACGCGCGCCCGGGTATGCTCCGCCAGCGCCAGCACATGGGGGTCGCCGCCGTGCAGCGCAAGCAGTCCTTCGGGATCGACGAGGGCCGCGAATTCCCGAAAAGCGTCGCGGTACTCCTCCCAGGAATCGTAAATGTCCGCATGGTCGAATTCCAGCGACGTAACGATGGCCGAGGCGGGCCGGTAGTGCATCATCTTTGGGCGCTTGTCGAAATAGGCGCTGTCGTATTCGTCGCCTTCCACGACAAAATGCGGCCCGGAGCCTGCCGCGCACGAGGCGCCGCCGCCCGCAGGCAAGCCGCCCACGAGAAATCCCGGATCGCGTCCGGCGCGCCGCAGCACATGGACCAGCATGCCGGCGCTCGTCGTTTTTCCGTGCGTCCCCGCCACGACCAGCGACTTTCGGTCGCGCAGAAAGAAATGGGCAAGGGCCTCTGGCAAAGACAACTGCGGAAGGCCTTGTTCTCTGGCGTACGCCGCCTCCGGATGGGTTGGCGTACAGGCGTTGCCCACGATCGTCATGTCCGGGGGCGGGTCCAGGCGCCGGGCGTCGTACCCCTGGAGCAGGGTAATGCCCGCCTCGGCGATCCGCGTACTCATGGGCGGGTAATAGTGCGCGTCGGACCCTTGCACGGCGTACCCGGATTCCTGCAAGAGTTCGGCGAGGGCGCCCATGCCCGCCCCGCAAATCCCGATGAGGTGTACGCTTTGTACGGCGTCGGGCGCAGGCGGCGCGGGCCGATCGAATATGCGCAGATGGGCGTCGGCGAAATCGCGCAACCTTTTCATGTCTCGCTACCGGCTGCTTCGGGGCGTACGCTACCGGTCGGCCGGGCCTGTTTCTTCGGGTTCGTCGCCCGCGGCGGCGTCCTTTTTGCGTCCGACAAGGCTTCGCAACCGGTTCGCAAGCGAATCGAACGTCGAATACATCACAGGCACGATGACCAGCGTCAGGAAGGTGGCGAACGCCAGCCCGCTAATGATGGCCGTGCCCATCGGACCCCAGAACTGCGTGTTTTCGGAGCCGAGCTGGAAATTGGGCCGCCACTCCGTCAACAGGCCTACGAAGTCTATGTTGATGCCGAACGTGAGCGGAATGAGGCCGAGCACCGTCGTGAGCGCCGTCAGGAGCACCGGGCGCAAGCGCGTGGCGCCGCCTTCGATGATGGCGGCGTGTTTTTCCATGCCCCGGTCCCGCAGCTGCATGATGTAATCGATCAGCACGATATTGTTGTTCACCACAATGCCCGCCAGCGAAATAATGCCAATGAACGTGAAGAGTCCGAACGGCGTGCGCGTAAGGATGAGGCCCAGGAGTACGCCGATCAGCGAAAATCCTACGGCCAGCATGATGATGAAGGGCGCCGTCACTTTATTGAACTGGGCCACCATGATCATGAAAATGAGCGACACCGCAATCAGCAGCACGGTGGTCAGGAAGGCAAAGGATTCTTCCTGGTCTTCGCTTTCGCCGGTGTAGGTCATGACGTATCCGGGCGGCAGGTTCGCTTCGTAGTCGGCCAGGTATGTTTGCACGTTGGAAAGTACCTGGGGGCCGGGCACGCCGGGCGCGGCGCTCCCCGTAACTGTCGAAACGCGCTGCAAATCTAGGCGCGTGACGGACCCGAGGCCGCTCCCCACGTCGAAATCCGCCACGGCGGTTACAGGAATCTGGGCGCCTTCGTGCAGGACCGTAAGGTTTTTGATGCTTTCGAGGCTGGACCGATCCGCCTCCCGGAGCCGTATGGTGATGTCGTATTCGTCCTCGCCCGTGCGGAATTTACCGGCTTCGACGCCGTTGATGGCGGCGCGGATCGTGGTGGCGATCTGGTTTGTGTTCAATCCGAAGCGCCCCGCCCGTTCGCGGTCGATCTCCACGTGCATTTCCGGGCGGCCCTCGTTCAGGTCGTCCGCGACGTCCACCAGGCCCGGAATGTCGCCGTTTTCCGCGCCTTCCGTCAGCATCTGGCGCACGTCGCGGGTAATCCGGCGGATCGTGGCGAATTCTTCCCCGGAAATTTCAATATTTACGGGCAAGCCGGTCGGGGGGCCCAGCTGGCTTTGCTCCACGGTAATGTCCGTTCCGGGAATGCCTTGCAATCGCGCCCGGATTTTGGACAAGGTTTCCGGGCTCGGTTCCTTGCGGTCCGCATAATCCGCCAGGTTCAGGGTGACGCGGGATACTTCCGCGCTTTCCGATCCGCCCCCGAACATGACGTCGCCGCCTACGCCGACGTTCACCAGTACGCTTTTCAGGTTCGCTTCCGATTCGGGCGCGTTGCTCAGCAGGTTCAGAATGCGGTCGTGCGCCGTGGTCGCTATGTTGTCGCTGGCGTCCACATTGGTGCCCAGCGCGCCTTCGAGCGTGACCCATACCTGGCGGGGGTCGTTTTCCGGGAAGAACTCCACGCCGGTGGGCGCCGTCTGAAACACCATTATGATACTGATCAAGGCTCCCATGGCGCCGGTCAGCAAACGCGCCCGGTTGTCCGTCAGGATGAGCGTCGTCCGTTTGCGCCGGTTGAGGAGGGCGCCAAGCAGGCCCAGCGCGCAAATCGCGGCGGGCAATCCCATCAGATTGACAAGGACGAAGAAGGGAATTTCCTGCGGTCCCAGCCAGATGAGAGACAGGATCGCCAGCATGGCGCCGCCGAACGCGAGGCCTGCGCGAACGGTTTTCCAGCCGCCAAGGTAGAGGCTTTCGGCGCAGTGCAGCAGGACGCCCAGCACGCCCAGCAAAAAGAGGAGGAAGCCCGGTACGACGAGGAGCAGGCCCGCCCCCGACATGCCGCCCGCTACAGGCGGCCCCACGCCCGAAAGCAGCCCGCCGCCGATCAGCAGCACGAATCCGATGGTCAGGGAAGCCAGCGCGCCGGTGTTGCGCAACCATGCCCGGCGGACGCTGTAATCGCGCTGAAGCATCCAGGCAAGGAGCGACCGGTACATGGTTACGGTGCGCGGCAACAACGTTTCCACGAAATAATCCCCGACCGGCTTGAAGAATTTCTTGTGAATCCAGATCAGCGCGGGGATGGCGACGACCAGTACCACCAGCATTCGGTAGTTGGCCAGCCCCATCAACACCGCAATCAGGACGAAAATCAGGACCCGGGCGATGCGCGCGGCCCCGCGCATCCTGGTGCGTTCTTCCGATTCGAGCCGCACGAAAATGCCCGTGATGACCGGGTTGATGATCAGCGCTACGAAGAGCGAGGCGGACAGCGTAACAATGAGCGTAAGCGGCATGTTGCGCATGAATTCCCCGATGATGCCCGGCCAGAAGAGCATGGGCGCGAACGCCGCCACCGTGGTGGCCGTGGAGGCGACGACCGGTCCGCCCACTTCGGCGGTGCCGCGCCGCGCCGCCTCGAACCGGGAATATCCCATCTCCCGGTATCGATAGATATTTTCCACGATGACCACGGCGTTGTCCACCAGCATGCCGAGGGCGATGATCAGGCTGAACAGGATAATGAAGTTCAGCGTGTAGCCGAACGCCTGGAAAATGATGAACGAGAGAAACATCGACAGGGGAATGGCGACGCCGACCAGCGTGGCCGTGCGCACCCCGAGAAAGAACAAGAGCACCGCCACCACGAAAATGAGTCCGCTAATGATGTTGTTCTCGAGGTCGTCGATCATGTTCTGCACATCCTCGCTCTGGTCGCCGGTGACGAGGATGCGGGTGCCGTGCGGGAAGGCGAAAGCGTCCACCTTTTCCTGCACGGCGCGCGCCGTGAGGATGATGTTTTCGCCGGATCGTTTCTTGACGTTCAGGCTGATGACTTGCAGAATATCCTGGTCGTCCGTCCGCACAAGTTCGCCGTCCTCCGTTTCGGTGCGGAAGCGCTGCAGGCGGGCGTACGTCGATCGGTCCTTGTAGCCGAAATCGACGCGGGCCACGTCGCGTACGTAGACCGGCTGCCCGCCCGGCGCCTCGATCACGATGTTTTCTATTTCGTCGGGAACGTCGAAGGCGCCGTCCACGCGGACCAGGTAGTTCAGGCGGTCCACGTCCACGGAGCCGCCCGGCATGTTCGTGTTTTCCGCGCGAATGGCGTCCACGATATCCATGAACGCCAGGTTGTATCCCTGGAGCGCATTCAGGTCCACGTCGATTTGCACTTCGCGCTCCAGGCCGCCTATTACGTCCACCTCCAGCACGCCTTGCACCGTCTCAATCTCTTCTTCCAGCTCTTCCGCCACCTCCTTGAGCTGCGACAGCGAATAATTCGCCGCCAGGTTGACGGTCATGATGGGAAATTCCGAGAAGTCGATTTCGCTCACGATAGGTTCCTCGACTTCGCCGGGCAGGGAAGGCCGGGCTACGTCCACCTTGTCGCGCACCTTCTGGTAGGCGTCGTCTATGGAAATGTCCGGTTCGAACTCCACGACGATGGTCGATACGCCTTGCACAGACGTGGAACGAATCTCCTTTATGCCGTTGATGGCCTGTATTTCCCGTTCGACGGGCTGCGTGATCAGGGATTCCACGTCGTCGGGGCTTGCGCCGGGATACAACAGGGTAACGACGATTTGCGGTATCTCGATGGAGGGGTTGGATTCCTTCGGAATGGTTCTGTAGCTATACAGCCCGCCTATGGCGAGTATCGCTGTCAGGACGACAATGCTTGTGCGATACTTGATCGAGACGTCGGTGATTTTCATAACGCGGCAGGGTAACAGAGTGGAGGTCTCCGGCCGGGCGGCCAGGCGCAAGGGGGGCGTTTATCCGTCCGTCGGAATTTCCGGCTGTTCCGGGGACATTGTCCCGGACGCGGCGTGGCGCATGGCTATTTCGACCCGGTCCCCGTCGATCACCTTCGATTGTCCGAGCACGATCACTTCGTCGCCCGGCGCCAGGTTCGTCGCCACGACATAGGCTCCGAAGTCCGGCCCCGGTATGACATTGCGTTGTACGGCGGTCGGCGCGCCGTCCCTCGTTTCGACCAGGTAGGCGATGTGTCCGTTTTCGGTGCGGATGACCGCGGCGCGCGGCACCACCAGCGCATTCTCGATAATTTCGCGCGTCACCTCCACGCGCGCCACCATTTCCGGCTTGACGGTCCCGTCCGGATTGTTGATGACGATTTCGATCGGGAAGGTGCGGTTGAGCGGATCGACGGCGCGTCCGACGAACGCAACTTGCCCGTCGATGCGGTCGCCCCGGTACGCTTCGAAACCGATGCGAACGGGCGTCCCGCGCACAATATCCGCGGCGTACCGTTCGGGTACGCCCGAAACGACCTTGACGCGGCGCGTATTGATAAGGCGGGCCACCGCCATGCCGGGCGTAACTTGCTCGCCGGGCTCCACGAAGTGCTCCTCGACCGTACCGGAGAAGGGCGCCTCCACGCGGGTTTGCGACAGCGTCGTGCGGGCCTGGTCAAGCGCGGCTTCGGCTTGCGCAAGGTTCGCCTTCGCCTGATTGTATTGCGCCTGTACGCTTTCCCACTCGATGGCGCTGATCACCGAATCGGCGAAAAGCGGTTCGTTGCGGGTCAGGTTCTCTCGCGCCAGCCCGAACTGCGCGTCGGCGGCCTCGACGATGGCGCTGGCCTGCGAAACGGCGGCTTCCGACACCGAAGGATTGATTTGCGCGACGGCTCCCTCGTTGCGGACGAAGGCGCCAAGGGGTTCGATGGCGATAACCGTGCCGCTTGTTTGCGCCGAAAGGCGGGCGTCGTCGAAGGCCTCGACCGCCCCGGTCAGCTGGATAACGTCCTGAAATACGGTGGTCTCGAGCACCAGGGTTTCGACCTGGATAACCTGCGCGTCGTCCATGTCGGCGGGCGCGCTGCGGGCGCCGTTCGGCGGTTCGGTTCCGCACCCGGCAAAAAGCGCAGCGGCGCAAAGCGGAAGCAGTCCGGCCACAAGGATATTTCGCGCAAGGCTGCGACGGCTACGCATCCGGAGTCGATCTTCGAAAAGCATGAGGTACGCCAAAAAGGGAAAGGGTTATTTGTTCGTAAGCCGGGGCTCCTCGGCGTTCCATTGCGTCATGCCGAGGGACGTTTCGAGCGCGCTCTGGGCTACGAGATAGTCGTACAGGGCGCGAAGTCGGTTGAGGCGGCTCTGGTCCAGTTGCTCGGACGCGGTGCGCTCCTCGACGGGGGAGGCCACGCCTTCGGCGAGCCGCGCCCGCGCATATTCGTAATTAAGCTCTGCGCGGCGGACATTCTGATCTTGCGCCAGAATGCGTTGCTGCGCGGCGTCCAGGTCCCGCAACGCGCCCTGCACGTCCATGCGAATCTGTTGCAGGGTCTGGTCGTATTGCAGTTCGGCCTGATGCAGGGCCACGCTGCGTTGTTGCACCTGGGCGCTGGTCCGAAATCCGTTGAAGATGTTCCAGGTGAGCCGAAGGCCTGCGCTGACCGCAGGATTCCAGTAGCTCTGCGAGAAGAAATCGACGGATTCGCTGCGGTAGGTGAAATTGTCCCGGTCCTCCGTAATAATCCGCGTACGATCATCCGGCACTCGCCCGATGTAACTGATGTTGGCCACCGCGTCGACCGCCGGCATGTACTCCATTTGGGCCAGGCGGCGGTTCACCCGTTGCAACGTGACGGCGATGCGCGCCTGTTCCAGGTCCGGTCGATGTCGCAGCGCAAGGTCTACCGCGCTTTCCGTCGAGACGGTCAGGAAACGGCCCCGATCCTCCGTTTCCAGGTCGCCCCGGAGCCGGATCGGTTGCTCCACCGGGATTCCTATTTGCATCTTGAGGTTGTCCAGCGCTTGCGCTGCCGCGCCAGCGATTTCTACCTGTTCCGTTTCGAGGTTGGCCAGTTCGACTTCCGCCGTCAGGCGCTGGAACTTCGGCGCCAGACCCTGGGCTACCCGTTGCACGGTTTCGTCGAGCGTAGCCCGCGTTCGCTCCACGCTCAAGTGCGCGACCTCCGCCTGTTTCAGCGACAACAGCGCTTGATAGAATGCCCGCCGCACTTCGTGGAGCACGAGTTGCCGTTGCCGTTTCAGGGTTTCGTCGGTCAGGTCCTTGTAATACTTGCTTCCCCGGATGCCAACAAAAAGGCTGGCGGAAAAAAGCTTCTGGGTTACCGAGACGCTGTTCAGAAATTCGTTGGGGACGGCGAAGGGGTTCGCGTCTCCCCCGAAACCGACCCCGATCGCGTCCAGTCCGTCCTCTTGCCGATCCGAGAATTCGTCGAAGTCGATGGGAACCGTCGCCGCGTCGTCGTCGGTGCGCGCCCGTTCGTTGAAGGACAGCCAGTCGGTGAAGCCGAACGAACTGAACAATCCGCCCGCCTCCGACCCTGCGAAGGGATTGGCGCTTTTCAGGTTCCGCGTGTAGCTCGAGGTCAGATCGACCAGCGGCCACGCGTCTCCCCAGGCTTCGCGAACCTGCGCGGAGGCCTGTTCGACGTTCATGCGTTCGACCCGTATCGCATAGTTTCGGACGAGCGCAATCTGGAGGGCCTCGTCCAGCGTCAATGTGAGCGGTTCCCTCGGTTCCCCGGCGTCCGGGAGCATGGTTTGGGCGGCGGAGGGCGGGGCGAGCGCCAAGGCGGCGAACAGCGCGGCGGCGAACAGCGCGCTTGCGATCGGAACGGAGCGTCTCATCGTGGACAGGGGTTTCGGCGGGTCGCTGCCGGGTCGGCCCAGCGTATCAAAATGGGAGCGGCGGGACAAAGGTAAGGACAAAAAAACAAGTCCAACCGAAAAGAATACGTACCGATTGCGCTATGGGATTCAGAAAAAGATGAAGAAAAAGTAAAGATCCGCTGAAAACGGTTTTTTCTGCCCTCTCCGGCTTAAAAATACTCTTCCAGTTGGTGCGCCCGCAGGTAATCCACGACGTTCTTGACCTGCTGGGCGCTTTCCCGGTTGCAGACGAGCAGCGCGTCCTCGGTATCGACCACCACCGTGTCGTGCATGCCGATCAGCACGACAAGCCGCTGGTTCGCATCGACCAGGCATCGGCTCGAATCGTTCAGGATGGCGTTCCCCTTGAGCGTATTGCCCTGTTTGTCCTTCTTGCGCAGCGCGTACACCGCCGTCCAGTCGCCGACGTCGCTCCAGCCGAACGAAGCAGGCACGACGAACACCTTTTCCGCGCGCTCCATGACCCCGTAGTCGATCGAGATGGAAGGACTTTTGGCGTAGGCTTCCGCGATGGCTTCGGTTTCCTGCGGGCCGCCCAGGGCGCTCCGCACCGGCTTGAAGGCCCGAAAGACTTTGGGCAAGTGGCGTTGCACGGCGCGCAGGATTGCGTCGGCGCGCCATACGAAAATCCCGCTGTTCCAGAGAAAATCGCCGGAATCCAGAAAGCGTTCGGCGGTTTCGGCGTCGGGCTTCTCGGCAAAGGTTCGCACCGGCAAGGCTTCCATGTCGTCGCCGTTCCGGTCGGCCTGGCTGTCGTATTGGACGTAGCCGTAGCCTGTTTCGGGGTGGGTGGGTTCTATGCCGATCGTAACGAGCGTGTCTTTCTCCTCTGCCTTCCTGACGGCGGCCTGGAGCGCCTTGTGAAACCGGCCCGCGTTGCGGACGACATGGTCCGCGGGCAAGGCGATCATGACCGCGTCGGGATCCCGCGCAAGCAACTGGAGGGCCGCCAGCGCGATGCACGGCGCCGTGTTGCGTCCGACCGGCTCGACCAGAATATTTTCCTCCGGGACGGAAGGAAGCTGTTCCCGGGTCCGATCCACATATCGGCGGTGCGTAACGACGAAGACCTGTTCGTCCGGAACGATGCCCTGCAAACGGGACAAGGTGTTCTGGATCAACGTGTTTTCGTCGTGAATCGCCAGAAATTGCTTGGGGTTGCTTTCGCGGCTTTGCGGCCAGAATCGACTGCCGATTCCGCCAGCCATGATGACGGCGTATACCATAATCCGGATAAACAAAGGGCTATGATCGGAAAAGAATCGAAACGCCGTATCTTGCGGGGGTTCCGCATTTTATTACGGGTTTCCGGGAGCAAGTCGGGCTTCTGCGCATAATACCTGCCCCGAACGATGTTCCGGGCGCCGGAATATCCAACGGAATACGCTGGTTACGGGCGCCATCCATTTTTTGTAGCGTGTCTTCGAACGACATGGAATCTTCTGTTTTCGTCGCAGGCCACCGCGGCCTGGTGGGCTCGGCGGTCGTCCGCCGCCTCCAGGCCGAGGGCGGTCGGCGATTGCTGTTGCGTACGCGCGACGAGCTCGACTTGCTCGATCAGGCGGCGGTCAATGCGTTTTTCGACGAGGAGCGTCCGGGGTTCGTGGTGCTTGCCGCGGCGGTGGTCGGGGGCATTCTGGCCAACGACCGGTATCCGGCGGATTTCATCTCCGACAACGTGGCTATTCAGTCGAATGTGATTCGGGCGGCGCACGAATACGGGGTGCGAAGGCTGATTTTTCTGGGAAGTTCGTGCATTTACCCGAAGCATGCGCCGCAGCCCATGCCCGAAGCGTGCATGCTGACCGGGCCGCTGGAGCCGACGAACCAATGGTACGCCGTGGCGAAAATCGCCGGGGCCAGGACCTGCGAGGCCTATCGAAGGCAATGCGGGGACGATTTCGTGACGCTGATGCCCACGAACTTGTACGGCCCGAACGACAATTTCGATCCGGAAACCTCCCATGTGCCCGCCGCCTTGCTGCGCAGGTTTCACGAAGCGAAGCGTTCCGAGGGGCCGGACGCCCCCGTGACGCTCTGGGGGACCGGGACGCCTCGCCGGGAATTCCTGTACGTAGACGACCTGGCGGACGCCATCGTATTCGTGTTGAATGCGCCTGCCGGGCCGTTGTACGAAGCGGCCCCCGACGGCATGCTCAACGTGGGCGTGGGGGAGGACATTTCCATTGCGGAACTCGCGGAAATCATCCGGGACGTTACCGGGAGCGAAAGCGCCATACGCTACGATACGACCCGGCCGGACGGAACCCCGCGCAAACTCATGGATGTTTCCCGGATGCATGCGCTTGGCTGGCGCGCCCGGACATCCTTGCGGGACGGGTTTGCAAAGACCTACGCCTGGTATCTGGAGCACGGGGCAAACGCGGCGGCAGCATGATCCGTACCTGGTCCATGCGATATTTGTGGTTGCCGGCCCTGGCGTGCGTTGTTGCCGCCTGCGCCATGTCGGAGGAGGAGCCGGATCCTGCGCCCGACTTGCTCGTTTGCGAACCGGGCGATGATCTGGCGTGGAGCGACGAATTCGACGAGGACGGCCCGCCCAACGCTTCAAGATGGCGCTACGACACGGGAGGCCATGGGTGGGGCAACCAGGAATTGCAGTTTTACACCGTAGCCCGGGCGAAGAACGTTCGCGTCGAAGACGGGCGGTTGATCATCGAGGCGCACCGCGAACCCTGGCAAGGCCGCGACTACACGTCCACCCGGCTGCTTTCCAGACAGGAGTGGACCTACGGGCGGTTTGAGGCGCGCGCCATTTTGCCGTCCGGCAGGGGCACCTGGCCCGCCATCTGGATGCTTCCCGACCTGGACCAGTACGGAGGATGGCCCCGGGCGGGCGAGATCGACATTATGGAGCACGTCGGGTTCGATCCGGACCAGGTGCATTCTACCGTGCATACGGATGCGTACAATCATACGAAAGGCACGCAACGAGGCGCTTCCATCGCGGTGCCCTCGGCGCGTTCGGAGTTCAATGTGTACGCGGTGGAATGGACGCCGTCGGAGATACGCGGCTATGTCAACGAAACGCAGTATTTTACGTTCAGGAACGAGCGGTTGACGAACCCGGAGGCGGACGAAAGCCAGTGGCCTTTCGACCACCCGTTCCATTTGATTTTCAACATTGCAGTGGGCGGGTCCTGGGGCGGACAACGGGGCGTCGATCCCGACATTTGGCCTCAGCGCATGCAGGTAGATTACGTGCGCGTATACGGGTGCGATTCCTGAATGCGCGCAATCCGCTTTTACAGGCTTCCGTGTTTTTTATGCGAAACTTTGCCATCACCGGCGTAGCCGGCTATATCGCTCCCCGGCATTTGCAAGCCATAAAGGATACGGGCAATCAGTTGCTGGCCGCCGTCGATCCGCACGATTCCGTGGGCATTCTGGATCGATATTTTCCGTCCGCCGCGTTTTTCACCGAGATAGAGCGATTCGATCGCCACCTCGAAAAACTTCGGCGGCAACGGTCTCCCCGCCAACTGCATTACCTTTCCGTCTGCTCGCCGAATCATCTGCACGACGCGCATATTCGCCTGGCGCTGCGCCTGGGCGCCAACGCGATCTGCGAAAAGCCGCTGGTGCTGAAACCGGGCAACCTGGACTATTTGCAGCAATTGGAAGAAGAACACCCCGGCGCGGTGTATACCGTACTGCAATTGCGTATGCACCCGGATATTTTGTCCTTGCGCGCGCGGTTGCAAGAGGATCCGGATCGACGCTACAGCGTCCGTTTGACGTATGTGACTTCGCGCGGCGTCTGGTATGGTTATTCCTGGAAAGGGGATACCGAAAAGTCCGGCGGGATTGCCATGAATATCGGGATTCATTTTTTCGATGTGCTTTTGTGGCTGTTCGGCGGCGTCGAAGGGCATCGCATTCATGTGATGGAACCGAAGCGGGCCGGCGGCCTGCTGGCGCTGAAACGCGCGGACGTGCAATGGTTCTTGTCGATAGACGAGCGCGATATGCCGGAAGAGGTCGAGGACGGGCAACGAACGTATCGGTCCATTCAGGTGAATGGCGACGAAGTCGAGTTTTCCAACCGGTTCGACGATTTGCATACGCGGGTGTACGAGGAGACGCTTTTCGGACACGGTTTTCGGATTGCGGACATTCGGCCCGCCATCGAACTGGTGCACAAGATGCGGCTGGTCGATCCGGTACGGCCGATGGGCGACGCGCACCCGATGTCGCTCGGTTTCAAATCCGCGGTTTCGCGGCAGCGGACATAAAGGATACTCTGATCAAAGCCGCTTCGCTCAGCGCGTCCCTATTGCCCGCAAAGACCGTCATGCTTGTATCGATGAAATCAGCAGAAAAAACCGTAGATTCGGGTCGTTGGGGACGTGACGCGCCCTTCGGGAGGCTGCGAGGGGCACGCTGGCTGTGTCATTCCTCATTATGTGGGGCCTGCCACATTGCTTCGTCATTCCTTGCCAGCGCACCCCTCGCATGCCTCTGAGCTTCGCGGATTTAATCAGAGTATCCTTAAAATCATACGACGGTTATAAAACCAATACGCGGTAAGCATTGTGAAACTTGGCGTAATCGGCACAGGGTACGTGGGTCTGGTGACGGGCACCTGCTTCGCGGAGATGGGCAACGACGTCGTGTGCGTCGACGTCGATGCGGAAAAGGTGGCCCAGCTGCGCGCAGGGCGCGTTCCGATCTTCGAACCCGGCCTGGAAATCTTTTTCGAACGGAATATCCGCGAGGGGCGCCTTCGTTTTACGCTGGACCTGAAGGAAGCGGCGCTGGGATGCAACGTGATCTTTCTGGCGCTCCCGACGCCGCCGCGCGAAGACGGCTCCGCGGACCTTTCCTATGTGCTTGGCGTGGCCGACGAGATCGCTGCGTTGCTTCGCGACGCTCCGTCGCCCGCCTACAAGATTCTGGTTACGAAAAGCACGGTGCCGGTGGGCACGGCGGATCGCGTACGCGAGACCCTGATGGCGGGCGGGCTGGTTCCGGGCACGGATTTCGACGTGGTGTCGAACCCGGAATTTTTGCGCGAAGGCGCGGCGGTGGAGGATTTTATGAAGCCGGATCGCGTGGTGATCGGGACGTCGTCCGCCAAAGCCGCCGAAACGATGGTGCTGATTTACGAACCCTTCGTGCGGCAGGGCAATCCCATTATGGTGATGGACGAACGTTCGGCGGAACTCACGAAGTACGCCGCGAACGCCTTTCTGGCGACCAAAATCACCTTTATGAACGAGATCGCAAACTTGTGCGAGCGGGTGGGCGCCAACGTGGACCATATTCGCACGGGAATTGGAACGGATCACCGCATCGGGAAGCACTTTTTGTACGCCGGCGTCGGGTTTGGGGGAAGCTGTTTTCCCAAGGATATTCATGCGCTCAAGCATACGGCGGAAGAATATGCGTACGACTTTCGGATTTTGTCTGCCGTAGCCGAGGTGAACGAGCGGCAGCGCAGCATTCCGGCGGACCGCGCGCGGGCGTATTTTACGCAAGACGATCCGGCGCTGCTCGCCTCCGGGCAGCCACTGGCGGGCCGGACCATTGCGGTCTGGGGGCTTTCGTTCAAGCCGAATACCGACGACGTGCGCGAGGCCCCGTCCCATGTGGTGATTCAGCGTTTGCTTGCGGACGGCGCGCAGGTGCGGGCCTTCGATCCGGAAGCGATCGACGCGATGCGGCAAACCCTTGGCGACCGCATCGGGTATGCGCGGGATATGTACGAGGCGCTTCGCGACGCCGACGCGCTGGTCGTATGCACGGAATGGCACGAGTTCCGCCGGCCCGATTTCGAACGAATGAAGCAATACATGAAGCGTCCGGTTATTTTCGACGGGCGCAACGTGTACGACCCGAAACGGATGGCCGAAATCGGATTCGATTATTTCAGCGTCGGGAGGCCGCGCATTCCGGTGCGCGACAGGGTCCCGCAACCCGCTTCGTAACCTGTTTTCGTAACCAGGGGCTTTGGCCCGCTTTCTATTACCAGTAGTCGAAAAACACGCAATGTCTACCGCAAAAAAAGCGCTCATCACGGGTATTACCGGGCAGGACGGATCGTACCTGGCCGAATTGCTTCTTGAAAAAGGATACGAGGTGCATGGCCTGCATCGTCGTTTGAGCCGTCCCAATACGCAGCGGATCGACCACTTGATCGGATCGTCCGGCGGGGTGGTTTTGCACTATGGCGATATGGCGGATTCGACGCGCCTGACCCATGTGCTGCGCGTGGTGCAGCCGGACGAGGTGTATAACCTGGCCGCCCAAAGCCATGTGCAGGTCAGTTTCGAAACCCCGGAATACACCACGGACGTGGATGCGCTGGGCACGTTGCGCTTGCTCGAAGCGATTCGCTTGCTTGGCATGGCCGAACGCGTCCGGTTCTATCAGGCGTCTACTTCTGAATTGTTCGGCAAGGTCGCCGAAGTGCCGCAAAGCGAGCGCACCCCGTTTTATCCGCGCAGTCCGTACGGGGTATCCAAGTTGTACGCCTACTGGATCACCGTGAATTACCGGGAGGCGTACGGGATGTATGCGTGCAACGGCGTGTTGTTTAACCACGAAAGCCCGCGTCGCGGCGGCATGTTCGTTACGCGAAAGGTTACGCGCGCGGCGGCGCGCATTGCGCTTGGCGTCGAGAAGCGGTTGTATCTGGGCAACCTGGATGCGCGGCGGGATTGGGGGCACGCCAGGGATTACGTGGACGCCATATGGCGCATTCTTCAGCAGGACGAGCCGGAAGATTTCGTCGTGGCCACGGGCAAGACCCATACCGTGCGGCAAGTGTGCGATATGGCTTTTGGCTATACGGGCGCGGACCTGCGCTGGGAAGGAGAAGGGCTTGAGGAAAAAGGATACGACCGCAAGACGGGGGATTTGCTCGTGGAAGTCGATCCGCGTTTTTTCCGTCCCGCCGAAGTGCATTTGCTGCAAGGGGACGCCTCGAAGGCGAACGAAAAGCTGGGGTGGACTCCGCGGTACTCGGTGCGGGAAATGATCGAGGAGATGATGGAGCACGACCTTGCGCTGGCGCGCCAGGAAGAGGAGCGCGGCGCGGCGCAGAACGCATAAGGGCGCGGGTTTCGGCAACTGGATTTTCATGCATTGAATCATGGGCCATTATCTCGTAACCGGCGCCGCCGGGTTCATTGGATCGAAGGTGGCGGAGTTGTTGCTTGCCGATGGGCATTCGGTGGTCGGGGTCGATAACCTCAACGAGGCGTACGACGTCCGTTTGAAACACTGGCGGCTAAAGCGTTTGCAGGAGACGCCCGGATTTGTTTTCCGGCGGCTGGACATATGCGACCGGGATGCGTTGCGGGAGCAGGCGTTCGAGGGGGCGTCCTTCGACGCGGCGATTAACCTGGCGGCTCGCGCAGGCGTTCGGCCGTCCGTCGCGGACCCCCATGCGTACATACGAGCGAATGTCGAGGGCGCGCTGACTGTGCTGGAATGTTGCCGGAAATTCGGGGTCGGAAAATTCGTGCAGGTTTCTACGTCCGCCGTGTATGGCGAGGGGATTACGGAGCCTTGCCGCGAAAATCAGGAGACGGATCGGGTGTTGTCCCCCTACGCCGCTTCGAAGAAGGCTGCGGAGGTGCTGTGCCGCAGTTACCATTGCCTGCACGGGATGGACATTGCGATCTTGCGGTATTTTACGGTGTACGGGCCTGCGGGCCGACCGGACATGTCGCTCCTGCGTTTCGCGCGCTGGATTGCAGAAGAACAGCCGCTGACCGTGTACGGCGACGGCAGCCAGTCGAGGGATTTTACGTACATCGACGATATTGCCCGCGGCACGGCGCGGGCGCTGGCCTTGCGCGGATGCGACGTGTTCAATCTGGGTTCTGATCGTCCGGTCGTGTTGCTGGACGCGATCCGTACGTTCGAAGAACTGCTGGGCAAGAAAGCCCGGCTTGTTTTCGCGGATCGGCACAAGGCGGACGTGCCCGGCACCTGGGCGAATATTTCCAAGGCGAAGGCCCTGCTCGGATGGTCGCCGCAGATTGATTTTGCGGAAGGGGCGCGGCGTTTGGCCGCATGGTATATGGAGCATCGCGACTGGGCCCGGACCATTCGGCTGGATTAGCTTTTGCAACGAGATGCGCATACAGCCTATCAGCGTTTTTTCCTGACTTCGCGGCATAATAATTACGGGCTATATTTCGATATGGATAATCAGGCGATAACTCCGCAGGCATTTTCTCCCGACGCTTCGTTCGCTACGGACGCCGCGCGCAACCTGGCGGAAAAAATTTCTTCCGGGCAAGCGGTCGTGGGCGTGGCGGGGCTGGGGTACGTAGGGCTTCCGCTTGCCGTCGAGTTCGCCGGACGCGGCTTCCGGACCATTGGTTTCGATCCCGATGCGGAGCGCGTTCGCCGCGTCGCCGCCGGGGACCGTTCGATGGACGGGGTTTCCGGGGACGTGTTGCACCGGGTCGTTCGGGAGGGCCTCCTGGAAGCCTGCGCCGATTTCGCGCGCGCCGGGGAAGCGGATATTGTCTTTATCTGCGTGCCTACGCCGGTTACTACGGCGAAAAATCCTGAAACGAAATATATCGAGGCGGCGGCGAACGCGCTGGCGGAGCATGTGCGCGAGGGCCAATTGATTGTGCTGAAAAGCACGACCTGGCCTGGAACCACGCAGGAATTGGTGCAGCCCTTGCTGGAGCGGTCGGGGCAGGCGGACGCGCCGGGCTTTGCGGCGGGGCGGGATTATTTTCTGGCCTTTTCTCCCGAACGCATCGATCCGGGCAACCGAACGTTCACTACGTCCAACACGCCGGTGGTGGTCGGGGGCGTTACGCCAACCTGTACGCGCCTGGCGACGCTGGCCATGCAGCAGGTATGCGAACAGGTGCACCCCGTTTCGTCCCCTCGCGTGGCGGAAATGGAAAAATTGCTGGAGAATATTTTTCGTTCGGTCAATATCGCGCTCCTGAACGAGTTGGCGCAGTTATGCGACCGAATGGGCGATATTTCTATTTGGGAAGTGGTGGAGGCGGCGGCCACCAAGCCGTTTGGCTTCATGCCTTTCTTGCCTGGCCCCGGACTGGGCGGCCATTGCATTCCCGTGGACCCGTATTACCTGTCCTGGATGGCGAGGCGGTACGATTTCGAGACGGCGTTCATTACGCTTTCGGCAAGGATTAACGAGACGATGCCGCATTACGTGACGGAGGCCGTCATGCGGGCCATTGCGGGGTTGCCGGTGGCTTTGTCCGAGGCGCGGGTGCTTGTGCTGGGCGTGGCGTTCAAGCGGGATGTTGCGGACACCAGGCAATCTCCGGCGCTCAGCATTATGGAATTGCTGACGCGGCGCGGGGTCCAGCATTTGGCCTATAGCGACCCGCACGTTCCCGAGATCGAGACGCCCGACGGGCTTTCGCTGGCGTCTGTTTCGCTTTCTCCAGAGGCGCTTCGGTCGTTCGACGTGGCGGTGATCGTTACGGACCATAGCGCTTTTCCGTATGCGGAGATCGCCGAACATGTTCGCTGCATTGTGGACACGCGGAACGCGCTAAAAGATATCGATGGGGACCGGGAGCATGTCATGCTGCTGGGCGGCGGAGATTTTTGAAGCCCTTGTTGTTCGCGCTTGCGGATTGGTCCTGTGGGGCGCCTTTTTCCGGGTCGGTTAAAATAATAAGGCGCGAAATTTTCGAGGTTAAATAATTAAGGCGGGGCGGTTTTGGGGTTCTGTGAAGCGCCTTTTCGCGAAACATCGGGCCCCGAATATGCATGCCAACCCATGGGCCTGCGCACCCTTATGTATTCGCGAAAAGGCGCCTCGCAGGACCCCTCTTGTTCCCGTCTGCGTCTTGTAACCTTGCGGGCGCGATCTCGTCGGTCCAAAAATAAATTTTGCGGAGGGGGTTATATCTGCGGCGTTTGCGTGTCTATGGGGGCAATTGAACGGCTTGTTCCGTGCGGGCCGTTCCGGATGCTTCGTTCCACCCCTATAACTGGACTATTCGCCATGTCCGCTCCGCCTGCCTTGTTCGCCTTGCTCTGGTTGCTGTTGCCCGTAGCCGTCGGCTATGCGCAGACCGTCGTTTTCGAAGAAGATTTTACCGAATCCCCGCCGGACGGTTGGACGCTGGAGGCGGGATGGGCTATCGGCGCGACCACGCCTTCTGCTGGTTCCGGAGGGAATAACCTGGAGCATGCCGCTGCCCGCGTCGCCAACGCCGCGACGCCCGCCTTCAGCCTGACCGGCGCCGGGTTTGCCCTGCTGAAATATTCCGTGCGCCGGACCGGCGCCTACGACCGCGGCAATTTGCGCGTTACGGCGTCCGCCGACGGCGGGGCTACGTTCTCCGTCGTGGTGTTGGGGGCGGGCGCGGCGGCGCCCGAAGTCGCGTCCCGGTACCAGGACGTCACGATTCCGCTGCCGCCCGCGCTGCTTGATCAGGCTGTCGTACAGCTGCGTTTCGAGGGGCTTGGGGCAAGCGCGTCCGGCAATCTGCGCATCGACGATATTCGGGTGACTTCCTACGCTACGGCGGGCGTTGTCCGCGGCGCCATGCAATTCAGCGAAACAAGGGGAAGCCTCGTATCCGGAGGCGAAGAAATCGATGTGCCCCTTGTCCTTAACCTGACGGCGCTTCCCGGCGTAACGGGCGTTCAGTTCGAGGTAGGCTGGGAAATGGGCGCGGTGCGGCTTCAGCATATCGCCCGGGGAGACGCGGTATCCGACGAAGGGTCCTGGAGGCTGCAATACGAAACGTCGGAAGGGGCCCTGAAGGCGGTGTTGCTGGGGCAGGGCGCCGCCTCCTTGCCTTCGGGGCAATACGATCCGCTCGTTACGTTGCAATTTCGCGCCGATCCGGTATCGGTTGCCCGAAACGATACGCTGGTGTTGTCGAACGTAGTGGGATCGCAGGCCGTATCGGACGGGGCGGACGCGGGTCTTGGCGTCGGCCTCGCGGAATATGCGCTCACGGTGCGGCCCCCGCTGCCCGAATTCAGCGTCCCCGCGTCGATTTTCGATGTGGGGAATGTGCATGTGGGCGAGGCGGACAGCGTACGGGTTCCCGTGAGAAACACTGCCGACCAGGCAGACCTGCATGTGACGGACATCGCGAGCGCGCATCCGCTTTTTAGCGTACGTCCGCGTTCGGGCATGGTGGCGCCCGGCGACAGCATGGAAGTGTATGTGCTGTTTACGCCGTCGCCGACGGTTTTCGGGCAGCAGGAAGCGCGGGTGTACTTCGAGCATAACGGGGACCATTCCCCAAGGATAGTATGGATAACCGGAAAGGGGCGCGGCGGTCGCGGCGACGCCGAGGGTGATGGCGCCGTAGATGTCATGGATATTGTGCATGCCATCGACTTTGTGCTGGCGCGGCGCATGGCTACGCCGGCGCAGGCGACCGCCGCGGACCTCTTTCCGTTTCCCGCCGGAGACGATACGCTGGACGTACGAGACCTGACCGTCCTGTCGCAAGCCGTTATGCGGGGGCAGTGGCCGGATGGCGTCCTGTTGCCGCCCGAAACCGCGTCTGCGGAAAAGGCGGGGGGCGCCGTGGCGCATGTGCAGCGGATCGAGCAGGGCGAAGCCCGGTATGCGTTGCGGCTGGAGTACGACGCCGCGATTCGGGGTTTTCAGATTATTGCCCCTGCCTTGTCGCCCGGCGTCTCGGCGGCCGCCTCCGAGAATCCCCGGGTGACGCTGGGGAGCGGCTACGACGCGGCGCGGGGCGAGGTCCGTATTGTGGGGTATGTTGCGGACGGGGAGGCGCTGGCGCCCGGCGCGCTGGAGATTGCGTTGTCGGGTCCGGTGGAGTCGCCCCGGTACGCCACCCTGATCGACCGGGATCGCAACCGGATTCCGGTTCGGGAGCGCCCGCCCGCCGTCGCGCCTCCCGAAACGCCCGACCCGAATGCAGATCCGCTTCCCCCGTATCCCAATCCGTTTTACGCCTGTAGCGATATCGTGCGGATTCCTGCGCTGCCTCCCGGCACGGAAGCAGAGGTTTTCGATATGCTGGGGCGCCGGGTATTCCGTACGCGCCTGGAACAGTCCACGTTCGAATGGGACGGGTGCGGGGCCACAGGAGAAGGCGTTGCGCCCGGCCTGTACGTTATTCGCTTGAAATCCGACAAAAAATTCCGGATCTGGCGCGTGATGGCGCTTCGGTAGCTTGCGGACGCAATCAGCGGATCCTTGCTCGGCGCGTATCCCCGTCGCGCAGGACGCGATCGCAGTAGCCCAGGATTTCGCTTGCAAGGTATTCCTGTTCGCGTTCCGTAAGCAAAGGGTGCATGGGGAGGGACAACGCTTCGCGGGATGCTTTTTCGGTTTGATCGAGGG
This sequence comes from Rhodothermales bacterium, assembly GCA_022821845.1. Lineage (GTDB taxonomy): Bacteria > Bacteroidota > Rhodothermia > Rhodothermales > VXPQ01 > VXPQ01. The sequence goes on along the minus strand of JAJECT010000019.1, from coordinate 65,550 downwards.
GGCCGCGCCGGCAGCCGCTTCCTGCAAAAACAGGCAGCCGGTGCAAGGGCGCGGGATAATATATCGCGTGCGGAATCCGGCGCGTTTTCAGGTAGGCGGACAATCCGTCTCGCTTTCCGGGCAGGTCCTCGGAGATGCGCAGCGCGTACTGGTGGTATACATGCGTCCGGTCGGGGGCGCGATGCGGGGTGGCGATGCAGGGACGCCCTGCGAACAGCGCATCGTATCGTTCGGCCGCTTGCCGGCGCCGGGCGTGGTTTTCGTCGAGCCGCCGGAGTTTGACTTGCAGAATGGCGGCCTGGAGCGTGTCGAGCCGACTGTTAACGCCCACGATTTCATTGTAATATTTTCGCTCGCTCCCATGATTCGACAACATGCGGACTTTTTTGTGCAAGGCGGCGTCGCGGGTCGAGAGGGCGCCGCCGTCCCCGTAGCATCCGAGGTTTTTGGTGGGAAAAAAGGAAAGGCACCCCACGTCCCCGATGCTTCCGGTCGGGGCGCCCTGGTATTGGGCGCCGATAGCCTGCGCATTGTCCTCGATGACGGGCAATCCGCGCCGCTGGGCCAGTTCCATGATGGGCGCCATATCCGCAGGCTGTCCAAAGAGGTGCACCGGGACGATCGCGCGGGTGCGGGGCGTGATCAGGGCCTCGATGCAGGCGGGATCGATATTGAAGGTTCGGGGGTCGATGTCCGCAAAGACCGGCGTGGCTCCCAGGAAGGCCGCCGCCTCGGCTGTGGCGATGAACGTAAAGGCAGAGGTAATAATTTCGTCGCCGGGTCCGACGCCGAGCGCCATCATGGCGATTTGCAGCGCGTCGGTTCCGTTGGCGACCCCAAGGACATGCGGTACGTTCAGGTAGTCGGCCAGCGCGGATTCGAATTCCTCGACTTCGCGGCCCCGGATGAAGGCTGCATGGTTCAGGACCGACCGGATGGCCTCGTCGATCTCGGGCGCGATCTCTTCGTATTGACCGCGCAGGTCCGCCATCTTGACATTCATGGCAACGGGGCGAGGTCCGCCCGGTCTGGTTCGTTTTCCGGCGCCTTCAACGCAGCGTACGGGCAGGCGCCGCGCTGTTTACAGGTCGTCCCATCCCTGATTTTCGAGTAATTGCTCTTCCGGAACGGCGCGATGCGTGCGCGCGGGCAGCCCCGCATGGATGGTGCGCGCCGAGGCCTTTTTGGTCAGCACCGCGCCTGCGGCCACGACGGCGTCTGGTTCGATTTCCATGCCGGGCAAAATGACCGCCCCGACGCCAAGGCGCGCCCCCCGCCGCACGACGGCGCCCTTGAAATGCCGGAAACGTTCTTTCGTACGGCCCAGGAAGTTGTCGTTGCTTGTGAGTACGCCGGGCGCTACGAAGGCGCGATCTTCGATCACGGAATACGCGGCGACGTAGGCGTTCGTTTCGATTTTGCAGTACCGCCCAATGACGCATGCGTTTTCGATGGCGACGCCGCGTCCTGCGATGGTGTGGTCCCCGACGGTTACTTCTTCGCGCAGGGTCGCCAGGTCCGCCGCCAGCACATGGTTTCCGAGGACGCATCCCGCATACACGATTACGCCCGTTCCAAGCAAGCACCCGGATCCGATCCGGGCGGGGGGATACGCGCTTTTTCGGGGCAGGGCGCTGTTCGATGCGGAGAAGGGCTGTTTGCCGATCACCGCGCCGTCGTCGATTCGGACGCCGTCGCCTATTTCCACGCCTTCGTGCAGGACCACGCCTGCTCCGATCTGGCATTCCGCGCCGATGCGCGCGTTGCGGGCAATCACGGTATGGTGTCCTATGCGCGTACGCGCGCCGATACGGACGCCGGATTCCACCACGACATGATTCCCGACAGCGACCTGCTCCCCCGCGGAAACCGTATCGTCGATACACGTATAGGATCCCCGGGCTTTGATCTTCTGGCCTGCTGGATGGGTCATGGCTTTGCTTTCGTGCGGGGTGCGAGGCGGTCGTTTGCTTCCAAAGAAAAAGCCCTGTACTCGACCGGGTACAGGGCTTTCTGTCGATGGGCGCCGGGCGACGCATGCGCGCCATACCGTTACGACCGCGCGCAGGGGCGCGGATCGCATAAGGCGCGCCGCGGGCTCAAAGGGTTTCGATGTAATGCTCGGCCGGGGCCTTGTACTGACCGAAGGCGGCATTCTGGAACGATTCCTTGGCGGCGGCGATATTCCCGTCGTACATAAGCGCTTCCCCTCGGACGAAGTGGATTTTCGCTGCGTCCGTCCGGCTGCCCCGATGCATGCCGAGCGCCTGGTCCGCGTACGCTACGGCCTGTTCGTAGTCGCCCAGCGTATTGTGCGCTACGGCAAGGTAATAATAGGTGTTCGCATCCGGGTCCACCCGCTCCTGAAGTTCTTCGAGGGTGGCGATTGCTTCCCGGGCGTCGGAGGCGGAGGGTTCGGAGCGGCGCCCGAGGGCGGACGAAGCGAGGGCGTTGAAGTGGCTCCGAATGCCGTCTTCGCCTGCGCGCAACGCCTGGCTATCCCCGTGCTCTTCCCCAAAGGCGATCAGGTCCTCGTAGGCCTGGATGGCGTCGTCGATCCGATCCAGTTTTTTGAGGGCCACCACTTTGCCCAGATAATTTTTTGCGTAACTCGGATAAATCGCAATGCCGCCGTTGAATCGTTCGAGGGCGCCCTCGAAATTTTCCTGCTTGACGAGCGCGTTGCCCAGATTGTAGTCGATCTTGGCTGCGTTGCTGGCGGATTTGTTGGCGATTTCCGTATCGCCTTCCTGTCGCGCCAGATCGGCGGCGCGCGCGAACGCGTCCCGGGCAGCGGGATAATCCTTGGCCTGCGCCGCTTCGATGGCGGCGTTGAAGGCCTCTTTATACTCCTGCGCCTGGGCCGGAGAAGTAAGGAAACAGAAAAGCAGCGCGAGGACTGCAAGCGGCTTGAAGGTACTCATCGTCATGGCGCGTGTGTATTACGTTTACGGTTTAAGCGGGACGGAAAAACAGCGAATCAACAAGAAAATACCTGTATCCCGGACCCTGTGTTCCCCGTGCGGCGAAAAAAAGCGGGCTTGCCCCTTCTTCATTTTTTCATATTTTGCGACTTCTTTTTTTCTATCTTGTCTGTTTGACGCGTGCACGCTCTGCCTGCGCGAATATATACGACAAATCCTGTTTCCCCCCTGAACGGCATCGAATCATGAGGATAGCAATGTTTCCGTGGCTTTTGTTGCGCCGCCGCCTGAATTCCGCATCTGAAGCCCCGAGTTTCGTCTTTCTTCGCCGGGCGTCCTCCCGATTCGCTTTCAGCCTGTGGCCGGGCCTGTTTTCCCTTTCATTACTGCTCGCCCTCGCCGCCCCGGCCGCCGCGCAGACCGTCTCCTTCTCGACGCAGAACTACGCTGTGTGGGAGGGCGATGCGGCGAAGGTGGAGGTGGTGCTGTCCGCGTCCCGCAGGACGGACACGACGGTGGAACTCCATCCGAGCGCGCTCTCGGCGACGGCATTCGGCGTCGACTTCATTGACCAACGGATCACGGTCACGATACCGCGCTACGAGACCCGCGGCACGGGGACGATCCAAACCGTGGAGGATCCCAACAAGGAGGATACGGAGCAGTTCCGGCTGGACATCGTGACATCCTCGCTCCCCGCCGGCGTCACCCTCGGCACGCCGGACTTCGCCTACGTGAACATCCAGGACGACGACCAGGACGCCGGGAGCCTTCCGCGGATCGCGATCGCCCGCCACGGCAAGTACGTGCCCGGACAGACGGGCGGCTTTTACGCCCCGGTGGTCGAGGGGACCGCGGCGGGCTTCTCGGTGACGGTCAGCACGGACTGGGCCGCGCCCAAGGAGCTGACGGTCACCCTTGAGGTCTCCGAGGACACGGGCGAGGGGCAGAATTTCGTGGCGCCCAGCAACGAGGGCACGAAGACGATGGCCATCCATCCCTGGCGGGACGGAGCGGCGAAGATATTCCAGGTTCCCACGTCGGGTGACAGCAACAGCGAGGCCGACGGCGCCGTCACGGTGCGCCTGGTGCCCTCGAGCGACTACCACGTGGAGGTCGGCCGCGGTTATGCTACGGTGGAAGTGGTCGACGACGACCATCCCCGGGGCCTGATCCTCACGTCCAGCACCCCGATGTTCGGCGGGCTGACCATGCCCGAGGGCGGCGGGGGCGGCTACACGGTGCGGCTCGCATCCCCGCCCAACGGCGACGTGACGGTGAACTGGGCGCGGCGCGACGACGGCGACGGCGACGGCGACTGGAACAACGTCCACATCAGCCCGTCGAGCATGACGTTCACCCAGGACAACTGGTTCGAGACGCAGTTGATGTACGTGCGCGGCGACCGCGACACCGATGGCGACAATGACCGCTTCTCGATAGTGCACACGGCTTCCGGCGGCGGCTACGGCGTCAGCAATTACATGCGGGTCGGCGTGGTGGAACGTAACGAGCCACTGGGGCAGGGCAGCAGCGACGAAACGGCGGCGCCGTCGCGGCCGACCGCCTCTGTTTCCAACGTACAGGTGACGGCGGTGGACGCCGCCAGCGCGAGGGTGACCTGGGACGCGGTGGAGCACGCCACAAGCTACCGGGTGGAGTACGAGTCCACCAGCGCCTTGGTCGATCCACTGAACTACGTCCAGCGCGGCGTGAACGGCCACACGGACACGAGTTGGTCGTTCTCCCACAACGCCGCGGAGGCCATGACGCTCACTGTCACCGTCACCCCGGCCTATGAGGACGGGAACGGCGACACGCAGTTCCTGGACGATCTGGCCAGCTCCACGACCATCAATGTGGCGCCGGCCGGAATGAGTGACGACGTCGCGCCCGACCCGGCGCCCCCCCCCCTCCCGTCGGCCGGAACGGGTGACGACGACGTTGCGCCCGACCCGGCGCCGCCGGTGGCCACGTTTGCCTCCGCCGCTTATTCCGGCGGGGAGGCAGCGGGCAGCCGGACGGTGAATGTACAGCTGAACGTCTCGCAGGCCGCCCCGTCGGGCGGGCTGAGCGTGGCCTATGCGGCGAACAGTTCAAGCACGGCCGGTTCCAGCGACTACGGCAGCCTGGGCGGCACCGTGAATATCGCTCAGGGGCAGACTTCCGGCAATATTACGGTTACCATCGCGGACGACGCGCTGGACGAAGGGGCGGAGACCCTTATTCTGGACCTCGCCGACGGCGCGGACTACGATCTTGGCGCAACGCCGCAGACGACCATTACGATTGCGGACGACGACGGAACGGCTCCGCCTCCGCCACCGCCGCCCGCCACGCCGGTGGCAAGCTTCGCCTCGGCTTCGGCCAGCGCGTCGGAGAGCGCCGGGGCGCAGAATGTGACGGTCAACCTGAGTCCCGCGCCGTCCGCCGCCATCACGCTGAATTATACGTTGTCCGGCACCGCGACGCGGGATGCGGATTACGCGATTAGCGGGGTTACGGGCAATAGCGGCACGGCGAGCGTCAGCGGCGGCGATGCGTCCGTGAACATTCCTGTCGCCATCACGGACGACAGCGCGGGCGAATCAAGCGAGACGGTTATTCTGACGCTGGCGAGCGGGACGGGCTACGACGTGGGCAGCGCCTCGGTATTTACCCTGACTATCACGGACAACGATAACGACAACGACAACGACAACGACGGCGACAACGATAACGACGGCGACGGCGATAACGACGGCGACAACGATAACGACGGCGACAACGATAACGACAACGACGGCGGGAGCGGTACCGACGGCGGCGCTGGCGGCGGAAATACGGTCGGCGGCGACGGCGGCAGTGGAAATGCGATCGCAGGCGGCGGAAATGCGGTCGGCGGCGACAACGTATCCCGGGTTACGCTGTCCGTTTCTCCAAACCCCGTATTGGAGGGCGAGGACATAACCGTTACGGTCGGCCTCTCGCAGTTATTTTCGAGCGACGCCGACATTCCGCTTGTCCTGACGCCGGGCGACGCCGAAGCAGGGGACTATGGCGCGCTCGCTTCCATCGTTATCGACGCGAACGAACCGAACGGAACGGGCGTGATCTCGACGACGGCGGACGACGACCTGTACGACGAAACGTTCACCGTGGCGCTCGGAACGCTGCCTGCGGGCCTTGCGGCGGGCGCACAGGCGTCCGTCGAAGTTACGATTACGGAAGCCAGCGTAACGTCGATAGAATCGGCGGGCGGCGAAATACCGACCGCCTTCGCCCTGGAGCAGAATTATCCGAACCCGTTCAATCCGACGACGACCATCGCGTTCGCGCTGGACAGGACGCAGCACGTCACCCTCGCGGTGTACGATCTGCTCGGCCAGGAAGTGCAGGTCCTCGTGGACGGCGTCCGCCCGGCGGCGCGCTACCGCGTTCCGTTCGACGCGTCGAACCTCGCCAGCGGGACGTATCTCTATGTCCTTCGGACCGAAGAACAAACCGCCGTCAAGACGATGGCGCTATTGAAGTAACCGCTTCTCCAACGGACTGCGGGGAATGCCCCCTCCTCCCGTTTCGTCAGGAGAAGCGGTTGCGGGGTCTGGGGTGCGCCTTTGCACGAAACATCGGGCCCTGAATAAGCATGCCAGCTTATCGTCTGTCGTACCCTTATGTATTCGTGCAAAGGCGCACCCCAGACCCCGGAGGGTAAACGCTTGCAAGGATGCGCTGATTACCGTCCGGCGCCTTGTCTTGCGAGCAGGGGGACAGGCGCCCCGTCATTGCATTCCACACAGCGCTTGATTTTTGTATCCTTAGTCAGCGCATTCAAAAAGGGCCTGTATGCAATTATTGCATAGTGTCGAGGGTTTTTATGCAAAAAATGCATAAAGGCAAGCCGGTTTGCGACTGTAATCGCACAGAAATGGGGCGTATTATGCAATAATTGCATAGAATGGGGCTGATCTATGCAAAATATGCATAGAAGAGATTTTGCGCGAGGAAGCGGGAGCCTGTGCATCGTGCAAGCGCAGCGAAGGTTCAGCCGGGTTTTTCTGGAAAACGGCGCCGCGCTCTGGCGATTTTACAAGAACCGTATCCCCTGAAATCTGTATTATGCGCGCATTCGTCGCCTCGTCGGCGCGCCCTGTAGCGAATCGGATTTATGAAACTTGTCATTCCCATGGCTGGTCGCGGTACGCGCGTTCGGCCCCATTCCCATGTTACGCCCAAGCCCCTGCTGCCCGTCCGGGGACGCAGCATGGTGGAGCGGATCGTGGATACGTTTCAGCGCGTATTGCCTGCGCCTCTGGAGGAAGGCGTTTTCGTGCTGGGCCCGGATTTTGGCGAAAATGCGTATGACATGCTGCGGGAAATATGCGCCCGGCACGCCATGCGCCCCCGGTTCGCGGTACAGCAAACGGCGCAGGGCACGGCCCATGCCGTAGACGCGGCCCGGGACTACCTGCAAGGCCCCGGCGTCGTGGCTTTTGCGGATACGGTGTTCGATATGGAGGCGGGGCTGGATTTCCAGGGCGCCGACGTGGTCGCCATGGTGAAGCATATCGAGGACCCCAGCCGGTTCGGGGTTGCGGTGCGGGAGGGAGACCGGGTCGTGGAACTGGTCGAAAAACCGTCCGAACCCATTTCTACGGAAGCCCTGGTCGGCATTTATTACGTTCGCGAGCTGGGGGAACTCCGGGGCGCCATCGAGGGGATTATCGCCGACGACCTGCGGGGGAAGGGCGGGGAATTTCAGCTCACCGACGCGTTCGACCGCATGATCAAGCGCGGCGACGCGTTTACGACCGCGCCCGTTTCGGAATGGCTTGATTGCGGCACCATTCCCGCCCTCATGGAAACGACCCGGCGGCTTCTGGAGAAAGAAGACGCCGACGCTTGCCTGGGCGAGGTGGAAAACAGCATCGTCGTTCCGCCGGTCTACGTCGGGCCGGGGGCGCGCGTCGCGGATTCGGTCGTGGGGCCGTACGTTTCTATCGAGGCGGGCGCCGACGTACGCCGCGCCGTGCTGGAGCGGTCCATTGTTTTTTCCGGGGCTGTCGTGCATGGCGCGGTACTGGCCGATTCGCTGATCGGCAGCCACGCCCAGGTGCATCCGGGCGCGCGCAGGGTGAACATCGGCGATCACGCAGAGATCGGGTCGGCGCTCCCGGACGGGCCCTGACTCTACCCGCCCGTCGGGGGAAGGCGCCCTGCCCCTACGGCCTCGATAACAGGGAGGGCGCGCGCTTCCGCTTCGAGCGCCCAGGCTCGAAAGTCGTTTTGCGCCGGGTCGTACCGGGCTACGAATTGCGTCAGGAGGTTCATGTCGAATTGTTCGCTGCGGACCCCGCACCCCAGTTTTTCTACTTCGTACGCATTGCACAGTTGTTCGTAGTGTCCCTCCACCGGAACGGCCAAGATCGGTTTTCCGAGGAAGAGCGCTTCGGAAACCGATTCGAATCCGGCGGTGCACACCAGGCCCGCGCACTGGCTCATCAATTCGAGAAATCGGGTGTCGTGCAACTGGTTGAAGCGCAGCGTGTCGCTGTGCTGCACGACTTCGTCGGCTTCCGGATTGTCCCAAAAGCATTCCAGGCGCTGCGCCGGGTGTTTTTCGTTCCATGCGATCACCTGCTCCGCGTAGCCGCGATTCAGAAGATAGATCAGGAAAAACCGGTCGTCGGAAACCGTGGCGGGCAGGCGCAGGGCTTCTTCGCGCAACAGCGGGGGAATCACGGAGAGGCGGGCGCCCGGAAGGTCCTTCGCCGGGTACAGGGAGAGCGCGAGTTTCCATGTGGCCCGGAAACCCGTCAGGCGCGTGAAGAGCCGCATGGCCGATCGGTCCACGGCCCGCCCCGGCGCAAAGTCGTAAATCGGATGCTCGAACATGTACTGATGGCCGACCGCGACAAAGGGGACGTCCGGGCGATAGAGCGCCTGGTACACGCCCGCCATCGGTTCGTAGAAGGCGAGCGCCAGGTCTGGCTGCGCGTCTTCGAGCGTCTGATGGATCCGTTGCAGGCTGCGCCGAAAGGCAGGGATGCGCCCGACGTTTTCGACGAGCGTGTCCAGCGAATGGATTGCGCGCTGCTCCTTGCCAATGCTGAACCCCGGGGAACTGAACCGCTGGATCGGAGCCTGAAGCCGCTGGGCGAATACGGCGGGAATTTCCCGATTGCTTACCTTTCCGGCAAGTACGCCGACCAGTTCGTGCCCGGCTTTGCGCAGCATGGTTTGCAGGGCCAGCGCCTGGGTGAGATGCCCGCGTCCTTCCCCCTGTACGATGAACAGGATTTTCATTATCAGGGGCGTTGCCGCCCGGAATCGCCTGAAGCCATAATCAAGCCCCTCAATACCCCGCTCTTCCCTTGCCGGTTTCCCCAACGTATCCGCGCCGCGCCCGCCGCGCGCCAAAAAATGCGCTTTCCGCTGCGCAAGAGCCGCCGTAATTGTATTTTTTGTCCGCGTTTGTTTTTCTTGTGCCTGTTATTTCCCCGATTCTTTTGCGAACCATGCGTATCGTCGCAACGCGCCCGTTGCCCCTCGAAGGGCTGTTTCCGCTGGATGGCTACGAGGTCCTCCAGCATCGTTTTGCTCCCGGAGCGCCGGACGAGGATCAGCTGATCGATATTGCGCAAGGGGCCGACGCCCTGATCACCCTCTTGTCGGACCCGGTTACCGACCGGGTGCTGCGCGCTTGTCCCGACGTGAAGGTGGTTGCGCAGTATGCGGTGGGGTACGACAACATCGACGTGGCGGCGGCGCGGGCGCGGGGCGTCGTGGTGACGAACACGCCGGGCGTACTTACGGAGGCCACCGCAGACATGGCGTTTGCGTTGCTCCTGGCGGCGGCCCGGCAGATCGTCCCGGCGGATCGGTATGTGCGCGACGGGAAATTTGCGAGGTGGGAAGCGGACCTTATGCTGGGCGCCGAACTGAACGGCGGCGCGATAGGGATCGTGGGGCTCGGCAGGATAGGCGCCGCCATGGCGCGGCGGGCTATCGGGTTCGGGATGCGCGTATGCTATTGCAACCGGTCCCGCGCCAATCCGTCCGTAGAGCAGAAACTGGGCGCCCGGTTCGTTTCGCTTGACGCGCTGCTGGAGACAAGCGACGTGATTTCCTTGCATTGCAATCTGAATGCGTCCAGTCGCGGCCTTATCGGGCGCGAGGCGTTTGCGCGCATGAAGCCCTCGGCCATTCTGATCAATACGGCGCGCGGCGCCGTGGTGGACGAGGAAGCGCTTGCCCAGGCGCTGCGCAACCGTACGATTCGCGCGGCGGGCCTGGACGTTTTCGAGCGGGAACCGGCGGTGCATCCGGGATTGCTTGACCTCGACAATGTCGTGCTGGCGCCGCACCTTGGCAGCGCCACGCGCGCCACGCGCCTGAAGATGGCGGAAATGTGCGCCGAAGCGGTGCGGGCCGTACTCGAGGGCGCCCGGCGTATTCCGTACCGGGTTGCGTAGCCTGCGGGCCGTCAGAGCCATTTCATGTATACGCCGAAGAGGGTGATGGCCATAACGCCGATGCTGACCGGCAGGCCGGCCCGGAAATAATCCCTGAAACGGTATCCTCCGGCGCCCATCACCATCAGGTTCGTTTGGTAGCCGAGCGGGGAGAGGAAACTGGCGGAGGACGCGATGGTCACGGTCATGGCTACGGCGCGGGGCTCCAGGCCGATATCGATGGCGGTCGCCAGGGCTACGGGAATCATGATGACGACGGCGGCGCTGTTCGTAATGATTTCCGTGACGATCATCGTGCCGAGGTACAGGAAAAGCAGCGCCGCAATCGGGTGCTGGCCCGGCAAGATGGTGGCGATCGCATGGCCCAGCCCTGTCGCCAGCCCGCTTACCTGGACCGCGTGGCCTATGCCGAGCGCGCCGGTAATGGTCAGGACCACGGTTATATCGACCGACTGGCGCAAGGCGGGCCCGCGTAAAAAGCCCATCAGAATCGTGCCCAGCGCCCCGGCGAAGGCGGCTGCGGCAAGGGGCAGCAGGCCAACGATGTGGAACAGGATCAACAAGCCGAGGATGCCGAGGAGCGCCCCCGTTTTTCGGGTAATGCGCTTTGGCTCCCGGATTTCTTGCGTAACGAGGTAAAAATCTTCCTGGCTTTGGCGCCAGCGCTGGTCGAATCCTTTTTTGGCGTCCATGACAAGGAGGTCGCCTGGCTTGAGCGGAACATTGCCGAGCGCGCCGCGGATCGACTCGCTGCGGCGATGAATGGCCAGGACCACCCCTTCGTATTTTTCCCGGAAGTTGACTTCTTTCAGCGTTTTTCCGGCCAGCATCGAATTGGTCGAAACCACGGCCTGAAAAAGCGGCGGCTCCGTTTCCCGGCTATGCGTTCCCGCATCGTCGGGGTTTATGGTAAAACCGGTCTGCTCGCAGAGGCGTTCTCTCGCGTCCATGCGCCCGATAAAGGTAAGGACGTCGGCTTCCCGAAGGATTTCTTCCGGCGCGACCGGCCCGATCACGCGCTGATCGCGACGAATGTAGACGAGGTACGCGTCGCCCAGCGACCGCAGATTCGCTTTTTGAATAGACATGCCTGCGAGGGGCGAGCCGTGCGGGACGCGCAACCGGAATCGGTAGTCCAGCGTGTCGGTTTTGTCCCGCTCGCCAGGGGTTGTGTCTGGCATGAGCCGGTGTCCCGCAAGCGACAGGTACAAAACCGCCAAGGCGGCTGCCGGCAAGCCGATCCAGGCAAATTCGAACAGCCCGAATTCCTGCATGCCGGCTTCCCGAATAAGGCCCGAGGCGATAATGTTCGTCGAGGTGCCGACCAGCGTGATCATGCCGCCTGCGATGGCTGCGAACGAAAGCGGCATGAGGAGTTTCGACGCCGCGACGCCGGTTTTTCGGGCTATCGCCTGCATCCGGGGTATAAGCATGGCCACCACGGGGGTGTTGTTCAGGCCGGCGGACAAGATGGCCGCCGGCGGCAGGACGCGCAAAAGAAGCGAGGTTACGCCGCTGCCCGGGTAGGCCATCCATCGGTCTATCCAGACGAGCATGCCTGTTTGATGAATGCCGGCGGCCACTACGTACAGGGAAGCGATCGTAATGACGGTTTCCCATGCGACCCCCGAAAACGCCTCTACGGGATGGAGCACGCCTGCGATGAGCAGAATGCCCAGCGCCGACAGAATGGTTACGTCCACCCGCGCCCATTCCCGCACGAGCGCGACGATCATGCACAGCACGGTTCCGAGGGTAAACCAGGCTTGCCAGGGCATCGGCGTCTGGAGGGTTGGCGGAGGGAGCAGGACAGCGGCGCCGCGTTGAATCCGGGGCTGCGCCCTGCGTGGATCGCTACGCGGTGGATGGAATAATGCCTTGCGCCGCAAGCATGGCGACGACCCGGTCCACGCATTCCTGGACAGACAAGGCGTCGGTCTGAAGCCGGAGCTCCGGGTATTCCGGCGGCTCGTACGGCGCCGAAATGCCCGTAAAATCGCGAATCTCGTTGTCGAGGGCTTTTTTGTACAGTCCTTTCGGATCGCGCCGCTTGCACGTTTCCAGGTCGCAATCCACATGCACCTCGAAGAAGCGACCTTCCGGGATGACGTGCCGGGGGTATGCGCGATCCCGGCGGCGGGGCGAAACGAGCGCGCAAATGGTAATGTTGCCTTGTTCGAAACACAGCCGCGCCGTTTCGCCGACGCGGCGAATGTTTTCGGCCCGATCCGCCTCGGAGAAACTCAGGTCGCCGCACAAGCCGTGACGGACGTAGTCGCCGTCGATGGACATGGTGCGGACGCCTTGCTCGAAAAGGCGTTTTTCGAGGGCCCGGGCGATGGTCGATTTGCCCGAGCCGGACAGCCCCGTCATCCAGAGTACGGCGGCCTGGTGCCCCTGCCGCCGTTCGCGGGCCTCGCGCGCAATGAACAATTCGTCCCATACGACGCCGGGCGAAACGAGGCGCTCCATGGCGGGCGTTCGCCCGACCGGCGGAACGTGTTGCGCCGCGCCGCGAATCATGCCGGCGGCCACGGTGTTGTTGGCGTCCGGGTCGATCAGGATGAAGCTTCCGGTTTCCCGGTTGACCCGGTAGGCGTCCACGAAAAGCGGGTCCGCCAGTTCGAATTCAATGCGTCCGATGTCGTTCAGGCCGAGGGCGTCCGCCGTTTCGCGATGCAGCGTGTCGATATTCATGCGATAAATCACGTTCCCGACCGCCGCCTGCACGTTGCGGGTGGTATGCTGGAGAATCCAGCGGCGGTTCGTATTCATCGGCTCCTCGCTCATCCAGCATATATCGGCGTCGATGCTGCGCGTCACCAGGGGCTTGTTGCGTCGGCGGACAATCATGTCGCCCCGGCCGATATCGATGTTGTCCTCCACCGTAATCACGACCGAATCCCCTGCGCGGGCCCGCTGAACGTCTTGCTCCATGCACACGATGGAGCGTATGCGGCTTTCCTTCCCGGACGGCAGCGCCACGATGTCTTCGCCCGGAGCAATGGATCCCGAGGCCACGCGGCCCGCGTAGCCGCGAAAACGTTGGCCCGGTCGTATTACGTATTGCACCGGAAAGCGAAAATCGACCACGTTGCGTCCCGCGCCTACCTTGACGGTTTCCAGATGGTGCAGGATCGTCGGCCCGCGGTACCAGTCCATTCGTTTGCTCGGCTCGACGACGTTGTCCCCTTTCAGGGCGGAAATGGGAATGAAAACGACGTCGTCTATATCCAGCCGCTCCACGAATTCCCGATAGTCGCCGACGATGTTCCGGTAGGCTTCTTCGGAATAATCGACAAGGTCCATCTTGTTGATCGCCACGAGGACATGGGGAATCTGAAGCAACGAAGCGATGAATCCGTGCCGCCTCGATTGTTGTAGTACGCCGTTGCGCGCGTCGATCAGAATAATAGCCAGTTCGGCGGTCGACGCCCCGGTCACCATATTGCGCGTATACTGGATGTGCCCCGGCGTATCGGCAATGATAAACTTGCGCCGCGAGGTGGAAAAATAGCGGTAGGCGACGTCGATGGTGATGCCCTGTTCGCGTTCCGCGCGCAGCCCGTCCGTGACCAAGGCCAGATTGACGGCGCCGTCGCCTTGTCCGAGGCTGGCGCGCTCGATAGACTGGTATTGATCCTGGTGGATGGCTTTCGAGTCGTAGAGCAGGCGGCCGATCAGCGTCGATTTGCCGTCGTCTACGTGGCCTGCCGTGGTGAAGCGGAGTATATCCATCGAAGGGCGCCGCGCCGCGCGCAGCGGTTTGGATCAGATTATCGTTAAAAATACCCTTGTCTTTTGCGGTCCTCCATGGCGGCTTCCGAGCGCAGGTCGTCGGCGCGGGCGCCGCGCTCGGTGACGCGGGCCGAGGCCACTTCTTCGATGATTTCTTCCAGCGTGGCGGCGGGGGACCGGATGGCGCCGGTGCAGGTCATGTCTCCTACGGTTCGGAACCGGACCGTTTCGCGCGTCCACGCTTCGCCGTTCGCCAACGAGACGTAATCGCATTTTGCAAGCAACACGCCGTCTCGTTCCACGATCTCGCGTTCATGGGCGAAGTAGATGGAGGGAATTTCGATGTCCTGCATGAGAATATATTCCCATACGTCCAGTTCCGTCCAGTTGCTTAACGGGAAAATGCGAAAATGCTCGCCGGGGCGTTTCCGTCCATTGAAAATATGCCACAATTCCGGGCGCTGGTTCTTGGGATCCCATTGCCCGAAACGATCCCGGTGCGAGAAGAACCGCTCCTTGGCGCGGGCCTTTTCCTCGTCGCGGCGCGCCCCGCCCAGCGCGGCGTCTGTCTTGAGTTCGCCAAGGGCGTCGAGCAGCGTCGTGATTTGCAGCAGGTTGCGGCTTGCGTTCGGCCCCTCTTCTTCCTTGACCCGCCCCTGGTCTATGGAATCCTGGACGGTTCGGACAATCAACCGCGCCCCGATTTCCCGGGTCAGGCGGTCCCGCAGCGCGATCGTTTCCGGGAAATTGTGCCCGGTGTCTACATGCAAGAGGGGAAACGGAATGGGCGCGGGCCAGAACGCCTTCCGGGCCAGGCGCACCATGACGAGCGAATCCTTCCCGCCGGAAAACATCAAGCAAGGCCGCTCGAATTGCGCAGCCGTCTCTCGCATGATGTAGATGGCTTCGGATTCCAGCCGTTCGAGATGGAGGTTACGCAAGGGGTACGGTGATTAAGTCCACGAAGCGGTGAGGCTTGCGAGGCGGGCGTTGGCAGGGAATGACGAAGCGGGCAGCGTGGCGGCCCCGCAATAATATAATGAGAAATGACGCAGCCGGCGCGCGCCTCGCAGCCTCCCGAAGGGCGCGTCACGTCCACAACGCGCCGAATCCGCAGTGGTTTCTGCGGATTGCAACGAGGCGCGCGTGGCGGGGTGGAGGGGCGGGCGCGACGCGGCGGGCGAAGGGGTTTGGTCAGCGTATCCGAGGAGAGGGCGCGGCTACGGTACGCCGACCTTTTTTACGTAAAAAGATTAACTTTTTCGTTTTTTCGCCGTACAATATTGGTATTCCTGGCGCCTCGCCGCATCAGTACGCGACATCGTGCGGAACACCCGTTCGGGAAACCAGGCGGGCGCACGAAGAAGACGCGCCAGACCTCGAAAAGTAGCCCCGCAGTACGGCGGCGCACGGTAGCCACCGTACGAAACAGACACGGAACGCCGCGCAAGGCATTCAAAAAAACCCGGAATCATGAAAGATTGGAATTGGGCAGCTATAACGGCAATGATTAGCGCAGCGGTAATGCTAACAGGCGTTATTACCGTTACGGTTATGTTGCACAATTCGCTCCGGGAGGATATGCGGGACGTAAGCGGGGAAATTCAGACCTTGCGCACAGAAGTCAGAGAGGATATCAAGGAATTGCGAGACGATATAAGCGCCTTGGGCGACGAAATACGCGCCTTGCATACCGCCCCGGTTACCCCGACAGGCGCAACAACGGCAGTGAAGTTCGCCTTGCGCGCTGGATAATCGGGGCAGGCTTCGTTTATACGGGCCTCTTGTTCGCCGTAATCCGCTTCACGTTTTCGCCGTAGCGCAGCGGGCCCCGTACAGTATATAAATTCCCTTTTCCAGTATTTACGCCGCGAGAGGGAGCGGGCATGGGAGGCTTACTCCGCATCGACAGGAAGAGGTGCGGGCGGATCGGCCGCGGGCGCAGGCACATACTGCACCGCAGGCGCGGGCGTATTTTGCCGATCCGCAGGAAGCAAGCCGAACGCATAGCCAAGAATGGAAGCAAGAATTAAAATAATCAGGGTCGTAATGAGCGATAAATGCCTGCCTGTACTGTCTTTATAGTCTTTTACGGTATCCCTTAACGTCTCTATGCCAACCTGCATAACCTCAATGTCCGCCTTCGTTGGCATATCGGTAACAATGGAGGCAATCGCGTTGGTGTGCGCCTCGGCTTGCTTGCGTTCAACGCCCGCCGCTTCCAGGTCTTTGGATATTTTGAGCGTATCAAACATACTGTTTTCGGGACTTTCTGTCTTTCTTGTACGCGCTTCAGGGGCGGGCGTGTTCCAATCGGGAATGTCCGGCCAGCGCGGTTCCTCGCCCTGCGTGGGCTTGGGAAGCGTTTGGGGTGGCATAACGGGGACTTCGTAAATTCTTGACGGTTTCGCCTATCCGGCTTCCCGGACGGGCGTTCCGCATGATGTCGCGTACTGGTGCGGGGAAGCACCGGGAACGGCAATATGGTACGACGAAAAAACGAGAAAATCAAGATGTTTTTTTACGTCTTCCCCCGAATCCGTACTATGCATTCCGTCCGTATTTCCGATCTTCATGAGTTCCGAATCCTTCTGTTTCTGCCATATTCTGCCGTCCGCCGCCGCATGAATCGGTCTTTATTCTGTTTGTCTCTTGCGGCGCTCCTGTGTTTTTCGGGATGTCGCGCCGATTCCTCGGGCCCTTGGCATGAAGAATCGAATCACCGGTGGCGGGCTTTGTCTGTTTCCAGGGAGGCGGGGGGCGGGTTTGCGCAGGCACAGGCGCGGCGCACCGGAGTAGACGCCGCCAACGTGGTCGGGGAGACGCTTTTTCTGGAGAA
Source organism: Rhodothermales bacterium (assembly GCA_022821845.1). Classification (GTDB taxonomy): domain Bacteria; phylum Bacteroidota; class Rhodothermia; order Rhodothermales; family VXPQ01; genus VXPQ01. The sequence goes on along the minus strand of JAJECT010000019.1, from coordinate 48,595 downwards.
TAGGCACTACCTGAACGGGTCCGGCGTGGCCATAGGGGACGTGGACGGGGACGAATGGCCGGATATCTATCTGACGCGCCTTGGCGCTCCGAATGCGCTGTATCGGAATCTGGGCGGGTGGCGGTTCGAAGACGTTACGGAGCGCGCAGGCGTCGGCGCGGCGGATCGGTTTTCGACCGGCGCCGCGATGGCGGACATAGACGGGGACGGCGATCTGGACATCCTGGTTACGGCCACGGGCGGCCCCAACGCCGTATTTTTGAATGACGGTCAAGGCCGTTTCGAGGAAGTCCCCGATGCGTTTGGCGCGCTTGCCCCCCGCGGCAGCGCGACGATGGCGCTGGCGGATACGGACGGCGACGGCGACCTCGATTTGTACGTCGGCAATTACAAGGCCCGGACCGTGCGGGATATGTATTCGCCGCAGGAACGCGCATTCGACCGCGTGGTGGAGCAGGCGGGCGACGCCTATCGCGTTCGCGCCCCGTTCGCGCCGCATTACGTGCTTCGCAGGCAGGGGAATCGCGTGATGCGTTTCGAAATCGGCGAGGCGGACGGCTACTATCTCAACGATGGAACCGGGCGTTTCGTCCCCCAGGCGTTTACGGAGGGGGCTTTTCTGGACGAAGAAGGCAAGCCGTTGCAGGAGGCGCCGCGCGACTGGGCCCTTACGGCGCGGTTTCAGGATATTAATGGGGACGGGGCGCCGGACTTGCTGGTATGCAACGATTTCGAGAGTCCGGACCATTTCTGGTTCGGCGACGGGAAGGGGACGTTCCGTGCGGCGCCCTGGCAGGCTTTCCGCAAGACGAGCCAGTCCACGATGTCCGTGGCTATTTCGGATATCGACCGGGATGGCCATATGGATATTTTTCAGGCAGATATGCTTAGCCGCGACCATCGGCGACGGCAACGGCAGCAGTCCGGCGTACACGCTTTCGCATTGCCCGCTCCGGGGAACAGGGAGGGCCGTCCGCAGGAGATGCAGAACACGCTTTTTCTTGGTCGGGGGGACGGTACGTTCGCCGAGGTTGCGCATATGGCCGGGGTGCATGCTTCCGAATGGACCTGGGGCAGCGCTTTTCTGGACGTGGACCTGGACGGCTGGGAGGATTTGCTGCTGGCGACGGGCCATGCCTACGATGCGATGGACGCCGACGCGCGCATGGAGACGGCTGCTGCGCCTTCGGGGGCGGCGTGGCGCGAGGAAGTACGGCTGTTTCCTCCGCTCGATCTGAAAAACATGGCGTTTCGCAATCGGGGAGATGGGACCTTCGAGGCCGTGGACGACGGCTGGGGGCTGGGGCGGGAAGCCGACGTGTCGCACGGCCTGGCGTTGGGCGACCTGGACCGGGACGGAGACCTGGATGTCGCGATCGCCCGCCTTGATCGCCCCGCCGCCCTGTTTCGCAACCGTTCGTCGGTCGCCCGCGTGGCGGTGAGCCTGCGGGGGTTGGCTCCGAACACCAGGGGCGTCGGCGCGAACGTGCGCCTTTCGGGCGGCGGGCTGCCGACGCAGGAGAAAGAAATCATTGCCGGGGGACAATACCTTTCTTCCAGCGAGGCGCTGGTTTCGTTCGCCGCGGGCAATGGGGAGGGGCTGCGCATTGAAGTACTGTGGCGCAGCGGGCGGTATTCGCGGATCGAAGGCGCGCAAGCGAACCGGCATTACGAACTGTTCGAATCGGCCGCCGCCCGGCTGCCGCCCAAGCAGCAGCGTCCCGCCCCCGACCCGCATTTCGAAGAAATCCCTCTTGCGCATATGCATCGCGCGCCTTCGTTCGACGATTTTCGCCTGCAACCCCTTTTGCCATGGAAACTGAGCCGCGAGGGGCCCGCCGCGGCGTGGGCGGACCTGGACGGGGACGGCGACGACGACCTGCTGGTTGGGAGCGGGCGAGGCGGGCGCATGACGTGGTTTCGCAACGCCGGAGCGGGACGCCTGGACCCCCCGAAGCCCGTCGGCGAGGCGGCGTTCGGGGATCAAACCGGGTTGGTTGTTCTGGAGCGCGCCGGGGAAGGGGCCCTCGTGGCGGTGGGCGTATCGGGTTACGAAGCGGGTCCGTCCGCCGCTTCCGTCGTCGATATCTATCGGGTACGCCCGGACGGCGCTTTCGAGCGCATGCAGCGCCTTCCTTTCGGCGCGTCGAGCGTGGGGGCGCTGGCCCTCGGCGACCTGGACGGCGATGGCGATCTGGATATTTTCGCCGCAGGCCGGCATGTTCCCGGGCGGTATCCCGAAGCCGCTCCGTCCCTGGCGTACTGGAATGAAGGCGGTCGCTTTGCGTACGACGAACGATCGCAGGTTTTCGACCGTCCTGGCCTTGTCGCCGCCGCGGCGCTCGGCGATCTCGACGCGGACGGCAATCAGGATGCGATCCTGGCGACCGAATGGGGTCCCGTACGGGTCTTTCGCGGACTGGGGAAGGGCGCGTTCGAAGAGGTCACGGCTTCCTGGGGGCTGGATCGCTACGAAGGATGGTGGCAAGGCGTCGCGCTGGGGGATTTCGATGGAGACGGGCGCCTGGATATTGTCGCGACGAACCGGGGATGGAATACGCCGTATGGCCGCCCGGAACGGGACGGGCGCGACGTCCGGCTGTACTATGGAGATTACGATCTGGACAACCGGATGGATATGGTGGAAGCGCGCTATGAGGAGGCGCTGGGCGGCTACGCTCCGATGCGCCAGCTGGTCGCGTTTTCCGCCGGATTGCCGCTGGTCCGCCGCCGCATGCGGACGTTTGCCCAGTATGCGGTTTCTACGGTAGACGAAGCGATTGGCCCCCGCCTGCGTCGAGGGGGGCGCAAGCGCGCGACATGGCTTGCCTCCACGGTGTTTCTGAACAAGGAATCCGGTTTTGAAGCGCATCCGCTTCCCGCCGAGGCGCAGCGGACAGCCGGGTTCGGCGTAGCGGTTGGCGACCTGGACGGCGACGGCAACGAGGACCTTTTTATTGGCCAGAACCTGTCCGCCTTGCCTGCAGACCAGCCTCGCCTCGATGCGGGGCGGGGGCTTTGGCTGCGCGGGGACGGGAACGGCGGGTTTACGCCCGTCGGCGGCGCGGCATCCGGGGTCAGGGTATACGGAGAACAGCGGGCCGTAGCGGCGGGCGATTACGACCGGGACGGGCGGCTGGACCTGCTGGTTACGCAAAACGGGGCGCCCGCCAGGCTTTTTCGGAACAGGCGGGCAGCGCCGGGCTTGCGCCTTCGTTTGCTCGAATCGGGCAGGCCCGCCATCGGCGCGGTTGCGCGGATTCGACATGGAGAAGGGGATTGGGGGCCGACCCGGCTCGTATCGGCGGGATCGGGCCGCCTGGGCCAGTCCTCGACGACGCTGACGATGGGGTCCGGCTCTGCCGGAAAGGCCGGAGAGGCGTGGGTGCGCTGGGCGGACGGCGCGGAAACGGTGCGGACTATCGAGCCGGGAACGAACCTGCTCACCGTTTCGCGCCCTTGATTCGATGAGATTATCGAGAGTATCCTTACTTATTTAGGTTTCGTTATTTGGAGGCGTCCTGGCCGCCTACGCCTCCGAGGGTGTACACAGGCATTTCGAGCACTTCCAGTTCGCCGCCCGGCACGGCGAAATGTACGGGCGTTCCGGGCGTCAGGTCTCCCCAGCCGCGCTTGTCGAAGTACGCTCTGCCGGCGGCCGCCAGGTAGCATTCTATATTTTTTTCGTGTTTGAGTTTTGCCCACAAGCTGGCGGCGTCCGCCGGACTCTGCGCGTCGTCGGGACTGCCGAGGGGGTCCGAAGCGGAAGCAGGGTTCATTTGCCCCCGCGCCACGCGCGTTTTATTGACGAGTTCGGCTACGCGGGCGGCGCTTCCCCCGGTTCGCAACAATCCTTCCGCAACAAGCATGTCCAGCTCCGTTACCTTGAATTGCACCATGGGGCCGTTGTTGCCGTCCTTCAGGTAGGCGCGATAGCGTTTGTGGGTATGAGACGAATAGTGATACGTGCCTCGGGCGGCTGGAAAGGGTCCCGGAATGCCCCAGTATTCGAAGTCGGTTCCGCTATTGCGGGGGTAGGTCAGTACCGTGCCTGCGGGATGCGCGCCGGCCTCCTCCCGGTGGTCGCCCGCCACAATGGTTTCCATTCCGTCTTCCGGCCCCACGATGCGCCGGTCCGAAGTATAAATGTCGAACACGTTGCGGTCGCCGACCGGCGTATCGAGCCAACGCTGGAATCCCCCCGAGGCGTCGGCGGGACCGATCGTATGGTAATCCGCGCGCGACCAGGAGCGTCCGTCTTGTCCCCACGCCTTTACAGGATCCCATTCGGGCGCGCCGGAGTCGTTTCCTATGGGCGCCCAGTCCTCCGTAATGCCCTGTTCGGCGTGCCGGATTACCGCGGTCCAGTCGGCGTTCGCCCGCTCGTCGGGCCAGCGAGCGGCAGAGGCGATAAACCGCGCCATGAAGGAATGGGCGAGCCGGGCCAGGTCTTCATTGGTGACCGTAAGGCCAAATATCCAATCGTCTCCGGCGGGAATGGAGAACGCATGCTCGTTTGCTATCGCGATCGAGGCTTCCAGTTTTTGCAACGCGAAAGCCATGACTTCCGGATAGGGTTTCAACGTCAGGCTGGCCAGGTCCGACTGTTCGTCTATCGTAAAGCCCTGATCGTAGCGCAGGGCAATGTAGCCATGACACAACCCTTGCACGAACAGCGCGAACGCCTTGAGTTTGGCTGCGTCTTCGAATGCCGATTCGTCCTCGTCGATGATGGCCAATGCGTCCGACGTGTTCGAAATAGCCAGATAGTTATTGTCCCACGGCCCTTTCATGGCTTCGGCGTACGGAAAAGTCGGGCTGTTGTCGAACGCGACGCGGGGTTCCGACGAGAGATGCCGCCCGGCGAAATTGGCCCACGAGTAGGACAATTCGTCTGCGATGGCCGAGAGGGGCAGTTGGCCGTTGCCCCCTATATTGGCTTGCCAAAAGTCGAGAAACGAACTCCCGACAAGGTTGACCACATCGTTCGGGTCGGCCAGCACCTGGCTGTTGTCCGGGCTGTTGTCGTTCTCGACCGTCAGGTCTGCGCATCCCGCCCACAGGCAGGCCAGCAGGGCGATCGTCGCAGGGAAACATATGTTGCGCATTGTATTCATGTCGCATCCGTCGCGCATTAAAAATCAAGGATAATTCTGCCGGAGACCGTTCGGAAGTTCGGGTAGCGGAACTGGTCTACGCGAAACAACGAGGCGTCGCCGCCAACCGTAGCGTTGCTGCTGGTGCGGCCGGTTTCGGGATCGAATCCCGAATAGTTTGTAAACGTGAACAGGTTGCGTCCGGTTACTCCGAGGCGCAGGCGATATAGCCCGAAGGCGCTTCCGAACATGCGCGCGAGTTGTTGTTTGTCGAGGGCATATTCCACTGTGAATTCGCGCAATTTCAGGTAGTCGCCGGGCTCGACGAAGTGATTGTTCGTTCCGTTCGCGTGGTAGAGCGCCTGCATGTAGTTCGCGGTTTTCTTGCGCGCGTCGGATTTGCCCGCCTGGTCCTGATCCTGGTGCCGATCATCCCGGTGCGCCCATTGGGCGGTCGCGTTGTAGATGTCGCCGCCTATCTGCGCGCTCCAGAGCATATACGCGGTGAGGCCTCGCCATCGCATGGTGGCGTTCAGTCCGAGATTGAAGTCGGGAAGCGTATTGCCGATGCGCGCGAAGGCGGTGCATTCCTCGTTTTCGAACAGAATGGGCATGCCCCACGCATAGGTTTTTTGCCCGCAGGGCGTGGTCATGGTTTCGCTTTTGGTCCCCCAAAGGTTTCCGGTTACGCCGTCCATCCAGGTATTTTCCGCGCCGACCCATACCACGTAGCCCTCGTCGTTGACCTGAAACTGATCTTGCGCGACGCTTGCGGGCAATTCGTCCAGGTTCGTCAGGAACTTGTCCCCGTACAGGGCGCCCAGTCGCTCTCCCTCGCGGATATAGAAAGCGTTCTTGGGGCCGCCCCGGAACGCCGGCGGCTCGAACTCGGTGATTCGCTGCCGGGTGCGATCGAAAACGACGCCTATATCCAGGCTGCTGGAAGCATTTCGGAACAACGACATACGGAGGGAGGCCTCTATCGTATTGGATTCGAGGGCGCCTGCGTTGCGCCATTGTCCCGAATATCCCCTTGCCGCAGACAAGGGAACGAGCAACAACTGATCTTCTACCCTGGAATGCGCGTAGACCAATTCCAGAAACGCCTTATTCCAGACAGAAAATTCCATCCCCGCTTCCCGTTCTTTTTGCAATTCGGGTTTTAGCAGGCTATTGCCGAGCGTGGATTTCGTCAACTGGCCGCTCGCGAGAGAAAATGTTTCGTACTGGCACTGAAAACAGGGTCGCGCGCCGGCGGTCCCGTACGAAGCGCGCACCTTGAATTCCGGAAGCGCTTTGCCGGCGGGCCACCAGGCCTCTTCGGACAGGCGGTAGGCTCCGCTGACGCGGAAATAGGTTTGCCACCGTTCTTCTGCGCCGAAAAGCGAACTTCCGTCTCGCCGGACCAGGGCGTCCATAATGTAGCGGTCGGCATAGTCTGCTCCCGCTATGGCGTAAAAACCCTCGGAACGGATCGTTGCGCTGCTGGAGCCAATGCGCTTGTCGTCGGTGTTGACATTGGAAAGGTCTGAAATGCCCGTGGCCGCCAATCCGCGCGCGCTGACGAAATCTGTCCGTTCGCGGAAGGTTTCCGTCGCCCAGCGAAACTGGGTTCGGGCGACCAGGCGGTCGAATTGCTTTCGGAAAGACGCCGTGACGTCGGTATTCAGGGCCGAGGATACGGCGTTGTTCCGATTTATTTCTCCCGCCCCTCTACTATTGCTGTCGATTTCCTGATACCCCTTGTCGTAAAATTCAAAGCCCTCGCGGTCCGAGCGGTCAAAACTTATATTCGTTTCGACGTCGAACCAGGGTATGGGCTTCCAGCTGTTTCGGACATTGCCGTAGGCGCGCGCCCGCTTTTGATATTGCTCGATATTTTCGAGTACGTAGAGCGGGTTGTTTTCGATCGACAAGGGATCGGCGCGTACTTTGAGTTCGCCTTTTTCGTCTCGCTCCGCAAGGCGCACCGCAGGACTCGTAAACATGATGCTGAAAAATGGATTGATGCCCACATTGTTCGGCGCGTCGCGGGTAGACGTTGCATAAAAGCCTGAAAAGGAAGAAGACACGTTGCGTTTCATGCGATGATCCAGATTAAACCGCACGCTTTTGCGATGGTAGCCTTTTTGGCCGGCGATAATGCCTTCTTCTCGCAAATTCGCAAAGGAAAACAGGAAATTGGTGGCTTCTCCATTGCGGCGTATGGCAATGGAATTGGTCCATGTATTGCCGGGGTCGAAGAATTCGTCGAATGCGTTATAGGTTTTTCCGGGGTAGGGGTTGTCGAAAAAGGATACCGCCGTATTTCCATCGACGACGGTTGCCGATCCGTAGGGAATATCGTTGCCGTTGGCGTCCACGAAGGCCGTTCCGTCGGCGTTCAGCCGGTAATTGTGCGAATTGTTGGGCGTGAATTTCTGTGCCCCGAAATTAATCCCCATCTCGTTGCGGATGGTCACCCGGGTCTCGTGGACAGGAATCCCGGCGCCCCGGCGGGTGGCGATGCGGATGACGCCGTTCTGCGCGCGGGATCCATACAGCGACGACGCGGAAGCGCCCTTCACGATCTCTATGTTTTCTATATCCAGCGCGTCGATGTCTATTTGGCTGGCTCCGAGCACGACCCCGTCGACGATATAGAGGGGCTGGGCGCTTCCCGTAATGCTGGTAGAGCCGCGCAGCCGTACGGAAATGCCGTCGCCTGGCTGTCCGCTTTGGGCGATCACGCTGGCGCCCGCCACCTTGCCATGCAGGCCGTGCAGCGGGCTGCGCGCGGGCGCAAGGGCCACCAGGTCCTTATCGACCTGATCTACCGTGAAGGCAAGTTTCTTCCTGGGCGTGGCCTCGGCGACGCCCGTCACAACCACCTCGTCCAGATTGAAAAGGTCTTCCGCCAGCACGAAATTCACCGTCGTTTCCGGGGCCGCGACGACGACGCGCCGGGTCTCGGGCGAATACCCGATGTATTGCACCCTGAGATCGACCGATTGCGCCGTATATTCCGAAGGAACTTCGAACGAATACCGGCCTTCGACGTCGGTTGACGCGCCAAGCAGCAAATCGGCTATGAATACGTTGGCGCCGATGAGGGCCTCTCCCGCTGCGTCCGTTACGACGCCGGATATCGTTACCTGTTGCGCGGCCGCCGCCGTCGGCAGCGCCAGCAACAGGGCCAGGCACGCCATGCGCGATGGCGTCAGGGCGTCCGCGACTGCGCGACGCAGGTATTTTCGCAGTAGCATAGGAACCGTGCTATGGGGGAGGCGCGCTTTCGGGGGATGCGGCGGAGGTTTTGCGTCTTCGTCGCGCAATCCGATGCATCGTATGTACGCGCTGGCCTGAAGTATACGCGCCCGCAAAGAAATTTGTCAAGTTTTATATCCAGTGTTATTATGTTTTTATTGTGCCCAACCAGACCAGGCTCATCATGACAAAGCGCTTTTCGGTTCGGGGGCGCTTCTTGCGCTTCCTGGCGGTCGCCGTCGGGCTGCTTGCGTTGATTCCGCTTACGTGGGCGGTTCGCGAGGCCCGCCTCGCTGACATTCGGCAGGCCCCCGATGCGCACCGCGAAAAAGCGCTCGCGGCGGCGCTGGACCGCATTGCGGACGATTTCGGGGCGCTGCAAAGCGATCTTGTCGAGCGCGCGGCGCGCATTGCCTCAGCGCCTGCGGTCATCGAGGCGCTGGATGCGCAGCAGATCGATTCGACGTCGCTCACGCATTATTTTTCCACCCTGAAGCTGCCCTACGGGACCTCGGTGGAGTTATACGCCGCAGACATGGGTCTGGCGGCCTGGAACGGGTTTAGCATGCCCGTGGACGCGGCGCCCGCAGCATCCGGCTTTCCCGGCGAACTGCATGCGAGCATAGCGCGGGACGGGGCGTTTCGGCAGGCCGTGGTCATTTGGCGGCCCGTTTTGCGCGGCGGCCGCGTGCTGGGCATGGTCCGGGCCATGCGCCTGGTGGGGTACGCCCCGCCGGTGAACAACGAGTACATCAAGGATGTGAGCCTGGTGCCCAAATGGCGCAGATTGGCGAAAATGCCGGTCGAATTGACCTTTGACGCGCCGCCGGGGGAGCCGGGCTCTTCGTCCCGGTTGTTGACGGGCGTGGATGGCGCGGCGCTGGGCATGGTTACGATAGACGCGCCTTCCGTACGGCAAATGACCGAGCTGGCCGCCGTGCTTCCGAATCATCTCATGGCGCTCTGGACGACCTTGTTCTTGTTCTGGACGGTCGCGGGCGCATGGGTCTTGTATCGCCGGGAACTCCGGCGCATGCCGTCAGAGCCCGGTCGATGGCGGGTTTTGCTGGGGCATTTCGCGTTTCTGGCTGCGTACTGGTGGTCGATTCGTTTTGTCCTCCTTGCGCTGCGCGTTCCGTCCCGCTGGCAGCAAGGCAAAACGCCGCTGGCGCCGCTTTTCGACCCTGCGCATCTTTCGTCCGAATTATTCGGCGGCCTGCTTGGCGCGACGGGCGAGTTCCTGATCGCCATTCTGTTTCTGGCCGCTTTTGCCGGGGCGTTTCTGGAATGGATCGTTGCGCTTCAGCGCGCCCGCGCCCGCCTCGCCCGCCCCCGCATCGCGTCGCGAGCGGCTTTCGCCTGCATGGCGGCGGCCTGCACGGCGGTCCTGACCGGCCTGGCGCTGGCGGCGGCGCTCGTAACGCGGCATGTCGCGCTGTATAGCGATTTCGACTTTTTCGCCAAGGGCGGACTCATTCCCGATTTGCACCTGCTTTCGGTTTTTTGCAGTCTTGCGCTCATGCAGATCGCCGTGATCCTGCTTTCCGTGGGCGTGGCGCGGGTAGCGGTTGCGGAAGCGCGGCGGCAATGCGCGTTGACGTCGTCCCCCTGGGGCCTCGCGATTTTCGGGGGCGTCGCGGCGGCTGCGCCGGTCGCGCTCATGTACGGGTTGACTCCGATCGGGAGCGTACTGCCCCTCGCAATATTGGGGTATATGCTTGCAGCCGTTTTCGGGTTGGCCAGCCTGGTCCTGTTGCGGTCGATCCGGCGGATGGACCTGGTTCTGGTCCAGAATCTCTTTCCGCTGGTTTTTCTGGTGACCTTCCTGCTGTATCCCATGTTTTATCAGGGGCTGGACGCCCGTCGCCATGCGCGCATGCTTGCGGCGGCGGAGGCGTTCGCGGAGGGCGGGCGGGCCCGCGCTTCGATGGCCGAAGGCGGCATGCCCATATCCGGCGTATTATTGCCTTCCGGGTCGGACGACGCCTTGTTCGATACGTTTTCCGCCGCAGAATTCCGGGGCGGCTTTCTGGTGCGGAGCGCCGGGCGGGATTTTGAACGGTATCGACTTCCGGAAGACGTAGCGCAAGCCTTGTTGCGTCAACCCGTCGTCTGGAAGAACGAGCGCTCGGCAGGTGGCTCCTGGCAGACGTGCTATGTTCGCCGGGGCGCTGCGTCGTCGCATGCGATGCAGGCGTTCGCTGCGCGCGCTGCGCGCATTACGCTTTTCGATCATTTGTATTACCTGTTGCGCCTCACCATGGGCGGCCTTGCGATCGGGTTGCTGTGTTACCTTGCGGGCGTCTGGGTGCGTTATCGGAAAGGGGTATTGCCGGCGCGCCATATTCGTTTTCGGGACAAGGTGCTGAACGCGCTGATCGGGATTGGCATTATCCTCGTGGGCCTTGTGGGGGTCGTGGGTGAACAAGCCGTTACGGTCGGAAGCAGGCAATCCGTGCAGCGGTGGCTTCGCCGACATCTGGATCGCGTCGAGCAGGTGCTGACGGCAGAGGCCCGCCTTGGCGAACATCCTTCCAGCGTGCTGGCCCGCATGCCGGTCGATTCGCTGGCGGCCCGCGTAGGCATTGACTTGAACCTGTACGAGGGACATACGATTTCCCGCCTTAGCCGTCCGCAATTGATTCGCGACCGGCTTGTGGATCGGCGATTGCCTATCGAAGCGTACAAGGCGCTGTACGCGGATGCGGAACGGGTTGCGTTTACGGACGAGCGCGTGGGCAGTTTTACCTATATGGCGGGTTTCAAGGCGCTTCCCGGCGCGGCAGGCCGCCCCCGGTATATCGTTTCCACCCCCATTCTGCCCGAACAGGAAATCATTGAGGAGCAGCGCGCGGACACCGTTGCGTACCTCTTTGGTTCGCTGTTGCTGCTTGTGTTGCTGGTTGCGTTGACGGGGGCCGTACTGGCCGACGCCATCTCGAAACCCATTGCCCGCCTCCGGTCCGGCCTGAAGGAGGTCGCCGGGGGCCGCCCGGGCGAAACGCTCCCCGTGGATTCGCGCGACGAGATTGGGGAACTGGTCGAAACCTTCAACGAAATGCAGCAGCAGTTGGCCGAAAACCGCATCAAACTGGCCCGACAGGAGCGGCAGCTGGCGTGGCGGGAGATGGCGCGGCGGGTCGCGCACGAAATACGCAATCCGCTCACCCCCATGAAATTGTCCGTGCAGCATTTGCGCCAGGCTTTTGCGGACCGGGCGGACGAACCCGCCGCCCGCAGCGCGTTCGGCCAGGTTTTCGACCGGATCACGGCGACGCTGATCGAGCAGATCGATTCGCTGGCCCGCATCGCCAGCGAGTTTCATGCGTTTGCCCGGATGCCTTCCCGCGAGATGCAACGCATGAATATGAACGATGTGATCCGGGAAGCGCTTTCCCTGATGCAGGAAGAAAGCGAAATCGCTGTTCGATCCGCATTGTCCGACGCGCCGCTCTGGGTGGATGCGGACCGGGCGGAGTTGCGCCGGGCGTACATCAATCTGATCAAAAATGCGTTCCAGGCGATTGCGGAGCCGGAAAAGGGCAAGGTCGAGGTGCGCACCCGGCGCGAAGAGGCGGACGGAAAGGCGTGGGCGTGCAGTTACGTGGTCGATAACGGGTCGGGCATCGGGGAGGAGGCGGCCAGGAAAATTTTCGACCCGCATTTTTCGACCAGAAAAACCGGCACGGGCCTGGGCTTGGCCATCGTGAAGAAGAGCGTCGAAGAGATGCGCGGGACGATCGGGTTCGAAAGCGAGGCGGGCAAGGGGGCTGTTTTCCAGATACGGCTTCCCTTGCTCGACGAAGACGCGCCGCCGCGCTGAACCTTTCTTTCGTATCTTGCGTTCGATACGATGAAAAACCCGCTGTCGCGCCGATCCCTGTTCGTTTCCGCGTTTGCGGTGGCGTCCCTTGACCGGGCTACTTTTTCAGGGCGCGCGCGACGAAGTTTTCGATCCTGTCCGCGGACGCGGATGTACAGACTGGTCAGTTAGCATTGCACATTATTGTCGTAGGAGCAGGTGAAGTAGGCTACGACGTGGCCCGCATGCTGTCGCGCGAAGAGCATGACGTCGTGGTCGTCGATCAGGACGCCGACGCCATCCGGCAGGTTCGCGAAAAGCTGGATGCGATGGCCATTTCGGGCAATGGCGCTTCCTCTGAAACGCTGGTCGAGGCGGGCATTGGCCGGGCGGACATGCTGATCGCCGTGACGCCCGTGGACGAAGTGAATATTATCGCCTGCATGCTGGCGGACCGGCTCGGCGACGTGACCACCATCGCTCGGGTGCGGTCCAACGAAATCGCACGGGACAAGTCCGTCCTCAAGACAAGCGATTTCGGGATCGATCTGGTGATTCGCCCGGAAGAAAGCGCCGCCAACGAAGTGGTGTCGCTTGTCCGGCGCGCCAGCGCCACGGACATCCTTGATTTTGCGGACGGCCGGTTGCAGTTGATGGGCCTCCGAATCGATCCTGGCGCCGCCGTCGCAGGGAAAACGCTCCAGGAAATAGCGGCGGCCAACAGCCAGGTGCCGTTTCGCGTCATGGGCGTGAGCCGGGGCGCCCGGACGATTATTCCCGGGGGGCGCGACACGCTTCGGCCAGGCGATCAGGTGTTTGTGCTGGCCTTGCCGAAATACATGGGGTATATCTCGCCCATGATGGGCAAGGCGGAAACCCGGGCCAATCATATCATGATTCTGGGCGGGACCGCCGTGGGCGTGGGGGTCGCTTCCCGGTTCGGCGACGAAAAGAACAAGACCGTAAAACTGATCGAACCGGATCGGGAACGGGCGGCGAAACTGGCGGAAATGCTCCGGAATGTGCTGGTCATTCATGGCGCCGCCACCGATATCGACCTGCTGATTCAGGAGGGGCTGGGCGAAATGGACGCCTTTGTGGCGGTTACGGACGACGAAGAATCGAATCTGGTTACTTGTCTCATGGCCAAGCACCTCCGCGTACGCAAAACGGTGGCGCTGCTTTCCAAGAATACGTATATCCCGATCAGCCAGAGCATTGGCCTGGACGCGGCGGTCAGCAAAAAACTGGCGGTTTCGCGCGAGATTCACCGCTATTTGCGCGGCACGCATGTGCGCAGCGTCGCGACCATTTACGGCCTGGACGCCCAGATCCTCGAAATCGAAGCCAAGCCCCGGTCGTGGATATCCAGAAAACCGCTGAAGGAGTTGCAACTGCCGTCCGGCGCGCTGATCGGCGCTATATTGCATAACGACGAAGCCTGCATCGCCACAGGCGACACGCATATTGCCCCCGGAGACCGGGCGATCGTGTTCGCCACGCCCTCCCGCGTCCATGACCTTGAGCGGAAATTCGCCGCCAAATAGCGTATCCTGAGCGATTCCGCGCCCTGTCGCCCGTTGCATCTCGCCGTTGCCGAACCGCGTCATGCCATTTCATATAAAAGCCGTTTGCGCCACGCTGGGCGCCCTGCTCATGTTTCTGGGGGCGGCGCTGCTCTTGCCCATGGCCGTCGGGATATATTATTCCGAGCCGGCCTGGCGCGCTTTCGGGGCGACGGCGGCGTTCTCCTTGCTCCTCGGGTTTGCGTTGTGGCGCGGCCTGCGGGATTTCTCCGGGTATCTCGGTATACGGGAAGGGTTCGCCGTGGTTGCGCTTTCCTGGCTTGCGTTGTCGCTGGTCGGCTCGGTTCCCTTTGTGCTCGGCGGAGCGCTGGATTCCTGGGCCGACGCTTTTTTTGAAACGATGAGCGGGTTCACCACCACCGGCGCCTCGATTCTCGGGGGCGGCGGGAACCCTGCCATTTCAGAGCTTCCCCGCGCTTTTTTATTCTGGCGCAGCCTGATGCAGTGGCTGGGGGGCATGGGCATTATCGTGCTCACCCTCGCTATTCTTCCGATTCTGGGCATTGGCGGCATGCAGCTGTTCAAGGCGGAAGTGCCGGGGCCGTCCGCCGACAAGATCACGCCCCGCGTACGCGAGACCGCTCGGCGCCTGTGGTTCATTTACGTCGGTTTTACCGCGCTCCAGGTGTTGTTTTTGTTGCCGGCCATGTCCCTTTTCGACAGCGTGAATCATGCGTTCACCACCATGGCCACCGCCGGTTTTTCCACGCAGGACGCCTCGATCGGGGGATATGGTTCTGCGTACGTGGAGTGGGTGATCATCGCGTTCATGTTTATCGGGGGCATGAATTTCGTGCTGCATTACCACCTGCTCAAGGGGCGCCCGCGCATTCTTTTCCGGGACGCCGAATTCAGGGTGTACGCGGCGATCGCGCTTGCGGCGATTGCGCTTGTCGCCGCAGGCGCGTGGAGCGCGGCGGGCCACGCCATGCCGTGGGTAGAGGGCGAACCTGGCGCCTTTCTCCGGTACGATTCGTTGTCCGACGCCGTGCGCCACGCCGCGTTTCAGGTGGTTTCCATCATGACGACCACCGGATACACCACGGCCGATTACCAACTCTGGGCCCCGCTCGCCGCAGGCATCGTTTTTCTCCTGTTTTTTTGCGGGGGCATGGCGGGATCGACGTCCGGCGGCGTCAAGATTATCCGGCACATGCTGATGTTCAGGAATTCCTTTCGCGAAATCCGGCAATTGCTGCATCCCTCGGCGGTGATTCACGTGCGCCTTGGCGGCGACGTCGTTCCGAGGGATATTATGAGCAACGTGCTTTCGTTCGTCGTGTTGTATGTGGGCGGCGTGGGGTTGGGCACGATGATCATGTTCGTGCTGGGTCTGGACCTCTTAAGCGCGTTCAGCGCCGCCGTCGCGAGTATCGGGAATATCGGGCCGGCTTTCGGTTCGGTGGGCCCCGCCGGTAATTACGCGCACATTCCGGCGCTTGGGAAGTGGGCGCTTTCCTTCCTGATGATGGCCGGCCGGCTTGAGTTGTTCACCGTCCTTATCCTGCTGGCGCCCGCGTTCTGGAAGCGGTGAAGGGCGCCGCGCGATCTATGCGCCAGCGCGGGGGAGGCAATTTCGCCTTATATCCCTTGAAATTTGGCGCAGCGGGGCACAGCCCCCGCTTCGGCGTTTATGCCGAAAAGTCGCGGTACCCGAAGTAGTGCAGTACGAACTTCATTTTGGCGGCCTTCAGCGCCCCGAATCCCGGCAGCGCGCGCACCCGCTTTTCTATTTCGGGGAAGGGCGCCCCGTCGTTCCAGATACGCGCGGCGTCCCCGTCGTACCGATCCGCCACAAAGCGGGCTGCCTGCTGCGTATAGTCCGCCATCTTGTTGGTGAAGCGGTGCACCGCCGGCGTTTCGGCGAACAGGGATTGCAATGCCTCCAGATTCATGTCCGCAATCCGGGCCAGGTCCAGATGCCCCAGGCGGTCGTGCAGGCGGATGGGTCCGGTAAAGGCGTATTCGGCCCGTACGCGTTGATCGTACAGCAGGCCGAGCAAGACGCCCGCCGCGCTGTTCCGCAAAAAATCGTCCGCGTCGGGTTCGCCGGTCAGCGTGCCTTCGTCGCGGAAGCGGTCCATCATGCGGCTTAGTCCGCCGCCCAGATGGCTGTAATCCAGGGGGACAATACGAATCGTTTCGCGGGTTTCGGTCATGGGTTCGGCGCAAGGCGCAATTTTTTGGCGGCTTCTTTGGCGAAATACGTCAGGATAATGTCGGCTCCGGCCCGGCGGATGGCGGTAAGCGATTCCATCATAGCTTCTTCCCGGTCGATCCACCCGTTTTGCGCGGCGGCGGAAAGCATGGCGTACGTTCCGCTTACGTGGTACGCCGCCACGGGAACGGTCGAGCGTTGGCGCACCCGGTATATCACGTCAAGGTAGGGGATAGCCGGTTTCACCATGACGATATCCGCCCCCTCGGCAAGGTCCAGGTCGAGTTCGCGAAGCGCTTCCTCGCCGTTGGCGGGGTCCATCTGGTACGTCTTTTTGTCGCCGGGGACGTTTTCGTTCGTCCGCGGGGCCGAATTGAGCGCGTCCCGGAACGGACCGTAGAAAGCGGAGGCGTACTTGGCTGCGTACGACAGGATGGCGACGTCCGTATGCCCGGCGGCGTCCAGCGCATCCCGTATCGCGCCGACGCGCCCGTCCATCATATCCGACGGGGCTACGATATCCGCTCCTGCGCCCGCCTGCACGGTCGCCATGCGGGCCAGTATGTCCAGCGTGGCGTCGTTTTCTACGCGGCCTTGCCGGACGACGCCGTCGTGCCCGTCCGACGAATACGGGTCCAGGGCCACGTCTGCGATGATCAACATAGGTTCCGCAGCCTCCCGGGCCGCCCGAATGGCGCGCGGGACCAGGCCCTCCGGATCCAGCGAAGCGCTTCCGCACGCGTCTTTCCGCGCGTCGTCTATTTTCGGAAACAGCGCAACGCCCGGAATGCCCAGATCGGCCAGTTCGCGCACTTCCTCGGCCAGCGCGTCGAGGCTCAGCCGGCATTGTCCCGGCATGGACGGAATTTCCTCCCGAATGCCCGCGCCTTCCACGACGAACAGGGGGGCCACCAGACAATCCGCGTCCAGGCGGGTTTGCCGGACCAGGCGGCGGACGCTGGGGCTTGCTCTTAATCGTCGCGGGCGGATGCGCATGGGATACGGGCGCCGGGCGGCGCGAAAAATGCGTCAGGAAACAGGATTGCTTATTTGGCGCCGCCACCGCGTACCTTCCGGGGCGTCCATAATTTCGACCTGCATCCCGACGAGTTGGTCCCGGATCGCGTCGGCCCGCTGGAAATCCCGTTGCGCGCGGGCTTCGGCGCGCTGGCGCAACAAGTCTTCCACTTCCCGGGCGAACGCCTCCTCCGCAGCGTCGGAACCGGCAGTTTGCGCGGCTTTTTGCGGCGTTTCCCGCGCCACGATTCCCAGCAGGCCGTTGATTTTTTCCAGCCAGTTTTGCGCGGACCGCGCCGCCGCGCCGCCCATGGTTCGCCCGTCTCGCAAGATCAACTTCGCTCCTTCGATAGCGGCGGCGATGGCTTCCGGCGTGTTCAGGTCGTCCAGCATGGCGACCAGCGCCTGTTCGTACAAACGCGCCAGCGGCTCGCCGAGCGCGTCCGCTCCGGGGTCGTTGCGGGCGACGCCCTGTGCCGCGAGCGCTACGGCTTCTTCGAACCGCTGGATATGCCGGGCGCACGCCAGCAGTTGATCGAACGTGAAGTTCAGCGGCTTGCGGTATTGCCCTGAAATCAGGGCCAGGCGGAGCGCCAGGGGATGTATGCCGCGCCCCCCTTCCGATTCGGGCCCGACGAGGTCGCGCACGGTAAAGAAATTGCCCGCGCTCTTGGCCATTTTTTCTCCTTCCACTTGCAGGAAACGCGTGTGGAGCCAATACCGCGCGAAAGGCTTGCCGGAAAGGCTTTCGGCTTGCGCGATTTCGCATTCGTGATGGGGAAATTTGTTGTCTTCGCCCCCGGTGTGCAGATCGAACGATTCGCCCAGATAGGCTTGCGCCATGGTGGAGCATTCGATGTGCCATCCCGGGAAGCCCCAGCCCCACGGGCTATGCCATACCATAAGGTGGTCGGGGTCTTTCTTCCACAAGGCAAAGTCGCGCGGGTCGCGTTTTTCCGGGTCCTGCACCACGTCCCGGACGCCTTCGTCCAGCCCTGTCGCCAGCACGTTGCCGGACAATTTGCCGTAATCCGGGAAGGACGCCACCGAAAAATACACGCCCTGCGCCGTTTCGTAGGCATGGCCTTTTTCGAGGAGCCGGGCGATGTCCCGGATTTGCCGGGCGACATGCTCCGTGGCGCGCGGGCGCGCGTCGGGTTCGCGGAGATTCAGCGCTTGCCAGTCGGAGAGCAGAATATCTGTGTAATAGCGCGCCAGGTCCCAGATATTCGCAAAGCGTTCCCCCTCTTTGGAGCGCAGCGCTTTGGCCATGCGGTCTTCCCCCTCGGCGTCCGCCGCGTCGTCTTCGGTCAGATGGCCTACGTCCGTAATGTTGGTTACGTAGGCGGTTTCCCATCCGATGGCTTGCGCGGTTCGAAGCACGAGGTCCGCCGTCAGAAAAGACCGGAAATTCCCGATATGCGCATAGGAATAGACCGTCGGGCCGCACGCGTAGAACCGCAACCGCCCGGGCTGCGCCGGCTCGACGACTTCCGTGCTTCGCGTCATCGAATTATATATGCGGAAGGTTTTTTCCGGCATGGGGCGGGGGATGCGGTCTGGATTTCGGGTGCGGCGAAAAGCGATATGTAACGAAAAAACGGCGAGGAAGTGCCTGCATGGCGCCCGGAAAATATCTTGCGCTCGCAGCGCGCCCTCTTCCCGGAAGAAGGCCTGTCACCGGATCGTTTCCCAGACAAGATGATGAATTTCGGGCAGAATCAACCGGTCGATCGCCAGGCGCACCGCATGAAGGGACCCCGGCAGCGCAAAAATCAGCGTCTGGCCCCATATGCCTGCCTCGGCGCGCGAAAGCATGGCGCCGGACCCGATTTCCTCATAGGAAAGCATGCGAAAAATTTCGCCGAATCCCGGCAGCGTCCGGTCGAATTTTCGGGCTACGACGTCGATGGTCGTGTCCCGGCGGCCGACGCCCGTCCCGCCCGTCGTAACAAGGACCTCGCACCGCGCTCCCAGTTCGGCGAGAGCGGCTTCGATGCGTTCGGGTTCGTCCGGCACGATGCGGGCGCCGAGGATTTCCACGCCGCTTTCCGCCAGCGTTTCCGCAATGTATCGTCCGCTGGCGTCCGTCGCTTCCGTTCGGGTGTCGCTGACCGTGATTACGCCTGCGCGCACAGGCGTTTTCGCCGCGGCCCGTTGGTGTTCGTCGTAGCTGGACATTATATGTCAGGAATAATCGGGGTAACTCATGGGCGTTCGGCTGCTTTTTTCTCGCCATACCAGCGGGGCGGGTCGTACCCGCCGCGTCCCCAGGGGGTGCATCGCAGCAGGCGGTGCGCCGTTAGCACCGCTCCCTTCAGGGCGCCGTACTTCTCGAATGCCTCCAGGGCGTATTCCGAACAAGAGGGCGTATAGCGGCAACAGGACGGGATGTGCGGGGACACGACGTACTGATACAAGCGCACCAGTCCTTTCAGGAGCAGGCGCGGAATCCGTACGATGCGGGCGATGGCGCGGGGCATGAACGCAGAAGGATAAGCGGGGCGCGGGAGCGTAGCCGGTCGAAAAAACACAGAACCGTTCGCCGGGCATTCCGTTATAATTCAGCGAGGATTGTCCCGGTTCCGCGCGCGGTGCCCTGCGTTTTGGCGCGGGAACGCGGGCATCTCTTCGCGATCGCGTACACTCATTACGGAATTATGGATACGAACGCATTGCTCGATCAGGTAACGTTTGACCCCAACGGACTGGTTCCTGCCCTGGCGCAGGACCACGAAACGGGCGAGGTCCTGATGCTCGCATGGATGAACCGGGACACCCTGGAACGCACGCTGTCCAGCCGCATTATGACGTACTGGAGCCGTTCTCGCCAGGAAGTCTGGGTGAAAGGCCAAAGCAGCGGGCATATTCAGGAAGTCGTGGAAATACGGATCGACTGCGACGGCGACGCGCTGCTTTTCAAGGTGAAACAACATGGCGCCCCGTGCCACGCCGGGTACAAGTCGTGTTTTTACCGCCGATACGACGACGAAGGTCTGATTACGGACGTCGAGCGCGTCTTCGATCCGGAAGCGGTGTACGACCGGGCTTCGTAGCAGGAATCCGCCCTGTTCCTGGTCTTGCGCGAAGCCCCGCAAGCCGCTTTTCCCCGCGCCCGCCGCATTCGGCGCATTATATTTCTGTTACGCGCTTTGACGGCGCCGCGGCGGTCGTTACTTTCCTTTTAGGATACTCTGATTAAATCCACTTCGCTCAGCGCGTCACTATTGCCCGCAAAGACCGTCCTGCCCGGATCATTGAAATCAGCAGAAAACACCGTAGATTCGGTACGTTGCGTCCGTGACGCGCCCTTCGGGAGGCTGCGAGGGGCACGCTGGCTGTGTCATTCCTCATTATGCGGGGCCGCCACACTACTCGCTTCGTCATTCCTTGCCAGCGCACCCCTCGCAGCCTCTGAGCTTCCCGGATTTAATCAGAGTATCCTGTTATGAAGCGACGCACCAAAATCGTTTGCACCCTCGGGCCGTCTTCGTCCGACCCCGACACGATTCGGGAATTGATCCGGGCCGGCATGGACATTGCCCGGCTCAATTTTTCGCACGGCAGTCACGACGACCATGCCCGGCTTATCCGATATGTGCGGGAGGCCGCCGAAGCGCAGGGCAAGATCGTCCCCGTTCTGCAGGATTTGCAGGGTCCTAAAATTCGGCTCGGGCCGCTCGAAAACGGTTCCATTCCGGTCCGCAAGGGGCAATCGTTGACGCTTACTTCCGAGCCGGTCGAGCGCGGCACGGCGGAGCGGGTGCAGATCACGTACGACTTGCTGGCGCAGGACGTCAGCGTGGGCGGGCGCATTCTGGTTGACGACGGGTTGCTCGAACTGCAAGTGGTGGACATTCTCGGGAACGACGTGGTTACCGAAGTGCTTGTCGGCGGGACGCTTGCCTCCCGGAAAGGGGTGAATCTCCCCGACATCAAAACGTCTGCGCCGGCGCTTACCGAAAAAGACCGGCGAGACCTTGCATTCGGCCTGGCGCAGGACGTCGATATGATCGCCCTGTCGTTCGTCCGCGAAGAATCCGACGTGCTGGACTTGCTGCAACGTATCCGCGCTTCCGGCAAACAGGTAATGGCCTTGGCCAAAATAGAGAAGCCGGAAGCGGTCCGCCGCTTCGACGCCGTGCTGGAAGAAAGCGAGGGAATTATGGTGGCGCGGGGGGACCTCGGCATCGAAATGCCTATTTCCCAGGTGCCGTCCACGCAAAAAATGATTATTCACAAGTGCATCGCCGCGGCCAAGCCGGTAATTACCGCCACGCAGATGCTCGAAAGCATGATTCACAATCCTCGTCCGATGCGGGCCGAGGCAAGCGACGTCGCGAATGCCGTGCTCGACGGGAGCGACGCGGTCATGCTGTCGGGGGAGACGGCGGTGGGGAAACACCCGATTCGCGTCGTCGAAGTGATGTCCCGGATTGTCGAGGAGGCCGAGCGGCATCGGTGGCAATACCAGAATCCGCTTTCCATGCCCGCGGCGCGTCGTTTCGCGTCCGAAGACGTTACGGAATCCGTCAGTTTTACGGCGGTCGATCTGGCGGAACAGGTGGGGGCGACCGCCATCGCTTGCCTTACGGCCACCGGAACGACGGCGTACGCCATCGCCCGCCACCGCCCCGGCATGCCGCTGCACGCGTTCACCGACGACGAAAGGGTGATGCGCCGGTTGCACCTGCTCTGGGGAACAACTTCGTTCCTGATCCCGTCTCAACGAAGCACCGACGAAGGAGTCCAGATCGTCCATTCGATCTTGCTGGAGCGCAAGCTGGTCCGCAGCGGAGACCTGATCGTGATTACGGCGGGCATGCCGTTGCCCTCGAAGGGGCGCACCAATATGATGCAGGTGAGCCGCGTATAGGCCGCTTCGCTGGATGTTTCGCGGCGCGTCCGGGCTTTTTCGCCTCTTTTTCCGCCATTCGCTTGCCGCCATGTCGCCCTCCTTTCGCCCCGGCGCCTATCTTGTCGCAGCGGCGCTCCTGTTTGTTTCGGTCGGGTGCGGAAGCGCTTCCTTTATCGGGCGGCGGTACGACAATTTCACCTCGTATTACAATACGTTCTATAACGCGGAGCAGTACTACAAGAACGGCGTTCAGGCCATGGAATCCTCCGAGGAGCCCATCGACCGGATGCAATACACAGGCATTTTCGGACCTCCGCCCCGTTCGGGCGGAAACGTCAATTTCCGGGAGGCCATCGACAGGAGCACCGATATATTGATCGAACATCCGCGCTCCAAATGGGTGGACGACGCACTCGTATTGATAGGCAAGTCCTATTTCTATCAGGAAAATTACGTAGGCGCCGAACAGAAATTTCGCGAGGTCATGGCCTTCGAATCCAGTCTGGAGGACGAGGCCCGGATCTGGCTGGCCCGGACCCTGATGGCCGTGCGTTCCTACGAAGCGGCGGAGCAGCACCTTGCCAGCAGCCTGGAGCGGGAAAATGTTTCCCGGCGGTCGCAGGCGCAGTTGCGTCTTGCGCTCGGAGAGTTGTTCGTCAAGCAGGAGGCTTTCGACAAGGCGGCGGAGGCGCTTGCAGCGAGTTTGCCCGACGTGCGCGACAAGGAGTTCCGGGCCAAGGGGGCTTTTTTGCTTGGCCAGGTATACGAAACCCTTGCGCGGTACGAAGACGCCGTCGCGGCCTACGACCAGGCGCGCAAGGAACGGCCCCCGTACGAACTGGATTATGCCGCGTCGCTGAGCATGGTGCGCGTCCAGGGCGTACATCTTGACGGCGAAGCGGCGCTGGAGGCGTTGCGCCGCATGGATCGCGACGACAAGCACTATGACCGCCGCCCCGAACTTGCGTACGTACGAGGCCGCATTTATCAGGCGCAAGGCCTGTTCCTTGACGCGCTCGCCACGTACGACCGCCTCCTGTACGAGGAAGAAAGCAGGAGCCAGACCGTCCGGGGACTGACGCACTACGCGCTGGCCGAATTGTACCGGGACGCTTTTCGGGATTATCCGCTTGCTGCGGCGCACTTCGATACCGCCCGGTCGGCGCTGTCCTCCTTTTCCGCCTCGAAATCCGGCAGCGCCGCGCACTATGCTCCCGAAGCGGTGACAGATGCGGAAGAACTGGCGGATGTGTTCGGCGGTTTCTCCGAGGCGCGCGCCCGCGTCGTTCGCATGGATTCGCTGCTTGTCTTGGGGCGTTTGCCCGAAGAGGAATTCGACGAGCGCATTCGCGAAATGCAGGAGCAGAAAGCGAAGGAACTTGAGGAAGAGCGGCGCCGCACGGAGCAGTTGCAAGCCGAACGCGGCTTTCAGGACGCGGCTTCCCGGACGGGCGCGCTCGGAGGAGGCGGGAGTTCCAATGCGGCCAATATCGGCGAGGCGGGGTTCCTGCACCATCGGGACCGTACGCGCGTGCAGGAAGCGCGCATAAACTTTGTGTCGCGCTGGGGCGAACGCCCGCATGTGCCCGGCTGGCGCCGCATGGAGGCCGTTTCGCTCGCCTTGAGCGCGCGCGAGGAACGCGATGCGGACGCAGAGGGGGACGCCTCGGATGGCGGCATGGGGGACATCGACCTCTTTGCCTTGCCCATCATCGATGTGTCCGACGTGCCGCGCGATTCGCTGAGCCAGGCAGAGATGGAGGCGGAGCGCGCGCTGGCCCGCTACGAACTGGGGAATGCGCTTTTTCTGTCCATGAACAAGGCGGACTCCGCTGCCGTCTGGTATCGTATGGTGATTGAAGAGAATGCGGATACGGAAGTTGCCCAGCGGGCGTTTTACGCTTTGGCCGAAGTGCAGCGTTCGCTGGGCGATACGCTCAGCGCGCACGGGATATACCGGCAGGTTTTGTCCGATTATCCGGATTCCGATTTTGCGGCGCGGGTTCGCATGGAACTGGGCCTTGCGCCTCAGGAAACGATGGACAGCCTTGCCGTCGCGCAGCAGGCGTACGAAGCGGCGATGCTTCCGTGGCGGGACGGGGCGTACGAAGAGGCGTTTCGACGCATGGTGCTTATTGCTTCCCGCTATCGGGAACTGGAGGCGGCGCCGAAGGCGCTGTTTGCCGCGGGCCGCATTTATTTCGAATGGGCCGCCGCGGACTCCCTCGACGTGTTTGGGCCGTTGTCCGTCGCGTTGCCGGATTCGGTGCTGATCCAGGCCGGTATTATGCAACCCCCGCCGGATCCGCTTGCCGCCGCGGATTCCTTATCCTCTGAATCGCCAGAAATCGCTTTGGCGGATTCCTTGCAGGCGGATGTTGCGCCGGATTCGTTGCAGGCGGGTGTTGCCCCGGATTCCTTGCAGGCGCTCGCCGCCCCGGATTCCTTGCAAGCGCCCGCCGCGCCGGATCCGCCTGCCCCGTTGCCTGCGGACGACGAGGTTCCGCCCGGCGCGCTGCTTGCTTCCGCCGCCGTGGACATTGTCGATCTCCGTTCGGTGTACGCCGGCGTCCGCGCCTTGTACCCCGATACGCCCTATGCCGAGCGCGCCGAATACATTCTGGATGCGCTGGATGCGGAACGCCAGGCCTTGCAGGACTCCCTGAACGCCGCCGCCGATTCGCTGGCTCTTCCCGTCGCTTCGGACTCCCTGCATTTCCCTGCCGACTCGCTTGCTGTTGCGGGGCTTCCGGATTCGCTGAATGTCTTTGCCGATTCGCTTGCGGTTCCCGTGGTTTCGGATTCCCTGAACGCGCGCGTCGATTCGCTGGCCGCCCCGGCCGCTTCGACCGTCCCGGATTCCCTTGTCGCCGAACAGGCGGACGCGCCGCCCGATTCCTTCGACGAAGCGTCTGCGCCGCCAGGTTCTTTTGACGAAGCGAATCCGCCGGGCGAAACGCTGGCTTTCCTGGACGAAACGCCCGCGCCGCCGGACGAAATGCCTGCGCCGCCGGACGAAACGCCTGCGCCGCCGGACGAAACGCCCGCGCCGCCGGACGAGGTCTCTGCGCCTGCAAACGAAACGTTCCCCCCGCCCGGCGAAGCGCCCGCCCCGCCAGACGAAACCGCCGCGCTGTCCGAAGCGGCATACGGCCCGGCCTTGTCCGGGATTCCGACCGGCGAATTTTCCCTGTACGGCCCGGGCGGCGTTCAGGCTGCGTTGGGCGGATTCACCATTGCGCTCGACGCGCACGCCGAACGCGAGCCCATGGAAACGCTCATTGCGCCGTACCTGCAACAGGGGCTTCGCGTCGCGGTCGTGGTCGATTCGGTGGACGATGCGGCGGTCTACCTTGCCGTGCTGGGCCATTTTCCGAGCGAGGAGGCTGCCGAGGCGGGGCTGCAAGGCGCCCGATATATGTTGGGAGACCTCGCGCAAACAGCCCGGGTTCTTCCGCTGAACACCCCTTAGCGCGCATCCGCAAGAGGCGGCGGATCGTTTTTCGAGGCCTGCGCCTTCGGGGAACCGCCGGCTGCTGCAACAGGTATACATAGTTTGCCCCTGTTAGTATCGTTGCGTCGCCGCGCGCGACTTTTATGGCGCGTCCGTATCCGTGATCGGCGCGTGTCGCCACCCAGCGCAACCCTTAGCGATATGTCGGAACCCGGTCCTGAAAATACCTCGCCGGAAACGGAAGCCGAAGAGCCGTCCAGGCAAGACAACGCGCGGCCTGCGAAACGCAAGCCCCGGATCGCCGTGTGGATATACCTCGCGGTGTTCCTGGCGCTGCTCGTGCACCTTTTGCTGTTCCGGTCCGTCGGGTCGTCGAATGCGATCGACTACAGCACCTTTCTCGAACAGGTAGAGAACGGGTACGTAGAGCGCGTGGTCGTGGTCAACGACCAGCGCATAGAGGGCGTTTTCGCGGCAGAAGCCGTGGAGGAGGGGCATGTCGAAGTCCCGGAGCCGTCCGATGCGTTCTGGGCGGATACCTCCCCGGAAGCGGCGCTTGCCTTCGTCAGCACCAAGCCCGACGACCACGACCTGACCGATTTTCTGCGGGATTACAATGCGCAGGCCGTTGGCGAAGGCGAAGCGGCCGTGGAATTTTCCGCCCGCGTCGAGGAGCCGTGGTTCGGGGGGATGCTGATCTGGATTTTCCCGCTCCTGCTGATTGTGCTGCTGTGGGTTTTTCTCATTCGCCGCATGAATCCGGGGTCCCAGGCGCTCAGCATCGGCAAGAACAAGGCCGTGCTTTTCGACGCCATGGGGGAGCAACAATTGACGTTCAAGGATGTGGCGGGCCTGGACGAAGCCAAGGAAGAGGTCGCGGAAGTCGCCGATTTCCTGACGAATCCCAAAAAATTCATCAAGTTGGGGGGCAAACTCCCCAAGGGCGTGTTGCTTGTAGGGCCTCCGGGCACGGGCAAAACGCTGTTGGCGAAGGCGGTGGCCGGGGAGGCGGGCGTACCGTTCTTTTCGCTTTCCGGGTCCGATTTCGTAGAGATGTTCGTGGGCGTCGGGGCTGCCCGCGTACGCGATCTGTTCAAGCAGGCCAAGGAAAAAGCGCCCTGCATCATTTTCATCGACGAGATCGACGCCATCGGGCGGACCCGCGGACGCGGCATGATGATGGGCGCCAACGACGAGCGCGAGAACACATTGAACCAGTTGCTGGTCGAGATGGACGGGTTCAATACCGACAAGGGGGTCATTATCATGGCCGCCACGAATCGTCCGGACGTGCTGGACAGCGCGTTGCTGCGCCCTGGCCGTTTCGACCGGCAGATTTTGATAGACAAGCCGGATCGGCGCGAACGCGCGGAAATTTTCAGGGTGCATACGCGCCGCCTGGTGCTGCACGACGATGTGAATCCCGAAGTGCTGGCCGGACAAACGCCCGGCTTTGCGGGGGCCGAAATCGCCAATGTGTGCAACGAGGCGGCCCTGCTCGCCGCGCGGGCAGAAAAGGAATCCATTGAAATGGAAGATTTCGAGCAAGCCATCGACCGCGTCATCGCCGGGCTTGAAAAGAAGAACAAGCTGATCTCGCCGGAAGAACGCAAGATCGTCGCCTACCACGAGGCGGGTCACGCCATCGCAGGCTGGTTTCTGGAGCATACGGACCCGGTTGTCAAGGTGTCCATCATACCGCGCGGGCTGGCTGCCCTTGGCTATGCCCAGTATCTTCCCGAAGAACGCTATCTCTACACCAAGGAGGCGTTGCTGGACCGGATGACCATGGCCGTGGGCGGGCGCGTGGCGGAGGAAATCGTTTTCGGGCGTATTTCGACCGGCGCGCAGAACGACCTCGAACGCATTACCCGCATGGCCTACGCCATGGTGGTCTATTATGGCATGAGCGATCGGGTCGGGTGCGTTTCGTACAATCGCTCCAACCGGGACGAGGACGGCCCCATTTTCGAGAAACCGTATTCCAACGAGACCGCCCGCATTATAGACGAGGAAGTACGGTTGATTATCGACGGAATTCGCGAACGCGCCCGCGGCTTGCTGGAAGAGAAGCGGCCGTTTCTGGAGGAAATGGCCCAGGCGTTGCTGGAAAAGGAGGCGCTGGGCCCCCGGGAACTTGTCGATATCCTCGGGCCGCGTCCCCATGGCGA
This sequence comes from Rhodothermales bacterium, assembly GCA_022821845.1. Lineage (GTDB taxonomy): Bacteria > Bacteroidota > Rhodothermia > Rhodothermales > VXPQ01 > VXPQ01. The sequence continues at coordinate 21,207 of JAJECT010000019.1, read as the reverse complement.
ATATATTTCGCTGAACGGCGCGCCCGGCAAGGAGGCCGAAGAACCGGAAGCGGCTGGAAACGGAATGGCTTCGGAAGCGTTGCATGCCGCCCTCGACGGAGAAGCCCCCTCGCCCCCCGCTTCCGCGCCAGAAGCCAGGACAAGCCGCGCCGCCCCGGATTCGGAGGCGCAAGCGCAGGTCGGCGAAGAGGAGAAGGCGGACGGCGGCGCATAGATAAATGAGCGCATGCGCGGGCTGCCGCGCCTGCCTGGCAATATTTTTTACCCGATCTTAACGAATTGACTTGAATTCAATGCTCGCATGCGCTATATTGTGAGGCTTGCGTTGTTTTGGCGTTTGCTTGCGGCGTCCGCCCGCGTTGTCGGGACGGGACCTGCGGGGCGGCGTCCGAACGATTTTTTCCACCGATTTTTCCACCCCAACAGAACCTGACGACGAATCGTGCCGACCATTCAGCAGCTTGTCCGCCATGGGCGAGCGCAAAAGCCTGTAAAGACCAAAGCCGCTGCGCTTGAAGGCAGTCCGCAGAAGCGGGGCGTCTGTACGCGCGTCTACACGACGACGCCGAAGAAGCCGAACTCTGCGCTTCGCAAAGTGGCGAAGGTGCGGCTTACGAACGGTTACGAGGTGATTGCCTACATTCCGGGCGAGGGGCACAATTTGCAGGAGCATTCGATTGTGCTTGTGCGGGGCGGGCGCGTCAAGGACTTGCCCGGCGTCAAGTACCATATTGTGCGCGGCGCGCTGGATACGGCGGGCGTGGGGGATCGCATGCAGGCCCGGTCGAAGTACGGCGCGAAAAGGCCGCGAAAGTAATCCGGAAAGAGAATAATGCTTCGTGACAGGACGCCTGGCGCGTATTGCAAAGAGGGCTGAATCATGCGCAGAAACAAAGCAGAAAAACGGAAAGCCGTCGCGGACTCTGTCTATGGCGACGAACTTGTGGGGCGTTTTATTTCCAGCGTCCTGAAAGACGGCAAGAAGAGCACGGCCCAGCGGGTAGTGTACCAGGCGTTCGACCTTGCCGGGGAGCGCGCCGGGGAGCCGGGGGTCGAGGTGTTCAGGAAGGCGGTCGAGAATGTGGCGCCGCTCATCGAGGTGCGGAGCCGTCGCGTCGGCGGGGCGACCTATCAGGTGCCCGTCGAGGTCCGCCCCGAGCGCCGCACCGCGCTGGCGTTTCGTTGGATTATCCGCTACGCGCACGCCCGCAGCGACAAGAGCTTTTCGTTGCGTCTTGCAAACGAATTGCAGGCGGCGGCCAAGGGCGAAGGCGGGTCCGTCAAGAAAAAAGACGATACGCACAGAATGGCGGAATCCAACAAGGCATTCGCTCACTTTCGGTTTTGACGCGCGAACGATGCGATTCGCAGCCTTTCGGTCGCTTGTTTGCGGCGGGGGCTTGACCTATCGAGCACAACAATGGCCAAAGTAAAGACGATACCTCTTGACAAAACCCGCAATATCGGCATCATGGCCCATATTGACGCGGGGAAGACCACCACGACGGAGCGCATCCTGTTCTATACGGGACGGCTTCATCGCATGGGAGAGGTGCATGAGGGCGGCGCCACCATGGACTGGATGGAGCAGGAAAAGGAGCGCGGCATTACGATCACGAGCGCGGCGACCACCTGTTTCTGGAAAGATCATCGCATTAACATCATCGATACGCCGGGCCACGTGGACTTCACCGTCGAAGTGGAGCGTTCGCTGCGCGTCCTGGATGGCGCGATCGCGCTGTTCTGCGCCGTCGGGGGCGTGGAGCCGCAATCCGAGACGGTATGGCGACAGGCCAACAAGTACGCCGTGCCGCGCATCGCCTTTATCAACAAGATGGACCGCACGGGGGCGGACTTCGAGAACGCCGTGCAAATGATGCGCGAACGGCTCAAGGCGCACCCCATTCCCGTGCAGATACCGATCGGCGCCGGGGACATGTTTCGGGGCGTCATCGACCTGATCGAAGACAAGGCGATCATTTGGCACGACGAAACGCAGGGCGCCACCTGGGACGAGATCAAGGTGCCTTCGGACCTGAAGAAAGAAGCGCGGCACTGGCGCATTCATCTTCTGGAGGCGGTTGCGGAGCACAACGACGCCTTGCTCATGAAGTACCTCGAAGGCGAGGACATCACGCCGCAGGAAATCCGGGCGGCGGTTCGCGCAGCGACCCTGAACATCGACATTACGCCGGTTTTTTGCGGTTCCGCGTTCAAAAACAAGGGCGTTCAGCGCTTGCTGGACGGCGCCATCGATTATTTGCCGGGGCCGGTGGACATTCCGGCTGTGTCCGGCGTCCATCCGAGGTCCGGAGAGGAAATCGAGCGCGCGCCCGATCCGTCCGCGCCGTTCAGCGCCATTGCGTTCAAGATCGCCACGGACCCCTACGTCGGGAAACTGACCTTTTTCCGCGTCTACAGCGGTACGCTTGACAAGGGATCGCAGATTTTGAATGGCTCCTCGCAGCAAAAAGAGCGGGTGGGGCGCATTCTGTTTATGCATGCGAATCACCGGGAGGACGTCGAGCGGGTGGTCGCCGGGGATATTGCTGCGGCGGTCGGGCTCAAGAAAATCCGCACGGGAGACACCTTGTGCGATACGGGACATCCGGTGGTGCTCGAGCATATGGAATTTCCCGAGCCCGTTATTCGCATTGCGATCGAGCCGAAGACCAAGGCGGACGGCGACAAAATGTCGCAGGGCCTTATGAAATTGTCCGAGGAGGACCCGACGTTCGTCGTCCGCACGGACGCAGAAACAGGCCAGACGCTCATCGCAGGGATGGGCGAGCTGCACCTGGAAATTATCGTGGATCGTTTGCGTCGCGAATTTCAGGTGGACGCCAACGTGGGCCGTCCCCAGGTGGCGTATCGCGAAGCCATCACGACGCTTTGGGACGAGCGGTACACGCACAAAAAGCAGACCGGGGGCCGCGGGCAATTCGCCGAGGTCCACATCGAATTTACGCCCACGGAGACCGGCGTCGGCTTCGAATTCGTCGACGAAATCAAGGGAGGCAATATCCCGAAGGAGTATATTCCTTCCGTGGAAAAGGGGATCAAGGCGGCCATGCTGCAAGGCCCGCTTGCCGGATATCCCATCGAAGGCGTTCGGGCCCGCCTCTACGACGGAAAGTACCACGACGTGGATTCCGACCAGAACGCCTTCGAGATCGCGGGGCGGATGGCTTTCCGCAGCGCAGCCCGCAGGGCCACCCCCGTCATGATGGAACCCATCATGCAAGTAGAGGTGATTACGCCGGAGGAATACATGGGCGATGTGATCGGCGACCTGAACAGCCGCCGGGGCCGCATCGAGAGCATGATTCCGCGCCAGGACGCGCAGGGCATCACGGCGTCCGTGCCGCTGTCGGAGATGTTCGGGTATTCCACCGACCTTCGATCCATTACGCAAGGGCGGGCCATCTACACGATGCAATTCGACCATTACGAACAGGCGCCGAAGAGCATCGTCGAAGAGATCGTTTCGTCCAGCGCCGGGGCCGTTGCGGCATAGTCGCCGGTCAGGCAACCTTCACTGAAACCATTTTTCCGAACACCTTATCGCCCAACAGAGCATTCAGCCATGGCAAAGGAAACTTTTGAGCGCAGCAAGCCTCACGTGAACATAGGCACGATCGGACACGTGGATCACGGAAAAACTACGCTGACGGCAGCGATTACGCTGGTCCTGAATCGTCGCGTGGAAGATCCGGCGAACGCGATCCGTTCGTTCGACTCCATCGACAATGCGCCCGAAGAGCGCGAACGCGGCATTACGATCGCGACGGCGCATGTGGAGTATGCAACGGAAGCGCGGCATTACGCCCACGTGGACTGTCCGGGGCACGCAGACTACGTCAAGAACATGGTGACGGGCGCGGCCCAGATGGATGGCGCGATCCTCGTTGTGGCGGCCACCGACGGCCCCATGCCGCAGACCCGGGAGCACATCTTGCTTGCGCGTCAGGTGGGCGTTCCCTACATCGTGGTGTTTTTGAACAAGGTGGACCTGGTCGACGACGAGGAACTGCTGGAACTCGTGGATATGGAAGTGCGCGAACTGCTTGACGCGTACGAATTCCCCGGCGACGATACGCCGGTTATCGCCGGTTCCGCCCTCGGCGCGCTGAATGGCGAAACGGAATGGGAAGACAAGGTCATGGAGTTGATGGCCGCCGTGGATTCCTACATTCCGACGCCTGTCCGCGAGATGGACAAGCCGTTTCTGATGCCGGTAGAGGACATTTTTTCGATTACGGGCCGCGGCACGGTCGCCACGGGGCGGATTGAGCGGGGCGTCATCAATGTGGGCAACCCGGTGGAGATTCTCGGCATGCAGGAGGAGAAAATAAACTCCACGGTGACGGGCGTGGAGATGTTCAGAAAACTGCTCGATTCCGGTCAGGCGGGGGATAACGTGGGCTTGTTGCTTCGCGGCGTAGGCAAGGAGGAGATCGAGCGCGGCATGGTGATCTGCAAGCCGGGTTCCATTAAGCCCCACCGCCATTTCGAATGCGAGGTGTACGTGCTGTCCAAGGAGGAAGGAGGGCGCCACACGCCGTTCTTCAAGGGCTACCGTCCGCAGTTCTATTTCCGCACCACGGACGTGACGGGAGATATCGAATTGCCCGGCGGCGTGGAGATGGTCATGCCCGGCGACAATACGCAGTTCGAAGTGAAGCTGATTCAGCCGGTGGCGATGGAGGAAGGCTTGCGATTCGCGATTCGCGAAGGCGGCCGCACGGTGGGCGCCGGCGTGGTGACGAAGATACTGGATTAGGAGGCAACGAGATCGGGATATTCCCGTCGCGCCCGGCGCGGCGAGGACGACTGGCAAGGATTATGGCGCTGAATCAGAAAATTCGCATCAAGCTCAGGTCGTACGATCATCGACTGATCGACAAGAGCGCAAGCAAGATACTCCGTACGGTGAAGTCCACCGGCGCGGTGGTGAGCGGTCCCATTCCGCTTCCCGTGAAACGGTCGGTGTATACGGTGCTGCGCAGTCCGCACGTGGACAAGAAAAGTCGGGAGCAATTCGAAACGCGAAGCCACGAGCGCCTGATCGACATCCTGTCCACAAGCAGCAAAACGGTGGACGCGCTTATGAAGCTGGAGCTTCCGAGCGGCGTCGACGTGGAAATCAAGGTCTGATTCCGCCTGAAGCCTGTCAACGTACAACGTTAATGCGTAGATACTTTTCCATAGCAGGCGTGCTGGCCGCGTTGGCGTTGCTGGCGGTCGGGTGCGATTCGAACGACGAAAGCGGGCCCACCGACGCGGAGCGGTTCGCCGGGTCCTGGACGGCCATCGCCATCAGCGATAGCAACGGAGACCAATCGGCGGAATTCGCGGCGATCGTGAGCAGTTTGATCGTCGTGATGCAAGAGGGCGATGATCCTGCTTTTTCGCTTACGGTGGATTACACGGAGGATTCGGGCCGCGAAGATCTGGTGCTCGCCGGAACGTACGCAGTGGACGACGGGCCGCGGAATCTTACGCTGACGATCGCCAGCGGCGCCAGCCTTCCGTTCACGTATTCGTTCGAGGACGATTCGCGGGCGATCCTTACGACGTCCGCCGCCCTCGTCAATCCGATTTTCAATCCGACCACGCCCTACGAGGGCACGGTCAGGGTGACGATTCAAAAGCAGTAATTACGATGGGTGCGCTGATCGGCAAAAAAATGGGCATGACCAATGTGTTCGACGAACTGGGGAATAACATTCCCTGTACGCTGGTCGAAGTGACGCCGAATGTCGTTACCCAGGTGAAGTCCGCCGACGGACCGGACGGCTACGACGCCGTGCAACTTGCTGCGTTCGAGTGCAAACCCTCCCGGACGACGCGGGCCCGCAAAGGTCATTACGACCGGGCGGGCGTCTCGCCAAAGAAAAAATCGGTTGAATTCCGCCGCGATTTTGCGGGGCGGGAACTGTCGCCCGGGGACGAGATTGGCGTGGGCGACGTGTTCGAGGAAGGGGATATCGTGGACGTCGTCGGCGTTTCCAAGGGGAAAGGCTTTCAGGGCGTGGTCCGTCGGCATGGATTCCGCGGCGTGGGTTCGCGTACGCATGGCCAGCACAATCGGGAGCGCGCCCCCGGCTCTATCGGGGCCTCCTCCGATCCTTCCCGCGTGTTTCCCGGCATGAAAATGGCGGGGCGCATGGGCCATGCGCGCACCACCGTGCAGAACCTGCAAGTGGTTCGGGTGCTGGGCGAACAGCATGCGCTTTTGCTGAAGGGCGCCGTGCCGGGCCCGAAAGGCGGCGTGGTAACTATCCATAAAAAACAATAATGGCCTTGTAACGGCGCTGTTGCGGCCTGCGTATTTCGCGCAGCCGCACGGGTGCGAACACGTTCGGATGCTTTATGAATGTTAAGGTTTTCGGTTCTGACGGGAATGCCACGAGGCGCAAGGCGTCGCTGGATCCCTCGGTGTTCGCCATCGAGCCCAACGACCATGTGATCTGGCTGGACGTGCGGAGAATACAGGCGCGCGCCCGGCAGGGAACGCATAAAACGAAGGAGCGCAGCGAGGTGCGCGGAAGCACGCGGAAACTGTATCGTCAGAAAGGTACGGGCTACGCGCGCGCGGGCGCCAGCACGTCCCCGCTTCGTCGGAGCGGCGGGACGTTTTTCGGACCGCGCCCCCGGCAGTACCGTTTCAAGATGAATGCGAAGGCAAGCCGCCTCGCCCGCCGGTCTGCGCTTAGTTACAAGGCGCAGCGCAAGGCGCTGTGCGTCGTGGGCGATTTGCAGTACAAGGAGCCCAGTTCCCGCAAGCTTGCGGAGCTGGTGGAGACGATGGGTTTTGCCGGCGACAAGGTGCTTGTGCTTACGGAAACGCATAGCCCGGCGGTGTATCGCTCCAGCAGCAACCTGCCGCGCATCCGGGTCAAGGAAGCGCAGCATGTTTCCACGCTCGACATTCTTGCCGCCGATGTGGTGGTCTTCGAAGAAGGCGCCCTGACGCTGCTCACCCGGTTGCTGGGATCCACCGAAAACGCTACGGCCTGAGCTGCGACGCTGCGAACGAATCCACGGGAAAATGCCCATGCGTAACGACATACTCATCCAGCCGCTGGTTACCGAGAAGCTGACAAGGCTTATGGAAGGGAACCAGTATACCTTCGAGGTGCGGCTGGACGCCAACAAGGTCGAAATCAGGAAAGCCGTGCAGGAGCGGTACCCCTCCGTTTCGATCAAGAAGGTTCGGACCTGTATCGTTCGGGGCAAAAAACGCAACCAGCGCACCCGGCGCGGCGTCGTGCAGGGGCGCACCGCGCAGCGCAAGCGGGCGATTATCACGCTGCACCCGGATTCCGAGCCGATCGACTTTTTCGAACAGGTTTAATTACGTCCCATCCCGACAGGATCGCGGAGCACCATGGCCATCAGGAAAGTAAAACCGACCTCCAACGCCCGGCGGCAATATACGCTCGACGCGTTCGACGACATTACTTCGTCGAAGCCCGAGAAAAAGTTGCTGGCTCCGTTGAAGCACAAGGCCGGGCGCAACAACACGGGGCGGATTACCACGCGCCACCAGGGAGGAGGCCACAAGCGCCGGTATCGCGTTATCGATTTCAAGCGCAACAAGCCGGGCATTCCGGCGCAGGTGGCTACCATCGAGTACGATCCCAATCGTTCGGCCCGCATTGCGCTCCTGGCCTACGCCGACGGCGAAAAGCGCTATATTATCGCCCCCGACGGGGTGAAGGTGGGCATGACGCTTCGGAATGGGCCGGACGCCCCGCCCGAACCGGGCAATTGCCTTCCGTTGTCCAGCATTCCCCTCGGCACGCAAGTCCATGCGATCGAGATGCGTCCCGGGAAAGGAGCGCAACTGGCTCGTTCGGCGGGCGCCAGCGCGCAGCTCATGGCCCGCGAAGGAAAATACGCCACGCTCAAACTGCCTTCGGGCGAGACGCGCCTGGTTCCTGCGGCCTGCATGGCGACCATTGGCGTGGCGAGCAACCTAGACCACATGAACATCGATATCGGGAAAGCCGGTCGCAACCGGTGGCTTGGCGTGCGTCCCAAGACGCGCGGCGTGGCGATGAACCCCATCGACCATCCGATGGGCGGCGGGGAAGGCAAGGCGTCCGGGGGACTGCCGCGGTCTCCGCATGGCGTTCCGGCCAAGGGGTACAAGACGCGCAAGAAAAACAAACAATCCGACAAGTACATCGTCCGGCGGCGAGACCGATAGGCGCTGTTTCGCGCCCGGTCGCTTTCGGAGAGAGCAGATTACGGAAACATGGCACGTTCGCTACGCAAAGGGCCTTACGTTCACTTCAAGTTGCAACGCAAGGTGGACGCCCTGAACAAGAGTAATTCCAAAAAGGTGATCAAGACCTGGAGTCGGGATTCCATGATTACCCCGGAATTCGTGGGGCATACCTTTGCCGTGCATAACGGGAAGCAATTTATCCCGGTCTATGTGACCGAAAACATGGTTGGCCACAAACTGGGCGAATTTTCGCCCACGCGCTCCTTCCGCGGACACGCCGGCAAGAACGTAGACAAGCGCAAACGATAACCACGCAAGCCGCGTCCCGCATGGCTTATCGGGACGCGCGACGACCTATGGAAGCACGCGCCATCAGAAAGCATATTCGCAGTTCGCCTCGCAAGATGCGTACGGTGATCAACCTTGTTCGCGGCAAGACGGTTGCGGACGCGCTCAGCATTCTGCATTATCAGCCGCAAAGGGTAACCCGACCGGTCGAATTGACGATTCAGTCCGCCGTGTACAACCTGATGGACAGAAACCCGGACGACCGGTTCGAGGAAGACGACCTTGTGGTCAAGGAGATACGGGCGGACGAAGGCGCGCGCATGAAACGTTTTCGTCCGGTGTCCCGCGGGCGCGCCCATCCCATACTCAAACGTTCGTGCCACCTGACGGTGGTTGTGGCGACCGCGGGCGAGACCGAAACGGAAGCGCCGGAAGAAGACGCGTAAGCGCATCGCATAACATCAACGCAAGGACACGCTAAAAAGAGAAAGGCATTGGGTCAGAAAACACATCCGGTCGGATTTCGGTTAGGCATCATTCGCGGTTGGGATTCCAACTGGTACGCCACGCGGGATTTGCCGGTAAAACTTGTTGAGGACGAAGAAATTCGCCGGTATCTTGCGACGCGCCTGCGTCGCGCGGGACTAAGCCGTTGCGTCATCGAACGTACGCTGAAAAGCGTCGTGCTGACGCTGCATACGAGCCGTCCCGGCGTGGTCATCGGGCGCAGCGGGAGCGAGGTGGAGAAACTCCGCGAGGAGATCAGGAAGTTGACGAACAAGGAGGACATTCGGATAAACATCAACGAAATCAAGCGGCCCGAACTGGACGCCGAACTGGTCGCCCAGAACGTGGCGCAGCAGCTGGAGGGGCGTATTTCGTTCCGGCGGGCCATGAAGCAGGCGGTTACTTCGGCCATGCGCATGGGCGCGGAAGGGATCCGCATCCGCGTATCGGGGCGTTTGGGCGGCGCAGAGATGGGGCGCACCGAGCAGTATCTCGAAGGGCGCGTTCCGTTGCACACGATTCGCGCCGACATCGACTTCGCCCAGGCTACGTCCCACACCATTTACGGTTCTATTGGCGTGAAAGTATGGATCTACCGGGGCGAAATCCTCGGACAGCCGGACCTGAGCCCGAATATCCAGGCGCAGCGGCAGCAGATGCAGCAGCAGTTCCAGCCGCCGGCCCGCAAGCGTCGCGGACGCCGGGGCCGCAACGCCGATTCGTCGTCCTGACCTGTTTTTTGCCCCTGCTTTTTCATTCAGCGATTCGAAATAACGCATAGCCATGCTAACGCCGAAACGGACAAAGTACCGAAAGTATCAGAAAGGACGCATCAAGGGGAATGCGCAGCGCGGGGCCAGCGTCAATTTTGGCGATTTCGGCATCAAGGCCCTGGAGCCGGGGCGGATTACCAGCCGGCAGATCGAGGCGGCCCGCGTCGCCATGACGCGTCGCATGAAGCGCGTCGGCAAGGTGTGGATTCGCATTTTCCCGGACAAGCCGATTACGAAAAAACCTGCGGAAACCCGCATGGGCAAGGGCAAGGGCTCCCCGGAATACTGGGCCGCCAACGTAAAGCCGGGCCGTATTCTTTTTGAGATCGGCGGGGGCATTTCGGAAGAATTGGCCCGGGAGGCGCTTCGGCTTGCGCGGCACAAGTTGCCGATCAAGACGAAGTTTGTCGCGCGCCCGGATTATCAGCCCACGGAGTCCGCCGCACGATAGCGATTATACAGGAACGCGCCATGTTGAAACCCAGCGAAATTCGCGAGCTCGGCCAGGAAGAGGTCCGGAAACGCATCGACGAGGAAGAGGATCAGTTGCGTCGGCTGCATTTTCAGCACGCCATTGCGCAGATTGAGAATCCCGCGTTGCTGCGTCAGAAGCGGCGCCTCCTCGCCCGGCTGAAAACCATCCTGCGCGAGCAGCAAAACGAAGTTTGAACCGGAAGAAAAGACGATGAGCACAGACACAACAGAGGCTGTGGCGCCGCAGGCAAGCCGCCCGTCGCGCAAGGAGCGCGTCGGCGTGGTTATCAGCGACCGCATGGACAAAACGATCCTGGTGGCGGTGCAGCGGCAGATAAAGCACCCGATATACGGCAAGTTCATCAAGAAAACGACGAAGTTGATGGCGCATGACGAGCAGAACGATGCGAAGCGGGGAGATTCCGTGCGCATTATGGAAACGCGCCCGCTTAGCAAGCGCAAGCGCTGGCGCCTTGCCGAAGTCATTGAACGGGCCCGGTAGCCCATATTCTTAGCGAACCCATGATTCAGCAGGAGTCGAGACTTGCCGTAGCGGACAACAGCGGCGCCAAAGAGGTGCTGTGCATCCGCGTACTGGGCGGAAGCGGCCGGCGCTATGCGCGCATCGGCGACCGGATTATCGTGACCGTTAAATCCGCCATGCCCGGCAGCGCCGTCAAGAAAGGAGAAGTTTCCACGGCGGTGGTGGTCCGCACGAAAAAGGAACTGCGCCGCAAGGATGGTTCGTATATCCGCTTCGACGAAAACGCCGCCGTGCTCCTGAATCCTCAGAACGAGCCGCGCGGCACCCGTATTTTTGGGCCGGTGGCCCGCGAATTGCGCGAAAAACGGTTTATGCGCATCGTTTCTCTTGCCCCGGAGGTGCTCTGACGACCATGCCGAGAAAATACAACGCACATAAGAAGATGCACGTGAAGAAGGGGGATCGCGTACGCGTGATCGCGGGAAACTACCGGGGATACGAAGGGAAAATCCTGGTTACGTTCCCGGAAAAGGAGCGCGTGATCGTGGAGGGGGTCAACCTGCGTTTTCATCACGAAAAACCAAGCGCCGCCAACCCCCAGGGAGGCCGCACAGAGAAAGAGGTTCCGGTGCATGTGTCCAACGTACAGCCGCTCGCTTCGGACGGCGAGCCGACGCGCATCGGGCGCAAGCGCATTGTGGACCCGGAGACGGGCCGCGGACAATGGGTTCGATATGCGAAATCCACGGAGGAGGAGCTTCCGTAAGGCCTGCGCCGGGCGAATTTCGCTGCGCCGGACCCTACACCCTGCTTATTGAGACTGGACAGATGACCTATACGCCAAGATTGAAGGAGCGGTATCGTACGCAGATCGTTCCGGCGCTGCAAAAGCAGCTCGGATACGGCAACGTTATGCAGGTCCCTCGCCTCGAAAAGGTGGTGGTGAACAAGGGGGTCGGGGACGCTTCTGCGGACAAGAAGGCGCTGGACAACGCCATGGACGAACTGCGTCGCATTACGGGGCGGCACCCCATGGTGGCGAGGGCGCGCAAGAGCGTCTCGAATTTCAAACTGCGGCAGGGCATGGCTATCGGCTGTTACGTTACGCTGCGCGGCGACCACATGTACGAGTTCGTCGACCGCCTCATTACGCTGGCCCTCCCGCGCGTACGCGATTTTCGCGGCGTATCGGATCGGAGTTTCGACGGTCGGGGCAATTTCACGCTGGGCGTTCGGGAACAGATCATCTTTCCGGAGATCGACGTGGACAAGATCGACCGCATCGGCGGGATGGACATCACGTTCGTCACGACGGCGGCTACGGACGAGGCGGCCCATGCGCTTTTGAAGGAACTCGGCATGCCTTTTGTCCGACGGGAAGAACGCTCCGCCGCTTGACCCCCCCACCCTCCCGTACGCACCCGCACCGAAAGAAATCAGCAAACCGTTAACGCTATGGCGAAAACAAGTTGGATGGCGCGCGAAAGAAAGCGCCGGCGCATGGTCGAGAAGTACGCCGACAAACGTCGTCAGCTCAAGGAGCAGGGCGACTGGGTCGGCTTGCAAAAACTTCCCCGGGACGCCAGCCCCGTGCGGCTGCACAACCGGTGCCCGCTTACGGGCCGCGCGCGCGGATACATGCGCGATTTCGGCATTTCCCGCATCGCTTTTCGCGAAATGGCGCTGGAGGGCAAGATACCCGGCGTACGCAAGGCGTCCTGGTAACGTTTTTCGATTCAAGACGAATATGAGTGGCATAACAGACCCGGTTGCAGATTACCTGACGCGCATTCGCAACGGCCAGCAGGCCGGGCGCAAATACGTGGACATACCTGCCTCGAAACAAAAGCGAGCCATCACGCAGATATTGCTGGATAAGGGCTACATCCGCAGTTACGTCAACGTGGACGACGGCAAGCAGGGCTTCCTGCGGGTCCGCCTGAAGTACGACGGGCGGGGCGAGCCGGTCATTCGCATGATGAAGCGGGTGTCCACGCCGGGTTTGCGCAAGTACGTGGGCGCCCACGAATTGCCGCGCGTGATGAACGGACTGGGCATCGCCATCCTGTCCACGTCGCGCGGCGTGATGACCGACAAGGAGGCCCGCAAGGCGCACATTGGCGGCGAGGTGCTTGCGTATCTCTATTGATTTCCGAAACGATTCCCTGCGCGATGCAGGGCCCGCATTCTCCCTGAACCCTTACAGAGAAAGACAATGTCTCGCATAGGCAACAGACCGATCGACGTCGGCGACGGCGTATCCGTGGACGTCTCGGAGCGCAATCTTGTGACGGTCAAGGGTCCCAAAGGGGAATTGGCCGTGCAGGTGGCGCCGGAAATTCAGGTGGCGCATGAGGAGGGCGTCATTTCGGTCCGCCGCTCCGACGAACAAAAGCGTCACGTGGCGATGCACGGGTTGTACGCCTCGCTCATTGGCAACGCCGTAGAAGGGGTTACCCAGGGGTATCGCAAACAACTGGAGGTGATTGGCGTCGGGTACCGGGCCGCCGTAAACAACGGCGTCCTTGAACTGGCGCTGGGCTTTTCGCACCCGATTTATTTCGTGCCGCCGACCGCGGTTTCCGTGACCGTCGAGGCCCAGCGGGGCAAAAACACGGTGATTACGATCGACGGAATCGACAAGCAAATTGTCGGGCAGGTGGCTGCGAAGATTCGGGCGCTCCGCCCGCCCGAGCCGTACAAGGGCAAGGGCATTCGGTATGTGGGCGAATACGTTCGCCGCAAGGCCGGAAAGACCGCCGCCCGGTAACCGCATCCCTTTTCAACGAGTTAGCGTCTTTTGCGTATCGGACAGGACTTATGGCGTCGCACAAAAAACAGGAACGGAAACGTCGCGTGAAGCGCGGCATGCGCGCGAAGGTGGCGGGCACGGCATTGCGCCCGCGCCTTTCCGTGTTTCGTTCGAACAAGTACATTTACGCGCAACTGATCGACGACCGGGCGGGCGTTACGCTGGCGGCGGCTTCGAGCAAGGAGGCCGGCGTGGGCGGGGATACGCCCATCGAGGTCAGCAAGGCGGTTGGCGCGAATATCGCCCGGCGGGCCCGCGACAAGGGCATCGAACAGGTTGTGTTCGACCGGAACGGCTATCGCTATCACGGGCGCGTACGCGCTTTGGCGGATGGCGCCCGCGAAGGGGGACTGCACCTGTAGTTTCTCGCACGACATCAGCACACGCATTCATAATTTCGCATGGCAGCACGAAAGGAGCAACGCCGCCGGGAAGCGGCAGAGGGTCAGGATTGGCAGGAACGGCTTGTATCCGTTTCCCGCGTGGCGAAGGTCGTCAAGGGCGGTCGCCGTTTTTCGTTCAACGCCGTCGTGGTGGTAGGCGACGGGAAGGGAACGGTGGGGGCCGGCCTCGGCAAGGCGAACGAAGTCTCCGACGCGATTTCAAAGGGCACGGAAGACGCCAAGAAGAACCTTGTGCGCGTCCGGCTCAAGGACAACACGATTCCCCACCCCGTCGTGGGGCGGCAGGACGCCGGCAAGGTGTTGCTGAAACCCGCCACGCCAGGGACCGGCGTGATCGCCGGGGGCGGCGTACGGGCCGTGCTGGAATGCGCGGGCATCCGGGACATTCTTTCCAAATCGCTGGGGTCCAGCAATCCGCATAATCAGGTTTCCGCCACCATGCAGGCGCTGGAGCAGATTGAGGACCCGATGGAAGTAGCCCAGCGCCGCGGTATTTCGCTCAAAAGGGTTTTCGAGGGGTAAACGCGCGCATTTTCGCCGCGAAGCCCGAACAGACGGACCAGGATATGGCAAGCAAACTTATCGTAACCCAGACAAAATCCGCGATCGGTTCGCCGAAGCGCGTCGTGCGCACCCTGGAGGCGCTTGGCGTCCGGCGGATGCACCAGCGCGTCGAACACAAGGACTCCCCGCAGCTGCGCGGGATGCTCGAAAAAGTTCGACATCTTGTTACCGTTACCGAAGCCTGATCCGTTAGCGTATCAGGCATTCCGCTTTCCCTGGCGCAGTGGTCGGGGAGGGACATTCAGCCGAAATGCAATTATGGACCTAAGCAATCTGAAACCGGTTAAGGGCGCTACCCGAAAGCGGAAGCGCATCGCCCGCGGCACAGGTTCGGGCAAGGGCGGCCACAGTTCCACGAAGGGAACGAAGGGGCAAAAGAGCCGCGCGGGCGCCCGCATTCCCGCCTGGTTCGAGGGAGGCCAGATGCCGCTCCAGCGGCGCGTGCCCAAATTCGGGTTCCGGAACCGGTTTCGCGTAGAATACCGTCCGGTCAACCTGTCCTGGATCGCCCGCCTCGTAGAGGAAGGGCGCATCGACGGCGCGGCGGAAGTCACGCCCGAAGTGCTTGCGGCCGCCGGCGTCGCGCGCAAGGCCGACCGAATTAAAATCCTTGGCGACGGCGAAGCCCCGAAAGGCCTTTCGGTTAGCGCGCATGCGTTCAGCGCCTCGGCGAAGCAAAAGATCGAAGCGGCCGGGGGCGCGGCCACCGTGCTTGGCTACCGTTAACGTACGGATCGGAAACGACTTTTTACCCGGTATTTCATTATGGCAAGCATCGCCGAGAACGTACGCAACATTTGGAAGATAGAGGAGCTCCGCCGACGGATTCTGTACACGGTGGGGCTCTTGCTCGTATATCGCCTGGGGGCCTACGTTACGCTTCCCGGGGTGGACGCCGGCATTCTGGCGGACGTCAACGCGCAAGGCAATCCGAACGACATTTTCGGTTTTCTGGACATGTTCGTAGGAGGCGCGTTCAGTCAGGCCGGTATTTTCGCGCTTGGCATCATGCCGTACATCACCGCCTCCATTATCATCCAGCTGCTGGGCGCGGTGGTTCCGTATTTCCAGAAGCTTCAGCGCGAAGGCGAGGAAGGCCGCCGCAAGATCACCCAGCTGACCCGGTACGGCACCGTAGGCATTACCGCGTTTCAGTCTATCGGGTATGCGATCAACCTGCAATACGGCGCCACCGGGCAGGCCATCGTCATTAACTCCACGTTTTTCATGGTCTCGACGGTGATCGTGCTGACCGCCGGCACCATCTTCGTGATGTGGCTTGGCGAGCGCATTACGGAAAACGGCATCGGGAACGGCATTTCCATCGTCATCATGATCGGGATTATCGCCTTTTTGCCCAATGCGCTGTTCAACGAGTTTACGCTGGTGGGCAATCTCTTCATTTTCCTGATGGAGATCGGGATATGGGCGCTGGTGACGCTGGGGGTGGTGCTGGTTTCGCAAGGTACGCGCCGCATCCCGGTGCAATATGCGAAGCGCGTGGTGGGGCGCAAGGTGTACGGCGGCGCCACCCAGTACCTTCCGCTTCGCGTCAACGCGGCGGGCGTCATGCCCATTATCTTTGCGCAGTCCATTATGTTCGTTCCGGCGACGGTGGCTTCGTTCTTCCCCGACAGCGCCTTCATGGTCGAATTCGGACGCTGGTTCTCGGATATTTCCGGCTGGGGGTATTCCACCGTGTTTTTCGTGATCTGCGTATTCTTTACGTATTTCTACACCGCGATCGCAGTGAACCCGCGGGAAATGGCCGACACCATGAAGCGGCAAGGCGGATTTATTCCCGGGATCCGGCCGGGCAAGCACACGAGCGAATTCATCGACAACATTCTGACGAAAATCACCCTGCCCGGATCGATTTTCCTTGGGCTGGTGGCGATTCTTCCCGCCTTCGCCATGCAGGCGGGCGTTTCGCCCGGCTTCGCCGCCTTTTTCGGGGGGACGAGCTTACTGATTCTCGTGCAGGTTACGCTGGATACGCTTCAGCAGATCGAAAGCCATTTGCTCATGCGCCATTACGATGGCTTCATGAAAAGCGGGCGCGTGCGAGGCCGGTATATGTAATGGCGCCCGCCGCCCGCCCCTCCGTTTCGGGATACTCTGATTCATGCATTGCCTTTGCCGAAAAGCGCATACAAAATAGACCGCCTCAGGGAAAGCGCGGACCTTGTCGGGCAAACGCTTGGACAGGTTGCGCGATACATCGAGCCGGGCGTTACGACGCGCCAACTGGACCGCATCGCAGAGGCGTTCATCCGGGCGCGCGGCGCCGAGCCCGCGTTCAAGGGCTATCGCGTGGGCAACCTTGTTTTTCCCGGCACGCTGTGCGCTTCCGTAAACGACACGGTGGTGCATGGCATTCCGAACGACATACCGCTTCGGGAAGGCGATTTGCTGTCGGTGGATTGCGGCGTACGCCTCAACGGGTACTACGGCGACAGCGCCTACACCTTCCCCGTCGGCGAAATATCCGCAGAGAAGCGCGCCTTGTGCGAAGCAACGTACGGAGCCTTGCACGAGGGCATTGCGCGCGCTTCGGCGGGACGGCGCGTCGGGGATATTTCGTACGCCGTACAGCAGCATTGCGAAAGCAGGGGCTATGGCGTCGTGGAGGAACTCGTGGGACACGGGATCGGCAGGAAATTGCACGAGAAACCCAATGTCCCCAATGTCGGCGTACCGGGCACCGGACCCCGCCTCGCGCGCGGCATGACGCTGTGCATCGAGCCCATGATTACCCTCGGGACCGCCCGGACCAAAGTAGACGCGGATGGCTGGGCGGTTCGCGCCGCGGACGGGCAAGCCGCCGCGCATTACGAGCACATGGTGGCCGTGCAGCCGGATCGGGCGGAAGTGCTGAGTACCTTTTCGTATATCGAAGCGGTTCCCGGCGCCGCCCTCGATTCGCTGCCTGCATACAAAATTTATGAACCTGAGCAGGGTATAGGCGTTATGTAGCGTTTATGCCTTGTATTTTTCGTGAACGAGCCGGACAAACCCATGAAAGTGCGCGCCAGCGTCAAAAAGCGGAGTTCCGACGACAAGATCGTTCGTCGCAAGGGCCGCATTTACGTCATTAACAAGAAGAACCCGAAGCACAAGCAACGACAGGGTTGACGCCCGTCGTCGCGGGCGCGCTGTTTTCGAACGGGCGCCGCCGAAAAGACACCAAACCTTATGCCTCGAATAGCCGGCGTAGACGTGCCTCCGCATAAACGCGGAGAAATCGCCTTGTCCTCGATTTTCGGAATCGGGCGTTCTCGCGCCCGCGAAATCCTTGATCGCATCGGCGTCAAGTACGACGTGCGCCCGAACGACTGGACAGAAGAGCAAACCCGAAGCGTGCGCCGCCTCATTGAAGACGAGTACCTTGTCGAGGGGCAGTTGCGTTCGGAAGTGCAGATGAGCGTCAAGCGGTTGATGGATATTGGCTGTTACCGGGGGCTTCGGCATCGCCGGGGGTTGCCTGTGCGCGGACAACGCACGCGCACGAACGCCCGTACGCGCAAGGGCCGCCGCAAAACCGTGGCCGGCAAGAAGAAGGCTCCGCGGAAATAACGCCCCGCCTCGCTTCCTCCATTCAGTTTTCTGCACCTGTACCATTATATGGCGAAAAAGCAGCAAAAATCGGGACGTTCCGGACGCTCGTCGCGCAAGCGCAACGTCATTGTCGAAGCCAATGGGCAGGCGCACATCAAGGCCACGTTCAATAACGTGATCGTGACGCTGACGGACCAGTACGGCAACGTTATATCGTGGTCCAGTTCCGGGAAAATGGGTTTCAGGGGCAGCCGCAAGAATACGCCGTACGCGGCCCAGGTCGCGGCGACCACCGCGGCGGAAGAGGCGCATGGCCTCGGCTTGCGGCGCGTGGACGTATATGTGAAAGGACCTGGTTCGGGGCGCGAGTCGGCCATTCGGGCGCTTGCCGGGGCCGGGCTCGACATTTCTTCCATCCGGGACGTAACGCCCATTCCTCACAATGGCTGCCGTTCCCCGAAACGCCGCCGCGTATAAACGGGCGCCTTCGGACGCAAGACAGCAGCAAGCAATATCCAATAGCGATACATGGCTCGATACAGAGGCCCCAAACAGAAAATCGCCCGGCGCTTCAAGGAACCGGTTTTTGGTCCGAGCAAGGCGCTTGAGCGGAAGGCGTATCCGCCTGGTCAGCACGGACAGAATCGCCGGTCCAGGGACAGCGAGTACGCCGTGCAACTCAAGGAAAAGCAAAAAGCGCGGCATACGTATGGCCTTCAGGAGCGCCAGTTCCGCAACCTGTTCGAAAAGGCGTCCCGCAAGAAAGGCGTCACGGGCGAAAACCTGCTGAAATTTCTGGAAGCGAGGCTGGACAATACAGTGTTTCGTCTCGGTTTCGCGCGTACTCGGCGGCAAGCCCGCCAATTGGTGAACCATGGACATATCATGGTGAACGACCGGATCGTAGATATTCCGTCGGCGCAGTTGCGTCCGGGAGACATCGTTGCGGTGCGGCCGCGAAGCCGTTCCCTGCGGCCCATCCTGGACTCGATTTTGCAGACCCGCCGGACGTTCGCCTGGCTTGAGGCGGACCTCGGCAATCTCCGGGGCAAGATGCTGGACATGCCTGCCCGGGAAGACATTCCTGAAAATATTCGCGAGCAACTTATCGTGGAGTTGTATTCGAAGTAGTTGCTGGACGATGCCTGCCAACCTGCCTGTTGCGGCGTCTATCCTTCCCCCTTTCGCAAGACTTTGACCGATTAAGAAACCATGAGCCATCATGCGATTCATATGCCGGAGGGCATTCAGATTGACAACGCGTCGGAATCTTCCGGTACATTTTCGTTACAGCCTCTTGAGCGTGGATACGGCGTAACGATCGGGAATGCGCTGCGGCGGGTGCTTTTGTCGTCGCTGGGCGGGTTCGCCATCACGGGCGTGCGGATCGACGGCGTACAGCATGAGTTCTCGATGATCGACGGCGTAACCGAAGACGTCGCCGACATTATTCTGAATCTCAAGGAAGTGCGTTTTCGCGCAACGGAGGAAACGGAAGAAGGCAGCATTCACCTTGTGGCCAAGGGGCCGGGCGTGTTGACCGCCGGGGATATTGGCGCCGCCGCAAGCGAACACGAAGTGCTGAATCCGGATCTTCACATCGCTACCCTCGACGATAGCGCTTCCCTGAATATCGAATTGCGCATTGAGCGCGGCAGGGGATATGTGCCTGCCGACGAGAACAAGCGCGCCGACGACCCGATTGGCGTCATCGCCATGGATGCGGTGTTCAGCCCCATCCGGAATGTCAAATATTCGGTCAAGCCGACGCGCGTCGGGCAGAAGATCGACTATGAGCATCTTGCGATACATATCGATACGGACGGCTCCATCTCCGCAGAGGACGCCCTGGTGCAGGCTGCGACCGTTTTGCGGAATCATGTCAACATGTTTATTTCGATGGATATCGTACCCGCGGTTCCCGTCGAAAAGCCGATTGTCATCGATACCGAAGCGCAGCGCATTCGGGAATTGCTCGTACAGTCTGTGGAAGACCTGGACTTGTCGGTGCGCGCCCAGAACTGCCTGAAAGCGGCCAATATCACGAGCATTGGCGAGCTGGTGAGCCGCGAGGAGTCGGAAATGTTGAAATTCCGGAATTTTGGACGCAAATCGTTGCAGGAGCTGGTGCATGTGCTGAATGATCGGGGTTTGCATTTCGGGATGATCGAGGCCAAGCAAGAGGAAAAGGCTTGACCGGACCTGTTGCCTGGCCAGGGCCTGATTATACCCGCCTGTACGTACTATGAGACACCAGAAAAAGCGACATAAGCTGGGGCGCAACGCGTCCCATCGCAAGGCCACGCTCATTGCGCTGGGCAACGCCTTGATTGCGCACAAGCGCATTACGACTACGGTAGCCCGGGCCAAGGCCCTGCGCACGTTCATCGAGCCTGTGCTTAGCCGGGCGAAGAAGGATTCGCAGCATAACCGGCGGCAGGCGTTTCGGCGCCTGCGGGACAAGCAGTCCGTAACGACGCTGTTCACCGAGGTGGCCGAAAAAATAGGCGACCGTCCGGGCGGGTATACGCGGGTGGTCCGCATTGGCCGTCGGGCCGGGGACGCGGCGCCTATGGCTGTCGTCGAGCTGGTGGATTACAACGAGGCGGACGCGGCGGCGAGCGGCGGGTCGCAAAAGACCCGGCGGACGCGGCGCGGGCGACGGCGAGGCGGCAGCGCGTCGGCTGCGCCTGAAAAACAACAGGAGGGGGTTGAGGTTGTCGAGGCCCCTGAGTCGGCGGATGTGTCCGGGGAGGCGGAAGCGGAACCCGATGCGCCTGCGGAGGCGGCGAGCGACGACGGCGATGCGGTCAGTGAGACTGAGGCGTCCGGCTCAGAAACCGAAGCGCCTGTTTCGGAAGCGGCTTCCGACGTTGATGCTCCTGATTCCGATGCTTCCGATGCCGATGCGGAGCCGGAAGCCGATAAGGAAGGCGCCTGAGTTGCGTTATTCTGCTATGGGCGCGGGGGCGGGGGGGGGGGGGGGGGGGGGGGGGGGGGGGTGGGGGGGGGGGTGGGGGGGGGGGGGGGGGGGTGGGGGGGGGGGGGGGTGGGGTTTGGGGGCGGGGGGGGGTGGTTGGGGGGGGGTGGGGTGGGCCGCGGCC
>JAJECT010000025.1 GCA_022821845.1 Rhodothermales bacterium | reverse complement strand
TCGCCTTGAAGTCGGGACTGTGGGTTCTGCGGGTGCGTTTGGGCATGGAATACCTCCAGTGGGTTGGTTGGATTGGAACAAGGTCGCAATCCTATACCTTAAAAGCCCAAAATCCTGTTCAGACAACCCGAACCACCTCTTCTTCCGGCACGGGATAGGTCTCAAGGCGCTGGATGCCTTCGTAACTAATGACAGCCTTCAGGTACTTGGTCAGCAACAAATCCACCGTATTGCGGGCCTGCGCAAACAGATCGCCACAGACCTCGTCCTGATAGCGCAGGTCGACCTCGCCTTCAAAGTAGCCAATCCTGACCGCGGCCCCGGTAAAGAAGCGTTCAGGGTCCGGATGAAACAGGAGGATGGCTGCCCGTTTGAGATATTGACCCTCCGTCAGGCGCAACTTTTCAATCAGCCCGGGATTATCCTCTTCAAGGACGTCCTTTCCCAAGCGATTCCTGGAGGCTGCCCGATTGCGGAATCTGGTCAAACTTTCGGCATTCAGATCGTCAACCCGTACGCCCGGAACCGGCGCCGCGTCCCAGCGCTTCCCTGTTTTGCCCAGCAGAAAACGGTCAAGGGCCGCGCCGGTGAGCGCCTGCATGGTGCTGCCGCTTCGGTAGTAATACTTGCCGCGGTAGCTGATCGGCACCGGATAGGGTTCAATCACAATCTGCACGTATGGCTGCCCGTTCTCCTCCAGAAGATTAACGTCGGGCACCATGCCGAGCAGGTTGCGGAGTTTATTGGGTAATTCCTCCATCAACTGTTCGGCGTTGTCGAGGCCCACCGCCTGCCCCTCGTCGCTGCGGCCAATTTCCAGTACGCCGCCCTGCGCGTTAGCGAAAGCGCATAGCCACTTCAGGTGCTCGTCGCGCCAGGACGCTTTCCATTCGGTATGCTGGTCTTCGCTCATGCGCTTTCCTCATTATTCCCCTATGCGGGGCTTCGTGGCGGAGATTATCCCGCCGTATATCGACTCCACGAAGGCATGGACCTCCGCCTTGCGGGCGGGCTCGCGAAGGATCACCGCCTGTACCTGGGGATCGGCGAGGATGTGTTCAGACGGATAGCGCTGCCGCTTTTCGACGAGGACGTCCGTGAATCCTGCGGCGGCGAGGTCGGCTTCGTACTCGGCAATCCGGACCGGAAGGCAACCGACCAGCGACGCCTTCGAGTCCGCGACGAAGTCCGGCATGGCGCAATCGGAAACGAGATCCGAGATGATGACTCGTCCGCCGGGCCTGAGCGCGCGCATCGCCTCGGCCAGGACGCGCGGGCGGTTGGCCGACAGATTCAGGACGCAGTTCGAGATAACGAGGTCTGCGACGCGGTCGGGTACCGGAAGGGCCTCTATTTCTCCCAGCCGGAACTCAACGTTGGCGAAACCGCCCTTGCGCGCATTGGCGCGGGCAAGTTCCACCATCTCGGGCGTCATATCCACGCCAATGACCCGCCCCTCTGGCCCGACGCGTTCTGCGGCCAGGAAGCAGTCGAAGCCTGCGCCCGAACCGAGGTCCAGTACGGTCTCGCCCGGCGCCAGCGACGCCAGCGCTACGGGGTTGCCGCATCCAAGACCGAGGTTGGCGCCCTCCGGGACGCGGTTCATTTCGTCCTGGTCGTAGCCGATGGCGCAACTGATCTCGTCGGCGGTAGCGCTCGCGCAGCATCCGTCCGCCGCAGAGCCAGCGGTTGCCGGGTCGCCGTTCGCAGGCTCGCAGCAGGGGTCTCCCGTCGCAGCCGCGCGGGCGTATCGTTCGCGCACCGCGGCGCGTCTTTCTGTGGCGTCAAGGGTCATGCCGTACCTGTTTTTTGTGTTGAATGCCTTTGAGGCGTACATCCGCCGCCGCAGGCAGGAGGAATTCAACGAAAAAGAGTACAGTCAGAACGAGCGAGCCGGGTCGCTGGTTTCTGCTGGAGAGGCAGGCGGCGCCTTTAATTTGCTGTCGTTTTGCACTATCCAGGCAAGCTGCTTCCCCGCCGCCGCGGCAGAAAATCTGTTGCAACTGCGCAAAGGCTATTTCAATCGCAAAAAAGGTTTTGCTGGCTGCGGTCGCCCTTGGTCGGCCCGAAGCACGCTTGAATTGCCCTCAGGAAACCTTGCGCCCCATGCGTTGTTTTGCTCCATTTCGTACATTGTGTTATACTCCACCGATTCGCCTGGAGCGAGGAGCTATGATAGACGGCCAGCCGCCAAGGGCAGGCAAACGATCAACCGCGTCTCGCTTTATCCCTCCAGGTCGCCTTGGGGCGGTCATGGCGTAACGCTGACAGTAACCGACACATGAGATGCTAAAGGCCCTGAATTTACGTCAGTACCGCGGGTTCGAGTCGTACCAGTTGGCCGATTTGGCTCGCGTCAACCTGCTTGTTGGCGGCAACAACGCCGGCAAGACGTCGATTCTCGAGGCGGTCGAACTGCTCTTGTCGGGAGGGAGTCCTTCCGTGTTGGTTGAATCTGTGAAGCGTCGCGGGGAATTCAGCAAGGATTCGGCATCCGATGTCGATATTTCTCATGTATTTCGTGGTCATCAATGTACGCCAGGCGCTTGCTTTGACCTGTCGGGCTCGCGTAATTGTCCGCGCCTGCGTGGAGAGATACTGGCTCTCGAACATGTCGATAAGAAAGAAGTAAGTGTTGGGCGACACTGGATGTACGATTCAGACGAAGCGCCTGAGGCTGGATTCGGGCTGCGTCTCTCCCTTGACGAGCAACCGTCTGTCGTGCTTTTGGTTGCGGAGAATGGCTTGCTTATACATGGACCCTGGATGCGCAGTCAAGCCAACGGGCAAGTCCATTTTCTCAACCTGAATTTGTCGTCCATGCAGAGCGCATGGAACGCCGTACTGGCAAAGAAAGGCGAGGCGGAGCTTGTTGAAGCCATGCGCATCCTGATTCCCGAGATAGACTCCATTCAGTTTCTGGTTGGCGGGCGTCGGGAAAATATTCTCGTAGGCGAGGAAGGGGTTCAAGTGCGTGTGCCTATGGGCAGTTACGGGGACGGCGTGCAGCGCTTGCTGGCGATCAGTCTTGCCCTTGTGGGTACGAAAAACGGATGCATTTTGATTGACGAAATCGATACCGGACTTCACTGGACGGTGATGCAGGATGTTTGGAGACTTGTCGTGGAGACCGCGCAACGATACGACGTTCAGGTTTTTGCAACCACCCATAGCTACGATTGCATCCGGGGGCTTGGTTCGCTTATTCAATCTCGCCCGGACCTGTCGGAGTCCGTCGCCATTCAAAAGGTGCATCGCTCGCTGGAGAAATCGGTCTGTATTCCCGGCGAGGATATTCCCATCGTAGTAGAACAGGATATCGAGGTTCGTTGACAGATGTACCAGAGAGAACGGTCCATCCTTCGCGTAGAAGGGACGGACGACAAGCACGCCATTCGCCATCTGCTGTTACGGCACGGTATCGATACCGAGCATCTATGCATTGCCATCAAAGGGTCGGAAGGGGAAGGTGAAGATAGCGGCGGCAGGGACAAAATGCTTCAAGGGATGGCGCTTGAAGTCAAGACCAGTACCGGCAAATCAATAGGATACGTTCTGGATGCTGATCGTGCTGCCGAAGACTGCTGGCGCAGTGTTCAGGCGCGTATCAGGGAGACGGGTTTAGAACTGCCGGATCCAATTCCCGAAGACGGTTTTGTGGGCTATTCTTCTGATTTTCAGACCCGCGTAGGCGTGTGGCTGATGCCGGATAATCGTCGAGCGGGTGCCCTTGAAGGTTTTTTGCAAGACCTCGTTCCCGAAAGGGACATCCTGATTCAACTTGCCGAAAAATCAACAGACAAGGCAAAGAATGCAGGTGCCGAATTTCCAGATACTGCACGGCCGAAGGCTATCCTGCACACTTGGCTGGCTTGGCAAAAACGCCCCGGGGTGCCGTATGGCACGGCAATAACCGCACATTATTTCCAACGTGACAGCCCCGCCGCGCTTGCATTCGTCGACTGGTTCCGCCGCGTGTTCGAAATTCCGTCCCCTTGATTCGGGGCGCTTCCCCCCCCCAAAAAAAACTACCGCCTTGCCACGATCGCCGTGCGGTCGTCGCAATACAGGCCGACCGGGTCGGGCTGGAAGCGCGCAACCGTTTCTTCGAGCTTTCCGATGATCGCCTCGGCGGGCAGGTGGGCGTGCAGGCGAAGCGTTTCCGCCACGCGCTCTTCGCCAAACGGATCGCCGTCGGGTCCTTCCGCATCCGAATAGCCGTCCGTACAGATGGCGAGCGCGTCCCCTTCGACGAGTTCGAGGGTTTGCTGTTCGGGCAACAGGTCCGGGAGAATGCCGATAGGCGGATTCGCCGGAGGCAGCGAAGCGACCGCGCCCTCGCGGACGAGCATTCCCGGATTGTGTCCGGCGTTGATATAGGTAAGTACGCCTGCCCGGGTGTCGAGTACCCCGTAGAACAGGGTAACGAATTCTTCGGGACTCGTATCCTCCCAGACCGCGCGGTTCACCTTGCGCAGCACGTCCTGCATGGAAAAGATGTTTTCCGCCTGCACCCGCAGCGCGGACCGGATGGTGGCCATGAGGATCGCCGCCGGAATGCCCTTGCCGGATACGTCTCCCTCCACAATGCCCAGGTTGCCGCCGGGCAGTTCGATGAAGTCGAAGAAATCCCCGCCGATTTCCCGGCACGGGCGGCAGGCGCCCGCAATGTCGAAGGGCGGAATGGCGGGAGCGGCCCCCGGCATGAGTTTGCGCTGGATGCCTGCGGCGATTTCCAGTTCGTGCTCGATTTGCCGCAGGGCGAGTTGCTCCTTGTAGAGCCGGGCCAGCGAAATGGCGACGGAAGCCTGATTGGCCATCGTGCTGAAGAGGCGCTGTTCGCTTGCGGTGAAGCGGTGCGGGCCGGGGGTGAACATCGACAGGGTGCCGATCGCCTGTCCGTCCTGCACGAGGGGCGCGGCCAGAAAGGAATGAATCCCTTCGCCCGCCGCTTCGCGCACGTAATCCATTCGCGGATCCTGCCCAATATCCGTAACCGCGATCAGGTCGTGGTTCCCTTCGGCGAATTGCCGGAAGATGCTGCTGGCTGCGGTGAGCGGATGCGCATGCAGATATTCCTTGCTCAGGCCCGAGGAGGCTTTGAGGGCCATTTCTCCCGAATGCTTGTCGAGAAGCCGGATGGCGCAGGCCCGCGCCTGCATCGTTTCCTTCGTGACGCGCACGATTTCGTCGAGCAGGCTCGGCAGGCCGAGGTGGGTTTTCGTAAGGAGCCCGCTTGTAAAATCAAGCGCAGAGAGCTTTGCTTCGGCTCCGCCAAATGAAGTCATGTCCGTGCGCGCGCGGCGCGCGAAACGATCTGATCGGATGAGCGAATTTCTACAATCTTTCCGTCCGATGGTTCTCCCGGACGATATAGATTGCAGGGGGGCGCCCATGCGTTTTCGCACAGGATTCGCAGAGCGCCCGCCGCAAGGCGGCTGCGGCGGACGGGCGCGCCAGATGCACCGTGCACCCCCCGAAACCGCCTCCGGTCATGCGAGACCCCAGTACGCCTTCCACGTTTCGGGCGGCGGCTGCCATGGCGTCGAGTTCCGCGCAACTTACTTCGTAGCGGTCGCGCAGGCTTTCGTGCGACTCGTTCATCAACGCGCCGAATGCTTCGTAATCTTTCTGGCGCAGGGCGTCGCGGGCATGCAGTACGCGGCGGTTTTCCTCCAGCACATGCCGGACCCGGCGGCGCGCAAGAGGCGGCAGCAGCGGAAGGTCGCCCGCCGCGGCGTCGCGCAAGCTGCGTACGCCGGGGCGGCTTCGCTGGATGATTTCGAGAGCGCGTTCGCATTCGCGGCGGCGGGCATTGTACCCGGAATCGGCCAGTTTGCGCCGCACGCCCGAATCTGCGACGACGATTTCGAGCGCGGCTCCTGAGGCGGGCGTTTGGGGCAGGGGGACATGCTCGCAGGATAGCGACCGGCAGTCCAGAAGCAAGGCGTGCCCCCGGCGACCCAGCCGGGATACGAACGGGTCCATGATTCCGCAAGAGACGCCTGCGTAGCGGTGTTCCACCTGTTGGGAAAGGCGCGCCGCGTCAATGGGATCGATTTCGAGGCCGAACAGCTGGTCCAGGGCGTAAACGACTGCGGTGGAGAGGGCGGCGGACGAACTTAAACCGGCTCCCACCGGCACGTCCCCATCGACGAGCATCTCGAATCCGCCGGGAAGTCGTTCGCGCAGTTCGTTGACGACGCCGGACACATAGGCGGTCCATGCGCCGGGTCGGGTTGCGGGCGGTTGCGACAGCGGACAGGTTATGCGTTCGCCAAACTGCGTGGCGTACAGGATCGCGGTATCGTCGTCTCGCGCCCGCAGCGCAACGTATGCGCACCGGTCGATCGTCATCGGGAGCACGAAGCCCTCGTGATAATCCGTGTGATCCCCGATCAGATTGACGCGCCCCGGCGCCCGCGCGATCAGAACATCCTCCGGGTTTGCTTCGCCAAAAGCGTTTCGGAACGCGGAAAGCAGCTGCGCAGCCTTATCTTCTCGCCCGCCGCCGCGGCCCGTCGTGGAAGGATTGCGCCGGGTCATTTCACGGTAACGCCGCCGTGGCGACGCGGCCTCCTCATCGAGAAGCGAAAATGCGCCGTCCCCCGTCTTTCTCTACGGCAATGATGTCGTACGGCTCGCTGCGGGGGCCTTCCATGCCGGGCGAGCCGATGGGCATGCCGGGCACCGCCAGGCCCGCAATGGGTGCTTCGTTCTCCAGCATGCGCTGTATTTCCTCGGCGGGCACATGGCCTTCCACGAAGTATTCGCCCACCACCGCCGTGTGACAGGAACCCAGATCGCCGGGAACCCCGTGTCGGATTTTCACAGTCGTAACGTCGCTGAGGTCCACGACCTTGACGCGGAATCCGTTCGATTCGAGATGATCCACCCACTTGGCGCAGCACCCGCAGGTGGGCGACTTGTACACCGTAACGCGTTCCCCGCCAGAGGAAGTGCGGGCAATGAGGACGCCGGACGTGATGAGGGCGCCCGCCAAAAACGCAAGAAGGAGATACTTTTTCTTCATAAAAGCATATACCATACGTTTTGCGGAACGTTCCGGCGGGCCGCTGCGCAAAACAGCCCCCGTCGAGTAGCGCGTTCGCGCCCCGGCTTTGCAGGCCGCGCCCCGCGACGCCCCGTATCCGTTATGTATCCTGTACGTATCCCTTATATTAAGGATACTCTGATCAAAGCCGCTTCGCTCAGCGCGTCCCTATTGCCCGCAAAGACCGTCATGCTTGTATCGATGAAATCAGCAGAAAATACAGTAGATTCGGTACGTTGCGTCCGTGACGCGCCCTTCGGGAGGCTGCGAGGGGCACGCTGGCTGTGTCATTCCTCATTATGTGGGGCCTACCACATTGCTTCGTCATTCCTTGCCAACGCACCCCTCGCATGCCTCTGAGCTTCGCGGATTTAATCAGAGTATCCTTAAGGACGCAACGAGCGTATCCTCGCCCGTATTCGTCCTTTTGTCTCTGCGCCTTGCAGCCCCCGGCGGATCGTGAAGAAATCCGATAACCATACCACGCCCTCGAAGCCCGCGGACGCTTCCGCCTCGCTTCCGGGTTCGCCCGAACCAGGCTCCTCGAAGCCTGCGCGGCGGCGATATACGCGGCTGCCGCCCATACAGCGCAAAGTCGTGAGCGTGGTCCTTGGCGGGTATGCGGCGCTGCTGGTCAACAGCGTTTTCCTGTTGCTGTTCGACCGATCCACGGCCCTGGTTTATATGAGCAACGTGCTTCTGCACATTTGCCTGGGGATCCTGCTGATTGCGCCCGCCATCGCCTTTCTCGCGATGCATCTTGTGAAAATGCCGCTCCGCATGAACCGGCGGGCCACGAGGGCCGGGGTGTTTACGGCGCTGTCGCTCATTACGCTGTTTGCGACGGGCATTGCGCTGGTGGCTGTCGGCGCCTCGTACCGATGGATTTTGTGGACGCATATCGCGACGGCGGCGACCTCCGTGGGCGGTTTCGCGCTGCATGTGTCCCTGAAGCGCGGCGTACGGTATCACTTCCTGCAATGGGGAGATCATTGGAAACAGGGGCCGATGGCGGCGTTTCGGCATCCGCTGAGCCTGACGGCGCTGGGCGGCGCGGCGCTCGTGGCCGGATTTATCGTGGTTCCCTGGGCCATGACGCGGACGGGCGTGTACGTGCAGGAATCTCCGCCGGGGGAAGGGGCCGGGGAAGGCGCGCCGTCCGGTTATGCGGAGGCGCTCGCGGCGGGGCCGTTCGCGCAGTCGCAGTCCGTGGTCGCGGGCGGCGGCCTGCTGCCCGACGAAGCGCTGGCCGGTTCCGACCGATGCGGACAGGATGGATGCCACCCCGATATCTATTCGCAGTGGTCCGAATCGATGCACCGTTTTTCGTCCTTCAACAATCCGTGGTACAAGAAGAGCGTGGAGGCGATGATCGCCGAGGACGGCGCCGAACCTGCGCGCTGGTGCGCGTCCTGCCACGATCCGGTGGTGCTGTTCGCTGGCCGGTTCGACGAGGCGCCTGTGGATGCGGACCACTGGACGGCGCACGAGGGAATCACCTGCCTGTCGTGCCATGCCGTCGAAGGGTTGCGGGACGTGCGGGGGAATGGTCGCTACGCGATTGCGGCGCCGGACGAATATCCGTTTGCCCACGCCGAAGAAGGGGTGGGCCGGTGGGTGCATAACGTGCTGGTGCGGGCGAAGCCGGAGCCGCACCGCCAGGCCATGCTGAAACCGGTCCACGAGACCTCCGAATTCTGCGGTACGTGCCACAAGGTGGGGATTCCTCCAGAGGTGAACGCGTATCGCTGGAAACGCGGGCAAAACGAATACGACAACTGGCACAACAGCGGCGTCAGCGGCAAGATGGTCCGGTCCTTCTATCTTCCCGAGGCGCCTTCGGATTGCGTTTCGTGTCATATGCCCCTCGAGTCCTCGAACGACATGGGGAACGACGGCGGGTTCGTGCGCAGCCACCGCTTCGCCGCCGCCAATACGGCGGTTCCCTTCGTCAACGGACACGCCGCGCAACTGGCCGCCGCGCAGGAGAATTTGTCGAAAAACATCGCCGTGGTGGATATTTTTCAGGTCCGGGTCAATGGGCGGACGTACGGGCCGGATCGTCCGCTGCCTGTCTTGCGCCCGGGGGATCGCGTCCGGGTGGACGTGGTGATGCGGAACCGGGGCGTGGGCCATACGCTGCCGGGCGGCACGAACGATTCCAACGAGTTGTGGATGGAACTCCTGGCGCAGGACGCTTCCGGGGAGACCGTGCTGGCTTCCGGCCTGCTGGACGCGGCGGGGCGCGTGGATTCCACGGCGCATTTTCTGGGCAGCGTGCTGGTGGACCGGGAAAGCCGGATCATTGACCGCCGCAACGTGCAGGACTGGATAACCACCGTGTACGCGAGTGCGATCGGGCCGGGGTCTGCGCGCAACGTACATTATGATTTTACCGTGCCCCCGGGCGCGTCGATCGCCGCGCTCAAGGCGACGCTTCGGTATCGCAAGTTCAACTGGTATTTTAACGAATGGACGTTTCGGGGCGTACGGTCTGGCCCGGTCAACGACGGGGAAGCGGGCGGGTATTCCTGGACGCTGGACCCGGATGGTTCCGCGCCGATCTTGCCGATCACCGACATGGCTTCGGACGAGCGGCGCGTGGGCGGCGGCGCGGGGCGCGCGTTGTCCCCGGCGGCGTCTCGCCCGCTTTGGGAACGGTGGAACGATTTCGGGATAGGGCGCCTTGTCGAAACGGATACGCGGGGCGCCATCGAAGCGTTCGAGCGGGTCGCGGAACTTGCGCCGGACAATCCGGAAGGTCCCGTCAATATGGCGCGCGCGTTCATGGCGGAGGGACAATTGCGGCGCGCCACCGAGGCGCTGGAAGAAGCCGAGCGGCGGCGGCCCGGGTATCTCAAGACAGCCTGGCTGCGCGGCGAAGTGCACAAGGCGTCCGCGGAGTACGACGAAGCGCTGGCCGAATGGCGGGCGGTGGAGGCGGTTTACCCCGAAGACCGGGAATTACTGCTTGGTATGGGCCGGATTCATTATCTTGCGGGCCGGTACGAAGAGGCGCTTCCCTGGTTTGATCGGGTGTTGACCATTGATCCGGAACATGTGGGCGCCTTGTACAACAGGATGCTGGCGCTTGGCGCCCTGGGACGAAACGAAGCCTTCGAGCAAGCGCGCGAACGGTACGAATACCACAAAGACGATGAAAACGCCCCCGCAGTCGCGTCGCCGTACAAGCAGGCGCATCCCATGGCTAACCGGCAAGCCCAGCCCCTGCACGAGCATGGATTGCATCCGGTTCGCTTCGGGCGCGCGGAAGAGTAAGGGGCCGCGGATGGAGGGACTCGGAACCCGTTTTGCGGCCTGTCGCGTCGCGCTGGCCGCCGCGCTGCTTGCGGGCGTCGCGTCGGCCTGCGGGGGATCGCAGGACGAGGCGAAAGAGGCGCCGGCGCGCGCTTTTGCGGACCGCCTGGCCTTCGAGGACGTAACGCATGCTGCGGGGCTTTCCGGCTTTCGTCACGAAACCGGCGCGCAGGGGTGCATCTGGTTTCCCGAATCGATGGGGTCGGGCGCGGCCTTTCTGGACTATGACGGGGACGGGTGGCAGGACATTGCTTTGGCGGGCGGCGGGCGCTGGTCCGATTATCCCGCCTGCGCGCCGTTTTCCGCCGAAAGCGACGCCGAGGTCCTGCCGATCCGCCTGTACCGGAACCTCGGCGACGGGGTGTTTTCCGAAGTTACGCAAGCGGCGGGGCTGGCGGCGTTCGACGGCGCGCGCAACGCCTACGGCCTGGGCATTGCCGCCGCGGATTACGACAACGACGGCGATACCGACGTCTACCTTTCCGCGCTGGGCGCAAACCTGCTTTTCCGCAACGAGGGCGGGGTTTTCGTCGAGACGGGCCGCGAGGCGGGCGTGGCGGGCGCGAACGAGTGGAGCGCTTCTCCCATTTTCTTCGATGCGGATCGGGACGGAGACCTCGATCTGTATGTAGGAAATTATGTGGCGTGGTCCCCGGAGACGGATATTTATTGCTCGCTGGACGGGGTGAACAAGGGATATTGCACGCCGGAGACCTACGAGGGCATACCGTCCCGCTTCTACCGCAATCGCGGAGACGGCACGTTTGCGGACGAAACCGCCGAGGCGGGCTTTTTACCGGCGGTGGGCAAGACGCTTGGCGTGGCCGAGCTGGATTTCAATCGGGACGGATGGCCCGACCTGATGGTGGCGAACGACACGCAGCCCGATTATCTGTATGAGAACAGGGGAGACGGGACCTTTTTCGAGAAAGGCGCGCTGAGCGGCGTCGCCTACGACGAAAACGGAAAGGCGCGCGCGGGGATGGGCGTGGATGCGGGCGTTGTGGACAGCACCGGGCAGACGTCCGTATTCGTAGGCAATTTTTCGTCGGAAATGATCGGCGTGTACCGGCATTTGCACGACGGATTGTTCATAGACCGGGCGGCGTTGTCGCAGATTGGCCGTCCCTCGCTGCTCACGCTTACGTTCGCCGTTTTGCTTGCGGATTTCGATCTCGATACGGACCTTGATCTTTTTGCGGCGAACGGGCACGTGCAGCCGGAAATAGGCACGGTCCAGGACAATGTGACGTACGAAGAGAAGCCGCATCTGTTTTTGAACCGGGGGAATGGTACGTTCGAGGATGCGGCGCCTGCGCTGGGCGGGACGCTCGCCGCAGAATTCGTGGCCCGCGGGGCGGCGGCGGCGGATTACGACCGCGACGGCGACATCGACATACTCATGGTGGAAAACGGCGGGGGCGCCCATTTGTGGCGGAACCGATTGCTGGAAAACGGGACGCCCGACGAGAATCCTGCTTTTCTTCGCGTGACGCTGGAGGGGGAGGCCAGCAACCGGGAAGGCCTCTCTTCTTCCGTAGAAGTCGTGCTGGGCGGCCTTCGGATGGAGCGCCGCGTCCGCACCGGGTCCAGCTACTTGTCCCAGAGCGAGTTGCCCGTTACGTTCGGATTGGGCGATCGCGTCGCGGTCGACAGCCTGATTGTCCGCTGGCCCAGCGGCGCCGTGGATCGCTTCGCTGAAGTCGAAGGGAACCGGCATTACCGGATTGCAGAGGGCGCAGCCCGGTTGACGGCCTGGTAGCGGGCAGGCTTTTTTGTTGAACGTATTCCGGGCGATGCGCACAGATCGCGTGCAGGCCATGCCAAAGAAACAAACCGAAGGGCGGGACGCGAACAGACCGAAGGGTCGGGGCCAGGCGATGCGCCGGATAGCGGCCTGGGCGCTCGGCGGTTTGTTGCTCTTGGCGGTCGCCGTCGCGGCGGGCGCGCGCTGGTATCTGGGGCGGTCGATTCAGCCGCGCTCCGGCGTTGTCGAAGTGGCTGGCTTGTCCGCTCCGGCGCGCATCGCCTTCGACGCGTGGGCCATTCCCCGCATCCGGGCCGAAACCGAACGAGACGCCCTGCGGGCGCAGGGTTTCCTGCATGCTTCCGAGCGCCTGTGGCAGTTGGAAATGTATCAGCGCGTTGCGCAGGGGCGCCTTGCGGAGTTGTTCGGCGAACCGGCGCTGGGGGCGGACAAATTGCTTCGGACCCTGGATCTTTGGGGCGCGGCGGAAAAAGAACTCGCTACGCTTCCGCCACCGGTGCTCGAACTCCTTTCGGCCTATGCGGAGGGGGTGAATGCGCGCCTGGAGAGTTGGCGCGGTCCCTGGCCGCCCGAATTCGTTATTCTTGGCGTCCAGCCCCAGCCATGGAGTCCGCAGGCGTCGCTCGCCATTGCGCGCATCATGACGTTCGATTTGGCGAAATGGCAGGGCGAACTGGATCGCATCGAAGCGCTTGCCCGGCTTCCCGAAACGCATCGCCCCGCGCTGACGCCGCAATATCCCGACTGGGGGCCCACGATTTTGCAGGATGCTGCCGGCGAATCCGAAGCGGCGCAGCGCGCGGCGACCATGGCGTCCGGCGCCCGCCGCAACCTTGTCGCCGACGCGCTGCCGTCGTCGCGCCCGCCGCTGGATTCGCTGGGCCTGCTTTCCGGGCTGGGCTTGACGGCGTCCAATTCGTGGGTTCTGGGCCCTTCCCGGACCGCCGACGGGTATCCGATGCTGGCCAACGATACGCATCTGGGCCTGCGCGCGCCCTCGACATGGTATCTGAACGCCCTCTCCATCGCGGAGTCCGATCACCACGTAGCGGGATTTTCGATTCCGGGCGCGCCGGCCATCGTGCTGGGCCTTTCCCGCCGCATGGCGTGGGGTTTCACCAATGCCTCTATCGACGACGCCGATTTCGTCGCCGAAACCGTGAGCGAGGACGGAAGCCGATATCTGGACGGCGATGTATGGCGTCCTTTCGACGTGCGGCGCGAACAGATTGCGGTGCGCGGCCGGGCGCAGCCCGTGGCGTGGAACGTCCGCCGCACGGCGCGCGGCCCGATTATCACGGACGTGATTCCCGCAGGCGGGCTGGACTTGTCCATGCTCTGGACCGGATTCGAGGAGCGCGGGCCGTTTCAGGCGTTCCTCGATATCAACCGGGCCCGTACGGCGGAAGAAATGGACGCCGCCGGCAGGGGGTTCAGCCAGCCGCACCAGAATCTTTTGTATGCGTCCGCCGCCGGACGCATAGGGTATCGCTTGATTGGTTCGGTTCCGCTGCGCCCGGACAGCGCGGTCGGCCCCGTCGTTTCGTCGCCCGAAGCATGGCCTCGCGGCTGGACGGAATACCTCGACGAGGATTCGTTTCCTGCATGGATCGATCCGCCTTCCGATTATATTGCTACGGCCAATAATCTTCAGCGGCGGTCCGCCTTCGGGCGGATTGCAAGGGAATATATTCCGCCGTTTCGGGCCCGGCGCATCGACGACGCGGTTTCCCGCGCTTCGGGATGGACCGTGGACGACATGCGCCGCCTGCAACTGGATTCGCATAGTTTGTGGGCCGGGCGCGCGCGGCAGCGGGCGGTCGCCGCCGCGCGCCGCGTCGGCGCGGAGGAACTGGCCGAGGCGCTTGCCCGCTGGGACCTTACGCTCGAAACCCGCTCGCTTGGCGCCGCGCCGTTTTTCGTCTGGCTTTATCGCCTGCGCGCCCTGGTCGCGGCGGACGAACTGGGCGAGGACGGCGTTTTGCCGGCCTTCGCATTCGCCGAGATGCTCGAAGAAGGCGATGCGCCGGGAACCCAGCTGGCGCTTTGGGCCGACGACATCCGCACCCCCGAAACCGAAACGCTTGCGCAATGGGAGGAAGAAGCGGCCCGCGCGGCGGCGGCCTGGACGGACGTTCGATGGGGCGAGGCGCACGCCGAACGCTCGGCGCATCCGCTCGGCAACGTAGCGTGGCTCGACAGGCTGTTTTCGTTTCACGTGGGGCCGTATCCGGGGCGCGGCGGCCCCTATACGCTGCGGGCTTCCGACCGCTCCCTCTGGTCGCCGCTCGATTCCACCTCGTGGAATCCGCCGTGGACCGGAGAAAACGGCGTTTCCCAGCGCTTCGTAGCCCGCATGGCTCCGCCCGCCCCGCAGGGGTACTTTTTTCTGCCGACCGGGCAATCCGGCAACCCGCTGGACCGTCATTACCGGGACATGGCCGCTCGCTGGGCCGAGGGGTTTCTGGTGGAAATGGTTCCCGGAGAGGCGCTGGCGTCCCCGGAGCATATATTGACGCTTATCCCGCGCAGGGAACCGTAGCGGCGTTTATATTGCCGGACGTTATCCCCAAGCATACTCGCCATCTATTTGCTTCCAATGCGATCTGTTATGCGTTTTCCGGCGTTTGCGCTGTGCATGTCCTTGTCCGGGCTCGTTCTTTCGGCGTGCAATCCGCCGGACGAACGCCCCAATATTCTGTTCATCGCCGTTGATGATTTGAACAACGACCTGGGCGCGTACGGCCACGATCTGGTGCAGAGTCCCCATATCGACCGCCTCGCTGCGCAAGGGATTCGCTTCGACCGGGCCTATTCCCAGTATCCGGTTTGCAACCCCAGCCGGGTCAGTTTCCTGACCGGATTGTACCCCGAGCAAACCGGCGTGCTCACGAACCAGGACACCTTTCGCGTGCATATACCCGAGGTCGCGACGCTTCCCCAATGGTTCCGGCGCCACGGATACCATGTCGCGCGGGTCGGCAAGATATTTCACTATGGCGTACCCCGGGAGATCGGCGCCGATGGCCTGGACGATTCGCTCTCCTGGGATCATGTCGTCAACCCGCGCGGAATCGACCGGGAAGCGCACGACCGCATACATACCCTCGTGCCGGGCCAGTTTGGAGGCACCCTCAGCTGGTTGGCTATCGACGACGAGGAAGGCGAGCACACCGACGCGCTCGGGGCTTCGGCTGCGATATCGTTGCTCGAGGAGCACAGGGCGTCCCGACCGGACCAGCCAATTTTCCTGGCGGTCGGTTTTTATCGGCCCCACACGCCGTACGTGGCGCCGCAGTCCTGGTTCGATAAATATCCCCTTGAGGATATCCATCCCGTGCTGGAAGCGCCCGGAGACCGGGACGACATTCCCGTGGCTGCGCTGGCCGACCGTCCGAAGCAGCGCGACCTGACGCTGGCGCAGCGTCGGGAGATTATCCAGGCCTACTATGCGTCCGTCTCGTTCATGGACGCCCAGGTGGGCCGCTTGCTCGACGCGCTCGAACGCCTGGACATGGCCGACAACACCATTGTCGTCTTCGTGTCCGATCATGGATACCATCTGGGCCAGCATGGCCTTTGGCAGAAGGGAGACCTGTTCGAAGGGTCTGTGCGCGTTCCGCTTATCGTGTCCTTGCCGAACCGTGCGCAGGCCGGCGCCGCCACGGACGCTATCGCCGAGCTGGTCGATTTGTACCCTACGCTCGTGGAACTGAGCGGCCTTCCTGCGCCGGACCATCTGGCGGGCCAGAGCATGACGCCGATACTCGAGAATCCCGCGCATCCCGGACGTTCGGCGGCGCTCACCGTGGCGTGGAGCCGCGCGCGCTGGACGCGCCCCGAAATGTCCAATGAGGCGATCCTTGGGCGCACCATCCGGACGCCGCGTTTTCGATACACCGAATGGAACGAGGGCGAGGCGGGCGTCGAGTTGTACGATTATTTCGAAGACCCGCAGGAATACGCGAATCTGGCGCCGCGCCCGGAGTACGCCGACACGCTGGCTCGCCTGAAGCAACTACTGGACGAAAAAAGACGCGCGGCCCAGTAGGGTCGCGGCGGGCGTTTTCCAGAGGCCCCTGCGAACCGCGCGCAACGGACTGCGTATTGTAACTTTTTTGTAACGAATCCGTACCCGAATACGGGTATTTCCATGTTTTTCCAATACCAAATGCCGCGCTGAGCGAAACGATTTTGACGAGAACATTCCTGGCGCAAGGCGCGCAGCGGCGCGGCCTGCTTGCCGTCTTGCCAATGATGCTGTTTGCGGCGGCCTGCGGCAGTGCGGGCAGCCTGACCACTGCCCCCGACGAGCAGCCGCAAGCCGCCGAACTGGAGGCGCTCTACTGGGCCCGCCTCGATAGCGCCCGCACCTATTTTACGGAGGCCGATACCCATTTTATGACGGGCATGATCGCGCACCATGCACAGGCTCTCGTCATGTCGCGCCTGGCCCCTCTGAGCGGCGCCAGCCCGCAGGTGCAGACGCTGGCCGCCCGGATCATTAACGCGCAGCAGGACGAGATCGCGCTGATGCAGCAATGGCTCCGCGACCGCGGACAACCGGTCCCCGAAATCCATATCGAGGGGATCGTGCTGATGGTGCACGGCGCAGGCGGGCACGCCATGCATAGCCATATGCCCGGCATGCTTACGCAGGAGCAACTGGAGGAACTCGCCGCCGCCCGGGGCCTGGATTTCGACCGGCTTTTTCTCACCTATATGATCCAGCACCACGCAGGGGCCGTGCATATGGTGGACGAACTTTTCGCCGCCGACGGCGCGGCGCTGGACGAAGACGCCTTCAAACTGGCCTCGGGCATTCATGTAGACCAGGTTACCGAGATTGCCCGGATGGAATCTATGCTGGACCTGTTGCCCTCCGCCGCCGAGGACAGTTGATCGCGGACCTGACTGCATCCTGATCATTTTTCTCCCATTAACCCGAACAGGGCTATGAAAACCAAAGCGCTTCTTGAACTTTCCATTGGCTGGGCAGCCGCCCGCCGTGTCTGGCTGCTTTTGCTTTGCGCGGGCCTGGTCGGCGGGCTTGCCGCATGCAGCCAAACCGCCGTCATGACCTCAAATTATGCTTCCGGTTCGGACGGGGCCGCCGCATCCCGCGTCGGACTCGAGGCGGGCTTGTTCGACGCCGAAGAGGCCATATGGAATTTGCAGTTGCTTTCCGCGACGCCCTCGCCGGAAAATTTCATAGGGGTTACGAACTCCGACCTGGCGTTTACCGGTCCGTACGCCATCCAGGGGAATTATAACGGCATTCAGGTATGGGATATTTCGAATCCCGCCGATCCCGACCTGGTCGTCGATTACCTCTGTCCGGCTTCCCAGAGCGACGTTTCGGTGTACGAGAACCTGCTTTTCGTTTCGGGCGAAGGGCTGGGCGGACGGCTCGATTGCGGCACGGAAGGCGTACAGGAGGCGGTAAGCCCGGATCGCTTGCGGGGAATTCGCATCTTCGACATCAGCGATATTCAAAATCCCGAATACATCACCAATGTGCAGACCTGCCGCGGCTCCCACACGCATTCGGTGCTGAAGGACCCGGAGGACGACGAGAATGTATATGTCTACATATCGGGTTCCGCCCCGGTGCGCCCGGCGGAGGAACTGCCCGGTTGCTCCGGCGCGCCGCCCGAAGAAGACCCGAATACGGCTCTGTTCCGGATCGAGGTGATCAAGGTGCCCCTTGCCCATCCCGAACAGGCGGCCATCGTGAGTTCGCCTCGCCTCTTCGAGGGATTGATGGCGCCCGAGGAGCATGGTCCGGCGCCCGCCGATATCGCCGCCATCGAAGCGGCGCGGGCGCGTGGCGATTTCATAGTCGATATCATGGGCCAGACGCAAGTGCTGCCGGGTCGGTTCGTCTCCATGCTGCTTTCGGAGATCGTAGCGGCCCGGGAGGGCGACGGCCCGCCTGCCGCCCCCGACAGCGCCTATCTGCGCGAGAATCTCCGGGAAATCGTTTCGGAACGGATCGGCATGTCGCTTGACGAGCCAGAGGGGCCGCAGCCCGGTCCTACGCAATGCCATGACATTACCTTGTATCCGGAGATTGGCCTGGCGGGCGGCGCGTGCGAAGGCTACGGGCTGCTGCTGGACATCTCGGACCCGGCGAATCCGAAGCGCATCGACGCTGTCGCCGATTCGAATTTCGCCTACTGGCATTCGGCCACGTTCAGCAACGACGGCTCCAGCATTCTTTTCACGGACGAATGGGGCGGCGGCGTGGCGCCGAAATGCCGCGCCACCGATCCCGTGGAATGGGGCGCCAACGCCATTTTCACGCTGGAAGACGGCAAGATGCAGTTCAGGAGTTATTACAAGATACCCGAACCGCAAACGCCCGAGGAAAACTGCGTAGCGCATAACGGCTCGCTGATTCCCATTCCCGGACGCGACGTCATGGTGCAGTCCTGGTACCAGGGCGGCATTTCCGTGTTCGACTGGACGGATCCTGACCGTCCCGTGGAGATTGCCTACCATGATCGCGGCCCCGTAGACGCGGAACGCCTGACCCTGGGGGGAAGCTGGTCGGTGTATTGGTACAACGGGGTCCTGGTCAGTTCGGAAATTGCGCGCGGACTGGACATTTTCACGCTGACGCCAAGCGAATACCTTTCGGAAAACGAGATCGCTGCCGCCGGAACGGTCAAACTCGACTATCTCAATGCGCAGATGCAGCCTGCTTTCGCATGGCCCGCCACCTTTGCGCTGGCGCATGCCTACGTGGATCAACTGGCGCGCTCGGAGGGGCTTGCCGCCGACCGGATCGCCTCGTTGCGGGACGAACTCGCCGCTGCCGAAGCGACCTCGGGCGCGGACCGGGAAGCCGCGTTGACGTTGTTATCCGACACGCTCGATGACGAGGCAACCGCTGCAGGGAATGCGGCGAAGGTGCGCATGCTGGCGAATACCGCGCGGGCGCTGGCGACGATGAATTGAGCGCGAAAGGGGCAGGACGTTATTGTTCTGCCCTGGCGTCCTGCGGGACTTGGCCGACGCGGCGAACTGCGCGCGACAGGAGGGGAATGCGTCCGTGTATCATAGCGTATTCTTAGTCCGGCTCGTCGTTTTCCGGGGCTGCGGTGGCGAAGAAAACTTGCGCCTGTGGCCAGGCGCGGGCTGCGAGGCGCTTGCCTTCCTCCGGTCCCAGCACCGACAGCATGGTCGCCAGCCCGTCCGACAGGATGCCTTCCGGCGCGACGACGGTTACCGCAATGCGGCTGGCGAGCGGGCGGCCCGAGCGCGGGTCCAGCACATGGGAGTACCGCGTTCCGTCGATCA
This sequence comes from Rhodothermales bacterium, assembly GCA_022821845.1. Taxonomy (GTDB): domain Bacteria; phylum Bacteroidota; class Rhodothermia; order Rhodothermales; family VXPQ01; genus VXPQ01. Next base: position 4,646 of record JAJECT010000025.1, on the reverse strand, counting down.
CGAAGAATTGCGCCGTGTCGCCGGAGGTGGAGAGGGCGGCGTTCGCAAGGTGGAACGTGCGCCCGGAGAGCGGCTCCGTAATGCGCCAGCCGGGCGGCTCGGCGCCCGCGCCGCTGTCTCCATCGCGCTTGCGGGGCGGCGCTTCGCCCAGAACGATATCTCCGCCGAATTCGATCATGGCGCGCGGCAGGCCGTGCCCCCGGAGCGTCTTCAGGGCTTCGTCCGCCGCATATCCCTTGGCGAGGCCGCCCAGGTCAAGGCGCATGTTCCGCTGCTTTAGCGTGGCCGTGGAATCTTTTGGATCGAGATGCAGCAGGGCATGGCCGCTGCGCGCGCGGGCGGCGGCAAGCGCGTCCGGCGAGGGCAGCGTCCCGGTGTCCCGCGCTGCGCGCCAGCGTTGCACCAGGGGCCCCGCCGTAATGTCGAAGGCGCCGCCGGAGCGCTGCGCCAGGCGTTCGGCCTGCTGCAGCACATGGAACAGATCGGGGCTGACCGCTACGGGCCCGCTGCCGCTTCGCTCCCCGAGGCGCGTCAGTTCGCTGTCCCGCCGGTAATCGCTCATAACGGCGTCGAGGGCTGCGATGCGGTCGAAGGCGGCCAGGGCGCCGCGTTCCGCTGCGGCGCGATCCGGCGCATACAAAACGACGCGGGCTTGTACCCCCATGTGAACCTGCGTATATTCGTACCGGTACAGTTTCCTTCGATCCGCTTGCGGATCTGAATCCCGACCCGCTTCCGGCATGGATACGCACGATGCAAGGCCTATGGCTACGAGGGCCGCGCCCGCCAGGGCGCATCGCGCGGCGCGCAACGGCGCGCGGCGCGTCCGCAGGATGTTTTTCCTCATGGGCATGGCGATGTACGGGTATATTTTCCTTGCAGGCGCGGCACGCGCGCAGGACGCGGATGCGATGGAAGCCTATGTCGAGCCTTTCGACAAGGCGCTTGTCGAACTCGATATGATTCCGGTCCCGGCGGGTTCCGTCGCATGGCATGGAGAAACGGTTTCGGTAGGCCCTTTCTGGATTTCCGAAACGGAAGTTCCCTGGGATATTTTCGATATCTACGCCTTCGGAACCGGCCCCGACGCAGGCCCCGACGACGCCATTTTGCGCCCAAGCAAACCGTATGGCGCGCCGGACAGGGGCTACGGACACCGGGGCTACGCCGCCATCAGCATGACGTACCTGGTGGCGGAAGCGTTTGCGGAATGGCTTTCCGCGCGCACGGGCAAGACGTACCGTTTGCCCACGGAGGCGGAATGGGAATACGCCTGTCTCGCGGATGCGCCGCCCGCATCCCCGGACGCGCTCGACGAACAGGCCTGGTACTGGGACAATGCGTTCGACGCCGCGCAGCCGGTGGGCAGTCTCGCGCCGAATGCGTTCGGCCTCTACGATATGATCGGCAATGCCGCGGAATGGTGCGCCGGGCCGGAGGGCGCTCCCCTCGCTTGCGGGGGTTCCTTCCTGGACAAGGCGGAAGACGTGGGGTGCGCCGCGCGCAAGACGCCGTCCCCGAAATGGCAGGAAACGGATCCGCAAATACCCAAAAGCAGATTTTGGCTCACGGATGGGCCCTTCATGGGATTCCGGATCCTTCGGCAGCCGTAAGAGCGCCGCGCGTTCCGACCATATCCTTAACCACGCTACAACACAACACACCCGAACAAGACAATTCGATGAAGATAAACCCTTTGGTATCGCGCCGTAATTTCGTCAAGAGCAGCGCCGTCGCGGCGGCGGGCCTCGCCTTTATGCCGGGCGAAAATTTTGCCTGGGCCGCTGGCTCGGACGCCATTCGTTATGGCCTGGTGGGCTGTGGAGGCCGGGGAACCGGCGCTGCCGTCAACGCCGTGGAGGCGGCCTCCGGCGTGACGCTGGTGGCCATGGGCGATGTGTTCGAAGATCGCCTGGACAGCTCGAAGGCCAAACTCAAGGAACAGCTTGGAGACGCTTATCAAGTCTCTTCAGAGCGCGAATTTTCCGGATGGGACGCCTACAAGCATGTTATCGACAGCGAGGTGGACGTGGTTATTTTCGCTACGCCCCCGGTGTTTCGTCCCCTGCATGTCGCCTATGCGGTCGAGAAGGGGCGGCATGTGTTCATGGAGAAACCGATCGGGGTAGACCCCGCGGGCGTTCGCGCGTTCTTCGATGTGGCGGACGAAGCCGACCGCAAGGGCCTCTCCATCGTGGCGGGCACGCAGCGGCGGCACGAACGCCAGTATCTCGAAGTCATGCAGCGGATTCATGACGGAGCGATCGGCGAAGTGGTGGCCGGGCAAGTCTACTGGAATCAGGGGGGCCTGTGGAAGGTGGATCGCAAGCCGGGATGGTCCGACATGGAGCATCAGCTGCGCAACTGGCTCTACTATACGCACCTTTCCGGCGACCATGTGGTCGAGCAGCACATTCACAACATCGACGTGGCGAACTGGGCCGTGGGCGAGACCCCGATCAAAGCCTCGGGCGTAGGCGGGCGGCAGCAGCGCGTTTCGCCGGAATACGGCCACATTTTCGACCACTTCGCAGTGAATCTCGAGTACCCGAGCGGCGCCACCATCCTGAGCATGTGCAAGCAGCAGGAGAACACGGCGAAGTTTGTGGGCGAACACATCATTGGCGCGAAGGGCACGTCCAATGCGGCCTCGTGGATCAAGGGCGAAAACGCGTTCCGGTTCGACGGCGAGAATCCCAATCCGTACGTGCAGGAGCATGTGAACCTGATCGAAAGCATGCGCGGCGGCAACCCGATCAACGAGGCGCGGCGCATGGCCGAGACGAATATTGCGGCCATCATGGTGCGCGAAGCGGCCTATACGGGACAGGAGATTACCTGGGAGGATGTGATGAATTCGACCCAGAATCTCACGCCGGCCACCTGGGAATTTGGCGACATGCCGATTTTCGCCGCAGCCGTGCCGGGCGAGACGGCGCTGAACCGCCGTCCGTTCGAAGAAGACGAGATGGCTGTTTCGGGCTGAGACCGAAATAACAGCGGGTTTAAAAAATAAGGCCCGCAAAAAGCGCGCCTTACTTTTTAAGGCAGGCCGAAATGGTGTCTCGCGGCGGCGGGTTGTAGCGGGGCTATAGCCATACGCCCGCCGCGAGCAACACGACAGCGAGGCCCACGACGCCGACGATGGTTGCCATGACGGTCCAGGAGCGAAGCGTCTGGGCCTCGGTCATGCCCATAAGCTGGTTCACGAGCCAGAAGCCGGAATCGTTGACATGCGACAGCACGGTGGCCCCGCAGGCTACCGCAATGACGAGGGCGCCGAGCATCGGCTCGGAATAATCGCCGCTCTGAACGATGGGCGCCAGGAGTCCCGCGGAAGCCACCATGGCCATCGTAGCCGATCCCTGCGCTACGCGGATCACCGCCGCGATCAGGAAGCCGAACAGGAGGAGTGGCAGTTGCGTGGCAGCCATCATTTCCGTCAGCGCGGCGCCGATGCCTGTTTCGACCAGAATGTGGGCGAACACGCCGCCGGCGCCGGTCAGCAGGATAATCATGCCTACGGGCTCCATGGACCGCGTGGCGATGCGTTGCACCTCGTCCGCGGAAAAACCCAGCCGGACGCCAAGAAAGTAAAAGGCCAGCAGAAGCGCCGCGGTGAGCGCCGTGAACGGGTGTCCGACGAAGGATACCCATTCGAGGAGCATGCTCCCTTCTTCGAGTATGATTTTACCCGCCGTATTCATGAGAATCAGCGCGAGGGGCAGCGCGATGAGCGATACGACCATGAGGAAACCCGGCGTCTTCCGTCCTTCGGTATCGTCTTCGTTACGTTCGAGGGCTTCCGGCACGGGGACATGGATGCGCCCTGCGATATGGTTGCCGAAAAAGACGCCGCCTATGGCTGCGGCGGGCGCCCCGGCGAGGACGCCGAAGAAGATCACCCAGCCCAGGTCCGCGCCGATGAGCGACGCCACGGCCACCGGCCCCGGCGTAGGAGGGATGCAGGCGTGCGCGACGGCCATGCCCGCCACTAGCGGGATGCCGTAGTAGAGCAGCGATTTGCCGGTTCGGCGGGCCAGGTTGTAGACGAGCGGAATAAAAATAATCAGGCCGACCTCGAAGAATACAGGCGTGGCGACGATGATGCCAATAAGGGCCAGCGCCCACTGCGATTTGCGTTCTCCGAATACCCGAATGATCGTCGAGGCGATTTTATTGGCTCCGCCCGAGGCCTGGATCATTTCGCCCAGCATGGTTCCCACCCCGATCACCACGGCAATGTAGCCGAGCGTGTTGCCCATGCCTTCCGTAATGGCGTCGGCGACCGCCGAGGGGGGCACTTTGCCCAGGATCGCGGCGACGAAGCTCACGACAAGCAGGGCGACAAAAGCCTGCATGCGGAGCACGATGACCAGAAAGAGGAGCGCTCCGATGCTGCCTGCGGTGAGCAGGAGGAGGGCTTCCGTGGAAAGGGGATCGGCGGGCATGACGGATACGGATTGGCGATAAAACGGCGCGGGTAGCGAAATTTGCAGTACCTTAGGATACTCTGATTAAATCCGCGAAGCTCAGAGGCTGCGAGGGGTGCGCTGGCAAGGAATGACGAAGCGATGTGGCAGGCCCCACATAATGAGGAATGACACAGCCAGCGTGCCGCTCGCAGCCTCCCGAAGGGCGCGTCA
>JAJECT010000005.1 GCA_022821845.1 Rhodothermales bacterium | reverse complement strand
TACTTCATCAGCGCCATTTTCCTGACGGCGGTTTGTTCTTCCGTCTGGAGGACGTAGAGATACGTGCCGCTGGCGAGGCCCGAGGCGTCGAACGCAGCGCGGTAGCGCGCCGCCGGGCGTACGCCGTCCACGAGCGTCCGCACCTTTTGCCCCAGCAGGTCGTACACCGCCAGCGTTACGCGCTGCGTCCTCGCGAGCGCAAACTCGATGGTCGTAACCGGATTGAAGGGGTTCGGATAGTTCTGCTCGAGCGCGAAGGCCGTCGGGATTTCCTCCTGGGCGGACGTCGCGTCGCCGAACCCCGGCGCGGACGCTTGCGACCCCTGCTTCTGCCCGTTCGCCGCGTCGCCCTCCGCAGGTTCGAGCTCCACCACCGCCACGCGGGTGTCGTCTATGATCGTCACCTCGACGGACGCCCCTTGCGCGCCCCCGGGAAAGTCTGCGATCAGGGTTCCGAGGGCTACGGTGAACGTTTCGTCGTCCAGGTCCGCGTCCGCCACCGTCGCGATCGCGCCCGTCCCGCTTGTTGCGTTCGCGGCGACAACTATAGCGGCAGGCGCGGCATAGTCTCCTTCTTCGGCGGCGCCCGCCGTCGCAACGAGCGGTATGGTTACCGCGCCGGGGGCCGCCTGCGAGAGCGTAACCGTAACGGTCGCCTCCTCGCCTTCCGTCACGGGGTTCGGGGCAACGGACAGCGTAACCTCGGTCGGATCGCCGCCGCCACCGCCTCCTCCACCGTCGCCCCCCGCCTCGTCGTTGTCCGTAATGGTCAGCGTATGGCTTTTGACAGTTCCCAGCAGATAGTCTCCGCTATCCGCCAGCGTGAGGACGATGGTCTCGTTCGGCTCGTCCTCGCTGTCGTCGGCGAGCGTTACCGGAATGGTTACGGAGGCGGCGTTCGCGCTCGCCACGACGGTCCCGAGGGTGGCGACGCCGTAGTCTATGCCCGCCGTCGCCGTGCCGCCGGTCGCGTAGCGCAGCGTGAGGGGGGCCTGCGGCGCCGGATCGAGGTTCACCGCGACGTTCACGGAGCCCGCGCCCTCGCCTGCGCTCGACGCCGACGAAGCGAAAGAGACCTCCGGCGCCGGTTCGTCGTCGTCCTCCACGGTGGCTACGACCGTCGGACCGCCCGCTACGCCCGCGTAGCCGCTTACCGCATGCGTAATCGTTACGTTTTCGTTGTCCGCGTCCAGGTCGTCCTGCGGGGCGAGGGTTACTGTCTGCTCCTCGTTCCAGTTGCTACTGTCGAACGTCAAGGCCCCCGAAACCGTTACGGCCCCCGGATCGCTCGACCTTGGCGTTACCGTTACCGCGCCGCCGGGGTCCGTGCGCAGGACAAGCGTATAGGTATCTTTCGGCCCCCCTTCCTTGAGATCGACGCTCAACTTGCCGGCGTCCACGCCCGGCGCCGTCGGAATTTCGTCGTCGTCCACCGTAACTACAACCTTCGGCCCGTCCGGCACCCCCGCGTATCCGCTTATGGCGTGCGTAATCGTTACGTTTTCGTTGTCCGCGTCTCCGTCGTCTACGGCCGTTACCGTAACGGGCTGCGGCGCGCTCCAGGTGCTGCGATCAAACCTCAACGTCCCCGGCGCGACCGTTACGGCCCCCGGATCGCTCGAGGTCGGCGTAACCGTTACCGCCCCGCTCGGCTCCGTGTCCAGCACGAAGGTGTACTTCCCTGGCGGCCCGCCTTCGGCGAGCGAAAGCGAGCGCGGAGCAACCGTAACCCCCGCCTTGTCGTTATCCGTAATGGTTAAGGTATGAACGTTCGGAGCGCCTGGGATATAGTTGACGCCGTCTTTTAGCGTGATCACGAGCGTTTCGTCCCCCTCGGCCACCGGATCGTCGATAATCGTTACGGGGATATCGATAGAGGGGTTATGGGAGGAGATCGCAAACGCTCCGGCTTTGCTCAAGTCCCCCACGGCCCATTCATAGTCCTCGCCAGGGGTCGCTGTGCCCGAGAATTCGAAGGCGTCTTGAAACGTGAGGTCTTTGGAAGGGGGCGGAGCAATATTGATCGTTACGATGACCGTGCCTGCCGCCTCGCTTGTCCTTGCCGTGGGCGTGGCAAAGCTGACTACGGGTTCGTCATGGTCCGTAAAAAGAATGTCGCCGCTGCCTGTCCTCGTTCCGATGGCGCCGCCTGCGAGCCCGGTCGCGACCAGTTTCGGCGAACCGCGCTCGGACGACGCGGGAATCGAGACGTTTATAGTCTGGTCCTGCGTATCGGCGTCTTTCAAGGCGGTCACGGCAAGCGTTGCAAAGCGGGCGGTCGTTCCGCTTGTCGGGCCTGTGAACGTAACCGTATTCGAGGCGAGCGTGGCGCCTGCCTCGGCGGGTTTGGACAAGGTAAAGTCCGTCCCCAGCGTACCTCTCGAAAAATGCAGCGGGATGTCCAGCTTCTCCCCGGCAACAAGGCCCCGATTGAGCGTCAGGCGAATCTCCGCCGGGTCGCTTGGGTCGCCCTCCGTTGCGGTCGCATCCGGCGTCGAAAGCGTAACCTTGGTGGGGTCGTCGTCGATAATCGTAACCGACACGTCGTCGATGGAGAGGCCATGGTACGCGGCGTCCGCCGACGAAGACGTATGCGTTATCGTTGCGGAGCGGCCGCCGCCGGGGTTGTCGGCGCCGTCGTCTACGGCGGCGACGGTGACCGTTTGCGGGGTATCCCACGCGGCGGGAGGGAAGCGTAGCGTCGCCGAGGGGCCCAGCTGGTCGTTTGTGGTTACGCCGGCAGTGGCTTGTAAGTTGACCGTCACTTCGTGCGCAGGACGAGAGCCGAGCGCGACGGTATACGTGTCGGTAGCCCCGGATTCGCTTACTTCGGTAGACCCGTTCGATGCCGTAACGGTTATCCCAACAAAATCGTCGTCCTCTATGTTCAGGACAATATCCGCCGTCTTTCCGTCGTAGCCTCCGCCCGCCGCCGTATGCGTCAGCGTAACCGTCTCGTCACGGATGTCGTCGTCGTGACCAGCGGCTACGTCCACCATCCGCCAGACATTCCAGCTGGATCGGGTGAAGGTCAGCGTGTTCTGATCGCCGCTCGCCGTGTCGTCCGTATCTACGGTAAGGTCCGTGCCGTACGCGCCGCTCACCGTGACGGTAACGTCGGCGGTTGGCTGGGTCGCAAGCTTCGCCTGGTAAAAACCCTTGGCGCCTTCCATTACGGGCGACGGGTTGGCCCGAAGCATGATCTGCTGGCTGTCGTCCTTGATCTGGATGGGCCATAAAGCGCCATCCAGCTTGCCATCGACGTGGTAATGTGCGTAGGCGTAAGGAGGCGTTGCCGGATCGATTATGCAATCTCTGCACACATTCTTTTGGGGTATGCCGCCATGACCGTAGAACAGGAACCTTAACCTGAGTAGAATGATTTCGGTTGGTTCCTGTTCGGTATCGGCCAGGGCCTCGATCGCAATGGTTTTTGTGACGTCCCCGGCGTCGATGTATACACGGGTAGCCTTCGGATTTGGGCCGGAAAAAGCCAGTTCTTTCCGATCCGCCGCTTGCGCACCGGGCGGGCAGGTTAGTAACGGTTGGCCTGCGAGCCCCGCTCCGCCGCACGCTCTTTTCAGTGTATCGATATAAAAACCTATCCGGCGGCTCAGCGCCCTGCTCAGGCTAAAGGTTATCTCTCCCGTTTCGCCTTCCGTGATGGGATTCGTAATATCGACCTTAAGTTCTGGAAAGTCGTCGTCGTCCTTGGTGCGAATGTTCATCCAAACCCGCTTGCCATCGTAGCCGCCGCCCTTTGCCTCGTACTTAATGAGACCGCTCTCGTCGTCGTTGTTGTGGTCGTGCGGAGCCGTTACCCTGATGGTTTTTCGGGTGTTCCAGTCGGAGGTCGTAAAGATCAGCGTGTTTTGGTTGCCGTTCGCATCGGGGTCGGTATCTATTACAATGGGCGTGGCTGTCGTGATCGTTACGGTAACGTCGCCGGTGGGTTGCTTCAAAAGACTTACGGTCCAGGAGGCGCTTTTTCCTTCCTTTATCTTATTCTCGGGATTCCAAATTACGATTTTCCCATTGTCGCCTTCCGTACGGGATGCCGGGGCTTCGGTCCTGCTCGTCGGCGCGTCGTCCAGCGCGCTACGCGCCGCATCCAGCGCAGGCGGCGAAACCTGCCCATACGCAGGCGCAGCGCACAGTGCAAGGGCGAGCGCGGCGAAAATCCGAAATCCCGGTTTCATCGAAGGGCCTCGGTTCGTGAAGGGGCTATACGCCAAAGATACGAAAACCGGAACTGACGGGCATTACATCAGGGTATCCTTGTATTCGTGAAAAGGCGCACCCCAGGCCCCGTTTTCACCCTGCGCACGATTTTTAGCAAGCCCGGTTAAAATACTAAGGCGCGGAAATTTCGAGATTAAATAATTAAGGCAAAGGAAATTTCGGGGCTTGGGGCTATCATTTTTTTGCAATTTTGCATTTTAAATGCAAAATTACACGTATCCGCCGTCATCCACACGCTTATTTCGTCATGTCCCGCTACATTACGCGAACGCTGGAACCCGTTCTCAAAAAAGCGGCTTCCGAATTCCCGGCCGTCGTGCTGACGGGGCCGCGCCAGTCCGGCAAGACCACGCTCCTGAAGCATCTTTTTGGGGAACGGTACGGATACGTTTCGCTCGAACCGCCCGACGTGCAGCGCGCCGCCGCGGCAGACCCCCGCGGCTTTCTCGAAGCACACGCCCCTCCGGTTCTCTTCGACGAAGTGCAATACGCGCCCGGCCTGCTGCCCTACGTAAAGGAAAAAATCGACGCCAACCGCGCTGAAAACGGGCAATACCTGCTCACCGGATCGCAAAATCTGTTGCTCGCGCAAAGCGTCACCGAATCGCTGGCGGGGCGCGCAGCCATGCTGCGCCTGCTGCCGCTTTCCAGAAGGGAAATCGAAAAACAGCCGCACCGCCCCCTGCCATGGGAATCCGGGCGAGAAACCTCCGCAGGCCCGCCGCTCGCGTTTGGAGCGCTGTGGAAAAGCCTCCTGCGCGGCGGATATCCGGAACTCGCCGCGCAACCCGAACGAGACGGCGCCATGTGGCACGCCAGTTATATCCAGACCTATCTCGAACGGGACATACGTACGATCCGGCAAATCGGCAACCTGCGGCAGTACCAGCATTTCCTGCAATTGCTTGCGGCGCGAAGCGGCCAGCTGCTGAACCTGAGCGACATTTCGCGAGACCTCGGCGTCGCAGTCAACACCGTCCGGGCGTGGCTTTCTATCCTGGAATCCACGTTCCAGGTCGTCGTGCTCTATCCGTATTTCGCCAATGTGGGGAAGCGGCTCGTCAAGACGCCGAAAGTGTATTTCACGGATACCGGTACGCTGTGCTATCTGGCTGGACTCAAGGAACCGGATCATGCCGCCCGGGGCCCTATGGGGGGCGCTATCCTGGAAACAGCCGTGTTTTCCGAACTATGCAAAACCCTGACGCACCGGGGCATGGATGCCCGCATCTGGTTCTGGAGAACCGCAGCAGGGAACGAGGTGGATTTTCTGGTTGAAACCGGCGGAAAACTCGTGCCGATCGAGGTGAAATTATCCGCCACGCCCAACCCCGCCATGGCGGCTTCCATCCGGGAATTCCGGCGGAACATGGGCGAAGCGGCCCTGCCGGGGTACGTCGTGCATCCGGGGGACGTACGCCTGCCGCTGGGGGACAGCGTTGCGGCGGCGGGGTTGGGGGAGGTGTAGGAAAGGCGGAAAATATGGATGCTCCCTGGCAAGCCAGAACATAGATGACCTGCATTGGATATACCCTGATTAAGGGCATCCTTGATCTCCCCGTTTACGCGCTATGGGAGCGTGGTTGCGACCGTTTCGGAAGTATCCTGAGTCATCCCGGACACACCGGCGCGCCAACGCAGCGCCTTCAAAGTATCGTTGCTACGGGCGGCGAAAAGCAACGGACCGCCCTCGTGCGGAACAAGGCGCAAGGCGCGCACCTCCCCTTCCAGCGCGAGATTGCTCTCGGCCAGATCGACCGCCTTGAAACCGCCCTGCCCGTCCCCGAGGAGTAAAAGGCCATAGCTGGCGTCGTAGCGCCCCCGCGAAGGGCGCGCGCCATGGAAATTCCCGGCCAGAATCAAGTCTTTGTGGCCGTCTTCGTCGAAATCCCCCGGAAGGATGGCGTATACCGGTGCAAACTGGGCCTCGACGGGCAGTTCATGCAGGGCGAACGACCCCTCGCCCAGGTTTTCGGCCCATGCGCTGGCGAACGTGTTCGCCTGCAGGAGGAGCGCATCGGCGCGTTCGTCCTCCGTAAACAGGTCCTCGTAGCGCCCCGCTCCGAAATCGGCGTACGTCGGAAACGTACGCAAGAGCGAAGGCATCTGCCGAATGATTTCGTCGCGGGTGGCGACGGGATACCGGTCTCCATCTCGCATGACCGTCAGAATATGATCCGTATTTCCGTCGCCGTTGAAATCGCGGACGTACATAAGCGCAGGCGCTTCCGGAGCCGCCCGCACGGACGAGTTGCGCCCGAGATTCCCAAGGATCAGGTCTGGATCGCCGTCCGCGTCCATATCCTCGACCGCCACGCTCTGCCACCAGCCTTCGGAACCCGCCAGGCCCAGGGCTGCCTGTTCCTCGAACCGCCCCCCGCGCCGCGCAAACACGCGCACAGGCATCCACTCGCCCGCCACGATCAAGTCCTCCTGCCCGTCGCCGTCGTAATCGGCCCACGCCGCCCCGCCCACCATGCCGACGCGGGACAACCCCGGAGCATACGCCTCCGTAACCTCGGCGAAAACGCCCGATCCGTCGTTTTCAAGTAACGCACTCTGCGGAATCTCCCCGTAGCGACGGGCGGCTACCCGCCCCCCCACGAACAAATCCACGTCCCCGTCCCCATCGAAATCGCGGGGCGCCACGCAGCATCCGTTGACGTAACTGGGCGGCAACGCGCGGGCGTCGCGCACAAAGCCGCCTGCGCCATCCCCAAGATACAGGCGGTCGAGCAACGCGTCGGCCTGCCCCCAGTACTCGTTGCCCCCGCTCACGACGTACAGGTCCAGCGCCCCATCCCCATTGGCGTCGAAAAAAGCGGCGTCCACGTCTTCGTGCAGGCTATCCGCCCGCCACGCTGCTTCGGAAACCGACGCGAAACGCCCGTCGTCCTGTTGCAGGAACAGGCGCGCCGCCTGCCGTTTCGCGCCGCCCACGAACACATCCGTGCGCCCGTCTCCATTCACGTCGCCCGCCGCAAGGGCCGGCCCCTCGGTCGATAGTTTGTGGGGCATGAGCCCCTCTCGCCGATTGAAATCGAAATACACATTTTCCTCGTGCCGAAAATGCGCGTTCAGCAAGGACGTAACCTCCTCGAAAAGCGGCGTCGGCAGGGGCGCGGGACGATGGATTTCCGTAGCCTCCTCTTGCCGCAGCGTCAGCGTCTGGTCCGCCGCCACATCGGTCAACGTTTGGCGGCGGCCGTCGGGCCATACCACCATCAGGGTATCCACGCTCGTCCAGGCGCCAAGCCCCAGATGCAGGCGAGAGTCCACGGACGATTGCCATCCCCGAACAGGCATATGCTCCCGGACCTTCGTTTCGCCCTGGCGCCGGAGGATCACCCGGGCGCCGACGCCCCCCGTATTCGCCCCGTCTCCCGCAAGGCGCACCTGCAAATAATGGCGATCCGGCAAACGCTCCGCCCGGTTTTCGTACACCGCCGCAGGTTCGTCGATATTATTCACCGCCAGGTCCAGGTCCCCGTCGTTGTCCAGGTCTGCGTACGCCGCTCCGTTGGAAAAACCCGGATCGCGCAGGCCCCAGGCGTGCGTCTGGTTCGAAAAAGCCAGGTCCCCTTCGTTGCGAAAAGCGTAATTGGCGATGCGCACCACGGGCATGCGTTCGATCCAGGCATGCGTTTCTGAGGTAATCGGGCGCGAAAGCGCAGCCTGCCTGCCCGGCGACGCAACGAATTGCACGTAATCCATATCGTTCGGGCGACGCGGAATGCCATTGGTCACGAACAGATCCTGCCGCCCGTCGTGGTCGAAATCGGCGAAAAGGCTTCCCCAGCTCCAGTCGGTGGCCTCGATCCCCGCCAGATAGGCGATTTCGCTGAAGCGGCGGCCCCCGCGGTTGAGTTGCAACGTGTTGCGCGCCGCCTGATGATGGTATCCGAACCGGCGCTTGAGGTCGTACAGTTCCTGCGGCTCGCCCACATCCGACCGGTTGCGGTATTCCTGACGCTCCGGAAGCATGTCCAGCACGACGATATCGATACGCCCGTCGTTATTGAAATCCGCCGCGTCGTTGCCCATGGAGGCGCGGCTCACATGCCCCATGGCCGTCCGGATCGACTCCGTAAACGTGCCGTCGCAGTTGTTGTAGTACAAATAATCGTGCTCGTGAAAATCGTTGGAGACATAGATATCCGGGCATCCATCGTTGTCCAGGTCGCTGATGGCCACGCCCAGCCCGTACCCGATGCGCCCCCCGTATATCCCGGCCGCCTCGCTGACGTCGGCGAAAAAGGCGCCTTCGTTCCGAAAAAGTTTGTCCCCCGCCCGGGGGTGGCGTTCGTATCGAAGCGTGTCGGGACCGTACGTATCCTCGATATGCAGGGAATGATTGAGCAGGTACATGTCCAGGTCCCCGTCCCCGTCGTAGTCGAAAAACGCCGCCTGCGTGGAAAAGCCTTCGTGCGCCAGGCCATACTCCGCCGCCCGATCTGTGAACGTGCCATCCCCGTTGTTGACGAAGAGCTCGTTGCGGCCCTGCTTGTCGAGGTACGCCACGTTGGACACGTACAGGTCAAGCAGCCCGTCTCCGTTCGCGTCCGCCATGGCCACCCCCTTGCTCCAGTCCCCCTTGCCCGCCACGCCCGCCGCTTCCGTCGCGTCCTCGAACCGAAAATCTCCCCGATTCAGGTACAACCGGTTCGCCGACGCATTCGCCGTGAAATACAGATCGACGAGCCCGTCCCCGTTCACGTCGCCCGCCGCCACGCCGCCGCCATCGTAGTAATACAAATAATTGAGGATGTTGAACGAGGTGTCCGCAGGCAGGTCGTTGCGAAATGCAATGCCTGTCGCCTCGGGCGGAAGCCGCCTGAACAGCGCGTCCTCGCTGCACCCCGCAAGCCATGCGGCCAGCAGGGCGGCGCTCCCTGCGCGGGCAAGCCGAACGAGCGCGGACCGTCGTATGAAGAAGCCGGAGCGCATCACCGTACCGAAATCAGGTGCACGGGACCGTCGTTGAAGGCGATCGCGACAAGCCCTTCTCCCACAAGCGCCATGTCCCGCGCCTGGCCCGGCGCGCGGAAACCGCTGACGGCCATGGGAACGGGCGAAAACGCGCCTGCGCCGTCCCCGCGCAGAAACAGGCCATAGCCCGCATCCATCCGTCCGAGCTCGGGCTTGGCCGCATGGAAATTTCCGGCCAGCAAGAGATCGCGGGCGCTGTCTTCGTCGAAGTCTCCGGCAGCGAGCGCATAGATCGGCGTGCGTTGCGCCTCGAACGGCAAGGGGCGCAGGGCGAACCCGCCGTCGCCAAGGTTTTCGACATACGAGGTGGCCAGCGTATAGGCGTGGCGCGCAACGGAGGAGGCCAGCTCCTCGGGCGTAAACACGTCTTCGAGCGGCGTACCGGCGTAATCCGCAAAACGGGGAAAACGCTGCGCCAGCATCGGAAGTTGGCGGAAAAGGTCCTGCCGAAGCGCCATCGGATACCGCGTCCCGTTCCGGTACAGGGAAATAACCTGGTCAATGCGTCCGTTCCGGTCAAAATCGTTTACGTGCATCGTGAGCGGCGCTGTTTCCGAAGCGTGCAACGGCGTGTTCAGGCCCAGGTTGCCGACCACGAAATCCATATCGCCGTCCCCATCCATATCCTCGACCAGCAGGCGATTCCACCACCCGTGGGTGCTGTCCAGGCCATTGCCGGATTGCGGAACGAGCGTCCCTTCGTTCAAAAACAGGGTGACGGGCATCCATTCCCCCACGACGACCAGGTCCGGGCGTGCGTCGGCGTTGGCGTCGAACCAGGCCGCGTCCGTCACCATGCCGATACGCCGCAAGGCAGGCGCCGCCTCTTCGGTTATGTCGGTAAAACGACCCCGTCCATCGTTACGGAGGAGCGCGCTGGTCGGGGCAAGCCCGTATTGCCACGGAATGGAACGCGCGCCCACGAACAAGTCCAGATCGCCGTCCCCGTCGTAGTCGGCGGGGAGCACGCAGGCGCTGCTTGCGTACAGGGAGGGCAGGGCGGCGGGCGCTTTGGCGAACCGCCCGGCGCCGTCGTTCAGATACAAACGATCCCGCAGCGCCGGGGCCAGCTCCGAATATTCGCTGCCGCCGCTCGCTACGTACAAATCGCGGTCGCCGTCGCCGTCCGCATCGAAAAAAGCCGCATCGACGTCTTCGGACAAGGCGTCGGCGACGAACGGCGCGGCGTCCAGCGCCTCGAAACGCCCGCCGGGCCGCTGCCGGAAAAGCCCCCCCGGCGACCCCTTGGCGCCGCCCACATACACATCGTCCAGTCCGTCCCCGTCCACGTCGCCCACGGCAAGGCGCGGACCTTCGGTGGAAAGCATGCGCAGCGGCAGCGGCTCCCGCTCGAAATCGACGAACGCGTTTTCCGCATGGGCGAACGCCAGGCCGGACGCCTGCGTCACGTCCGCAAAACGCGGCGACGATTCCGGGGAGGCGTCCAGGAACGCATCGAAAGGCGCGGCGCCCGCCTCCGCCTGCCGCAAGGTCAGTACGCTGTTTATCGCAGGCTGTTCGAGGACCTGCCGCCTGCCGTCCGGCCACCGCGCTTCCACCGAATCGACGGCGCCTGTCCCGAGTCCAAAGGTCAGTACGTGGTCTACCGTGGACTGGAATCCGCGGGACGGCATCTGCTCCTGTACGAGCGGGACGGCTCCTTGCCATACGGTGACGCGGGCCCCCACGCCAAAGCGGTTGGCGCCCTCCCCCGCAAGCGCGACCTGCAAAAAACGATGCGCATGCAGCGTGTCCGCCTCGTTCCGGTATATGAAAACCTCTTCGTCGATATTGTTGATCACCAGATCCGGATCGCCGTCGTTATCCAGGTCGCCGTACGCCGCGCCATTGGAAAAAGCGGGCGCGTCCAGCCCCCATTCCGCCGTCTTGTCGGTAAACGTACGGTCCCCGTTCCCCCGAAAAGCCACATTGGGGATTGGCTCCGAGGGCATGCGCTCCAGCAATTCGAGATAGTCCAGTTTGTCGGCGCGTTCGCGCGCCATGCGCTGTATTTCCCCGGCGAAGAACGCCATGAAATCCTGATCGATCACATCCCGGTACACCCCGTTGGTCACCAGAATGTCCTTGTGCCCATCCAGATCCAGATCGACGAGGAGCGCGCTCCAGCTCCAGTCGGTGGCCTCCACGCCCGCCATCGGCGCAATATCGCTGAACGCGCCCCCGCCAAGGTTGCGCTGCAACGTGTTGCGAGTGAACTGATGATAGAATCCGCGGGCGACCTTGTCCTGATAAATATCCCAGGATTCGTGGCTTCCGGTGGTCTTGAGCCGATACTCGTCCTGCGGGAGCATGTCCGTAACGTACAAATCCGTGCGGCCGTCGTTGTCCATGTCGGCGGCGTCGTTGCCCATGGAGGAAAGACTGACGTGCGGAAAATGCGTTTCCAGCGCTTCGGCGAACGTCCCGTCCCCGCTGTTCCGGTAAAAATAATCGCGCTCGAAAAAATCGTTGGAAACATACAGATCAAGCCAACCGTCCGCATCGAAATCGCTGGCCACGACGTCCAGCCCGAAAGCAATTTCGCTCCCGTAGATGCCCGCTTCGGCGCTTGCGTCCACGAAAACGCCCCCGTCGTTCCGGTACAATTTGTCCCCGCCGCCCTCGTGGCGGCTGTCGCGTATGTTTTGCAGGCCGAAACTGCTCACTTCGCGCGGCGAATTGTTGACAAGGTACATATCGAGGTCCCCGTCCCGGTCGTAATCCAGAAACGCCGCATGGACGGAAAATCCCGTATCGTCGAGGCCGTAGTCCGCCGCCCGTTCCTCGAAACGGGGTACGCCCTCGTCGTTCGATCCCGTATGGACGAATAGCAAATTGGCCCGATCCGCTCCGGCGGCGCTGCCTGATCGGCAAATATAAATATCCGGCAACCCGTCTCCATTCACGTCCGCAATGCTCACGCCGGTAGACCAGCCGCGCCCGCTTTCCATCCCGGCCCGGCTCGTCGCGTCTTCGAACCGGAAGCCCCCCTTGTTCAGGTACAATCGATCCGGGGCCTGATTCGCGGTGAGCACCAGGTCGCGCAATCCATCCCCGTTCAGGTCGGCAATGCCCACCCCGCCGCCGTTGAAATAATTGCGATAGGTGAACACATTGAACGACTCGGTGGGCCGCAGACGATTTTCGAAACGGACGCCGGTCCAGGAAGAAGGGAGCAGCGTGAAAAGACGATCGCCCGGGGGCGTTTCCTGCGGGCCGGAACACCCGGCGCAAAAGCCTCCGGCAATGAGGAGAACCAGAAAAAGCGCGCCGCGCGCCGGTCCATGGATGTATTTCGCCATATACAGGATACGCTGAATAATTCCCTTCGGAACGCGTACGCAAAAAAACGTCCCGCTCCGGCCTTCGTTACGAAACTATCCTGTAACCCCGTAACGTACATTCCGTTGTGTTTAGGATACTCTGATCAAAGCCGCTTCGTCATTCCTTGCCAGCGCACCCCTCGCAAGCCTCTGAGCTTCGCGGATTTAATCAGCGTATCCTTTAAAATACGAATTTATACCCCTCGCGGAAACAGGATGCGGTTGTCCCGGATTTGTACAATGGCAGCGTTGATCTGGGCGTCTGGAATCGGAACGGCCGGGGCGCAAGCGCAGGAGGGCCGGGCGGGCGCAGCGGTTGCGCGAGGCGTGGTTACGGACGCTTCGAACGGATTGCCCCTGCCCGGAGCCAACGTGCTGCTCCGGGACAGTACGGGAACCCTGCGGGGAAGCGCGGCGAACCAGGACGGCTTTTACCTGATCGCCGGACTGGCCGCTGGCGCGTACCGCCTCCAGGCAAGTTTTATCGGCTTTGAAACGCAAGAGGATACGCTGATCGTCGAGGCGGGCGCGATCATAACGCGCCATATCGCGCTGGCGCCCGGCGCGACCGCGCTGGACGAGGTGATCGTTGGCGCCGAAAGCGGGGCGGGGCGCATGCGGGGCGGTTTGCAAACGGTCCGCTCCGCAGGCATCCGCCGCATTCCCGCGCCCGACGCAGGCGGCGATCTGGCGTCCTGGCTACAAAGCCTGCCGGGCGTCGTGGCGCTTGGAGACCGGGGCGGGCAACTGTTCGTGCGAGGCGGCACGCCCGCGCAGAATCTCGTGCTGATGGATGGACTGCCGGTCTGGCAACCCTTCCACATCGTCGGATTCTTTTCGGCGTTTCCGCACGACCTGGTGTCCACCGCCGATTTTTATGCGGGCGGGTTCGGCGCCCGCTACAACGGACGCATTTCTTCCGTCGTAGACGTAACCATGCGCGACGGCAACACGCAACGCTTCGCCGCGGCAGGCTCCGCAAGTCCATTCCTGGCGAGCCTGCGCGTTGAAGGTCCCTTGCGCAAAGAGGCGCTTTCCTTTCTCGGCTCGGCCCGCCTGTCCGTCATCGAACGCGCCGCGCCAACCTTTCTGGGGCAATCCCTGCCCTTGCGCTTCGGGGACGTGTTCTTGAAACTTACGTCGTCGGGCGGCGCGCAGAGTCGGTGCAGTTTGTCGGCCCTGCACACCTTCGACCGGGGCGCCATCGATGTGGACCAGGCGAATCCGGGGGATATTTTTCGATGGAGCAACACCGTCGCGGGCGGGCGCTGCATCGCCTTTCCGGCCAACGCCTCCTCCATGCTTGAACTGGTGGGCGGGGCGTCGTATTTCAACAATGTCGTGGAACAGTCCATGCGGCCCGAACGCAGCTCCGACGCGCTGGAGATCAACACGAAGATCAACCTGACCGCGCCCTGGCGGGGCAGGCCGCTGCGCGCGGGGGCCTTCGCCCGAGCCAACTGGCTGAAGTATGCGCTGGGCGAACAGTTTCAGAACGTGCGCGCGGGCGAAGACCTGCTCATCGCGGTCGGGGCATACGCCGAGATGGAAACGACGCTTGGCGCAAGCCTGTCCGTTACGCCCGGCCTCTCCGCCACCTTGTACCCCGAACCCTACAAACCTGTGCTGGAACCTCGCCTACGCGTCTCCTGGCGACAGCGGGCGCACCGCACGTTCCATGGCGCGCTGGGCGCGTATCGACAAACCGTGACGGGCGTCAACGACGAACGAGACGCAGGGTCCGTGTTCACGGCATGGGTCCCCGCCCCCGTCCAAGGCGCGCAAGCGCAGGCAGTGCACCTGCTCGTCGGCGTGGAGCAACAGATCGGCGCAACGCTTCGCCTGGCCGCAGAAGGGTACTACAAGCGCCTGCGCGACATCCCCGTGCCCATTCTCAGCGCCATCGCCCGCTTCACTACGCCGCTCACGCTGGCCGACGGGCGGGTCTACGGCGCGGACGTCCGCCTGGAGTTCCAGCGCGGGATCCTGTACGGATATGCAGGCTACGGCCTGGCGAATACGTCGTACCGCGCGACCGACGGCAGTTTCGGAACCTGGTTCGGCGAAACCATCGCGCGCTATAGCCCGCCGCACGACCGGCGCCATCAGGTAAGCGTCGTGCTGGGCGCGGAACGACGCAAATTCGCCGCAAGCGTACGGTGGCAATTCGGTTCCGGGCTTCCCTTTACCCGCGTACTGGGCTTCGACGATGTCCTGGCCCTGCGTACGCTCGTGGACGTGCGCGAAGCGGCCCGCCGCCCGCGCGTACTCTTCGAACGCCCGTGGAACGGGCGCCTGCCCGCCTACCACCGGCTGGATCTGTCGCTCGAACGCCGCTTCGACGTCGCGGGCGCGGCGCTAAGCGTACAGGCCGGCGCCATCAATGCGTACGACCGAACCAACCTGTTCTATTTCGACGTGTTTCGCGTACGCCGCGTCGATCAATTGCCCATCGTCCCCTTCATCGCCCTGAAAATCGAGTGGCCGTAATGCCTGCGACGTTCCGGACATGCTTGCCTGCCCTGTGCCTTGCCGGGGGACTGCTCTTCGGAGGCTGCGCCGAAACCTTCGATCCTTTTCAGGAAACCGACCGCCATTTTTCGATCTATGGATACCTGGACGCCGCCGCCGACACCCAGTTCGTCGCCGTCGCGGCCTTGCGCCAGGTCGTTACGCCCGACGCGGAACCCCTCGACGCCGCCGTCGCGCTGCAAAATCTCGAAACGGGCGAAACCACAAGGTGGCGGGATTCGCTTTTCCGGTTCTCCAATGGCAGCGTGGGGCATGTATTCTGGTCAAAGGAGGCCGTACAGCCGGGCGGACGGTACCTTTTTACCGTCACCCGACCGGACGGCGCAAGCAGTTCGGCGACCGTGCGCATGCCTGCCGCCTTTCCCGACCCGGACCTGCGCACGAACCTGATTCCGTTTTCTCCCCTGCCCCCGCCGCGCCTGCAAAACATCGGGCTGCGCGGCATCGAAAAACTGGTCGATCTGCGCATTGTCTATACGTTGCGGACGGCGGAAGGCGGCGTCAGCGAGCCGATCACGCTGTCCTATGTAGACCAGGCGCGCCCCGGCGGCGAGGATCGCTTGGCCCTCGTATTCGACGCGTACGGAGACCTCGCGGCGCTTTTTCCCGGCAGCTGTCCGGAAGCGCTGAGCGCCACGGTCATTGCAGGCGGCGGCACCTCGGACTGGCCGGATTTCTTTCGCCTCGACGACGAAATGCTGGCCGACCCCGATCTTACCGACCAAGTCCAGAACGGCATGGGTTTCCTGGGCGGCGCCATCCGATGGGAGCGCCCGTGGCCAGGCCTGGTCGCGCTGCTGGCCGGGAGACGAGCGCAATGCCTCGCCCGAAGAAGGTAGCGAGCGGCGCCTTTTCGCTACCTGCCCTTTTTCGTTTTGATCTCGATCACCCCGTTCGCGCCGCGCGATCCGTAGATGGCGGTGGACGCCGCATCCTTGAGCACATTGATCGACTGAATGTCGTGCGCATTGATGTGCGACGTGAACGGATCGACGGCGAGCGGAATGCCGTCCAGCACAATGAGGGGTTCGTTGTTGCCCTGGATCGAGTTCACGCCCCGAATCGTGATGCGCCCGCCGACTACGTGTACGCCCGCCACGCGCCCCTGAATCAACTCGGCGATGGTCGCCGTCGGATTCTGCTCCAGCAGTTCGGAAACGTCCAGCGTAGCCACGGCCCCGGTAGACGCTTCTGTTTCGGAATCGCCAAGCGTGCCGCCGCCTTGCGCGCCTCCGGAACCTGCGCATCCGCCCACAATCAGCGCGCCCGCCGCAAGCAACGCGTACGCTGCGTTGGTCCCCTTTGTACCCTGTGCCATAATCTTGCCTCCTCTATGATGCAAAGCCCTTGCCATGCGGTATCCTTGAGACGTTGCAAAACGCATAAGGTTACAAAGGGCCTAACCTTAATTATTTAACCTCGAAATCTTGATGCCTTATTATTTTAACCGACCCCTCCAAAGAGGCATTCTATGCCCGGAAATTCAATGTAGACAAAGGGCCTTGTGGCGCGGATTTGAACGAAACATAGGGCCCGGGCTCGCCTGCTCCCTCGTAGCCTGCCGCACGTTTATGGTTCGTGCAAATCCGCGCCACAAGGCCCGAAAAAAGACGCTCTTGGTCAACCCCATGCGAAAGCCCGCCCGGAACGAGGTCCAGGCGGGCTTTGCATAGCAATTCTTTTTGCCGTCGCAGCGATCAGTACCCCGGATTCTGCGTCAGGTTCGGGTTCGCGTCGAGCTGGGTCTGCGGAATCGGGAAAAGAACAAGGTGCCCTTCAAGCCGCTCCTTGAAATCCCAGGGAGACGTGAACTCGCCCGCGCGGATCAGATCCTGCCTGCGGCGCGCCTCGTACGTCAGTTCGAAAAGCCGTTCGTTCATGATCCGGTCGCGCATGGACTCCTTGTCCGGGTAATCGCTCAGCGCAATGGGCTTGTCCGGATCGAAGGCGCGCTCGCGCACCAGGTTGATCAGATCGGCGACTTCCTGCGTCGGGCCGTTCAGTTCGTTCAGCGCCTCGGCCTTGATCAGATACATTTCGGACAAACGCCACCAGGCATAGTCGTTCGACATATCGCCGCCGGCATTGTCCACGTCGAAGGGGAATTTCAGAATGCGAATGCCCTCGCCTTCCGTAGCGTCTTCCACGTTGTTGATTTCCGGTACGAAAATGAGGGGATTATCCTGCCGATCGTTCACCTCTTCGCCCGTCTCGTAATTCACGGCCCGCCCGGTCAGGAAAATATCCTTTCGCGCATCGGCGTCGTCGAACGCATTATACACATGGGCAAGCGTCGAAAAGCCGTTCCAGGGGCTTGGCGTGCCCTGATTGTAATGCAAGGCGCGCATGGGGAAGTTCATGCCCAGGCCCGGCTGGTTCAGATGCTGCACTTCCATCACGAATTCGGAGGAATTTGCGTTTTCTACCGCAAAATTCCCGTGGAAATCGGAAAGCAAGCTGTACAGACCCGAGTTGATCACCGCGTCCGCCGCATCGATCGCATTCTGGCAATCGGCCTGGCTGCACGGATTCGGACCGGAGGCGTTGATCTCGGAACTGTTCTTCGTGAACACGTTGCCGTTGAGGTACAACGTCGCCAGCATAGCGTTGGCGGCGCCTTTCGTAATGCGTCCCTGATTCGAGCCGCTCCACTGGGCGGGCAAATCCGCTACAGCCGCCGTCAACTCGCTTACCACGAAACTGTACACTTCGGCGCGGGACTGGGTGGGGGGCGGATTGTCCGCGTCGATCACGAATTCGTCGTCGCCCACGATGGGCACATTGCCGAACAGGTCCAGCAGCAGGAAGTAATAAAAAGCCCGGAGGGAACGAATTTCCGCGTTCAGCGCGGCGTCCGTATTGCCGGCTTCTTCCAGAATCTGGAGCAGGCCGTTCGCCCGGGCAATGCCCGTGTACGATTCGATCCATGCGCCGTTCAGGTCGGAAAGGCCGGGATCCCAGGTATGCCGGTGGATCGACAGCCAGCGTCCGCCGTCGAACCAGTCGGAGCCGCGGGTGGGCACCAGCGTTTCGTCGGAGCTGACCTGGCTCAGGTTGTGATAATTCCAAAGCAAGGCCCGGAAAAGGGAGTACACCGGGGCAAGCGCCGAAATGATCTGCTCGTCCGTCTCGTAGAACTGATCCGGCGTAACGATGCCGAACGTATCCTCGCCGAGGTCCGTGCAGCCGTGCAGCACGAGGGATGAGGGAAGGAGGAGCGTGAGCACCAGAATTCCCGTAAGCAGTCGCGGTCTGCGGGACATGAAATCTTTCATCGGTATTCGGTGGCTATGCGGGATAAAAAAATGGGGTGTGGATGCGATCAGGCGGGATGGCCGCCTCCGTGACGCTCGAAAACCTGTTTAGAATCCGAGGGCGACGCCCAGGGTAAAGGTGCGGGAGCGCGGGTAGTTCGTGTAATCGATGCCGATGGTAGCCAGTCCGGCATTCGTATTCACCTCAGGATCGTACCCCTCGTAATCGGTGATGGTCAGCAGGTTGTTCGCCGAGAAATAAATCCGGGCGCTGGTCAACTGGCTCAGGACCTGCGACGGGTTGATCGTGTAGCCTATCGTCACATTGTCGAGGCGAATGAACGAACCGTCCTCGATCCAGCGCGAAGAATACTTGGCGGCTTCGGTGGTGCCGTCGGGCGCGTCGAGCGCCGCCGCAAGGAAGTTTTGTCCCTGCGTCACCGCGCTCTTCGTTTCGTAGACCAGCCTCGTGTTGTTGAAGATGTCTACGCCCTGAACGCCCCGGACAAAGAGGCTGAAGTCCCAGGATTTCCAATCCACGTTGGCGCGGAAGCCGTACGTAAAATCGGGCTGCGCGTTGCCGAGGATCATGCGGTCGTCGCCGGTCGGCTCGACCTTGCCGTCTCCGTCGATGTCCTGAAATTGCTGTACGCCGTTCTCGACGCCAGTGAATACCGGGCCGTAAAACGTGCCGAGCGGCTCGCCGGGAAGGATCAACTGCGCGAAAGCGTCGGATTGTCCGCGCCCGCTAATCGCGCCCGTGATGATCTGGTCCCGACTGCCGAGGCTTACGACTTCGTTCTGGTTGGCGTTGAATACGCCGCCGAACGTTACGTTCAGGTCGTCGCCCTGAATGGCGGCGTAATCCAGCGAAAACTCGATGCCCTGATTCTGCGTCTCGCCCACATTTTCGATGCGGGTGGGCACCGGCGCGGGTTGCGGCACGGGAATTTCCAGCAGCAACTTGTCGGTGTTCTTGACATAATACTCGATCGAACCCGAGAACTTGCCCGACATCAGGCTATAATCCAGGCCCACGTTGATGGAAGAAGTTTCTTCCCATTGCAAGTCCGGATTGGCGAAGTTGATGGGCGCGACGCCCGTAATGGGCACCCCGCCAAGCACGGCCCGATTGCCCGGATCCGCGCCCAACTGCGCAAGCGACAGGTAATTGGCGATTTCCTGGCTTCCCACGACGCCCCAACCGGCCTTGAGCCGCAAATCGTCGAACAGGTCGTTGCCCGCCAGGAAGGATTCCTCGCTGATGCGCCAGGCGCCCGAAACAGCGGGGAACATGGCCCACTTGTTGCCGTCGCCGAACCGGGAAGAACCGTCGCGGCGCAACACGCCAGTGAGGTAGTAGCGCTGACGATAATTGTAGTTGACGCGACCGAAGAAGGAGATCAGGCGGCTGGTTTCCTTCTGGGACGTCGGCGGAATCAGTTCGGCGCCCGCCTCCAGCGAGTTGTAACTCAGGGCGTCGGTTACGTAATCCCGCGTTTCCGCGCGGAATTCCTCAAAAAGAAATTCGTTGTACTCGTACCCCGCAAGGATATCCACAGTATGGTCGTCGGCGAGGATATCGTTGTAGGTGAGATAACTCTGGAACGTTTGCGAGGTGCGTTCCCGATTTGCCTGAATGGCGCGCCCGCCGAACTCGGCCCCGACCGGGCTGCTCCTCGGCAGGAAGGTGCGGCGCGTGGCCTGCGAACGGTCCGCGCCGTAATTCATTCGAAGCGTAAGGCCCTCGATCAGGTCGATATCCGCCGACAGATTGCCGAGCGAACGGGTCATTTTCGAGAAATCTTCCACCTGATTGGCCAGCGCGACCGGGTTGCGCACGGACTGCCTGCCGGGGCCGGTTTCGTACCAGGATCCATCCGAGTTGGTAATCGGAAACGTGGGGTTGTACGCGAATACGTTCGTGAACAGCGCCCCCTCGAACCCGCCGGTTTCGTTGTACTGCACGAAATCGTCCTGATTGAACGAACTCGTGAGGTTGATGCCAAGGCGAACGCGGTCGTTGAGGATGCCGGTGTCGGCGTTCAGGCGGGCCGTCAAGCGCTCCAGCCCGGAACTGATCACGGCGCCCTCCTGATTCAGGTAATTGAACGAAGCGCGGTAATTCGTATTGCTCGCCCCGCCTGCGAAAGACAGGTTGTGCGAATGCGAAATGCCTGTCTGCGTAACCTCGTCCTCCCAATTGGTGTCGCTATTGCCCAGGGCGTCCAGGTTGTTCTGACCAAGTACGCCTGCGGTGACTTGCGACTGCACGAACGAGCGGTACTCGGCGCCCGAAAGCAGGTTCAGCGCGCGGGCGGATTGGGAAGCGGAAACGTACCCTTCGTAGTTCACGGAAAGCCGTTCGGAAGAACCGCCTTTCGTCGTGATCAGCACCACCCCGTTCGCGCCCCGGGAACCGTAAATCGCCGTGGCCGAGGCATCCTTCAGGACGGTGATGTTTTCGATATCGCCGGGATTGAGCATGCCCAGCGGGTTACGTCCCGGCGCCGCCGCGCCGCCCACGCCCACGCCGCCCGGCGTAATGGCGCTATTGTCGATGGGCACCCCGTCGATCACGTACAGCGGTTCGTTCGACGCGCTGATCGACGTGCCGCCGCGAATGCGAATATTGAATCCCGCGCCCGGCTCGCCGTTGTTCTGCGTAACGTTCACGCCCGCCACGCGACCGCGAATAAGCTGGTCGGGGGACGTAACCAGGCCCTTGCGGGCGTTCGTCACGTCGATGGTAGCCACCGAGCCCGTTACGTCCTCCTTGCTCTGCGTACCGTAGCCCACCACGACGATTTCCTCCAGCAGGATTTCGTCCAGTTGCAATTCCACATCGATGGTTGTGGCGTCGCCTACCGGAATGGATTGGGACAGATAGCCGACGAAGGAGAAAACCAGCACGTCGTCCGAGGCGGCTTCCAGGCTGTACGACCCGTCGAGCCCCGAGGTGGTGCCCGTCGTGGTTCCTTCGATCACGATGTTTACGCCCGGCAGGGCGATATCCGTCCCCGCTTCCGTAACGAAGCCGGTGACGGTGACCTGCGAAAAAGCGATGTTCGCTCCAAGGAGCGCCAGCAAAATCGGGAGCGGTAGTTTCCTGAGCATGTTTCTACGCGAACCGTTTGAGAGAAAAACAGGGTGCATATCCCAACTAATATACGCATGGACTTGTTTACCCCCCCCCCATATTTTTTCTCTTTTTTTCGTTATTTTTTCGCTATTTCCTCGCAATTCATAATTTTTTCGCTATTTCTTCATTCATTGTTCACTGTGACTCCGCGTGGAGCCGCTCTTCGAGCGCTTCCAGTTCCGCCGTGCCGACGCCCAGCTTCACCTCCAGTTCTTCCAGCGACAGCCCTTTCGTCTCCGGCATGACCTTCACGGCGAAGAACAACTGAAGGATCATCATGGCGCTGAAAAACGCGAAGGCGAAGCCGCCGGAGGCCTCGGACACCACGGGAAACGTCCAGGAAACGGCGGCGGCCATGAACCAGTGCGTGAACGAACCAAGCGATTGCCCCTTGGACCGCACCCGGTTCGGGAAAATCTCCGAAAGAAACACCCAGATCACCGCGCCCTGCGACAGGGCGAAGAAAGCGATAAACCCAAGCAGGCCGATCAGGATGGGCGTTCCCATGCCGTCGCCGCCGACGAAAAAGGCCCAGGCCACCAGCGCAAGGCAGGCCGCCGTGCCTGCAGAACCGACGATCATCAGGGGACGGCGTCCGAACCGGTCGATAATGAAGAACGCCGAAATCGTGAAAAGCAGGTTCGTGCCGCCCACCGCCACCGATTGCAGGAGCGCGTCGTCGGCTCCGGCGCCCGCCATGCCGAAAATGCGCGGCGCGTAGTACATCAACGCATTGATGCCGGAAAGCTGATTGAACATGGCGAGCGCCCACGCCAGCAAAATCGGGCGGGAATAGCGCTTCTGGAAGAGTTTGTTGCCCGCCTGTCCGGCTTCCGTCTTCAGCGAAACCACGATCTCTTCCAGTTCTCGGTCTATTTGGACCTCCCCAAGACGCTTCAGGACGGCGCGGGCCTCCTCGGAACGCCCCCGCTTCACCAGCCAGCGCGGGCTTTGCGGGATGAAAAAGAGCAAGGCGAAGAACAGCGCGGCCGGAACGGCCTCCACGGCGAACATCCACCGCCAGGCGGTCCCGTCCGCAATAATCTGGGCCACTACGTAATTGGAGAAAAAGGCCAGCAGAATGCCCGTAACGACATTGAGCTGGCTCACGGCCACAAGCCGCCCGCGCAACGGGGC
Organism: Rhodothermales bacterium; assembly: GCA_022821845.1. GTDB lineage: Bacteria > Bacteroidota > Rhodothermia > Rhodothermales > VXPQ01 > VXPQ01. The sequence continues at coordinate 82,702 of JAJECT010000005.1, read as the reverse complement.
CGGGGCTATCTCCGCAATGTACATGGGCGCCACGACGGACGAACCGCCTACGGCGATCCCGCCCAGAAAGCGGTACAGGAGGAACGCAACCCAGTGCTCGGCCATGGCGCTCCCCAGGGCGGAAACGAAGTAAAAGACGGCCAGCGCAATCAGGACGCGGTTCCGCCCGTAGCGGTCGGCGGGAATGCCTGCGCCGAACGCGCCCACGATGGTGCCTATGAGCGCGGAGGCCACCGTAAAGCCCAGCCAGAACTCGTCGAGCGCGAACACCGATTCGAGGGCTTCGGTCGTACCGGAGATCACGGCCGTATCGAAGCCGAAAAGAAGGCCGCCGAGGGCAGCGACGACGGTGCTGAAAAAAACGGTGCGGCGATCCTGCATGGCGCGAAGTACTCTTTAATGTCGTGGTAAATTTGCGTAGGGAGCGGCGAGGCGGGCGTATCGGAAGAACCTGACTGCCGGGAAAAGGCGCGGCTACCAGACGGACGCCAGCGTCCACATGTCGAGCGACGCGAGGCGGGCAGCGCCGCCTTTCGCATAGACGCTGACCCCGTCGCTATCCGGCGAAGGGAATATCTGGCTGCTGAACGCGACCGCGCCATCGTCCGCAAACACCTCCACGGACGACCAGTCCACGAACACATGCAGCTTCACGCGCCCGTCCGACGCGTCCAGCGAGGCCTCGAAAAGGTCCGCGAACGCCGGGTGAAACTCCTTTTCGCCCGACCCGTAGCGGTTTACGAACGCCTTCTTCCGGAGCGCATCGTATCCGATGACGGTTTCCTCCCCCTCGCCCTGCCGCACTTTCAGGCCGACTTCCGAGGCGTCGCCAATCTCCAGTTCGACCACGAGCTCCATCGCGGCGCCGGCGATGCCTTCGGCGGTCAGGTCCTGTTCTCCTTCCGCAATGGGGCGGGCGTCGAGGCGGCGGTGCGTTTCGCGCAGCGTTTGCAATTCCTCCACAGGCCGCTGCACGAGCCGTATGTCGCCCAGCGCGTCGGCGCGCAACGACAGCGAACGCGGCAAACTCTGCGCGCTGCGCCAGGGGTCCGTGGGAATGTCGCCCGCATACGTCCAGTTGTTCAGCCAGCCCACCCACAAGCGGCGCCCGTCTTCGGGCGGCACGTCGGACCAGGAAATGGCGGCGTAGAAATCTTTCCCGTAATCCACCCAGCGGGTATCCTCGTGCTCGGCCTCGAAGGCGGTCCCGTCGAAATGGCCCACGAAATACTGGCCGCCGGACCCGCCCGCCACGGCGGCCCCGCCATTGTCCACGTCCAGCACCCAGCGCGTCTCGCCGGGCCGGTTCTCGACAGGCAGTTCGAAGAGGTCGGGACATTCCCAAATGCCGGTCACGTTGCCCGCCGGGCCGAACGCGCTCAGGAAGGTCCAGGATTTCAGGTCTTTCGAGGAATACAAATGTACTTTTCGGTCCACGGACAACGCCACAACCATGACCCATTTCTCCTCGGGCGCGTACCAGAACACTTTGGGGTCGCGAAAATCCGCCATGCCTTCGTCCAGGACCGGATTGCCCTCGTACGGAGTCCAGGTGCGGCCCCGGTCGACGCTCCAGGCGATGTATTGCGCTTGCAGTCGCCGCTCCCGGTAGTGTCCCGTGTAGATGGCGACAAGCGGCGGATTGTCCTCCGCGCCGAACCCGCTTGTATTGTTCCAGTCCACCACGGCGCTGCCGGAAAACGCCATGACGCTGTCCGTTTCGGGGATGGCGACGGGCAAATGCTCCCAGCGGAGCATATCGGGGCTTACGGCGTGGCCCCAACTCATATGTCCCCAGCGCGTCCCGAACGGATTGTACTGATAGAACAAGTGGTACTCGCCGTCGAACCAGACCAGTCCGTTCGGGTCGTTCATCCAGTTGACGGCGGGCGTAAAGTGGTATTGCGGACGGTACCGCTCCGCGTAGGACGGCTCGGGTTGCGCGGCGGCGGGCCAGGCGGACAGGAAAGCGAGGGCAAGAAGGACGGGCGCCGTCCACGCGGCGGCGCGCAAGCGCAGGGGGGCGAAAGGCATGATGTAGTGTGGCATGGTCAAAAGGGGTTAGCGGGGCATGAAACATACGCGGATATTTGAAGAAATGCGAAAACTGGTCTCGCATCCCCTCTGTGTCCACAAAGGGATCAAGACCCCTCTCTCTTCGTATTATGTTGGTTATACGCTAATTACGCTCTGGAAAAACCCCGGCGGCTTCGGTCTCGCATCCTTGCGCAATCCGTTCCGCAGCCCGCGCGCTTCGTTCCCCCCGAATCAATGATACAAGGATACGCAAGGCGAATGCTCTTGTTTGCCGTCCTTGCGGGCGTCGCAAGCGGCTGCGACGTCAACGAACCGCCTCCCCCGGTCAATATTCTCGTGCCCCGCGAGGTCGCCGACAACGCCTACGCAACGACCGACAGCGGCCTGAAATACTACGATTTTGCGGTCGGCGACGGCGAGCAGGCCGACTCCACGGATCGCGTTACGGTCCATTACGCCGGATGGCTCGAAAACGAAAACCTCGTGGGCAGTTCGTACGCCCTGGGCGAGCCGCTGACTGTAAGCCTGACTTCGGACGCCGTGATTGCCGGCTGGGTCGAGGGCATTCCGGGCATGCGCGAAGGGGGCGAGCGCCAGTTGGTCATTCCCCCGAAACTCGCCTATGGCGAAGCGGGCTTCCAGCAAGCAGGCATTCCCCCGAACGCCACCCTCATCTACGAAATCGAACTCCTGGATACGGAAGACGAGGGCGGCGATAGCGACAATGACGATGACGATGACGAATAACCGCAAAGACCCATTGTATTCTCTCTTGCCCGCCAACGCATTCACCCGCCATCTTTCCGCATGATCGAAACGAGCGTTATCGGCAGTTACGCCTGGCCGTCCTGGTTTTTCACCAGCATAGAGGCCATGAAACGGAACGAATACGGCGTCCGGGATATCGAGGAAACGCTGAACGACGCCGTGGACCTGGCCATCCGGGACCAGGAAGACGCGGGCGTAGACGTAATCTCCGATGGCGAAATGCGGCGGATCGGGTTCTTCACCGCCGGTTTCTACGGACGGCTGACGGGGCTTGGCAATATGGAACCCAGTCCCCGGCGCATTGGCCCGGCGGGACACGATCAGCGAGAACGATACGAAGCGCTGGAGCCGATCGCCGCGCCGGAGGGTCTCGGCCTCGTCGCCGAGTACCGGTATGCCCGAAAACGCGCGCAACGGCGGATCAAGGTGCCCTGTCCCGGGCCGTACACGCTGGCCGGACGCATCAAAACGCCCGGACAACACTACCGGGACCGCATGGAAGTCGCCCATGCCTTTTCCGACCTCATTCGGACAGAACTGCAACAACTGGTCCGGGAAGGCGCGGATTTCATTCAGCTGGACGAACCTTCGTATGCAGTCCACCCCGACGCCCCCTCGGAATTCGTCGAACTCTTCAATCGCACCGTGGACGGCGTCGACGCCCGCATAAGCATTCACCTGTGCTTCGGGAATTTCACGGGACGGCCTGTGGCGCACCGCACCTATGCGCCGCTCTTTCCGCATATCCTGGATATGCGCGCGGACGAATTCTCCATGGAATTCGCCAACCGCGAACTGGCCGAAATCGAACTGGCGGCGCGCCTTGCGGAAGCGGGAAAAGACGTGGCGGCGGGCCTCGTGGACGTGAAGAACTACTTCGTGGAGTCGCCGGACCTGGTGGCGCAGCGCATCCGGGCGCTCCTAACGTACGTGCCGCCCGAGCGCCTTGTCGTTACGCCGGACTGCGGATTCAGCCAGACGGCCCGCTGGGCGGCCCGCGCCAAACTGCGCGCCATGACGGAAGGCGCGCGCATCGCGCGGGCGGAACTGGCGTAAGGCAACGGTGCGTTACGACGGCAGGTCGCAACTCCACCGCCCGCCGGCGGCAAGCCGAACCGCGCGAACGCCCAGACGCGCCGCCTCTTCGAAAAACGGTTCGGGCGAAGCCGTATTGAATGCGAACATCTCGTAGTGGCAAGGAATCGCCGCGCGCGCGCCGATATCGCGAGCGAGGCGGGCCGCTTCCTCGCCAGTGAGGTTGCCGGGTACCCCGCGCGCCGGGTCCCGCCCGTTCACGGGCAGCATGCATACGTCGATCCCGAACGGGCGCAAGCGGTCGGCCATGCCTTCGTACCGGATCGTATCGCCGCTGTGATACGCCGTCCACGGACCGAATCGCACTACATAGCCAAGGTGCGCGTGCCGCCCGGCTTCGTCCGTTTCGAGGGTCTCGTGCGCGGCGGGCACGGCGGCGAACCGAAACGGCCCGACGACGCGCTCGGCGCCGACCGTCATGCCGACCGGCCATGCCGGATCGCACTGCAAGCGCTTCGCCACGAAATCCCGGTTCGCTTCCGGGACGACGAGTTGCAGCCCCTCGTTCGCCTGCATCAACGGCCGCAGGGTCTCGGCGTCCAGATGGTCCGTATGGTTGTGCGTGGAGGTCGCTACATCAATGCCGCCGAGGCGCTCCGGGGCGACGACGCGCTCCGTGAGCCGTACGTGGGGCTTGGCCGTGCCGGCGTATTTACGGGTCAGCGCGTCCGACAGGTAGGGATCGAACAGCAGCCGCGCGGTACGCCATTGCAGCAAAAAACCGCTCTGGCCCAGCCACCAGATATGGAAGGGCTCGGACCGGTCCTGCGCGGCGCGCACGTCCGCAAGAAAATCGTCGCCGGAGCGTTCGGGCTGGATCATAAAGGATGCCATGCGCTGAAAATTTACGTGACAGGGGGTTTATCCGGGGATCGTTCTTGATGGCTACTGCCTCAGTCAGTATACTGCATTACTGCATGGACCGTCGGGACAGGCGCGCCATCGCGGGCAAGACGACGCGAGAATATACGTTCGGAGAGGATTACGGAATGGATAGCCACGCGAAAATGAACTATCCGGGACCATTGTTCCGGGAAATCGACGACCCTGCGCAACAAACCGGGGGCGCAAGGACAACGCTGCCCGTTTCCCGCGTTCGAAAAAGACCGGAGCGCGCCCCCCGTAACGGGGAAACCGCAGTTACGCCATACATGATTTTCCCGGAATCGTCCATCCCGGCAGTCAACGTAGCACAGGTTCCGCAACGGAGCCCGCTGCGATACCCCGGCGGCAAAACGTGGCTTATCCCTCATATTCGGGCATGGCTTGGGGGTTCACCCTCCCCCAGACTCCTTATTGAACCCTTTGCGGGAGGCGGCGTCATTTCCCTCACCGCCGTTATGGAAAACCTGGTCAAGCGATGCATAATGATCGAGCTGGACAGAGACGTAGCGGCCTTCTGGCATGCCGCATTGCACGAAGGGAAAGGATTGACGGGGCGCGTACAAACATTCGCTCCCACCCGATCCAATGTAGAGGCCCTGGCCAACACGGCGCCCCGAAACCTTCTCGAACACGGGTTTCGTACGCTTGTACTGAATCGCACCCGGCGAGGCGGCATTCTTGCTCCGGGGGCATCTCTCTCAAGAAAGGGCGAAAATGGACAAGGCGTCTCTTCCAGATGGTATCCCGACACTCTCGTCAAGCGCCTGAACGCAATCGGACGCCATGCGGACCGGATCACTTTTTGCGAAACGGATGGTATGCAATTTCTCGAAGATCTCGCCTGCGACCTCAAGCAAGATGTCGTGGTTTTCGTCGATCCCCCATATACTGCAGGAGGCAAGCGCGCCGGTTCTCGGCTCTATGCGCATAACAGGATCGATCATGAACGGCTATTCGCCATATTGGCCGAATCCAGAGCGAATTTTCTGATGACATACGATTGCGCCCCGGAAATCATATCGCTCATACGTCTGCACGGATTTTCTGCGGTGCGGGTGCTCATGAAAAACAGCCATCACACCCATCTCCCGGAACTGGTCATCACTCCAAAACCCTTTTTTCATAACCCGTCATGAATGCGCCGCGCTATGGAATCGCTGAGTGGTACGGATATTCCTTCCTGAATCTATCGCCCTCCTCAAGAAGTCGCTTGGCCGGGATAGCGCTGAGCAATCGCCCGGACAAACGACCGTGCTGTCCGTTTCAGGAAGGAACGCCGCCTTGCAGCAAAAAGGGCGGGATATGCTCGCTGAATAGCTACGCGCCCGGCGAAGGCGGCATGATCGCGTGCCCGCCGCAGGGAAGCCCTGTTATCGTATGTCCAAAAAGGTTCAATGAAAACCATGTCATTGTACGGTGGCTTGCGGATATCGTTGACTTTCCACAGGACGATGTCATGCTTGCAAAAGAAGTCCCCTTTATGCAGGGCACGGAAACGGGAAGGCCAGCGGGAAAAATCGATCTTGTAATTGCCCGTGGAAGCAACGAGCGATGGGCCTGGTATGGCTTGGAAATTCAGGCTGTATATTTTTCCGGGCCCGGGATGCAATCCGAATTTTCGGAACTGGCAAGGAGCATGCAGCCAACGCCGCCATTTCCATCTGAGACACGCCGCCCGGATTGGCGTTCGTCCAGCGCGAAAAGACTTATGCCGCAATTACAAATCAAGGTGCCCACGCTACGCCGATGGGGATCGAAAATGGCCGTAGCAGTCGATCGTCCCTTTTTTGAAGCCATTGGAGGACCATCTTCAAATCCCAGCCATGACCTTGGGGATGGAGACATTATATGGCTTGTTCCAGAAATGGCACAGCGGGATAACGGGACATATCGTTTGACGCGTGGACACTGGGAGGTACTTACCCTGGAAGATTCCCGCAAGAAACTCCTTGCCGCCCACACCGTACGCCGAGACGATTTCGAAACCACCCTGCGCAACAAACTGGAACCTCTTCGATAAGCGACATGCGACGATCCCCTCTCTTTCTTATGCTTTTTCCCCTGCTCATGGCTTCCTGCGCCGATTCCGCGGACGAAACGGGAGCAGAAGCGTCTGCGCCCGGCGTGCAGGTCGCCCCCTTTGGCGAAGTAGACGGCGTCCCCGTAGAACTATTCACGATGACGAACGGGCGCGGCATGGAAATCCGCCTCACGAATTACGGGGGCGTCGTTACGCACCTGTTCGCGCCGGACGCCGAAGGCAGGGCGGCGGACGTTGCGCTGGGATACGACACGCTCGCAGAATATCTGGAATCGTCCCCCTATTTCGGCTCCCTCGTCGGACGATACGGAAACCGGATCGGCGGGGCCTCCTTCTCGCTGGACGGAGAAACCTTTGCGCTCGCCGCCAACAACGGCCCCAACCATTTGCACGGCGGGGAACGCGGGTTCGACAAGGTGGTGTGGGAGGCGGAGCCGTTCGAAGAAGCCGGACGACGCGGCGTACGGCTTGCCTACGTCAGCCCGGACGGCGAGGAGGGCTACCCGGGTACGCTCGACGTGGAGGTAACCTATGCGCTGACGGACGAAAACGCCTTTGAAATCGACTACCGGGCGACAACCGACAAAGCAACCCCCGTCAACCTGACGCAGCATACCTATTTCAACCTGGCCGGCGCGGGCAGCGGGGATATTCTTGGCCATGAACTTACGCTCCATGCGGACCGGTTCACGCCCGTGGACGAAGGCCTGATTCCCACCGGCGCGTTGCAGCCCGTCGCGGGAACGCCCTTCGATTTCACAGAACCGACAGCCATAGGCGCCCGCATCGACGCAGACGATACGCAAATCGCGCACGGAGGGGGCTACGACCACAACTTCGCGCTGAACGGAGCGGCGGGCATGCTGAAACACGCCGCCCGGGTAACGGACCCCCTCAGCGGGCGCGTCCTGGACGTGCACACAACCGAACCCGGCGTGCAGTTCTACACGGGAAATTTTCTGGACGGATCCCTTTCCGGCAAAGGCGTATCCTACGGAAAGCGAAGCGGCTTCTGCCTCGAAACACAACACTTTCCCGACTCGCCGAACCAGGAGGCCTTCCCCTCCACCATTCTGCGGCCCGGAGAAACGTATGCTTCGCGCACCATCTATTCCTTCGACGCCTTGCCATGACGGAACAAGTTCTGGAGCAAGCCACGCTCGGCGGCGGCTGCTTCTGGTGTCTCGAAGCCGTATTCGAGCCGCTTAGGGGCGTTCGCAACATCGTTCCGGGCTATGCCGGCGGCCATGTCCCCGATCCGACGTACCGACAGGTATGCACGGGACGCACGGGCCATGCCGAAGTAGTGCAAATAGGTTTCGATCCGTCCGAAATATCCTACCGGGACCTGCTCGACGTGTTTTTCGCAATGCACGACCCGACGACGCCGGACCGGCAAGGCGGGGACGTCGGACCGCAATACCGCTCCATTATCCTGTGTCATAACGAATCCCAGGCTGCCGCGGCGCAAAAGGCGCGGCGCGAGATCGACGAAAAAGGTATTTGGCCGGGCCCCGTCGTGACCGAAATCGAGCCGCTGGATGCCTTCTACCTTGCGGAAAAGGAGCACCATGCGTACTACCGGGACCATGCCCGGCAGCCTTATTGCCACATCGTTATCGCCCCAAAGGTCGCCAAACTGCGCAAGGAATACGCCGACCGCCTGCAATGACCGCCGCCGCAAGCCCGGACGCTGCATTGCGCCGACCGGGGATCATCCCGCCTGCGGAACCGGCAAGCCCAACTGCCCGGCGGCGTCGCGAATAAGCGCCTGCGCGCGTTCCGGCGTTTCCGCCTCGGCGTAGACCCGCAACAAGGGCTCCGTACCCGAAGGCCGCACCAGCAGCCAACCTCCCTCGACGTAGTGCTTGAACCCGTCGAAAGGATCCACGCGAAGCACCGGCGAACCGGCGAACCGGACAGGACCGCGGCCCGCCCGAAGCCGTTGCAGAATGCCTTCCTTGGCCGCGGCGGACGTACGAAAATCGATGCGGCGATAGGCTTGCGCGCCAAACTCGTCGTGCAATTCTGCAACGAGTTCCGACAGGCTTTTGCCTCGCCGCGCCATCATTTGCAGGACAAGCAAGCCAATGTACAGCCCGTCCCGGTCGGGAATATGGCCCTGCGCCGCAATGCCCCCGGATTCCTCGCCGCCAAGCAGCACGTCTCCCTGCACGATATGCGCGGCGATGTGCTTGAACCCGATCCGCGTCGTTTCCACGGGAAGCCCGTACGCGGCGCCCATGCGGTCAATGATCGACGTACTCGAAAAGGCCTTCACCACGCGACCCGACAGCCCAGCGTCCTTGTGCAAATACCGAAGCAGCAAGGCAAGCAACGTATGCGAATCCACGAACTGCCCTCGCTCGTCGAAGAGCGCCACCCGATCCGCGTCGCCGTCGTGGGCAATGCCCGCCGCGCACCCTTCGACGGCGATAGCGTCGGCAAGCACGCCAAGGTTGCGCTCGATCGGTTCGGGAGGCTGCCCCCCGAAACCGGGGTTGCGTTCATGCCGCAACGCCGCCACCTGTCCGGCCCCCAGCAAGGCGGAGAAAACGCCCTGGCCCGCCCCGAACATGGCGTCGTGCGCCACGCGCAGGCCGGAAGCGCGAATCGCCTCGATATCCAGCCGCTCCCGCAAACACGCCAGATAGCCCGTCATAATATCCTGCTCCGCAAGGGCCCCGCTTGCCCGCAGCCGATCCAGCGACCGCAGCGGCGGCAAGTCGTCGGCGGAGGCAGGGATGCGGGCTTCCACCTCGGCGACGCTGTCCGGCAACAGCGGCCCCCCGAAGTCCGCCTTCAACTTGAACCCGCTATATTCCGGCGGATTGTGACTGGCCGTAATGACCACGCCCGCCGTGCACCCGAGTTCCCGCGTAGCCCAGCTTACGGCAGGGGTGGGGACGAACGAATCCGGCAAAAGCGCCTTGACCCCCGCCGAAGCCAGCACCCGGGCCGTATATTCGGCGAAAGCGCGCCCCAGAAACCGCGTATCGTACCCGATGACCACCTTCGGCGCAGAGGACCGCTCCAGGGCCCATGCCGCCGCGGCGTACGCCACCCGATGCAAATTGCGGAACGTAAAATCCTCCGCGATCACGGCCCGCCAGCCGTCGGTTCCAAAACGAATATTCGCCATTATGCCCCTCCCTTGCGGCTGGCTTTCAGTAAATCCCGGGCGCTTTGCAGCGCCGCGTCCGTAATTTCGTTGCCCGCCATCAACCCGGCAACCTGTTCCGCTCGCTGCTCTTCGGCCAGGCGGCGGATGCGCGTGGCGACGCGCGCGCCCGACGCGTATTTCTCCACCACGAAATGCGCGTCTCCCTGCGACGCGATCTGGGGAAGATGCGTGATGGCGACAACCTGATGGCTGACCGCCAGCGCGCGCAAGCTTTGCCCCACCTTGCCCGCCACCGCGCCTGAAATACCGGTGTCGATCTCGTCGAACACGAGCACCGGAAACGCCTCGCTGCGCGCCAGCACCGTCTTCAGGGCCAGCATGATCCGGCTGATCTCCCCGCCGGACGCCACGCGAACCAGCGGACGCAACGCCTCGCCCCGGTTCGTGGAGATGTAGAACTCGGCGCGATCCATGCCCGACGCATGCGCCGCCGCCCGCCGATCCCCTGCGACAATCCATCCTTCCGGATGCTCGTCCACAGAGAACCGCACCTCGAACCGGCAATCGGCCATGCCCAGCTTGCCGCATTCCTCCTCCACGGCTTTCCGGATAGCGCGGGCCACCTCCTTGCGTTGCGCGCTCAGGCTTCCGGCGGCCTCGGACAACTGCTCCCGGGTCGCCGCCATTCGCTCCGCGAGGGACGCAAGCGCGGCGTCGAAACGCTCCGCCTCCTCGCGGGCTTCGCCGATCTTGCGGCGATGCGCCAGCGCGGCCTCCAGCGTGCCGCCGTATTTCCGGGCCAGGCTCCGCAGATCGACCAGCCGCATTCTGATTTCTTCGAGCCGCTCGGGGTCGGAGGCGGCCCGTTCGCCGTATTGCTTCAAAAACGAGGCCGTCTCCGCCGCAACGATGCAGGCCGCCTCGATTTCGTCCAGCGTTTCCCCGAAAAGAGGATCGATTTCCGCCAGTTCTCGCAGTTCGTCGCGCACGGCGACCAGCTGATCGTGGATGGAGCCCCCGCCTTCGTACAGGGCGGCGCCCAGCCGGACAGAGGCCTCGTGCAAGCGTTCCGCATGCTCCAGTACGCGCCGCTCTTTTTCGAGCGCTTCTTCTTCCCCTTCCCGGGGCAATACGCCATCGATCTCTTCGATCTGAAAATCATGCAGCGCGCGCCGCTCCTCCATTTCCTGCTGCCGCGCCGCCAGCGCCTCCCGCTCTTTGCGCAGCGCCGAGAACGCCCGGTAATGCCCTGCGTACGCCTCGCGGGCCGCGCCGAGCCGCCCAAAATCGTCCAGGAGGCCCAGGTGCGTGGAAACGTTCAGCAGCGACTGGTGCTCATGCTGCCCATGCAAGTCGATGAGGCGAGAGGCCACGGCGCGCATCGCCGAGAGCGTGGCGGGCGTATCGTTGATAAAACCGCGGCTGTGCGAAGGCGCGATTTCCCGCCGCAGGATCGTGACCGGAGCCGGTTCCGCCGCGTACTCCCGCAGCAAGGACGCCATAGCCGGGTCGTCCCCCGAATCGAATAGCCCCTCGATCACGGCTTTTGCGGCCCCGGACCGGATGACGGAAGACGAAGTCCGTACGCCCAGAATCGCCTGCAACGCGCCAATCAGAATGGATTTGCCCGCGCCCGTCTCGCCCGTAATAACCGTAAGCCCCGCATCGAACTCGACGCGGAGTTCCTCGATAAGGGCATAATCGCGGACGTAAAGAGACTTCAGCAAGGGAACGCGAACGGCTTAAGGATTCTCCGGGACAACAGACAAAAAAATATCCGCAACATAACCCCGGTTCAGGATACCAGCACCCAGCCCTCTGCAATTTTCCGCTCGGCCAGCTTGTACTTGAGCGTTTGCGTTTGCCCGGTAGACGGGTTCTGGATGGTCACTTTTTCATTGCGCCCGATTTTCTGATCTACTACGACGGTCTCCTTGCGGGCGGTCGGGTCCCGGTCGGCGGACGCCGCCGTCGGCCCCCGGCCTGCGCGCGCGCCATAGGTCGGCTCCATGGAGTCGTGGCGCGTCCTTGCCCGGTTCGGGTCGAGACGGCGCCGCGCAGGAGCGGAACGAGCGGATTGTTCGCCGACGAGCGGTCCGGCCTTGAAGACGAACGAAACCACCTCTTCGTTGATCGTCTCCATCATCTCCGCGAAAAGTTTGAACGCCTCCATCTTGTATTCGACGAGCGGGTCCCGCTGCCCGTAGGCGCGAAGTCCAACGCCCTCCTTGATTTCGTCGAGTTCCCGGAGATGCCCCATCCACTTTTCGTCGATGATGTTGAGCATGGCCGTGCGTTCGAGCGTATCGTTCACGATGCGCCCTTCCGTGCCCACGGCCTCCTCCACCTTCACCACCGCCCGCAACAACCGGCGTCCGTCCGTAAAATCCACGAACACCCGGACCGGACGGCGCTCCTCGTCCTGCTCCATCACCTGCTCCATGCCCTTGTGGAACGGGCGCGAAAGGGCCTCGCGCTTGCTCTGGTAGAACGCAATGGCGGCGTCGTATATCTGTTGCTCCACTCCGTCCTCGCCAAGGCGGGCAAAGGCTTCCCGGTCGATCTCGAACTCGAACGCCAGTTTGCGCAGGATTTCCTCGCGCAACTCGTCCACGGCGCCCTCTCCGTAGTGCCGTTCCACCATCTTCGCAATCACGTCCTGGAGCATTTCCAGAATTTCTCCGTGGAACCGCTCGCCCTTGAGCGCATGCAGGCGGCGGTCGTAGATTACCTGCCGCTGCGAATTGAGCACGTCGTCGTATTCGAGCTGGCGCTTGCGAATGGCGAAGTTGTTCTGTTCGACTTTTTTCTGCGCCCGGGTGATGCTCTTGTTAACCCATGGATGCGTGATGACGGCGCCCTCTTCCATGTTCAGCCGATCCATCACCCTGGCGGCGCGGTCCGAACCGAAGAGGCGCATCAGGTCGTCTTCAAGCGATACGTAGAACTGGCTTTCGCCCGGATCTCCCTGCCGCCCGGACCGCCCCCGCAACTGCAAGTCGATCCGGCGGCTCTCGTGGCGCTCCGTGCCCAGAATGGCCAGCCCTCCGGCCTCGCGCACGCCGTCCCCCAGCTTGATGTCCGTGCCGCGTCCGGCCATGTTCGTAGCGATCGTCACGGCCCCGCGGCGGCCCGCCTCGGCCACGATATCCGCCTCCGCCTTGGCCCGGTCCCGGCGGGCGTTCAGCACATTATGCCGAATGCCGGATCGCTTGAGCATGCGAGACAGGGTTTCCGATACGTCCACGGAGGTGGTGCCCACCAGTACGGGCCGCCCCCCCTCGTGGTACGCGGAGATTTGCTCGATGGCCGCGCGGTATTTCTCGCGCTTCGTCCGAAATACGAGGTCGTCCAGGTCGTCGCGCGCAATGGGCCGGTTCGTGGGGACCACCACCACATCCATCTCGTAGATTTTCCAGAACTCCTCGGCTTCCGTTTCGGCGGTGCCGGTCATGCCGGAAAGTTTATCGTACATCCGGAAATAATTCTGAAGCGTGATGGTGGCGTACGTCTGCGTCGCCGCCTGCACCTGCACCTTTTCCTTGGCCTCGATCGCCTGGTGCAGCCCGTCGGAATACCGCCGCCCGGAAAGCACCCGGCCGGTATGCTCGTCCACGATCTGCACCCGCCCTTCCTGCACGATGTACTCCACGTCTTTCTCGTACAGCGTGTACGCCTTGAGCAATTGCTCAATGGCGTGCAGCCGCTCCGCCCGTTCGGAATACAGCGTATAGAGTTTGCGTTTTTCCCCTTCCTCTTCCTTGGCGAGCAGGCGGACGTCGTTCGCGCGCTTGTTTTCCTTCTTCTCCTCGTCCAGGGACGCATCGGCCTCGATGTCCGCCTCGACCTGGCGGCGACGCTCCTCGTATCGGGTCTCTATGGAAGCAATCTCGTCGCCCATGTCGGGGAGCACGAACAGGTCCGTATCTTCCCCGGCGGTCCGCGCCGCGAACGCGCGGCCCTGCTCCGTCATTTCGATGGCGTGCTGCTTCTCCTCAAGCGCGAAGAACAACGGCTCGTCCACGAGCGGCATATTCTTCGCATTGTCCTGCAAGTAGAAAAATTCCGTTTTGCGCAGCAACTGCGCCACGCCCGTTTCCTGAAGCAATTTCTGGAGCTTCTTGTTGCGGGGAAATCCGCGGCGGGCGCGCAAGAGCGCCAGGCCGGCCTCGCCCTCCAGCTCCGCGGCCGCCTTGCGGTCGGCGGACTCCTCCGCCTGATCCCGCTCTCGCAGCCGCCGCTCCGCCTCGGACGCGAACCCCGCCACCGCCTTCTGCTGGGCGTACACCAGTTTCTCGATGACGGGCTGGAGTTCCGCAAAGCGGCTGTCGTTCGCTTGGGGAACGGGTCCGGAAATAATAAGCGGCGTACGCGCCTCGTCGATCAGCACGGAGTCCACCTCGTCCACGATCGCAAAATGGTGTCCGCGCTGAACCAGTTGCTCCTGCTGGGACACGAACGAATTATCTCGCAGGTAATCAAACCCGAACTCGTTGTTCGTGCCGTAGGTAATGTCGGCGCGGTAGGCCTGGCGGCGCGCTTCCGAGTGCGATTCGTGCTTGTCGATCACGTCCACGGTCAGGCCGTGGAACTCGAACACCGGACCCATCCATTCCGCGTCGCGCTGCGCCAGGTACGGATTGACCGTCACCACGTGCACGCCGCGCCCCGCCAGCGCGTTAAGATAAATAGGCAGGACGGCCACGAGCGTTTTGCCCTCGCCCGTCTTCATCTCCGCAATGCGCCCCTGATGAAGCACGACCCCGCCCAGCAACTGCGCGTCGTACGGCACCATGTCCCAGGCAATGCGCGTCCCCCCGGCTTCCCATTCCTTCCCCAGCAGGCGGCGACACGTTTCCTTGGCCACGGCGAACGCCTCTGCAACCAGGCTGTCGAGCACGCCCTCCACGATCTCCAGCCACTCTTCTTCCAGCCGGTCGAGTTCGTCGAAAAGCGCCCGGTGCTCCTCGGGCGAAAGTTCCTTGCCCGCCGCGCGCGCCACGCCGTTCTCCGAAAAGGGCGCGGGCGCGTCCGGCGACAACGTATCCGGCTCCGGCGCGGAAGCCGCGCTCCCCAACCGGGCCCGCAGCGCTTCCCGACGCGCTTCGTTGTCCGCCGCGGCCTCCCGAATGCGTTCCCGGAAATCGTCCGTCCGGGCCCGCAACGCCTCGTCCGAAAGGCCGGACAGGTCCTCGCAAGCCGCATTGATGCGGTCGACGATCGGCCAGAGCCGCTTGAGCTCCCGCAGGTTCTTGTCGCCGAACAGCGACTGGAAAAATTTGATCATGGCGCCCGGGCGCGAAAAATACAAGAGCGAAATCGGTTTGCCGGAAGAAAGGCCCGACAAACTGACAGGTAGCAGAATATCACGCCGAAAAGCAAAAACCGTTCCTTATGGATACTCGGATGGCCGACTTGCGAAAAGGCCCGTCCGTGCCCCTCGCCCGGAAACAACGCGGCGTATCCTTACTCGAATTCCACCCGGATTCCGAAGGACGGCACAAAGGGAAGCTGGTCCACCCGGCGCGCCGTGAACTGGTCGAGATAAAACAGATTGCGCCGGTCGTACAGATTGATGACGCTTCCCTGAAGCGTAAGCGCGGCGCGAGAGAGGCGGAACGTGCGCTCCACGGAAATGTCGAGGCGGTGATAGGTGGGAAGCACCGCATTGAACGGACGGTCGTAGATCACGCGGCGCGACCGCATCAGGTCGAAAACGCTTGCAGCCCGGCCTTCCAGCAGCACGAAACTGTCGAACGCCACCGCGCGGGTGTACGGACGCCCGGAGCCGAAAGCCCAGCGTACGCTGGCGTCGAACCCTTTCCAGGAAACGCTGGCGAGCGCGTTAACCTGGTGGCGGCGGTCGTGCGGCGGGCGGAACTCAAGCGATTCCGTGTCGAACCAGTATCGTATGGCCTCGTATTTCGTACGGTACAGCGTGGAAGAAAGGCCGTAATTCACGAAAGCGTAGAACGGCGCGCGGCGCGCCTCCACCCGCGCCTCCATGCCGAGCGATCGTCCGCGGGCCGGGTGCAGCCGGGTGGTAAGTTCGGGAAACGAAGTCCATTCCGCGACGAACAGGTTCTGCATGCGCCGATAGAACCCCTCGACGGACACCTCCAGCCAGGGATTCGGCGTCCCCCGGTAGCCAATGAGCCCGTGGACGGATTTGCCCAGTCGCCCCACCAGCGGGTCCCGGTCGTTTTCGTCGTCCTCCGGGCGCGGCACGATAGACCATATCGTAAACACATTGGCCACGTCGCGGCGGTCCGTAAGCCCCACCACTTCCTGATTATACATGCCGACGGCGGCGCTGAAATGGTGCCTTCCCCGATCCCATGTCGCCCGCAAGCGGGGTTCCAGCCAGGGATCGATCCGGACCTGATACCATTGCAGGCGGGCGCCCGGCGACAGGACCAGGCCGCGTCCGAGATCGAACGAGGATTGCGCGTAGAACCCAAACTCCAGGAACGGCTTCGCAGTTACTTCCGGCAGATGAAACACCCCGTCCAGGTTGTTTATGGATTCCCCGGAGATCAGACCGTCCCAGCCGCTTTCCCAGGAAACCCGGTCTTTCTCGAACAACGCATGGATTGCAAAGCGCGTATGGCGGATGCGGGACGTTCGGAACGGCTTGTCCGCAGGCCCCAGTTCGGTCCGGTGTCGGGAATGCGACAGGTGCACGTTCATAATGACCGGCAAAATGCGCGGCACGATCACCCAGTTCGCTCCAAACGCCTCGTTGTTCCACCGGACTTCCTCGGGGGCCTCCTCTCCGACCTCTTCGGCGATCGTGCCCCGGTCGTGCGTTCGGAGGGCGCTGATCGAAAGCCGGCTGTTGCGCGTCGCCGGGCCATGCAGTTTCGCAAAAACATCCCCGAACTGGAAGGGCAGATTCTTGTCGATGATCGGTTCGGCAAGGCGTTCGAGAAACGACTCCCGGCCTGCCACGAGAAACGACGCATGCCCCGGCACGATGGGGCCTTCGAGGCGCAATGCGCTCGTGAAGGGCGAAACGCTGGCCATGCCCGCGAACCGCCGGGTGTTTCCGTAGCGGGCGGCGACGTCGATGACCGAAGCGAGCCGACCGGAATACCGGGTAGGGAAGCCACCGGCATAAAAATCCACGCGGTCCAGTATGTCCGCCGGGAAAGCGGAATAGAACCCAAGCACGTGGAAGGGCTGGTACACAAGCATCCCGTCGAGATGCACAAGATTCTGGGAAGGCTCGCCGCCGCGCACGTAATACTGCCCGCCGCGGTCCCCCGTCGTAACGACGCCGGGAAGCACCGTAAGGTAATTCGCGAGGTCAGCGGAAATGTCCGGGGAGGGCACGATTTCGATCTCTTCGGGGAGAATGCGCTGCCGCCCCGCCGTAATCCGGGCCATGCCATGCTCGCGGCCCGCTTGCACAAGCACCTCGTCGAGCGCCGTTTCGGAAGGGGTCAGCGCGGCATGCCGCCGCAGGGCGTCTCCCGCATCGAATGAAAGGGTATCCCGGAGGGCTTCGTACCCTATGAACGAAATGGTCAGTTCGTACGCGCCGGGCGCAATGCCCGAAACGATATAGACGCCGTCCGCATTCGCGGCGACGCCGTACGCAGGAACCTGCTCGGCAGGGGCGCCCAGTTCCCGAAGCACGGCAGCGGCGCCGGCCAGCGGCTGTCCATCCGAAGCATCCGTAACGAAGCCGCTCAAGGCGGCGCGCCGGGACGGCGTCTGGGCCTGCGCCGCAAGCGGGCAACACCAGGCCGCAAGCGTCGTCAACGCCGCGACGGCGAGAAATATCTTGATACACGTACGCATAGGCAGGATTCGCTACCCCGCCGGCCCCACATGGTTCCCGGACGCTACGCGCCCCAGGAAGCGGTTCGGGTGGACTGGACAACGCCCGGGGACATTATCCAGCGGCGCGGCGGGCATAGATGAAAAATGAGTGAATCTCTTGTTTTTTGTTCGGGGCGTATGTATCTTGTCATTACAGGCTGCCTGTACCCTACGTTGCCGAACTTGATACAGCGCCTTGGTAGGCCAAAGCCTTCCGGAGCACAACATAATGCAGTGCCTGAATACACAGAGCGTCCTGTGTGTCGTTTCTCTGTTGGTTATTTTGAGCCTTGCCGCTTGCGAGGAGGATGTGGCGCCGCCGACCGGCGTGGACGAGCCCTTTTCGCTGTACGGTGTTTTTAATCCCCGGTTGCCTATGCAGGCGGTGCTTGTGGGCCCTGTGGAAGACCTGCTTTTCCCGGAAACGAGGGCGCCGCTTGACGCGGTCGTCACCTCAACCAACCTGGGCAATGGGAAAACCTATGTATGGCAGGATTCGGTCTCAGCGAACGCTACGGGGCAATTGGACCACATCTTCGTCGCCGATTTTTTTCCAGCGTATGGCAGTCGTCATCGGCTGGATGTGGTGCGGTCTGATGGGGAACATACCTTCGTAGAAGTGGAGGTGCCCGGGGAGACACGCATTGAGGATAGCGATGCAGGTACGCGAGATATACATGTGCGTATTCTGGGACTCGACGATGCGGATTTTGTTTTGCCGCGCATAGAAACCATGTATAGTGTTTCGTTTTACCATATAGACGATCCTTATACGGTATGCAATACTCCTCGCAAGCGTTATATATTTTCCCACAAAGGCACCGAAGAAAAAACAGATCAAGGATGGAAGTTCACCATCGATTTGAATATTTTTTATGAAACCATGCGATCATATTATCACGACGATACAGGTATTAGGTTTTGGAACCCGGATCGGGATGGTTTGGCCTTGTTGGACATGGAATTGGAGGTCACGATCGGGAATGTTGATTGGGACCCGCCGGGAGGCAATTTTTCAGACGAACGCGTACTGGTTCATCCAGGTACGCTGTCCAACGTGGAAAACGGATATGGGCTGGTGGTTGGGGGGTACAACGAGGAAACCGTGTTATACCCCTCTTTCAGGGCAGTCGCCGATACCCCGTTCTTCGACTACATACAGCGGAACGGGGGCGATTACTGCCTGGGAACGCTATGAGGACTGGGGGGGCCAGGCAGCGTTTGATGTCGCGTTTCGGGAGATTATCCAGCGGCGCGGCAGGTTCAGATGAAAAAAGAGGGGTGCCCTTGCATTTTGTTTGGGACGTATGTACCATTTTCATTATGGGTTTTCCCGTACGCAATGGAGTGCCTGAATGCGCAGATATTCTTTTTGTGCCGCGTCCTTATTGTCGATTTTGAGCCTTGCCGGTTGCGAGGAAGACGTGGCGGGTCCGACTGGAGTGGACGAACCGTTTTCGCTGTACGGCGTCTTTAATCCCCAACTGCCTATGCAGACGGTGCTTGTGGCTCCCGTGGAAGACCTGCTTGTCGCGGAATCAAGGGATGTCCTTGATGCGGTCGTAACCTCGACAGATCTCAATAGTGGCAAAACCTACATATGGCAGGATTCGGTCTCAGCGAACGCTACGGGACAATTGGACCACATCTTCGTTGCCGATTTTTTTCCAGCATACGACAGTCGTCATCGAATGGATGTGGTGCGGTCTGATGGGGAACATACTTTCGTAGAAGTGGAGGTGCCCGGAAAGGTGCATATCAAGGATAACGATGCAGGTACGCGAAACCTGCATGTGCGCGTCTCGGGACTCGACGATGAACCATTCTCGCTTGTTCGTATCGAGACCATATACGAGGTTTCTTTTTATCATGTAAATGTCCCCGATACAGTATGTGCTACTCCTCGTCGCCGCTATGCGTTTTCTCACAAGGGCATGGAGGAAAAAGCAAATCGCGGATGGGAATTCACAACGGATCTGAACCTGCTGTACGAAACCATGCGATCATATTATCATAACGATACGGGAATCGCATTCAACCATCCCCTCCAGGATGGCCTTGCCTTATTGAGGTTCGGACTGGAAATCACGGTCGGAAGTCTTGCGTGGGATCCGCCGGGGGGCGATCCGGCGGACGAGCGCGTACTGGTTCATCCGGGTACGCTGTCGAACGTGGAAAACGGATATGGCCTGGTGGTTGGAGGGTACAATGAAGAAGCCACGCTATACCCCTCCAGCAGAGCCGTCGCCGACACCCCGTTCTTCGATTTCATACATCGGGACGGGGGCGATTACTGCCTGGGAACGCTATGAGGATATGGAGGGCCAGGCAGCGTCTGATGTCGTGTTTCGGGACATTATCCAGCGGCGCGGCAGGCTCAGATGAAAAAAAGGGGGCCCTTGCATTTTGTTTGGGACGTATGTACCATTGGAATCATGGGTTCTCCCGTACGCAATGCAGTGCATGAATGCGCAGATATTCTGTTTATCCCGTTTTATTGTTTCTTTTTTTAAGCCTTGCAAGCTGCGAGGAAGACGTGGCGGGTCCAACTGGTGTGGACCAGCCCTTTTCGCTGTATGGCGTCTTGAATCCCCGGTTACCTGTGCAGACAGTGCTTGTGGCTCCTACGGAGGACTTGCTTGTCCCGAGATCCGGGGACCCGCTTGACGCGGTCGTCACCTCAACCAACTTGAATAGCGGTAAAATCTATGTATGGCAAGATTCCGTGGTAGCGAACGCTACGGGGCAACTGGATCATATCTATTGGGCTGATTTTACGCCCGGATACGGGAGTCGTCATCGCATGGAGGTAATGCGGTCCGATGGAAAGAAAAGTACAGTAAATATAGAAGTGCCTGGGGAAGTGCATATTGAGAGCGAGGATACGGTTACGCGAAACCTCAGAGTTACTGTTTCAGGAACATCCGACTTTTCTTTGATTCGATTCGATGTCACATATAGCGTACGATATTATGACAGCTACGTTCCTGAACAAGCTCCTAATAATTTATGTAATACTCCTCTTAAGCATTATACTTTTCCATATAAAAATAAAGCAATGTCTATTAAAAATAACTGGAGAGTCAACATTGATTTGAATATTCTGTATGAAACCATTCGATCATATTATCATGACGATACGGGGATAATATATTTGGAAAACCCTATACGGGATGGGCCTGCGTTGATGGGTATGGAGGTGGAGATCACGATTGGGAGCCCCGAATGGGATCCGCCGGAAGGCGATCCGGCGGACGAGCGCGTACTGGTTCATCCGGGTACGCTGTCGAACGTGGAAAACGGATATGGCCTGGTGGTTGGAGGGTACAATGAAGAAGCCACGCTATACCCCTCCAGCAGAGCGGTCGCCGACACCCCGTTCTTCGATTTCATACAGCGGGGCGGGGGCGATTACTGCCTGGGAACGCTATGAGGATAGGGAGGGCCAGGCAGCGTCTTAGTACCCCAGCCGCTTGAACTCTTCACAGGCAGCCACCAGCGACGGAGGCGCAGGCTGTCTCAGGTTGTTATTGCGACACATCCTGGTCAGCGCCTCAACGCGTAATTGTAAATCTTCCGAAGATATGGACTTGGGATAATTCTTCCTCGTTTCGTCCACCGTTTCTCCCTTAAGATAGGCAAGCCACGTCTCGATATTCCATGTCGGCGCGAGCAGGGCTATCTTTTCGCTATTCTTCTTCAGGGACACATTTTTACTTTTGCACGACTTGTCCAAAGAATGCAGACGGGCTTCCGCTCCCTGTTTATCGCCATCGATTATGACAATAAGGCGCAGGCCGCTTTGCTTCTTGCAGCCGATGCGGTACAGTTGCAATTCGTCGGGATATCTTTGCCGCACCGCCTTGTCGGCGGAGCCCAGGAAAGATCGGCTCACGTTCCTGATCTCGACGAAACGCCGTTCTTGTCGTCTGCTCCACCTGAGATATTCTCGGAGAAATGTCCTGGCGAATTGTTCATGCTGGTCGTCTTCGCATAGTATGACGACCCGTACATCTCGACTCATTGCTCCCACCCTCTCGCCACCAATTCCGACAATCTGAGGGAGTTGTTCTCGGCAAGACCGCTTTTAATTTCGTCTGCGACTCTTCCCGCTCTGGTCGCTCCCGAATTTTCACGCGTCATCAGAACCCCGCTCTTTATCCCGATGTAATCGATGTATTCCGGATGATGCGAGCAAATGACTGCCTGATGCAGCGATTCGCCGCATATATCTTCTATATTTATTAGCCAAGGCTGGATTTCGGCAAGCGCCACGTAGTTGTCGGGCTCGTCGAGAAAGAGGGTATACCCATTGCCCATTGCAAAACAGGTGAGGGCATAAAGGGCGCTGAGCGTACGCTGCCCGTCCGACACCTCGTCGAACCGAAGCTCATACGGCGCATCGCCGCCTTCGCGAAACGCCATCATAAGCGCCCTGGTATCCCGCCCCACCTTCTCCAGGCGAATTCTCTGGAACCCGTCAATAACGTTTCGCATAGCGTCCGTGTACTCCTCAACGAGGTCGGGGCGCTCCTGGGACATGTGGCGATACCAGCCGGAGAAATTTCGTCCGTCCCGGTACAGCATTTCGTCTTCCGTCGCCGATTCCGGCTCGAATCTCTTCGGATATAACCCGCACACGATCACTTTACGCATGAAATCCAGAAACCGCGAAAGGCGCTGATTGTCCGGGCGTTTAGCCACGCGCGCCAGGGCCGATTCCGTCCAGTCCGCACCAAAACGGGGCCCCTCGGAAGCGTCATCTCGATACAGTTGCACCTCCCCCTTCGCGAAACTGAACAGATTCTCCCCATTTGCAGTCAATTTTTCGTCGATACGGGCGCGTTGTTTGTCTCTTGCGTGCTCCGCCTCAACGCGATAAACGTACGTATCGCCCCCCAACTCCACCTCGATTTCGAACACCTGGGTATCGCGGGATTGCCAGCGAGTGAGGGTTTCTGTCGGAAAAACGAAGGCGTCGTTTACTTTCGCCGTACCCTTCAGAAGCTCCCGCAAAGCCAGGACGATATCCAGAATGGCCGTCTTGCCGGCTCCATTGCGGCCGAGCAACAGCGTTATCGGGTCCAGCCCCACTTCGAAATTCACAAAACACTTGTAGTTGTCAACGTATAGCCGCTTGATCATCTGCACCTCTCTTTGAATTGTCGTAGCGGTACCATATACCGCATCTTGTACACAGCGGTTTCCCTTTCAGAAACGCCCGCCTCGCGCGCGTCCACGATGACGACGCCACGGCAACATCAAGCCGGGATATTCGTTCGATGTCGTATGCGTGTTTCTCTGATGCGGCCTTTCCTGCTTGCGGCAATCCTTGCCCTCGCCCACGCGGCGACGGCCCAGCCCGGCCCGCCCACTACTTTTTCCTTCCTGCGCCTCGCTCCTTCTGCGCGCGCCGCCTCCATGGCCGGCGCCTTCTCCGCCGTATACGACGAAGACGTGAGCGCCTTCTTCTATAACCCCGCCCTGCTGAACCCGGAAATGCACCGTACGCTTTCCGTAACGTATCTGAACCACCTTGGAGGCATCCATGCAGGGTTCGTATCGCATGCCCGGCATTGGGAGCGCGTGGGTACGCTGGGCGCGGGACTGCGCTATGTAACCTGGGGAAGCACCGACGGATACGACGCCGAGGGCAACGCCACAGAATCCTTCGGCGCAAACGACGCGGCGCTCACGGCGTCCTGGGCGCGCAACCACGACGACCGCCTTCGCTACGGCGCCAATCTCCATGCGGCCTTTTCGAGCGTCGAAGCGGCCAGCGCCTCCGCCTTCGCGGCCGATGTCGGCGTACTCTACCATATCTCCAAACGGCAACTGGCCCTGAGCGCCTCGATGCACCACATAGGCTTTGTCGCGGATGCGCTCGGCCCGTCCGGCGACGCATTGCCCCTTGACGTGCGCGTGGGGGTTTCCAAACGCTTTCGATACCTGCCGCTGCTCGTGTCCCTGTCGGGCTACAACCTGAACCGGATCGGCGAAGAAAGCGAAGGGCGAAGCGCGGTTTCAGGGGTGCTGCGCCATATGGCTATAGGATGGGAATTCTTTTTCGGGGACGCCTTCCGCCTCCGCCTTGGATACAACCATCGGCAACACCAGGACCTGAAAATCAAAAACCGCCTGGACCTTGCCGGCGTGGGCGTAGGGTGCGGCCTCCGGGTGGCGACCTTCCGCTTCGACTACGCCTTCAACTCATGGTCTACGCTGGGCGGGCTGCACCAGATCACCATACGCACGGGCGTCTGAGGCCTGCGGCGCCTCCTTACGGATACTCTGATCAAAGCCGCTTCGCTCAGCGCGTCACTATTGCCCGCAAAGACCGTCATGCTTGCATTGTTGAAATCAGCAGAAAACACCGCAGGTTCGGTACGTTACGTACGTGACGCGCCCTTCGGGAGGCTGCGATGGGCACGCTGGCTGTGTCATTCCTCATTACATGGGGCCTGCCATGCTGCTTCGTCATTCCTTGCCAGCGCACCCCTCGCAGCCTCTGAGCTTCGCGGATTTAATCAGAGTATCCTTACGAAGCCAGCGCCTCTTTGCGTTTTTTCGAAAGCGCTTCCTGCGAAAGGCGCTGTTTCCTGAAATAAATAAGCGTGGTTTCGAGGGTGCCGTGCCGCATGCGCGCCCGAACCTCCTTGACGTCCATGCCCGCATTCAGCCAGATAAGCGGCGCGGTGTGCGTCAGGCTATGCGGGCTGACGCCGCTGCGTTTCAGGTTGGCCGCTTCGAGAAGCCCGTTGATCCGGCTACGCACGGAGCGCGTATTCAGGCGTTGGCCGTTCGAACGATGGCCATGCGACACGAATAACGGCTGTTCGGGCGCGCCAGGCGGGCGGGCGTCGAGGTACGCGTGTATTTTTTCAACGACCGGAGGGTCCAGCGGCGCCCGCCGATCCTTGCCTGCGCGCCCCTTGCCCTGCACCCGCAGAAACCAGCCCAGCAAGGTGTGTTCGACGTCCCGCACATCGGCCCGGATCATTTCGATTTCGCTAAGCCCGGCGTACAACATCAGATAGGCCATCGCCTGGTCCCGTTTTCCAAGCAACGTTGCGTCGTCCAGCACGCACAGCAGTTCCGCGACGTCCGCCTCCGTAAGCACTTCCCGGGAATGCGTGGACGGGCGGCGGCTCCCCCGCACGGCCCGCGCCGGGTTCTCGTCCATGAGCCCGATGGAAACCAGATACTTGCAGAACTGCCGCAGCGCGGTCAGATAGGTGGATACGGACGCTTCGCGCAACGAACGCGCCGCCACGAGATGGGTCTTGTAGGCCTCGACCCCTTCCTCCGAAAAGAAAAACGCGTCGGGCTGCACGGCGCACCACCGCTCGAATTCGTTGAGCGCCCGGCGGTAGGTGCCCACCGTATCGGCGCTTTTTTCGCGGAGATACTCCCGCTCGAAATCCTGCAAGCGCTTTGCAAGTTCGTTCGGCGCAAGTTTAAGCGGTGCGACGTTCGGCGAGTCCATTATTGCCCATGACGAAATATCCTGTGAAATACGCTGCGATACGCCACAGAATAGTCACCAGACAGATAAAATACAATAACGGAATTATGAAATTGCGAATACGATCAGGGGCCGACGCCCATGGATTCCACGATACCAACGAATCGGGTCAAAAACGACGATCCCATAGCCCCGTCGATAATGCGGTGATCGTAGGAAAGGGACAGCCAGGCCATGCTCCGCACCGCAATCACGTCGCCGAGGTTGGGGTCCTCGATCACCACGGGACGCTTCTGAATGCGCCCGACGGCAAGGATAGCGACCTGCGGCTGATTGATGATGGGCGTTCCCTTGAGCCCCCCGATGGGACCGATATTCGTGATCGTGAAGGTGCCTCCCTGCAGATCGTCGGGATGCAGCCGCTTGTTGCGCGCCCGCTCCGCCACGTCCGCCACAGACCGCGCCAGGTCGGCGAACGACTGCCGCCCCGCATTGCGAATAACCGGCGCCACCAGTCCCGTCTTGCCCACCGCCACGGCGATATTGATATGAAAATCGTCCCGCAACACGATCTCGTCTCCGCTTACGGACGCATTCAGGACCGGATGCTCGCGGAGCGCTTCGATGGCGGCGTGCACGAAAAACGGGGTATAGGTCAATTTGGCCCCCTCTCGCTTCAGGAACGCCTCTTTCTCCCGCTGAATGAAGGAAACCAGGTTCGTCATGTCCACTTCCGCAAAGGACGTAACATGGGGCGACGTCGCCTTCGAGCGCACCATGTGCTCCGCAATGATCTGCCGGGTGCGATCCATTTTGACGACCCGCGTTTCGGGGCCTTCGGCAGACTCCACAGCTTGCGGCTCCGGAAATCCGGCCCCCTCCGCAGGGCGGGCGGCCACATATTCCAGCACATCCTTCTTCGTGACCCGGCCTTCCCTGCCGGATCCCGCAATGGATGCGAGTTCCGCGTCGCTTACGCCTTCCTGCTCGGCGATGGAGCGCACGAGCGGGGAAAAGAACGACTCGCTCGCGGCCTGCTTCGGCGCGGCGGCCTCCGCCGGCGCGAACGCAGCCTCTTCGGTGATGCGAGCAGGGGGCGGCTCCGGGAGCGAAGGCGGCGGCTCGGACGCCGTCGGCTCAGGCGGCTGCGGCGCTTCGCGCGCAGGTTCGGGCGCAGGAACCGCCGCCTCCTCGTCCTGGTCCGCGATCACGGCGAGCAACGTGCCCACATCCACCGTTTCGCCCTCTTCCACCAGAATTTCGACCACGACGCCCCCGGCGGGGGACGGCACGTCGGTGTCCACCTTGTCGGTGCCTATTTCAAGCAGCGTTTCGTCCTGCTCAATGGATTCTCCGGGCTTCTTGTGCCACTCGACCACCGTGCCCTCGGTGATGCTCTCGCCCATTTGGGGCATCGTGATTTCAACCCTGGCCATATTCGCTTTACGATGGTTGGAAAGACGGGAAGGCGCAAGTGCATATTACGCGATAAGCGGCGCAATAACCAGCGCCACCACCGCAATCAATTTAATCAAAATATTCAAGCTGGGGCCGCTCGTGTCCTTCAGCGGATCGCCGACGGTATCGCCCACCACCGACGCCTTGTGCGCGTCGCTGCCCTTTCCGTACATGGTTCCGTCTATCGAAATGTTCCCTTCGATCAGTTTCTTGGCGTTGTCCCACGCGCCCCCGGCGTTGGCCTGGAAAATAGCGAACAACACGCCCGAAACCAGTACGCCCGCCAAAAGCCCGCCCAGCATGCTCTTGTCGATGAATCCGACGGCGACCGGCGCCGCGATGGCCAACAGGCCCGGCGCCACCATTTCGCGAATCGCCGCCTTGGTGGAAATATCCACGCAGCGCGTATGATCGGCCTGCGCCTCGCCTTCGCGCAATCCGGAGATTTCCCGGAACTGCCGCCCCACCTCCAGAATCATGTCTCCGGCCGCCCGCCCCACGGCGCCCATGGCCATGGCGCTGAACACATACGGCAACATGGCCCCAAGCAACAGCCCGGACAGGATGCGCGGATCGGACACGTCGATGCTGGGCACTTGCGCCTGCTGCTTGAACGCCGCGAAAAGCGCCAGCGCCGTCAGGGCGGCGGACCCGATGGCGAAGCCCTTCCCGATGGCGGCGGTCGTATTCCCTACGGCGTCGAGTTTGTCGGTGCGCGCGCGAACCTCTTCCGGCAGGCCGGACATTTCCGCGATCCCGCCCGCATTGTCCGAAATCGGCCCGTAGGCGTCGACCGCCAGCTGAATGCCCGTAACCGACAACATGCCCACCGCCGCAATGGCCAGGCCGTACAATCCGGCGAAATGATAGGCCCCCAGAATCGCCAGGGCCAGAATGACCGCCGGAAGGCCGGTCGAAAACATGCCCACCCCGAGTCCGGCGATGATATTCGTGGCGGAGCCGGTCACGCTCTGATGCGCGATGCCGTGCGCCGGGCGGCTTTGCGTAGAGGTGTAATACTCCGTAACCAGGCCGATCGAGACGCCCGCCAGCAATCCGATCGCCACCGCGATAAACACGCCCAGCGAAGTGTATTCCACGCCCGCCGCCTCCCACCGGGCCGGCAACATCCACCGAATAACGAAATACGCCAGCGCGGCCATAAGGCCCGACGCCCCGAATTGGCCTATGTTCAGCGATTTCTGCGGATTTCCGCCTTCCCGCACCCTCACCGCCATCGAACCCAGCACGGAAACGAGCACGCCGACGCCCGCAAGGACCAGCGGCAGCGTAACGGCGTTCAGCCCGCCCGTCCCGGCGGCGACGAGCGCGTCGGCGAACACCGCGCCCAGCACCATCGCGCTAATAATGGAACCCACGAACGATTCGAACAGATCGGCCCCCATGCCGGCCACGTCCCCCACATTGTCCCCTACGTTGTCCGCGATCGTGGCGGGATTGCGCGGGTCGTCCTCGGGAATGCCCTCGTACACCTTGCCCGCAAGGTCGGCGCCCACGTCGGCGGCCTTCGTATAAATGCCGCCGCCCACGCGCGCGAACAAGGCGATGGACGACGCGCCCAGCGAGAATCCGGCGATCACGTGAATGATCCGGGCGGCTTCCCACCCGGCGGCGTGGTATGCAAGAAAAAGCCCGCCCAGCCCCAGCACGCCCAGGCCCACCACGCTCAGGCCCATGACCAGCCCGCCCGAAAACGCTACGTTCAGCGCCGGCGCCAATCCGGTCCGCGCCGCATTGGCCGTGCGCACGTTGGCCCGCGTCGCCACGGTCATCCCGATAAAACCCGCCAACCCGGAGGCCAGCGCGCCCGCCGCGAACGACACGGCGATAAGCCAGGACGTATCCGCCGACCTGTTGACCAGCGCCAGAAAAACGGCCACAAGCGCGACGAACGCCGCCAGCACGCGATATTCCCGACGCAAAAACGCCCGGGCGCCGTCCGAAATGTAGCCCGCAATCTCGACCATCTTCTCCGTACCCGCGCTCTGGCGGGCAATCCAGCGCGCCCGCGCCAAAGCATAGGCCAGCGCCAGGAGGCCAGAGGCCAGCACGAGCAAAATCATCGTTTCGACATTCATTGGGTTACGTCTTTGTTGAATCGATTCATAGCAACGGAAATGCCCTCGCACACGAACGTCTCGACCGCGTCGCGGGCCCGAATCACCGCCTCGTCCATCACCAGGCGCTCCTCGGAAGAAAACGGAGACAGGACATGCCGCGCTTGACCGCCCCGGGCGAAATCATCGCCCACGCCGATGCGAAGGCGCGGAAAATTCGGGTGGCCAAGGCGATCCGCGATATCCTGCAAACCATTGTGCCCGCCAGCGCTTCCGGAAGGCCGCAGGCGCAATCGACCCGGCGGCAAGTTGATATCGTCCACGATCACGAGAAGTTGTAGGGGCTCCATGCGCCAGACGCCAAGCAACGTGCTAATGGCTTTGCCGCTGCGGTTCATGAACGTCAACGGCTTGGCGACCCCGACGGGGTAGCTGCGCATGCGTCCCCACCCCAGCAAAACGTTTCCGCGCCCGCGCTCGAACGTTGCGCGCGCGCGCGCCGCCACTGCGTCGGCCGCCTCGAACCCGATGTTGTGCCGCGTCGCTTCGTATTCCGGGCCCGGATTCCCCAGCCCGACGATGAGGCGCTTCGATTTCGACATGGCTGGCTACGACGGTCAGGCATCGCCCTCGGCGTCCTCCGCTTCGGAATCGGTCGCTTCGTCGGCCTCTCCTTCTTCGACCGCCTCTTCCTCCTCCTCTTCGACGACGCGCGGCTGCACCACCGTCACGACGGTTTGCTCGGGCCGTCCAAGGAACGTAAGGTCTTCCTGGTCCAGATCGCCGATATGGATGGTGTCCCCTATGGCCATCTCCGAGATGTCCACCTCGATGCGCGAAGGAATATTCCGGGGCAGGCAACGCACTTCCAGTTCGTACAGGATGGCCTGCACCGTGCCGCCTTCGCGCTGTCCGACGGGCGTGCCTTCCAAATGAACGGGAACCGTGATCGTCACCATTTCGCCCGTCTTGAGCGCCACGAAATCGGCGTGCATGGGCCGATCCGTAACCGGATGCAACACGGCGTCTTTCAGAATGCAGCGAAAGGCTTCTCCGTCCACCCGCACTTCCACAACGTGCGTCTCGGCCGTATAAACAAGGCTTTTCAAATGCTCTTCGGCCAGTTGGAAAGACACCGGCTCTATGTGCTGTCCATACAAAACGCACGGCACATTGCCTGCGCGGCGAATGGCGCGCGCCGCCGACTTGCCCGCGGCGCGCTTCTGGACGTCGAACGTAAGGGTATCCATGATCTGCGGGATACGGTGAATCGTGGAATAAAGGAAAAAAGCCGCCCGCCTACTCGGCGAACAGCGTCGAAATGGAATCTTCCATGTAAATGCGGCGAATCGCGTCCGAAAAGAGCTCGGCGACGCTGACCACGTCGATGCGTTCCGAAGGACGCTTCAAGGGGATCGTATCCGTAACGACCATCTTCGCTATTTCCGAATTTTCTATCCGCTCGTATGCGGGTTCCGACAACAACGCATGCGTACAGGCGGCAATAATCTGCTTGCTCCCCGCCTTGCGCAACGCGCTGGCCGCGTTGGTCAGGGTGCCCGCCGTATCGCACATGTCATCGACCAGGATCACGTTGCGCCCCTCGACTTCGCCGATAATGTTCATCACTTCGGCTTCGTTCTGCCGGGGACGACGCTTGTCGATCACGGCAAGGTCCGCCCCCAATCGCCTCGCATGCGCCCGCGCCACCTTGATTGCGCCTACGTCGGGAGCGACCACGACCAGGTTGTCGAGTTGCAGTTCCCTGAGGTAGCTGGTTAGAACCCCGGACCCGTACAAATGATCCACCGGCACATCGAAAAAGCCTTGAATTTGCGGCGCGTGCAAATCCATCGTAAGAATGCGGTGCACGCCCGCCGTCGCCAGCATGTCCGCCATCAGCTTCGCGGCGATGGACACGCGGGGCTGGTCCTTCCGGTCCTGCCGGGCATAGCCGAAATACGGCATGACCGCCGTGATCCGTTCCGCAGAGGCCCGCTTGGCCGCGTCGATCAGCAAAAGCAACTCGATCCAGTGGTCCGCCCGGGGCTGGGTGCTCTGGATAATAAAGAGGTCCGTGCCGCGGATGGATTCGCCGTAGCGCACGTAAATCTCCCCGTCCGCAAAATCCCGGATAGCCAGGCGGCCAAGCTGCTTTCCGTACGAAGCGGCGATTTTCTCCGCCAGCGGCAAATTCGAGCGGCCGGCGAAAATGGAAATAGGAATGTCTCGGACGACAGGTATGTTCATGGGTAAGGAATTGCTTCAACCGGGCTTTTCTTGCAGGGCCTGCACATGTTGCCCGGGGAGGATTCGAACCTCCACATACGGCTCCAAAGGCCGCTGTCCTGCCATTAGACGACCGGGCACAAGATCAAAACGGAAACAAAACTTAAGGAATAAAACGCAGCGCGCAAGCGGCCTAATCAACGACGGCTATGCAAAGGGGTTTCTGCAAAGGGCCTTGCGAGCGGATCATATGCCGGAATCCGGGGTTCTGCACACACCTTTTCCTTTGCTTTTTTCTTCCTGCGCCGCACATGCTCAGCCAGGCCGTCGAAGATTACATCAAGACCATCTACCGGATCCGCCAACGCGGAGAAACCGCGTCCACGAGCGATATTGCCCGGGCCCTGAACGTTTCCGCCGCATCGGTCACGAACATGGCCAAAAGGCTGGCGCAAATGGGCCTGACGGAATACGAACCCTACCAGGGCGTCCGCCTGACGGATACGGGCAACAAGGTGGCGCTGGAAATCATCCGGCATCATCGCTTGCTCGAACTTTATCTGCGCAACGTCATGGGCTATCCCTGGGACAAGGTGCACGAAGAGGCGGAGTTGCTCGAACATCATATTTCCGAAGAATTCGAGCAAAAAATCGACGAAATGCTGGGCCACCCGACCCACGACCCGCACGGGGACCCCATTCCCACGCGGGAAGGCGAAATCGCCGAGCACAACACCAATCCCCTCGCCGCCGTAGAAGCCGGCCTGCATGTGGCGATAGAACGCGTGTCCGACGAAGACCCCGCCTTGCTGAATCACCTCGAAAGCCTGGGCCTGTTGCCCGGCGCCACGCTGGAAGTCGTCGGGAAAGAACCGTTCGAGGGGCCGCTGAAAATCCGGGTGGGAGAACGGGAGCACATGCTCGGGTACCGCATCGCCAACCACATTTTCGTAGAAGTGCTGGCCGAAAACGCCTGAGCGAAG
Organism: Rhodothermales bacterium; assembly: GCA_022821845.1. GTDB lineage: Bacteria > Bacteroidota > Rhodothermia > Rhodothermales > VXPQ01 > VXPQ01. The sequence goes on along the minus strand of JAJECT010000005.1, from coordinate 50,712 downwards.
CGGTTTTGATCAGCGGACCCGCGCGGCTATTCTGCGGCGGCCAGCGCGTTCAGCACAGCGTCGTGCAGCAATCCGTTCGTGGCGACAATGCCCGCGTTGCGGTCCAGGCGCGCCCCGCGCCGGAAATCGAGCGGGCGCCCCGCCGCGTCCGTAACCGTGCCGCCCGCCTCCTCCACGACCAGCGCGCCCGCCGCATGATCCCAGATATTCTCGATATACCCCGACCGGGATGTCAGGCGGAGATAGATATCCGCTTCGCCCCGCGCCAGTACGCCGTATTTCGCCTGACTGTCCATGCGAAGCGAAGGGGCTTCGACGCCCAGGCGGTCGGCGATGGCGGCCACGTCCCGCCGCGACCCGTGCTGCGATTCGAACGGCTCGCAAAGGCGGGCTTGCGCGCCGGTGGCCACGGTCCGTACGCGCACAGGCTGCAAGGCGGCGGGCGCGGCGTCGGCAAGCGGCGCCTGAAACGCCCCGCCTCCCCGCCGGGCCGCAAACAAGACCCCTTGCTCGGGCCCGCCCCGCATGTCGCGCGGCAAATTCGGACACGCCATCGCTGCTACGGCGAGCTCCCCTTCCACAATCAACGCCAGCGCCACGACGTACTGATCGCCCCGCAAAAAGCCCTTCGTGCCGTCGATCGGGTCCAGGGTCCAGAACCGGTCGGAATAGCCAACCGCATTGCCCCGATCGATCCAGGCGCATACCGAGGCGGGCGTGGCGGCGGGCAGCGCCTGCCCTGCCGCTTCGGTTACCTTGTCGAGCACGCTTTCGTTTTCCGGAAGGCGCAGCGCGGCGGAATCTTCTTCCCCAATCACGGGATCCTCTGGAAACGCTTCCTGCAATGCATGGCAAACCACGGCCTGACTCCCGAAATCCGCTACCGTAACCGGCGAGCGATCTTCTTTTCTGAGCGCAGACGAACCCAGCGTTTTCTGAACGGACGCGCAGACGCGCGCCGCCCTCCGAACCGCATGGATGGCTACGTCGAATTCCCTCTGGTATTTCATGACGTCGAATGCCCTGCGTTTGCAGACGGGGGCGCAGAAATTTCCTCGAAAGACGGGATGTCGTCCATAAACTCGCCCGGACGGTCTCGCCGCCAGCAGTAATGACGCAGCCCGTTCGTTACGGCAAGATAACGCGCCCCGACGACCCGGTTATACTTTGCAACCTGCTCGAACGCCGCAGGGCCTATGCGCACCTGCGTCGCCTTGCATTCCACCATCAGGCCCGCCGCGCCCGCCCGGTCGTGCGCGACCAGATCGGCTCGACGGGACATGCCCTGGTACTCGAAGTGCATCTCCACGGCGATCAGCGCCGGGGAATAGCCGCGCTCCCGGACGAGAAAATGCAAAAAATGCACGCGCACCCATTCCTCCGGAACGAGGCGGACGAATTTTTGCCGTACGGGATCGAAAACGTATCGGGAACCCTCGTTCTCCCCCGGCCGGATATGCAAGGGACAAGGCGGGAGATTCAGCCGCGGGAAACCGTCTGCGTCGGTCAATCTTCCTGGATAACCGTTATGTTCGGCACGTTTCTGGGCCGTCTGTACAGGGACCCCTTGGAACCATTGATCGAAACGTTTTGCTGTACCATATCCCAGTTTTTCTCAATTTCGGTTTCGTCTCCGCTGAAAGGGGCCGAGCCGGTTCCAGACCGGCCAAAATCGAAAACGTAGAGGTTGTTGGGAATGCCCAGAAGGACTTGAATCTGTGTCGGCATCTGCATAATGCGCAAAAGGGTAACGCTTGTTGAGGCAACGCCGGGGCGCATGGGGGTGCGCGCTACAAAATCCCCGGCAACGAACAAATGGTAGGCCGCTGCGCGGGCAAAGGTTCCGGGCAAACGCATTTTTGTGCGTTTTTGGAGAAGGCGGGCTTTGGCAGCGCGGCGCACAGACGGTTCACGCGCTTCGCGGCGTACGGGTTCGCCGCGCTTTCCTGAAGCGCCCGCCGTACATCAGCCGTCCGTAAAAATTAAACCATTTCCTCGCTTCGGAATCCGGAAACGGATAATCCGCTCCCATCTGCCTCGCCGTAACAAGGCCGCTCACAAAGCAGGTTTCCTGACTATTGATCAGCGTGTGGGCGCCGCAATGCCACGTCCGCCGCTTGCCCTGAACGAATCGAAACAACGGCGCCAGGAACGTCACGTGACGCACATCGTGCACGATATGCTGAAACCACCGTTTTGCGATAATTTTTCCTTCGTCGATAGGGTTTATCGGGTTATAGGTAACCAGGCACGGCTTGTCCGAACCATGCGCCCAGGGCTGCTGGTTGTGCATGATGTAGGTAATTTCGTAATTGTCGGGCCGTACGCCGTACTGCTTGATGTAGTTGCTCCGGGTAGCCAGCGGCCTGGTCTCGTTGTCCGGCAAAATCGAAGCGTCCGAATGCACGACCGTATGGTTGTGCAACTCGCTTTCGTACCGTATCGAAGACAGCAGGTAATTCTCCAGCCGGGTCGGCTTATCCAGGATCATCAGCGTTTGATTCGCAGGGCAAGCGAACACAACGTCGTCGAACGTCTCCGTCTTTCCGTCCCGATCCTCTACGAGTACGTCGGATCGCCGCCGATACACCTTTCTGACCGGTCGATTCAGGTATATTTTGTCCCGAAAGGAGGCGGTCATCTTCTCATAGAGGCGCCGCGTACCCTGATCCCATGTTTGCATCGGGGTCGCATGCTCTATGTCGAAAAATTCCAGATACCGGCAAAAAAGCGACGCAGGCATGTCGAACACGTTCGTGGCCATCAGGAAATTGACGAACATGGGCTTCAGCACCTTGTACCGGAAGTCCCCGGAAAACCTGCCCAGGTTCAGCATGGCCCCCATGCTTACGTAATTAAGCGGATTGAGCGAATTGAGAAACCGGGACCTGGTGCGGTTTAGTCCCCCCAGCCACTGCAATCGCCTCAGAATTTTTTGAAATTTTTTGATCTCCGGGCGTAACTGCCTGCTGACTTCGGAATCGAAATCGTGCGCGTAAATACCGCCCTGGTACTCCACGCTGTAGCTGAACCGGGTGTCGATCAGCTCGACGCCGTGCTCCTGCATAAACGCCAGGATATTATGGTATACGGAAGGAATGCACGCCGTGACAGAAATGTCGAACGGAAGCGAGCCGCCGTCGTTCTGGGGCATATCGACCGTAATGGCGTTGCCGCCCACCTCGCCCTGCGCTTCGAATACGCGAAAATCGAATTGGTCGGGGCGCTGGCGCAATGCCCAGGCCGTCCCCAGGCCGGACACGCCCGCGCCAATAATAGCAATCTTCCTCGCCTGCGCGCCGGGTGGTTGAACTTTTTCCGATGACGCCATTTTTGTGGTTGTACGTCGAAACTGCAAGGATGAGAATACGCGCCGGAACGCTCAAAGCGGATTCGTTACGCCGGCCACCCGAACCTTGAACTTCTTGCCCGGGGCCGCCTTGGGGAACGGATTGATCCTGAGTTTATAGTCCGGGGACGCCATTTTCAGGTCCATATGGTATGCGATAAGCAGAATATTGACCGCCATCTGCAGCTCCACCCACCGCTGTCCAAGGCATGTATGCGTACCCAGGCCAAAAGGAGCGTAGGCGCCCGAATGAAGGTGTTCCGCCCGATCCGGCAAATAACGGTCTATGTCGAACTTCTCCGGATCCTCGAACAGCGTTTCGTTATAGTGCGGCGCGGACGAAGCAATCAATAACAACGTCTTGGGCGGTATCTGGTAGCCGCTCACAATGCATTCGTTCATGACCGTTCTGAGCTGCATGGGAATCACCGGGTACAAGCGCGAGCACTCCATATAGAGGCGGTGCGTGACGTCGATGCGCTCGCGCGTGAACTCTTCCGCGGCAGGTTCGCGCCCGTTCCCGAAAAACCCTTCGGCTTCTTCGCGGACCCTGGCGTATACATCCGGGTGTCGAAGCATGCAATAGACGCAAAAGGAGAGCGAATTGCCAAGGTAGACAGCAGCGGATATGGTCGCGATCAACGGAAAAGTAATGTCCGTTTCCGGCATAAATTGCGGGTCGTTTTTATGGAGTTCGAGCAGCACGTCTGCGAAATCCCGCGGCTTCCCCTTCCGCTGCGCCGGCGTGTGGGATGCGAGAATCTCCTCCTGGAGTTGCGCGACGCGCTTCTTGTACCGCTTCATCCTGGGCGTCGACAGCATGAATTTCGGCAAGGCGCCCTGTATATGCGTGTTCAGCGCGCGAAATTCGTACGCAACGATTTCGTCTACGTAATCGCTACAATCCACGCCGATCATAAGATGCGCGATTTGAATGGCGACATGGTTGTAGAAGGTCTTCGTCGCGCCGAAAACATCGCCTTTGCGCCAGCGCCCCATCGATTCCCGGCAATGGCGAATCAACTCCGGCAACTGCCCCGCAGCCGTGGCGCGGGAATATCCGCTCTTCAACTCCTTGCGGAGCCTGTAGTGTTCGGCCCCGTCCATCCCCGGCATCGTTCGGGAGGCCCCGAACACGCCTTCGAAATCCTTGATGTAATCCTTCGTGCGAAGATAAAACCGCCCGTGTTTGTTCACCCACTGATTGGCTTCGTGGCCCATCAAGGCGATCGTTTTCGTCTTGCGCATTTTGAAGGGAAGCTCGACGACCGGCCCATGCTTTTGGAAAATGCCGTACATCCCCTTTGAAATATTGCCCCCGAGAAAGCCGCGCTGTCGCAGTATATCGAAATATCCGAGCTTCGGGATGGGTTTGGCCTGAATAACGCGGCGCGTTCTGGGCGTGGCGGCGCTGTTCTTCACCGCAGTCGCAACCGTCCGCCCTATCAGATCCAGATTGGCGACAAATGCTATGCGTTCGAGCCGCTCTTCGTAGTCTTCCGGCTCAAGCAACTGTCTGAAACCCCCAAACGCATGCAGCAAGGCAATAAGAATGGCGTCGCGCGGGTCCGGAATGCTGTCGTCGTCCAGGATGACGCTTATAATTCTTGTCTTGGCCTCCCGGCGCACTTGCAGATCCGAAGCAGGATAAGCGCCCGAACGGGAAACCGCGCGCGAAAGTCCCCAGAATCCGCCGCTCTCATGGTCGAGTATCTTTCGCTCCACCAAACGATCCAGCGCGAACGTGACGATTTCGTCAGAACGGCCCGTGTTCCGCTCAATCCAGTACTGCGTATCATGGACCGCGTCGGACGAAGCGACGTCCTGGAGCGTCGGGTCCAGCAGGTTGTCCCCCGTCGGATGGGAATTAACCAGATACAGCGCTTCCGGATCGGTATCGAGGGAACCCTCGAATGCAAGATCGGCGAGCACCGCTCCCGCCATAACGCAGGAAAAAGTCCAGCCCGGCATCATTTCCAGGTAACCGCTCTTTTCGTCGAGCATCAGGAGGATCAACTCTTCTGCAAGCCGCAGGGGGAATGGCGCAGATACGTCTTTCATGTTTGCAATGTCTTGTAGAGAATCATATTTATCGAACGAAACGCATGCGAACGAGCGGCTATGCTGCGACGGCCATGTTGCGAGACGAGTTGGCGCGCAGATAGATCGCCATGAGCGCGGGCACCAGCACGATCAATATCGCCGTCGTGATCATCACGCCAACCCCAAGCGACGCCGCAAAGGGGACAAGGAACTGCGCCTGAATAGACGGCTCGAGAATAAGCGGCGTGAAACCCAGAAAGGTGGTCGCCGAAGTCAGCATAACGGGCCGAAAGCGTCCTTTGGCCCCATCGACGATGGCCTCCTTGACCGTAGCTCCCTCCTTGAGCCGCTGGTCCATGAAATCGATCATGACCAGCGAATCGTTGACAAGCACCCCGGCAAGGCCAAAGAACCCGAGGAACGAGGCGGCGCTAATGGCGATGCCCAGCGCCAGATGGCCAAGGACGACGCCCGCAAGGCCGAACGGAATGACGGCCATTACGATGAACGGTTTGCCGTACGAACCCAGCGGAATAGCCAGCAACACGAACATGGCGAGCATGGCGAGCGCGAAACCGCGGTACAACGCGTCCAGCGACTCCAGTTGCTGCTGCTGTTCGCCCCCGAAAGAATAATTCAGTTCAGGATGGGCGTCCGTGAGCCGCGCAAGAATCTCGTCCCTGAGTATGCCATTGGCTTCCCCGCTCGAAATCGCATCCTCGTCGATGTCCGCCGTCACCGTCACAACCCGCTGACCGTCCTGGCGCCGGATGGTCGGCGGCGAGGCGCCCATCCGCACCGACGCCACCTGGCTTATCGGCGCCTCCCCGCCCAGCGGCGTACGGATCATGTACTTCTCGACGTCCGTGAGCGCGTCTCGCTCGTCGCCCGGAAGCCGCGCATAGACGCGAACCTCCTCCCTGTCGCGTTGCAGCCTGAGCGCCTCCACGCCAAAAAAGGCTCCCCGTACCTGCCGCGCCATTTCGTCGACCGTCAGGCCAAACGTGCGCGCTTCGGGCCGTAACGACAATTCGATCTGCCCGACGCCGGGCGTGTGATCGGACCGGATATCGAAAACGCCCTGCACGCCGCGCAAACCGTTCGTCACCGAATCCGCAATGGCCGCCAGGCGCGACGGGTCCGGGTGCGACAACACCGCCGCCACAGGGCTGCCGAGATCGATAACCTCGCCGCTAAAGACAATCCCGCGGACGTACGGAAGCGTCCCGACTTCTTCTCTCCAGGCTTGTATGATCGGAATGGTCGAAACATCCCGTTGCTGGGCGTTCAGGAGTTTGAACTCTACGGTGGCGACGTTGGCTTCCGGGTTCATGGTGGGGGTTGGGTTGATCCCCCCGCCTTCCACGCGCGGGCGCTGCCCAACCGTTACGATCACGCCCGAAAGCAGCGAGGGCGCGCCATCCGGCCTGCCCGCGTCCAGGCGCTCCAGTACGCGGCGTCCCGCCTGTTCCAGTTCCATCGCCACTTCGTACGTCCGCTCCGCAAGCGTGCCGTCCGGCATTTCCAGCGTAGCGTTGACAAAGTCGCCTTCCACCACATCGGCGAACGTGGTGGGAACAACGCCCGCCGGCACCAGAGACACGCTAAGAATGAGCAACCCCGCGGCGCTCGCCAGCACGACGGCGGGTTGATCCGTCGCAAAGCGCAGCGCGCGGTCCAGCGGGCCGGCCAAAAATCTGTTCAATCCGCGATCCACAGATTCCCGGGGGCGCGAAAAAAAGCGATCCAGCCCGCGGGTCGCTACGCGCTCCGGCCCAGGCAAGTGGGACAAGTGCCTTGGCAGAATCAGAAGCGATTCGAAAAGCGAAATCAGCAGCATGCCAATAATAATAATGGGCAATGCAGACCATATTTCTCCAATCCCCCCCGGAATAAACATCAGGGGGGTAAACGCCGCGACGGAAGTCAACACGGCGAATATCAATGCTTTCCTGATCCGCCGCGTACCCCGAATCGCTGCGACGACCCCCGGAAGGCCCCGTTGTCGCTCGTGGTGGATATGCTCGGCCACGACAATGGCGTCGTCTACGATGATGCCGATAGCCAGCATGAACGAGAACAGGGAAATGGTATTAATCGCCAGGTCGAACAACAGCATGACGGCCAGCGCGCCGACCCCCGAAGTAACAAGTCCGACGACGACCCACAGGGCAAGCCGTATTTCGAGAAACAACGCCAGCGCGATAAACACCAGAAGAAGCCCCAGCATGCCATTCCGGACGAGCAGCCCGAACCGCTCCGAATAGGCCTGAGACTCGTCGTTCCAGACGGTAACGTCCACGCCGTCCGGCAACGAGGGAATAATCGTGTCGTTCAGGCGCCCGCGGACGGCTTCCGCCACATCCATCACCTGCTCGTCGTCGGCCCGGTATACCTCCACGAAGAGCGCCGGCATGCCCTGATGCCGAAGAATCAGGTCGGTATCCTCGAATGCGTCGCGCACCTGCGCAATATCCCCGAGACGGACGATGGCGCCGTCCTGGCGAGCCAGGACGACAATATCTTCGAAGTCGATCTGGTCGTAGCGGCGCCCCACCGTCTGGACGCGCACGGAGGCGTCCCGCGTATCGACGCGACCAGCCGAAAGGTCGAGCGAACTGCGGCGGACTGCGTCGGCTACGTCGTCGAGCGTCAAGCCCAGCGCCCGCAAACGCGCAAGCGGCGCCTCGATCGATATTTCATACTTTCTGGCCCCCGTCGTCTCGACGCGCGACACGTCGGGCAAGGACGCCAACTCGTCTTCGATCTGGTAGGCCAATTCCTTCAACGAACGCTCGGGCGCGTCGCCAGAAACAATCAGGCGAATCATGCTGCTCTGGTTGTTCATTTCCCGAAACTGCGGACGCTCGGCGGCGGCGGGAAACGACTGTATCTGCCCGACCGCAGCCTGCACCTCGTCCATAACCTTCCCTATATCCGCGCCGCTCTTCAATTCGACCCGAACCGACGCGACGCCCTGGGCGGCCAGGGACTTGACCGTTTTGACATGCTCCAGCGCTTCGACCTGCTCCTCGATCTTGACGATAATCGACTCCTCTATCTCCTCCGGCTGGGCGCCCGGATAGACTACGGACACTTCGACGGTATTAAACGGAACCGTAGGCCAGGCCTCGCGCTCCAGCCCGCTCAGCGCCACGAGGCCCGCCGCCAGAATAGCAAGCATCGCCAGGTTGGCGGCGACGCGATTGCTCGCCATAAAGGCAATGGGTCCGCCCGGCTCGCCTCCGTAAGGATCGGTTCGATTCATTGGTTACGCTCAACCAGAGCAAATACCAGTATTTTGCGAAATGATACGCGCCCGCGCGCTTCAGGATGCAAGTTCCCCTTTCGGCCCGGCCAGCAGGTACAGTACGGCCATGCGGGCGGCGACCCCGTTGGTCACCTGATCCAGAATCACGGCCCGCTCGTGATCCACCACCTCGCTCGCCAGTTCGACGCCCCGGTTCACCGGGCCCGGATGCATGATGCGGAGGTCGGGATGCCGTTCCATATGCTCCAGGGTAATGCCGTACCGCGCATGGTATTCCCGCACCCCGGGAAAAAGCAGGGCGCCCTGTCGCTCCAGCTGCACCCGCAGCGCCATCGCCACGTCGCACCCTTCCAGCGCTTCGTCCAGGCGGTTCGTTACCCGTACGCCCATGTCTTCGACCCCTACCGGCGTCATCGTGCCGGGAGCGCACAGCGTCACGTGCGCGCCAAGCGCCTGCAGGCCGTATATGTTCGAGCGGGCCACGCGACTGTGCGCAATATCTCCGATAATGGAAATGTTTCGGCCTTCGAGCGAGGGATGGATATCCGTAAGCGTAAGCAGGTCCAGCAAGGCCTGCGTGGGATGTTCGTGGGCGCCGTCTCCGGCGTTGATCACCACGGAATCGATGCAGCGGGTCAGAAAAATCGCCGCGCCCGGGGACTTGTGCCGAATCACGACCACATTCACTTTCATGGCCTCGATATTCAGGGCCGTGTCCTTCAGCGTTTCGCCCTTGGACACGGACGAGCCGGAAACGGAAAAATTCACCGGGTCCGCCGACAATCGTTTTTCGGCCAGTTCGAAAGAAATGCGCGTCCGCGTGGACGGCTCGAAAAACAGGTTGGCGACGGTAACCCCGCGCATAGGGGGCACGCGCGGAATGGCGCGGCGCAGCACCGAACGAAAATACCGCGCCGTATGCAGAATGAACCCGATCTCTTCTGCGTCGTACGTCGAAAGGCCCAGCAAATGCCGGTGTTTCAACGAACCCGGAGCCGCCGGAGCCTGACTTGCTTCTTCGCGTGCATGCATGGTTATTCGCCCGAAGTTTCCACCAGCCATACGCCTTCCTGATCGTCCAGCTCGTGCAACCGCACGCGCACTTCTTCGCCGGGCAGCGTAGGCACTTGCCTGCCTACGACGTCCGCGCATACGGGAAGCTCCCGAAGGCCGCGATCAACGATCACAAGAAATTTCACCGAAGCCGGACGGCCAATGTCCATCAGCGCGTCGAACGCCGCCCGCGCCGTGCGGCCGGTATACAACACATCGTCCACCAGCACCAGGCGCCGCTCCGTAATGTCGAACGGAATGTCCGTAGCGCGCACCACGGGCTGTTCGAGGCGAATGCGGAAATCGTCCCGGTACATGGTGGCGTCGAGCACGCCGACCGGAACGCGCAGGGATTCGAAGGCCAGAATCTTGTCGCGGAGGCGCCGGGCCAGGTGTACGCCGCGCGTCTGCATCCCTATCAAACCGAAATGGCGCGCGGCATCCTCTTCAGGATGTATCATTTCCACAATCTGGCGCGCCATGCGATTCAGCGTCCGGTCCAGATCGTGGGCGTCCATCAATTGCGCCTTGATGCGATCCGTTAACTCCATAGCCTGAAAATTACGAAAAACGAATGCCTGTTTCCAGTTTCTCTGACGTACCTTCGTAAGACAACCCGCAATGTACTCCTTTTTCGCCATTCTTTTTCGCCGCAATGCCCGCCGCCGAGGACGCCAGCCTTAAATACCTCGACCCTGTCGTCGTGTCCCGCCTGAACAACATGGAGCTCCGGGCGCGCATGATCGTCGAAGGCTTCATTACGGGCCTGCACAAAAGTCCGTACCATGGATTTTCCGTGGAGTTCGCCGAGCACCGCCCCTACAGCGCAGGCGACGAACTCCGATACGTGGACTGGAAAGTATACGGCAAGACGGACCGGCACTATGTCAAGCGATTCGAGGAAGAAACCAACCTGCGGCACTACGTAGCCCTCGATACGTCCGCCTCCATGCAATACCGGGAGCAAGCGCCGCTCTCCAAGATAGCGTACGGCGGCTACCTCGCCGCGGCGCTCCACTACATCATGGTCAAGCAGCGGGACGCCACCGGACTCATCACGTTCGACGAGGAAATTCGCGACGTCCTGCCTCCGAGGAGCGCAACGTCCTGGCTGCGGCAAATTCTGGTTCGGCTGCAACAAACCATCGACCAGCCGCCGCCGCGAAAACGCACCGGCGCCGCGAAGGCGCTCAGCGAAATCGCCGAACGCATCGCCCGCCGCTCCCTTGTCGTCGTCATTACCGATCTTTTCGAAAATGTCGGAGAGCACGAAGATTTGCTCAAGGCGCTGCGACACCTGCGTTACCGGGGACACGAAGTCCTGGTGTTCCATGTGCTGGAATCCGCCACGGAGCGCGCATTCGACTTCCCCGACGCGCCCATGATCTTTCGAGATATGGAAACCGGCGAGGAAATTTCCCTGCAACCGGCGCACATACGGGAAAACTACCGCGAGGCGGCGGCGTTCTTTGGAAACCGGTTTCGGCGGCAATGCCTCGAATACGACATCGATTTCGTGGAACTGAATACGGAACAGCCGTACGACAAGGCCCTGCTCGCCTACCTGAACAAGCGAAAAAAAATGCTCTGACGGCCTCCATGCGCGAACGCATACAACAACTGAACGAAGAGCTTTTCGAGCGAATCGTAGCAATCCGCCGTACGCTGCACCAAAACCCGGAGTTGGCGTATGCGGAGCGGAATACGGCGAAGCTCGTGGCGAACGCGCTGGAACCGCTCGGCTTCGACATCCATACCGGCGTGGCGAAAACCGGCGTCGTGGCCACGCTGCGCGGCGGCAAGCCCGGCCCCGCGCTGGCGCTGCGGGCAGACATGGACGCCCTGCCCATCCAGGAAGAAAATGCCTTCGACCTGGACTTCGTCTCCCGAAACGACGGGGTTATGCATGCCTGCGGCCACGACGCGCACACCGCCTCGCTCCTTGGCACGGCCTCCATCCTGCATCGGCTTCGGGAGGAACTGCCCGGAAGCGTCCGGTTCCTGTTCCAGCCCAGCGAGGAGAAACTTCCCGGCGGCGCGCTGCCCATGATCCAGGAAGGCGCGCTTGGCGAGGCGTTCGGCCCGGCGCCCCAGGCGATCTTCGGCCAGCATGTGCACCCCGGGCTGGACGCCGGGAAAATCGGGGTCCGGGCCGGACGATACATGGCCTCGGCGGACGAAATATATATCACAATCGAGGGACAAGGCGGACATGCCGCGGCGCCGCACCTGCTGGACGCCGATCCGGTGCTCGCCGCAGCGCACACGCTCCTCGCCCTGCAATCCGTTACAAGCCGGCATTGCCCTCCGGACACGCCCAGCGTCCTCTCGATCGGGCGGTTCCTGGCCGAGGGCGCGACGAACGTCATCCCCGGCCAGGTCCTGCTGGAAGGCTCTTTCCGCTCGCTCGACGAAACCTGGCGGTTCCAGGCGCGCGACCATATTCGCCGCATCGCGGAAAAGACGGCCGAGGCGCACGGCGCGCGCGTCCGCGTAGAGATCGAGGCGGGGTATCCGGTCCTGTCGAACGACCCCGCGTCCGCGCAGTTCGTCCGGGACGTTGCCGTCGATTACGTGGGCGAAGAGCATGTGGTCGATCTGGACCTGTGGTACGCCTCGGAAGATTTCGCCTGGTTTTTGCGCGAGAAGCCCGGCGCCTTCTACCGGTTCGGCACCCGCAACGAAGCCAAAGGCATCGTGCACGGCCTCCACACGCCCCGCTTCGCGATAGACGAAGAAGCGTTGCGCGTCGCGCCGGGATTCATGGCGTACCTGACCATGAAATACCTGACGCGGGCGGCAGCGTAAAGGGCGCGGCAGCGTAAAGGGCGCGGCGGGCGGCGGGCGACGCGCCTGCCTGGGTATGGATGCGCCCGGACTGCGGCGGCCTCGGCGCGCTCAGTACGGCGACGGAGCGTTCACCGCCTCGACGCGGGCGATTTGCGGGACGGAACGCTTGAGCGCTTGTTCGATGCCGGCGCGCAAGGTCATGGCGCTCATGGGGCACGTGCCGCACGCCCCCAGCAATTCCAGTTCCACCACCATATCCGGCGTAATGTTCAGCAAGCGCACGGACCCCCCGTCCGCCATCAAATACGGGCGTATCGAATCCAGCGATTCCTCGATCCGGGCGCGAATCTCCCCGTCTGCGTCCGCAACGGACGCCTGTTCTGCCGTGTGCCCTTCAGCGGGCGCGTTTTTTTCGGACATGTGCCTTTTCCCCAGGATGTATCTATGGACACTATCGCAAACTATGCTAAGCCCGCGTGGATCCCGTATGCAGAATTTCGACTTTTTGCGTGGCGGGCTGCGTTGCGTTGCGCACGGTTACCTCGCGCGCGACCCGGTCCGCCAGCGCGCCGAACAGGTTCGCCAGCGCGCCCTCCGGCTCGGCGAACACGATGGGCGCGCCGTCGTCGCCCGACGCCCGCAGCCGCTCCTGAATCGGCAACGCGGCCAAGAGGGGAACGTTCAGTTCCTCGCTGAGCGCGGCGGCGCCCCCGCGTCCGAAAATATAATACTTTTTTTCGGGCCTGTCCGGCGGAGAAAACCAGGCCATATTCTCGACCAGTCCCAGCACGGGCGCCCGCACGTTCCGAAACATGGCGACGCCTTTGCGCGCGTCGGCCAGCGCCACAGGCTGCGGCGTGGATACGACCACCGCGCCGGTCAGCGCAAGGCTCTGTACGATGGTAAGCTGAATGTCTCCCGTGCCCGGCGGCAGGTCCAGAATCAAGTAATCCAGCGCGCCCCAGTCGCATTCCCCGAGAAACTGCCGGATGGCGTTCGTAACCATGGGGCCGCGCCAGATCACCGCCTTTTCGGGGTCCACCATCATGCCCATCGAAAGCAGTTTCACGCCGTGACGCTCCAGCGGCACGATCTTGCGGCGCGCATCGACCCGGGGCTTCTCGTCCGCCGCGCCAAACATGAGCGGTATGGACGGCCCGTAAATGTCGGCGTCCACCAGGCCCACGTCGTAGCCTTTCTGTCGCAGCGCGCCCGCCAGGTTCACAGCCACCGTGCTCTTGCCCACGCCGCCTTTCCCCGACGCGACGGCGACGAAATTAACCACGCCGGCAGGCTGTACGCTTTTTGCGGATCCGCTGTCGTGCATATCGAGGGCGATCATCTCGCGCTCCACGGCGACGTCCGCCTGCATGTCGCCGCCCGTTTCCCGGAGAATGGCCTCGCGGCACCGCTCCGCCACGGCGTCCGCAAACGAGGCGGGCGCGTCCTTCAGCAGCACGGTAAACGCCGCCCGGCCATCCTCGACCGTCAGCCCCTTCACCAGATTCAGGCGCAGGATGTCCTTGCCGCTGTCCGGGGAGACCACGGTGGATAATGCGCGCAATACGTCGTCAAGCGTGGCGGGCATATTCGAGGAGGCGTTGATCAGGTGCGGCAGGTGCGGAAGGCAAAAAAACGAGCAGCGGTTCGGGCGATCCGAACGGGCTTGTCTGGGCTTTTCGGGGGAAGGCAATCGCTCAGGCGCCTTTTGCGACGAACCAGACGCGGCGGCGTTCCGCAAGCGGGAAAATTGCAGGATGGTGCAAGGAATTACATAAAATTGCAGAAAATAAATGAATTTGCAAGAAATTTTAAAAAAGCAGGTTAAAAAATAAAATGTAAAGAAATTTATAAAAAGAAAAGAAAATATCTATGTGCAAGGAAAAACAGATAAAAGTAAGGCGACAAAACCAATCACTTTACCCCTTCGCTTCCATGACTACGGAGATACTGATCGAAAAGATGATTCTTGAGCGCCTCCCCAAAGGCCGGATCGTCCGTAATGCGCTTGTACAGGTCGAAATTGGTATCGACGATTTCCTGAATCGCCTCCTCGACCTTGTGATCGAAGGTCAACCGCACGTTTGCCCGCGTATTCACCCGCGCGGCAACGCCCAGCGCGTCGTCGCCATCCAGTTTGTCCATCATCTGGCGCAGCGTTACGCGGTGTTCCGGCCCCAGTTCGATCCCGAAACGCTCGTTCAATTCGGCGATGATCTGCGACAACGCCTCCATTTCCTCCAAAGCCTGCGCGCGCGTATCCTTCGCGGCGACCGGATCGAGCGCAGCCGCCTTGCGCTCCAGGTCAATCTTGCCCCTGCGCGTCTCCTGAATGCGATACGACTCCATATCGATGTTTTGCTGCACCTGGACGGGCAGCGTATCCGGGTCCGGCTTTAACAAACTCCGCAAGCGGCGGGCGAAAACATAGCGTTTCTCCAGGTCCGCGTCGGCAAAGGTCAGCAGTTGCGAAAGGAACGCGTACAGCCGTACGTAATCCGTCAGGTCGCCGCGGAAATCCCGCTGTTCGTCCTCGGGCAACGCCTGGAAACGCGCCGTGACGGGGGCAAGCGCGGCGTAGATTCGATCCGAGGCGGCCTTGTCGTCGTAATAGACGCGGGCAAAGGCGTCCACGTCGGTTTGGGTATACACCGGGAACGCCTCAAGACGGGTCTGGATGTCGTAGAGCAGATTGGGATCGGTCGCCTCCGACAGCCGCGTCGTTTCGTAATACGGCTCGAACGCGGCCTTGATTTCGTCCGCCTCGTTGGCGAAATCAAGCGCCATCGCGCCTTCCTTGCCGGGGTGCGTACGGTTGAGTCGGGACAGCGTCTGCACCGCGTTTACGCCGCCCAGTTTCTTGTCCACGTACATGGCCTGGAGCAGCGGCTGGTCGAACCCGGTCTGAAACTTGTTCGCAACGATCAGGAACCGATAGTCCGCGCCCTCGAACGCCCGCGCCGTCTGCGCATTCGGAATGCCGTTCATGCCTGCTTCGGTGCAGGATTGGCCGCCATCCTCCACGGTCCCGGAAAACGCGACCAGCGCCTTGAACGGATACTTTTGCTCTGCAAGGTACTTGTCCACCGCCAGTTTGTAGCGCACGGCGTGCAGGCGCGAACGGGTAACGATCATGGCTTTCGCCTTGCCGCCAATCTGTCGTTGCACATGCTCGTCAAAGTGTCCGACCATGATGCGCACTTTCTGGTCGATGGCGTGCGGATGCAATTCGACAAAGGATTTGAGCAAGAACGCCGCCTTGCGCTTGTCGTAGCGCGGATCGTCCTCGACCGTCTTCCACAGCCGCCAGTAGGCCGTATACGTGGCGTAGTTGCTCAGCACATCCAGAATGAACCCTTCCTCAATGGCCTGCCGCATGCTGTAGCGATGAAACGGCGCAAAGGAGCCGTCGGGGCGGGGGGTTCCGAACAGTTCCAGCGTCTTGGGCTTGGGCGTGGCGGTGAAGGCGAAGGTCGAAAGGTTGGGCAGCCGCCCGCGCTTCCCCATCTCGGCAAGAATCGTATTCTCCAGCGCTTCTTCCGGGGTTTCGGCGGCGGATTCCTCGCGCTCCGCGTCCGCCAGCGAGGGCGAGGACAGCACGGATTTGAGGCTTTTCGCGCTTTCCCCGGACTGCGACGAGTGCGCCTCGTCGACGATCAGGGCAAAGCGCTTGCCCGGCAGCGCGCCGATTTCTTCGGCGATCACCGGGAATTTTTGCAAGGTGGTTACGATAATGGTTTTGCCCGCCTCCAGCGCGTCCTTGAGCTGGCGCGAAGTCGTATCGATGTTTTCCACCACGCCCAGCGTCGGCTCGAACTGACGTATGGTCCTCTGGAGTTGTCGATCCAGCACGCGGCGGTCCGTGATCACCACGATGGAATCGAAAACGCGGCGATCCTCTGCGTCGTGCAGCGTAGAGAGTTGATGCGCAAGCCAGGCAATGGTAAAGCTTTTGCCGCTGCCCGCCGAATGCTGGACGAGGTACTGCGCGCCCGCGCCCCTCGCCCGGGCGTCGGCGACGAGTTTGCGAACGCAATCCAGCTGCTGATAGCGTGGAAAGATCAGGAATCGCTTGCCCGTCTTGCGACCGGCTTCGTCCTCGTCTTCTACTTCGTGAATGAACTGGCGCACCAGATCGAGCACGCTGTCCCGCGCCCAGGTTGCTTCCCAGAGATAGGATGTGGCGTAGCCGGGTTGCGCGGGCGAGGCGGGCGGATTGCCGGCCCCGCCGAATTTGCCCCGATTGTAGGGCAGAAAGCGCGTCCCGCCCCCCGCAAGATGCGTCGTTACGTAGACCAGATGCGGATCGACGGCGAAATGGGCCAGGCAGCGGCCATACGCAAACAGCGGCTCGCGGGGGTCGCGGTCCGTTTTGTACTGCGCAATGGCGTGCTCGACATTCTGGCTCGTGAGCGGGTTCTTGAGTTCGGCGGTGAAGAGGGGGACGCCGTTCAGAAACAGCGCCAGATCAAGGCTTTTTTCGTTTTGGGCGCTGTAATGGACCTGCCGGACGACGGAAAAGAAATTCGCCTGGTATAACAGCCGGGTTTGCTCGTTGAGGCCGCTGGCCGGGCGAAAATAGGCGAGGCGGACTTTGGCGCCTACGTCGCTCACGCCCTTGCGCAAGACATGAAGCGCGCCTCGGCGTTCGATTTCGGAGGCAACGCGCTTCAGAAACCGCTCCCGGGCCCGGTCGCCGTAGTGCGAGGAGAGTTTTTTCCATTCCTTCGGCTGCGTGGCCAGCACGAAATCCAGCAGGTCGGCAGGCAGGAGGCACAGTGCGCGGTCGTAGTCCTCCGAGCGGCGTTTGCGATAGCCGCCGGACTGGATTCCCTCCACGCTGTAGACCGCCCGCGGCTCGCGTACGCCAGGCGGCGCATGGTCCGGGGCGTCAGGATGCGGATCGTCCGGGCCGCCCCGCAACAGCGCAGCCTCTATGGCATCCTCAAAGGCACGTTCGGAAAGTTTGCCAGGGTTCACCGGATATCTTGCGGCGTTTTTGCCATAAACAACGACCTGCTCCTTTCGTCCGTCATGCCGCCCGGGATTCTACGACCAGTTCCTTGCCCAGCAAGCCCAAGGCCTTATGAAGGCGATTGGCAGCCGTGCGGTGCCGCGGGTCCAGCATGCGGCGGACAACTTTCTCGTCAACGCCCAGGCGGCGAGCAAGGTGGAGGCGCGAAAGACCGCTTTCCCGAAACGCAAGCGCGAACGCAGCCTTTGCAGCCATATCGGGCGGAACCGTAACGAAACGTTCGGCAGCGCGCCTGCGACTGGGCGGCGGAATGGGTTCGCCGTCGTCAATGCGCCCGGCGATCGCTTCCTCCAGGGCGTCGCGCGCCTCGGCAAGCGCTTCGGGCATGTCTCTGCCGGAGGTAAGGCATTCCGGAAAATCCCGAAACGAAACGACGATTTCGCCGGAAGAACCGGGCTGAAGCCGGGCTGGATAACGGAATTGCATGGGGATTCTGCGAATTCTTTTCTCTCAATGTCCTGAAGATAGGGCTTGCCGGCTGGAATGCAAAGCAGGGGCGCCCGATCCGGCTCACGCAGCCTCCCGCACGTCGATCTTGCCGGTTACGGCGGCGGAAATGAGGGCGGCGCGGTATTCCTTGAGGCGGGTGCTGGCTTCCTCTATTTTGGCCACAAGCGCGTCGATTTTGGCGGTTTCCTGGTCAAGGAAGGCAGCGATGGCGGTTTGTTCGGGGAGGGGTGGAAGGACAATCTTAAAACAGACGAGTTCGCTCGCATTGATAGCTGGGTAACCCACTCCTACGGAATGTGCTACAACACGTTCAACAAAATAAGGAGAGCGTACAACATAGGCGACAAATCCGTCGTCCATTTGCCGGGGACGTATTACCGCAAATCCAGTGGATACAATAAGGTTAACATCCGTCGCCTCAATTTGGGCTATCGCTCTTAGGTAAGTCCGAACCGTCGAGATGATCACGTCACCTTGACGTACAATGCGCCTAGCCCGAGATGGGGCATTGTCAAATATCAACTCCTCCATATCCGTGATTCCTTGAATGAAATCGACGTTTCCGATATCGACGTAGGCAATTTCCATACTTGGGTCGGCGGTCTCTGGAAGCACCTCGTCATTGACGGTAGCAAGATACTTCAACCGCCTCACCTCCCAATGCGCCGGCACCTCCCCCAGCCACGCCACGCCCGAATCCTTCATGGGCGCGTCGGGGTCGAGGCCCTTGGTGACGGCGTGGCTGATGAGGGCGGTGCGTTTTTCCCGAAGCAGCTCGATCAGCCGCTCCTTTTTGGCCACGAGCGCGTCGATTTTGGCGGTTTCCCGGTCGAGGAAGACGGCGATGGCGGTTTGTTCGGGGAGGGGTGGCACCGCAATTTCGAAATCCGCCAATTTATCTTTAGAGAGCTCCATGAACGTACTCCCCTGACCTCTTGCCTGCAGGTCTATACGACAAGCTGAGAATTGAAAAAAATAATATACCTCCGAGTGTTTATGTCTGAAAATAAGGCCACGACATCCCTGATTCGTACAAAGTTTCACACCGGCTATACCAAGATGGCCGATCGGAGCGCGTGTTGATAAAACAAGAGACCCAATAGGAACAATCGTCGTTCCACAATTTTGATACCCTGCCCAAGTTATCTTACGTTTGCTCGACAGAATATATCCTCTATCAAGATGCGCAAAATCTTCGGGAGTAATCCAGGGAATATCGCCACTCCAATAGCGAGACTCCGCGCTCTTCGGAGTTGCACCATTAACAATGTGGCACACTCGCTTTGTAGCCTTCACCTCCCAATGCGCCGGCACCTCCCCCAGCCACGCCACGCCCGAATCCTTGTAGGCCGGGTAGGGTTTGCAATGGCGAAAACCCGAGACGGGTTGCGCAGGCGGCGCCTCCGCCCCTGACGTCGCCACCCGAGAAACGGCTCGCTCGCCCGAATCGTGCACATTGTCAGGCATCGCTAAATTTCAAGCGTTTTATGCGTTCGTATTCCTTCTCTATGTCTTCCTCGGTAACATATTCCCCGCGTTTCAAACGGATATTCCCCGTAGAGAATCGAATTACGATCCTCCTGTCCACTGCCCGCTCAATCCTTTCAAGTTCCGTGGCAGACAGCGGCGCCGAGGGGCGGCGGAAGGCAAAACGGATGGCGGATAGTACCGACATGAACACAATCCGGTCTGGTATTTTTCATCGATTGTCTAAAGGGGCTGTCGGCCGTACAGCGACGGCGCGCTCACCCCTGCATCGCAGGCGACAACGACAATATACGGATATGCGCCATTAGGCGAAACAGGCCGTCTCTCCCTTCAAAATACGCCCCTCGCACACCAGCATACCGGGCGAGCAGGAGCTGAAACTCCACGCCGCTTTCTTTCGACTTGTTGTACAGGCGATCTCGAACAGACGCCGCAAAATTCCTGATCATAGCGCCCCATATTTCAGAATGGCGTTCAGCCGACGCGAAGGAAGTTCCTCAAGCGTCCGCATCAGCGCAGCGACCGTTACCTTGCGTTCCCGGAGACCTTCGTGCAATGCCTCCAGGGCGGCTTCGCGTCCGATCAGTCGTTCGAATCGGAAACAATCCACGATAGTGCGGGCAGGCGATGTAATGCGCCCCGGAACCCCATTGAACACGCCTTCGCGCACCCCGTACGTCCAGGCCGAGCCGCTGAAACGAACCAAGCGAGTCCGAATCTGCGGCAGTCGGGGAGGTCTTGCCTTGTGGTGAATGGCAATCCAGACCCGGGGCGAAAGTTGGGTGCCGATCTCGTAAAAATTGAGCGCCGTAACGAGACAAACAACGGCATTGGGCACCCGGGCGCACACGGCGGCTACAGTAGCGTGCTCGGTCAGTTCAGCACTGACGAGCCGGTACAAACCGCGCTGCACCCGCTCGACCACCCCGGTCTGGACCAACTGCCCAAGCTGGTGATAGGTAATCCCCAATTCGCCGACCTCTTGCGGGCGAAAAAAGGCCCCGACCCCGGCGTCATGGAGCATATTTTCGTTGAGTTGCACGGCGGGCATTTCCTTGAAAAGGTTGGCAATTTAACGCATAATGCCAACATTATATGAAAAATATGCGCCCAAATCAAGGGGAAATCGCAAAAAGTCGCCTCGCAGCCCGCCAAAATCGCCGCCAGGCATGCCTAAAAAACAGAATCGCCAGACGGGAACCGCCCCGGCGCAATGGCATAGCAACATTGGTCGCAATATCGTGCTTTGCTATATTGCCAACATCATGATCCCGCCTTGTACCACCCTGGAATTCGAAATGCCATGGACTGGATCAATCCCACCACCGTAATAAGTACAATAACGGGTATCGCCGCCATAGCCACGATCCTCATCGTGGTCGGAAAATGGATAGGAAAACGGGAAGAATTTGAAAGGACCGCCAAAGAGACCTTTGCCGACATCAACGAGGCTCTTGCCGAAATCCGCGCCGACATCAAGAAGATAGTCGGGACGAACTCCTGAAACTGCGCGGCTTACCTACGCCTGAATAAGCGAATGCGCCCCCGTCTCACTCCGGCGCAACCGTCCCCATGCCTCGCAGCCCGCCAAAATCGCCGCCAGGCAACCCTCTATTCCGCGAGATCACAGAGCAAATTCACAGCCCCATAGATTCCTGCCTTGCGAGACGCAATCTGATCACGCGGGGCGCAGTATCTCCCTCGAAATGGCAACGAACTGCGTCCCGCGCCATTTCCTTCAGGTCGTTCCAGTCCTCCCCTTGGGTAAAGATGCTGTGCCCGAGCGCCCTGGCGTCGTATCCGCCTTCGTGCGCCTCGGTGACCTCAAAAATAATTTCGACGGGCTTCATGTCTCTCAGCGGCTTGTTGACTATATTCGCGGGCATGACGTATCATTTACGTCTGAACGGGGAAGCATTTGGATAAAGCGGATCCCTCGGCAATATACTCTAATCCAGGCTCACAGACATGCAACCCGTACGAATCAGAGCCCACTTCCGAGTAGAGAGGCGGGACGATGGGTTTTATGCCCACTGTCCCGACATCAAGGGCATTTTCATTTTCTGCGAAACGGAGGCAGAGATTATCCCGGCTATGCGCGAGTCCCTTGACGCATACCTGGAAATGAGCGTGAAGCATGGCGACCCCATACCGCCTGCTATCGTAGTTTCATAAGGAAGCGGAGCCGCAAGAAACCCCGACACCTCTCTCACTCCGTCCCAGCCGTCCCCATGCCTTGTAGCATGTCCAGGATTTCCTGTTCGATCCCCCGGATATCCGCCTCGATTTCTCCAAGCGGACGCGGCGGCTTGTACCGGTAGAAGTACCGATTGAAGTTGATCTCGTAGCCGACCGCCCCCACCTTGCCGTCCCGGGCGTCGCGTTTCGACAAGTCGATCCAGGCATCGGGCACATGAGGCCGCACTTCGCGCTCGAAAAACGCGCGGACGCTGGCCGGAACCCCGTCGCCGTCCGCGGGATCCTCCCCTTCGACGAGCGGCACCCGCTCGGTATCGCGCAGCGACGGGTCCGCCTCTGGCCTGCCCGCCTTGTCGCAACACAGCGCAGCGGTTTCGTCCCGTTCGGAAAGCGCCTTGAGGATCGCCTTCTTGAGCGGAACAGAAAGTTTCCAGTCCGCCTCCCTCGCCGCCGCGTCGAGCGCCCCAAGAAACGCCTTGCGGTCCTTGTACAACGTATCGGGCAGCGTCCGCAGCATACCCAGCACAGCCGCCTGCAGGGCGCGCCCTTCGGCCTCCTCCTTCGTCTTCGCCGCGCCCCGCTTCCTTGATTTCGCCAGATTCTGAAAGGCTTTCTGCTCCTTGAGTCGCGCGACGCGGGCTTCGCTGGCCTGAAAATTCAGTCGCAGCGGACGTTCCACCGTGATTTTGCGATAGCCGAACTGCGTGGTCGGAAAGATGCGCCCGACAACCGCCTCCTCCCCGCCTGTTTCGCACGTATCGCCGTCCCTGAAGTCCGCGAGTATCTTCAACACATCCTCCGCTTGCTCCGCCGATATTTCCCGCCGCTTGTTGCCCAGGCTCCGCCGCATCGGAGACCATAGCGCAGAAGCGTCCACAAGCTGCACCTTGCCCCGGCGAGCAGGCGCCTTGCGGTTGGTCAACAGCCACACATACGTAGCGATGCCGGTGTTGTAGAAAAGTTGCTCCGGCAAGGCAATCAACGCTTCAAGCAAGTCATTCTCCAGCACATACCGGCGAATCTCGCTCTCTCCGCTACCCGCATCGCCGGTAAAAAGCGGCGAGCCGTTCATAATAATGGCAATGCGGGCGCCCTTCTCCTGGGGCGGCTTGGCCCGCGCCAGCATGTGCAGCAGGAACAGGGTTTGCCCGTCGCTGATGCGCGGAAGCCCCGGTCCGAACCGGCCCGCCGCGCCGCGTTCGTGCTCGGCGGTAACCGCGTCCTTGTCGCGTTTCCAGTCCTTCCCGTACGGCGGATTGGCGATCAGGTAATCGAAAAATTGCCCGGCGTGCCGGTCGCGGGAAAGCGTACTGCCAAAAGCAATGCGGTCCGCGTCCCGCCCTTTCGGGTCCTGGATGTACATATCGGATTTCGAGATCGCCCAGGTCTCCGGGTTCACCTCCTGTCCGAAAAGATGAATGTCCGCCTGCGCGTTGATTTCCGGGCGGACCTGGGCGCCGTTTCGCCAGCGTCCCTCCGTAATATGCTTCCGGGCGATCATCAACATGCCGCCGGAGCCGCAACACGGATCGTAGACGCTGCGCACGACGCCGCGCCCCGCGATGCGCGCCTCGTCCCCCGCAAGCATAAGGTCCACCATCAAATGCACCACGTCGCGCGGCGTAAAGTGTTCGCCCGGATTCTCGTCCAGCGCCTCGTTGAACTTGCGAATCAACTCCTCGAAAATCATCCCCATCGTGGGGTTGTCGATCCGGTCCGGGTGCAAATCTGCTTCCTTGAATTTCTCCACCACCTGAAACAGCAAGCCCGCCTCGTCCAGTTTGCTGATCGTGTTGTCGAAATCGAACTTGTCCAGCACCTCGCGCATGTTTTCGCTGAAACCGGCAATGTAATTCCTGAGATTGGCGGCAAGGTGGGGCGCGTCGGCAAGCAGTTTCTGAAAATCGTAGCGCGACGTATTGTAAAAGGCGAATCCCGAAGCGCGCCGCAGCTGCGCGTCCATATCTTCCAGGCCGGTTCCCAGCAATTCGAGTTCCCGCTGCAATACGTCGTCCTTCGTACGGGCCAGTACGCAATCCAGTCGCCGCAGCACCGTCAACGGCAGAATGACGTCCTGATATTTGCCGCGCTTGAAGCTATCCCGGATCAGGTCCGCGACGCTCCAGATAAAACGCACGATTTCGCCGTAATGCATATTCGCTGCCAAGTCCCTATTCATCCACGCCCGCCGAAACAAACACCCGAATCCCCCAGGCTTCCGGCTCGTCGGGCGGAATGTCGCCGAAATCGCCGTAGGCATGGGAAAAATCCGTCTGAAAATGCGCGATATACGCCCCGCCCGGCAACGAAAGCGTACCGCGAAACATCCTGTTGCGGGCGTCGCCGCCGGCAGGAATCGTATTCTGCCAGGTCATTTCCCAAACGGTTTCTCCGGTTGCCGCATGCTGTATCCAGCCGTAATCGTACTGTCCGCTGAGCGACGCCTCCCCCACGGCCTGAATCCGCAGAAATCCTTCCCCGTCGAACGTAAACGAAGCCGAACGGTGCTCCCGGTTGCCAAGCCCGGTCAGATCGACCAACGCGCCGGCTGGAGCAGGCGGCTGCGGCGGCGGGCGATCCTCCGGCGCGGCGGGCGCGACAGGCGCGGTCGCCACCGCGGAAACCGCCGAATCCCCTTCCGAAACCGGCGCGGCGACAGGCGCTTGCCGGTCCGCCTCCAGCACTTCGATCGCGGCGGAATCATCGTCCACCTGGAACAACGCCACCCCCCATCGCTCCGGATGCTCGGGTTCCCCGTGCAACCACCCGTCGTACGAATGCGAACCGTCGCTCTGGTAGGTAACCGTATACGCCCCGGGCGACAAATCCAGAAAAGCCAGCGCGCGCCAATTGTCGTACCCCGCCGCAGGCAAGGCATGCTCCGTCGTCATGTCCCACAGGACCCGCTCGGAAGGCCCGGCGGCGATGGTCGCGTAATCGTACCGGTCGTCGTCCCCCATTTCTCCAAGCGCGTCCACGGCGATCCGGGTGGGCGAACGGACGCGAAACCGCGAAACATGGCGCTCGTCGTCCCCAACGCGATGAATCCGAATAAACGGCTCCCGGTCTTGCCACAAATCGAACGGCTCCACCGCCTCCGGCGCGGCGGCGAACAACGAAACGCCCCACGCCGCCGGATCGAACGGGGGATTGCGCACCCAGTCCTCGTAATTCTGCCGAGGATCGGTCCGAAACACCGTGCGATAGAGGCCCGGCGCCAGCGAAACGGTCCCTTCGAACAAGCGATTGACGTCCCACCCTCCGGCCGGCTCCGTATTCCCGCGCCGCATGTCCCACGCCCGCTCGCCGGTGAACGCCTCTTCGATCCAGCCATAATCCATCCGCTTCCCGTCTATTTCTCCCACGGCGTACACGCGTACCTGGGCAGGCCGCATCGCCCGGAACATATATTCGGCGGTTTCGCGCCCCTCCATGGGCGCCGACGTCCAGAGCAGCGTTTCCTCGCCCGGAGGAAAGGCGGGCGCCTCCGCGTCGAGATAGACGCGCTCGGCAGCCGAATCCCCCAGCGGACGCGCCACGAAGCGCCACTGGTCCGCATCGCCGCGCCACTCGTGCCGGTCGTCCGAAGAGAAATCCAGCAAACCGTCCAGGAACGACAAACCCAGCGGGGAATCGTCCCGGTTCCCGTACGAAGTAAAGTATGCGTCGTAGACGCCCGCCGACAACGCCACCGTATCCGTAGCGAGGGCCAGCGTATTGCCCTGCCTCCGCAGCGGCGACGAATGCATGTCCCAAACCACGGCGCGATCTTCCCGCCGCAGGATCCAGCCATAGGCGGCGAGGGACCGGCTTTCCGAATCTTCGTCCGCCTCGAACGACCCGACCGCCTCCAGCGCGACGCGCGCCGGCTGCGCTACGCGAAACGTTTCCTGCAACAACCGACCGGCGGAAATGTCCGAATAAACAATCATGCCTTCGGGCGGCGGAGACGGTTTCCTGCCGCGCCACACCACAAGCAGCGTCGCCGCGACAAGCAGCAACAACTGGAACCGTATAATCGCCGATCGTTTCATGCGGGCCGGGCGCCTGCGAACAAGGAAATGCGGAATCTGTACCGTAAGAAAAGGAAATTCCGGGCGGAAATATACGCAACGGGCGTAACCTTTCGTTTACGTACCAAGCCGCAAGAAAGTTACCCGATCCGACGAACAAACCGGCGAAGAAAGAACCGTACGGCGCATGCTCCGTATCAAAGACGCCCTCTCACCCGGCAATTTGCCTGTGTCCAGTCATTTCGCAAATAGGATTCTCCGAAGCGGACAAGGATATATCGACGTAGCGTTGCGCAACCGAAAGCATCGCCTCGCTTTCGTCGCCGCCGCGCTGGTGTGTTTCGCCCTCGCCGCGGCGTACAACGTATTCGAATGGCTGTCTGGCGCGCCCTGGCACCCCGCGGTGGATTTCGCATACCAGATGGTGGTCGTTACGGGATTTGCGCTGTTCTGGTTTCTGATGGCGTATTTCCTGAAGCAACGCCCGGTCGGCCCGCTCAAGGCGTTCTGGACTACGCTGGTGCTGGGCGCGCTGGCAATCGCCGTCATCCGGATGCTGGTGGGCATTACCGGCGGCGCCCCGGAGGACGTGCCCGTCAATCAGGCCTTGCTGGGGTTCGAATACGAAACCGGCGTTCCGCTTACGTTCGCCACCGTAGTCAAGATGCACGCGATCAGTTTTGCGCGGGCGCTCGTGGCTTTCTACCTGTTGCTGCGCTTTCAGGACCTGGTGCTGTTCAAGCGCACGAAGCAAAGCCAGCGAACCTGGTATCTCATGCTCGCGTCCATGGGCGTCTTTTCGCTGCTCGCCATTCTGAAAGACCCCGCCGAAGACCCCAACGCAGTGCAATTCGCGGCTGTTATTCCGGTCGTCATTCTTATGATCCTGAATTCGTTCCGGGTGTCGTGGATCGTTTTTCTGTCGTTCCGGGCCAAGGCGGCGGGCGTAGGCCTCTCCGTGCTGCTCATGCTGTTGCTGGCGGGCGCCCTGCCTGCGGAAGGGTTTTTGCCCGCCCATTTCATGTACATACGCCACGCCAGCTACCCCCTGGACCAATTCACGCTGGTCGCATTGGCTTTTGGCCTCTTGTATTGCGTAACGTCGTTCCTCTTTCTCATTTTCCACCTGCCCACCACCGGAGATTTCCGGCGCAAGGCCGGAGAGGTCACCGCCATGTACTCCCTGACGAATCTCGTCAATCAGGCGTTCGACCCCGACAAACTGCACCTCGCCATTACAAAAACGCCCGTGGAGACGGGCGGCGCGCAAATGGCCTGGCTGGCCATCGAAGACGAACGCAGCGGCTCGCTGCGCCCGCAGGTCGCCGCGCCGTGGAACACCACCGCCGAGGACGTCGAAGCCATGACGGACGTGGCGGCGCTGTACGAAGAACTTGCGACCCGGCGCGAGCCGGTTATCCTGAACGAAGCCCCCGCGGACCACCGCATCCGGGGCAATCCGGGCAGCCGGATCGGCTCCATGCTGATGACGCCCCTCGTCACGCGAGACACGTTGCTGGGCGGGCTTTTCGTGACCAAGGACATCGCCCAGGGATTCGACGAGGACGATATCGAAGCGATCGGCGTCTACGCCGCCCAGGCCGCCATTGCGCTGGACAATGCGCGTCTTTTCGAGGAGAAACTCGAACGGGAGCGCCTGTCCCGCGAGCTGGACATCGCCCGCGACATGCAAAACAGGCTCTTGCCGCGCGACCTGCCGGAAATAGAGGGGCTGGCCCTCGCCGCTTCCAGCATTCCCGCCTACGAAGTGGGCGGAGATTATTACGACTTCCTGAAACTGGACGAAGACCGGCTGGCTTTCATCGTAGCGGACGTATCCGGCAAGGGCATCTCCGCAGCGTTCTACATGGCGGAGTTGCAGGGCATTTTCCGCGCCACCGCCCGCATAGCCCCCGGCCCGGCGGATTTTCTCGCGCAGGCCAACGTGGCGATTTCTTCCGCGCTCGAACGCGGCATGTTCGTATCCGCAATCTACGGGGTCATCGACGCCCGCGCGGGAACGTTGATTCTGGCCCGCGCCGGACATTGCCCGGCCATTCATATTTCCAGAGAGGGCGCGGAGCGCGACGTGCGTCCGCGCGGCGTCGCCCTCGGAATGGACCGAAGCACGCGTTTCCGGAAACATCTGGAAGAAGAGCGTATTTCGCTTCGGCCCGGGGACACGGTTGCGGTCTATACGGACGGCATCGTCGAAAGCAGGAACAGCGAGGGCGCCCTGTACGGACACAAGCGCCTCGTGGAAGCCCTCAAAACGCACCGAAAACAAGACGCATCCGCCATCTACGAAGCGCTCCTTGCGAACCTTCACGAGTACATTGGTCGTACAGAATACGACGACGACATGACACTCGTGGTCATGCAATGGAACGGCATGCCAAATCATACGAAACCAGCGACGACATGAGCAATTTTTCGGTTGGATTCCGAACGGAAACACATATTCGCATTCTTGATCTGAACGGCGAACTGGACGCGCATACCGCATCCGAACTGGAAGCGGCGCTGCAAAAGTGCCGACAGGACGAAATGTACCGCATCGTCGCGAACGGTCGACACCTGAAGTATATCTCCAGCGCCGGCCTGGGCGTATTCATGGCGTATATCGAGGAAATGCGCGAGGCTGGAGGAGACATCAAAATTGCGGGGCTCCAGGCAAGCGTCTTCAACATATTCGACCTGCTGGGCTTTCCGCTGCTGTTCGATATTGTCGAGGACGAACAGGAAGCCATCCGGAAATTCGATGCAAACCCCGACGAAAACACTGCCTGACCTGCGCCCCGGCAGCGGAACGCACCCTTCCCCCATGTCCGAATCCGCACATAGCCTCCGCATTCCTGGCGTAACGCAGCACCTGGGCAAGGTGCGGCGGTTCGTGGAAAAATACGCTCGCGAGGCAGACCTCGACGAGGAAGCGATCGCGCATGTAACGATGGCCGTGGACGAAGCCTGCGCCAACGTGATCAAACATGCCTATAACGAGGACGGACGGGACATTTCGATCCGCGTCGCGATCGACCCCGAACGGTTCACCGTGTGCATCGAAGACCAGGGGCGGCCTTTCCAACCGGAATTATGGTCGGAGCCGGATATTTTTCAAATCGCGGAAAGCAGGCGAAGAGGCGGGCTCGGCGTACAGATCATGCGCAGTTTGATGGACGAAGTGGAATACGAAACCCGGGACGACACGAACCAGGTGCGCCTGACGAAATTTCGGCGCGGGGCGCCCGACCGAAACGCCCCGAAAACCGCCGGACAGGCCGGAAAACCCTGATCCGGCGCAAACGAATTCATAAAATACCCATGCGCAAGCCCTACGCACCCCGAAACGCAACGTCCGCCATGCTGCCCGGCGCGATTCTGTGCGCGATCCTGTGCGCGGCGCTGTGGGCGTCGGCCCCCGGCGCGCTCGGGGAAGCCCGGGCGCAAACCCCGGAAATCATGGAGCCTTCCCTGCGCAAGGCGTCCTCCGGCAAGGCGTTCGCGCTCAGCCTCCTGGCCCCCGGCCTGGGCCACCGCCATGCCCGGGGCGGAGAGTGGGGCCGCCTGGGCGCCGCCTTCGCGCTAACGGACGCGGGTTTGTGGACGGGACTCGTGGGCGCAAGCTGGCGGCGCAACCATCTTGTAGAAAGTTACCGAACCATGGCGACGCGCTACGCCGGCGTCGATCCGGCGGGCAAGGATCGAACCTTTTACCTGCGCGCCGCGACGTACCGGTCCTCGCAGGAGTTCACCGACGCGCAATACCGGGACCTGAATGTGGAGCAGATCGCGTACGCCACCGACCCCTCGTTCCAGTGGCGATGGGATACCGAAGAACATTTTTCCCGCTTTCGCGAACTCCGCGAAGACGCCGAATCGCTCAGGCGGCGACGCAGCATACTCATCGCTTCCCTTGCCGCCAACCGATTGCTCGCCGGTATTTCCGCCTTGCGCGCCGTGGGGCGGAACAATCGGTCCGGTTTGGGCATTTCGCTCGGCGCGCCGCCCGCCGGGGCCGACGTTCCCCTCGTGCGGATGCGCTACGCGTTCTGATCCGGCCCGAAACAGGCGCCGCCGCGCCGGGATGCATCGGGAGGAACGCCTTGACATGTACGCCCCCGCGGCGGTATCTTTGCAACCCTTTGCCGCCCGCGCCGCCTGGTTCCGCAGACGCCCGGCGGGCAACAAAACATAGCAGAAAAAAACAACCCGGGTCCTTAGCTCAGTTGGTTAGAGCGCTACGTTGACATCGTAGAGGTCGATGGTTCGAATCCGTCAGGACCCACGCCCACATTTAGTGACGTTTTTAGTTTGCTGTTTGCCGCCTTGCGGCGCATCGCCTGAATTATGCCTGCCGACCACATCGCCATTACGTTCCCCGACGGATCTGTCCGCCCATGCGAAGCCGGCGTTACGGGGCAGGAACTTGCCCTCGGCGTTTCGGCGGGCCTCGCCCGGCAGGCGCTGGCCATACGGGTGAACGGCGAAGTCCGGGACCTGACCCGGCCCATCGACGAAGACGCCGCCATCGAGATTCTGACCTGGAACGACCCGGACGGACAATCGACCTTTCGGCATTCCACGGCGCACCTCATGGCCGAAGCGCTCGAAGAGCTGTTCCCCGGCGTCAAATTCGGCATCGGACCGCCCATCGAGCAAGGGTTCTACTACGACGTAGACCCCGGCGACCGCAAAATCGGCGCGGAGGACCTGGAGCGCATCGAAAAGCGGATGCGCGAACTGACCGCGCGCGACGCGGCGTACGAACGGCAAGACGTCTCCAGGGCGGATGCGATCCGGTATTTCAAGGACAAGGGCGACGAATACAAACTGGAACTGCTCGAAGACCTCGAAGACGGCGCGATCACCTTCTACCGGCAGGGCAACTTCGTCGATCTGTGCCGCGGCCCCCACATTCCCTCGACGGGCCGGATCAAGCATGTCAAGCTGCTCAACGTGGCGGGCGCGTACTGGCGCGGGGACGAGCGGCGACCTCAGCTCACGCGCATTTACGGCGTCAGCTTCCCGAAAAAAAGCATGCTCGACGAGCATCTGGCGCGACTGGCCCTCGCCGCCGAACGCGACCACCGCAAACTGGGCAGGGAACTGGAATTGTTCGCCTTCGACAAACAGGTAGGCGCCGGATTGCCGATGTGGCTGCCGCGCGGCGCTACGCTGCGCGAAACGCTCATCGATTTTCTGAAAAAAGAGCAGCTCGAACGGGGATACGAAACGGTCGTTACGCCGCACATCGGACGGCTTGATCTCTACAAGACGAGCGGGCATTATCCCTACTACCGGGAAAGCCAGTTCCCTCCCATGCTGGACGCCCGCGACGAGGAAGAGGGGTTTTTGCTGAAACCCATGAATTGCCCGCATCATATCCGCATCTACGCGAACAAGCTGCGGTCGTACCGGGAGCTCCCCGTGCGCTACGCGGAGTTCGGCACGGTCTATCGGTACGAACAGTCCGGCGAGCTGGGCGGATTGACCCGCGTACGCGGATTCACGCAGGACGACGCCCATATTTTCTGCACGGACGAACAGGTAAAAGACGAATTCAAAAACGTCATCGACTTGACGCTGACGGTGCTGGGCGCGCTGGATTTTACCGATTTCAAGGCGCAAATTTCCCTGCACGACCCCGAAGACCGGGAAAAATACCAGGGAGACCAGGCGCGCTGGGAGCAAGCCGAGCAAGCGATCCGCGAGGCCGTCCGGGAAACGGGGCTGGAGGCGGTCGAAAAGACGGGCGAGGCGGCCTTCTATGGCCCCAAACTGGATTTTATGGTGAAGGACGCGCTGGGCCGCGCATGGCAATTGGGCACGGTGCAACTGGACTACAACCTGCCGGAGCGCTTCGATCTTTCCTATATCGGGGCAGACGACAAGCGCCGCCGTCCGGCGATGATCCATCGGGCGCCGTTCGGCTCGCTGGAGCGCTTCATCGGCGTGCTGATAGAACATTGCGGGGGCAATTTTCCGCTCTGGCTGGCCCCTGTGCAAGCGGTCGTCATTCCCATCTCCGACAAGCAGCACGAATACGCCGGGGAAGTCGCCGCGGCGCTCCGCAAACGCGGCCTCCGCGTGGAAGTGGACCGCCGCAACGAAAAAGCCGGGTACAAGATTCGCAGCGCCGAGATGAACAAAACGCCCGTCATGCTCGTGGCGGGCGGGCGCGAACAGAACGACGGCACGGTTTCGGTGCGGCGCCATGGACGCGGCGAACAGGATACCGTATCCGTCGAAGTATGCGCAGAGCGGATGCTCCGGGAGATTGCCGAAGGCAAGAAACGCCCGGGTTCCTGAGGCTACGAAGCCGCTGCGCTGCTTCGCCATGCCTTGCCCGCAGCGGGGCAGGGCCGTCTTTGCGGACCTGGTCAGCGCGTCCTGAACAAAAGAAGCCCTTGCTCTATCTGGGAGCAAGGGCTTCTCGTTACTCATTTGCCAAGACTACTCTTCGAGAAGTCGTTCAAGGCCTTGAATACCAGAACCAATCCCGGTATTGCTATTTGATTTGCTTCTATCGAGCTTTTCAACTGGAATCCCCTCTTTGTCAATGTCCGTAGAAAATTTGTCTTGCATATGGCCGGGGGACATACCAAGATAAGCTTCGGCATTGACTATTGCTTTTTTTGCAACAGCCTGAATATCGTCGTCGCTCCAGTAATCGTCCAGCACGTCAAGAGCCCGCGCTATGTCGTCCGCTTGAGGCGAATCGTTATCGACAAGCATCCTGGTATGATGCGCTACATAGGGTTCGATACCCTCTATCTCCTCATTTTCTAACAAGGCATAAAGCGTTACATGAGACACCAGCTGCGGTACAACATGACGTAAGACAGGATGTCCTGAATTGGAGGCTATAAGCTCATTAGCCGAATCGCTCAGTTCTTTAGCCGTGATATCGCCTGCTCTATAGCGATAAACTAACTTCTTTGCCGCTTTTCCAGCTACATAGATATCTCCAGTAAAATCCGAAAAAGAGGCTGTGCTTGCTCCTTCATAGGATATAGAAAAAGCGGTGACAGGACCAGGGCTTGGCCCATCAACAGAAGGCGATGCATGATCGGTTGCCGTGCTACAGCCAGCAAAGACTATCACGGCAATAACAGCAACAAGGTTTTGGATTGATTTCATGACTTGGACACCGTAGTTTTGTGAATGTTACACTCTTTTGAAAGAGCACGGAATTTAGGATCCGCACGATCCAGCGGACTGGCCCTCATAAATGACTCCCCAGCCATCTCCAGTCTCCTCATCTACACAATACATCAAGAAGTCAGCACTACCATCACCATTAAGAAAGCCTTCAACGCAACACCCATAAGAGCAGTAGATACAATCGTACCTTTTGGCATCTGCTGTATAGGGCAACGCGAAAGCCATACACATTGCGAGCGCGAGAAATAGCCGTTTCATGATTCCGTATCGGGTTAGTTTGCAAAAAATCAGGCGAGCCGAGGCCCAGCCAGATGTAGGCTACATTTTCAAAATAGGACACGTCCCGAATGCTGTCAAGCCCCTTCGGCGCGGACTTGATGAACAATCCGCGAATACGTGAAATCGAGGGTCGAGAGGCTTGCAGCAGGTCAGACGCAGGCGA
The DNA here is from genome assembly GCA_022821845.1 of Rhodothermales bacterium. GTDB lineage: Bacteria > Bacteroidota > Rhodothermia > Rhodothermales > VXPQ01 > VXPQ01. Next base: position 17,415 of record JAJECT010000005.1, on the reverse strand, counting down.
TGCGAACGAAACTGAAAAAGCCGCGCACGGGGCCGCGGGAAAGACGCCGGCGCCTTGCTCCATGGACGGAGGCCGCGGCCCCGTGCGCGCAGCGACAGCGGGTTTCGGCAGGATTTCCAGGAATATTTTTTGATCCCGTCTGCACAACATCGTTACAATTCAGACGAAACCAAACGCGCCCGGCTTGCGTGAAAACGATACGGGAGCCCGCCGCCCTCTTGCAGAACAGGCGCAGGCCCCCGCACGAAAGCACAAGGCGCCCGGCGCGCCCCGGATTGCCGTCCGACGGCATGCGGAACGCGGCCCAGGCGCTTCCCCGCCCCCGGCCACCCACAAAAAAGAAAGAAGAACCATCGCTCGCAAAGTACGCATCAACGAGGATATTCGGGCCAATATGGTCCGGGTCGTAGATCCCAGCGGAGAACACCATGTTGTCTATATCGACGAGGCGCTGAAACGCGCCCGCGCGCACAGAATGGACCTGGTCGAGATTGCCCCCTCGGCGGATCCGCCGGTGTGCAAGATCGTGGACTACGGGAAGTTTCGGTACGAACAACAGAAAAAAGGGAAGGAACAGCGCAAAAAATCGCAAACCATCCAGCTGAAGGAAGTGCGCTTCCGCCCGCATACGGACACGCACGACTTTGAATTCAAGACGCGCCATGCGCGGAGTTTCCTGGAAAACGGCAACAAGGTAAAGGCGTGGGTGCAGTTTCGCGGCCGGGACATCATTTACAAGGACCAGGGCATGGCGTTGCTGAAGCGATTCACCGAGGAGCTGGAGGACGTGGGCCGCATCGATCAGCCGCCCCGCATGGAAGGCCGCCGCATGACCACCATCCTGGCGCCGGACAAAAAATAGCGGGAAATCAGCGGGCCGCAAACCCGGGGTCCGAGCAAAAGCCCGAGAGGGCTGCGAGGAAATCCGAAAAGGCCGGGAACTCCGCTGGCGCCTGCGTCGTATTTATAGTTTAGCCCTTTTTTGAATACCCTTACCCGGCATGTCCCTGCCTGTACGGCGCGCGGACATGCGCATCGTCCGGAAACGCCCGGCGCTTTCGAGGCCCGCGCGACCGGCGCAACGTGCTTATGCCCAGGATGAAATCAAATAGCGGCGCCCGGAAACGCTTCAAAGTAACCGGCTCCGGGAAGCTGGCCCGCAAAAAGGCGTACAAAAGCCACATCCTGACCAAGAAATCGGCCAAACGCAAGCGCGGCCTGCGCGAAAGCACGCTCGTCGACAAAACCGACGCGCCGCGCATGAAACGGCTTATTCAGTCCTGATCGCTCTTTAGTTCTTATGCCACGTACCGCCCACAGCGTAGCGTCCAGGCGGCGCCGCAAGAAAATCCTCCGGATGGCCAAAGGCTATCGCGGCGCGCGCTCCAAAATCTATACGGTCGCCAAGCACTCCGTAGACAAGGCCCTCGGGTACGCCTATCGGGATCGCCGCCAGCGCAAGCGGGCGTTCCGCCGGCTCTGGATTGCCCGGATCAACGCGGCGGCGCGCCTGAACGGCACCACCTATTCCCGTTTCATGGGCGGACTGCGGAAAAGCGGCGTCGCCCTGAACAGAAAGGCGCTTGCGGACATCGCCGTGCGCGACCCGGAAACGTTCCAGCGGATTACGCAGCATCTCGCCGGAAAATAGTATCCTTACCCAAACGGGCGCAGCCAGATGCCCGACGACATCCTGAAAGACATCGAGTCGGAAATCATTGACTCGACGGAGGCCGCCGAAGCGTTCCGGGTCAAGTACCTCGGGAGGAAAAGCGGGAAAATAACCGGAATGTTCAAACGGATTCCGGAAGTCCCTCCGCAGGAACGCAAAGCGCTTGGCCAACGCATTAACCAGGCCAAGCAACAGGCCGAGGCGCGGCTCGCCGCCTTCGAAGCCAGCCAGGCGCCGCGCGACGACGCGCCCCGGGCGGCCCGCATGGACCGTACGCTTCCAGGCCGCCTCCCCGCGCCGCCAGGCTCCCTGCATCCGCTGACGCACACGCTGCACGACATCGCGCAGATATTCGAAGGGTTCGGATTTTCTATCGCCACCGGACCGGAAATCGAAACGGAATGGCATAATTTCACGGCGCTGAACTTTCCGGCGGACCACCCTGCGCGGGACATGCAGGATACCTTTTTCCTGGAGCCGGATCGGGTGCTCTTGCGTACGCATACCTCGCCCGTGCAAATACGCGCACTCGTCGCCGAACCGCCGCCGGTGCGCATTATCGTGCCCGGCCGGGTGTACCGCAACGAGGCCGTTTCCTACAAATCGTACTGCCTGTTTCATCAGGTGGAAGGCTTGTACGTGGACGAAGGCGTCTCTTTCGCCGACCTGAAACAGGCGCTGCGCCTGTTCGTGCAGGCCATGTTCGGCGACGACGCCCGCATGCGTTTTCGTCCCAGCTTTTTCCCGTTCACGGAACCCAGCGCCGAGGTGGACATCTGGTGGGCCGACGAGACGCTGCCCCAGCAAGGGCGCTGGCTGGAAATCCTCGGGTGCGGCATGGTGGACCCCAACGTATTCGCCGCCGTGGACCTAGACCCGGAACGATGGACGGGCTACGCTTTCGGCATGGGCGTCGAGCGCATCGCCATGCTGCGCTACGGCATCCGCGACATTCGCGCCTTTTACGAAAACGACATCCGGTTTCTGGAGCAATTTTAAGGCCGCGGATACAGGCAGCTTCGCCGCCTGCATGAACGCAATGCGCGCGGCCCGCCTCGCCCAACGCAACGACACGGCAAACCATGAATATCTCCTACAACTGGCTGCGGGAATACGCCCCCGTCAAGGAAAGCCCGGAGGAACTGGCCGAAATCCTCACCATGGGCGGCCTGGAGGTGGAAGAAGTCCGGGAAATCGGGTCGTCGCTGGACGGGGTGGTCGTGGGGCGGGTGGAGCGCGTACGCCCCCATCCGAACGCCGACCGGCTTGCCTGCTGCGAAGTGAACCTGGGCGGCCCGGAAATCGCCCGCATCGTGTGCGGCGCCCCGAATGTGGCCGCCGGGCAATACGTGCCGGTCGCCACGCCGGGGGCCACGCTCTCCTTGCCCGACCGCAAAAACCCCGACCGGCGCGCGCCCGTCGTCATCCGCGAAACGAAACTGCGCGGCGAACCCTCGGAAGGCATGATTTGCGCGGAAGACGAACTGGGCCTGTCCGACAACCACGACGAAATCATGGTGCTGACGGGCGAGGACGGGGCAACGCCCCGCATCGGGCAGCCGTTCGCGGAATACCTTGCGGCCTGCGGCGTGGCGCACCGGGACGCCGTGCTGGACGTAAGCGTTACGCCCAACCGGCCGGACGCCGCCAGCCACCTCGGCGTAGCCCGCGACGCGGCAGCGCTCACCGGGGGCGCCCTGCGGCTCCCGGAAGCGCCCGAGCCGAAACCCGGCGGCGAAGCGGCCCAACTCGTCTCGATAGACATACAAGCCCCCGAGGCGTGTCCGCGGTACGTGGCGATGATCGTGCGCGACGTAACCGTCCGCGAATCCCCGCCCTGGCTCCAGGCCAGGCTGAAGGCCATCGGGCTAAGGCCCCGCAACAACATCGTGGACGTCACGAATTACGTGCTCCACGACATGGGCCAACCGTTGCATGCGTTTGATTTCGACGCCCTCGGCGGACAGCGCATTCGCGTACGGCTCACGGAGGCCCCCACGCCGTTTACCACGCTTGACGACAAGGAGCGCGTAATCCCTCCCGGCGCCGTCATGATTGCAGACGCTGAACGGGACGTAGCCATCGGCGGCGTGATGGGCGGGCAAAATTCGGAGGTCCGGGAAACCACGCGCAACGTGCTGGTGGAGTCCGCCTTCTTCGACCCGTCGCACATTCGCAGAACGGCCAAGGCGCTTGGCGTCCAGAGCGACGCCAGCTATCGCTTCGAACGCGGCGTGGACCCCACCGGGCAGGCACGCGCCGCCGCGCGGGCCGCCGCGCTCATGGCGGAGCTCGGCGGCGGCACGGTGGTCCCCGGCATGGTGGACGCCCACCCCGCGCCCGCGACGCCCACGTCGATCGCCGTACGCGCAACGCGGATAGCGGCGGTGCTGGGCGTACGCATTCCGCTGGACGTCAGCGCGCGCCTGCTGCAAAGCATCGGTTTCGACATAGCGCAGGAAGGCGAGGCGGAAACCGCCCGGCTTCGCTGCGTCGCGCCCCCCTTCCGCCCCGACGTCGAGCGGGAGGCGGACGTGATCGAGGAAATTGCGCGCCTCTACGGGTACGATCGCATACCGGAACCGGACCGCGCCGCCCCCCTGTCCGGGGACGGAGCGCGCCAAAGTCCCGAAACGCGCTTGCGGCGGACGGCCCGCACCCTCCTGGCCTGCACGGGGCACCGGGAAATCTACGCGAACAGCATGTTGCGGCTGGAAACGGCGGAACGATTTGCGCGGATTGCGGGCTACGCCCCCGAACAGGTGGTTCGAACGCGCAATCCGATCTCCAGCGAAATGGCGGCCCTGCGGCCCAGTTTATTGGCCGGCGCAGTGCAGGCTATCGAATTTAACCGCAATCACGGGCAGCGGGCGATGCGGTTTTTTGAATTCGGGCATGTGTTTCGGCAAACGGACGGCGAGCGCGATACGGAGGGCGGCGCAGCGAACAGCGCAGACCACAACCCAGCGCAGAACAGCGCGGCGACGGAGCGCTATGCGGAGCACGAATCCTTGCTGCTCGCTTTTTCGGGATACGCTGCGGAGGCGGGGTGGAATGCGTCCGCCCGTCCGTTCGACCTGTTCGACGCGAAAGGCGCGGCAGAAATGCTGCTCCGCCGCCTGCGCGCGCCCGACGTCCGCATGGAACCCGCAACCGACGCCCCCGCCCGACTGGACATTTTTTCGGGAAACGTACCGATTGGAAATATCCTGGAGATTGCGCCGGACGACGCCGGCGGCAGCGCGCCCGAAGACAGGATCTATGCGGCGGAATTGCACTGGACCCGCCTCGTTCGGCGCGCCGCGCCGGGCCTTGACCGCGCATATCGGCCCGTAACGCGCCATCCTTCCGTGGAACGCGACATGGCCCTCGTCGTGGACCGCAAGGAACCGGCGGGCGGGCTGCTGCAAACGATTCGGCAAGCCGGGGGCCGCCTTTTGCAAGAGGTCCGCCTCTTCGACCTGTACGAAGGCGAGCAAGTGGAGCCGGACAAGAAAAGCGTGGCTTTTGCCCTGCGTTTCGGGGCCAACCGGACGCTCACGGATCGGGAAGTGAACAAAAAGATGGCTCGTATCGTCCACGCACTGGAAAAAACGCACGGCGCGGCGCTGCGAAGCGAATAACCTGTTGCGCGCCCCGACAAGGCGGCAAGGCGGCGCTTTATTTCCGATATTCAATGCATCGCCATGTCGATACCCTGCGAGACGGGCGACTTCACACCAGACCTCTTTGCCGATATGCCGAATACGGAAACAGGCGTCGAACCGGACCCGGAAATGGAACCTGAATCCATCCCGGCGCTGGAGCCGGAATCGAATCCGGAAACGGGATCAATACGGGGGCTGGCGGCGGAGCCCATACCGCCGCTGGAAACGGAACCGGAGTCCATAGCGGAGCCGGAATCCATGCCGGAACCGGCCACGCTGGAAACCTTGCGCCGTCGCGTGGAGGAAACCATCCAGCTCGTCAAAGCCTTGCGCGCAACCAACGCCGACCTCCTGAAAAAAGTGCGCGATCTGGAAAAACGGCCCGCCGTCAACCCGGATCATGCCTTTTTCTCGGTGCCCCGCAACCCGGACGCGCTGAAAAACGACCTGCGCTCCTTCATCGAAACGCTGGACGAACATATAGAACAAGCGCACAACGACGCATAATCCCGGCGTTTCCGATCCGCAAAAACCGGTGCCCACCGTGCCCCAGTCCATCCGCGTCCGCATTCTGAATCGCGACTATTCCCTGCAAGTAACGCAAGGGAACGAACAGCGCTTGCGCGAAATCGTGCGCTTCGTCGATACGAAAATCAGGAAATTCCAGCGAGACCATCCCGACCAGTCGGACATAACGGCCCCGGTGATGGTGGCGTTGCACATCGCCGACGAACTCTACGCGGAACGCGAAAAAAAGACCGATGCCGAAGCCGACCTGCAAGAGGATATAGGAGAACTCATCGGCTCCCTGAACGCCGTACTGGTTCCCGGCGAATCGTCGGCTTCCGGGGAATAGAAGGGCGTATAAAGGGAATTATACAGGCGATTGGACTTCCTGCGCGGCGTTCGCTGCGCGGCGACGGGCCTGCGCGGCGCGGAGAAAAACCGGCGCGCCTCAGGCCCCCGGCTTCCGACCCCTGTACAGGGACACCACGCCAAACGTCAACGGCTTCCACAACAAATCCTCGTACCCGGCCTGCCGCAGTTCGTCCAGGAAACGCTCGCCGGAGGGAAACACCTTTACGGACGCAGGCAAATATTTGTAGGCTTCCGAATTGCCGGACAAAAGACGACCGGCGAAGGGCAACGCAACGTCCGAGTAGACCTCGTACAGTTTTCGGATCGGCCATGCGCCCGGCTGACTGAACTCAAGGACGACGAGCGCCCCTCCGGGACGGAGTACGCGCCGAATCTCCCGAATGCCGTCCTGAAGATGCTCGAAATTGCGTACGCCGAACCCGACCAGCGCCGCGTCGAAAGCGGCGTCCGGGAAAGGCAAGCGCGCCGCGTCGCCGTATTCCAGCGCGATGGTTTCGCCCAGCCCCTTGCGCCGGACCTTTTCCCGCCCGCGCGCCAGCATTCGCTCGGAAATATCGATCCCCACGACCTGCTCGGGGCGCATCGACGCGGCGGCAAGGGCCAGGTCGGCGGTGCCGGTCGCCACATCCAGAATCCGGACCGGGGCTTCCCTGCGCAGCAGGCGGATCGCGGCCCGGCGCCACGCGGAATCCAGGCCGAAACTCAGCAGCCGATTCAGCAAATCGTACCGGGAAGCCACCCCGTCGAACATAACTTCGACGGCTTCCCTCTTGCCCGGGGCCTGGCCCGGCGGCGGCATGGAGTGGGGCAACGTGGACAAAACGCAACAGGAATATCCGGTTTCGATGGCGCCAAGCATACGCCCAACCCGATACGCAGGGTCCGCGCAGGGGTTACCGAGACGTCGCAGGGCCGCGCAATGCGTTACGGACCCTGTTTGCCTGCACGCTCCCGCAAGCCGCTGATCTTTGCGGACTTTATCGGCGTATTCGCAGGCCGGCCGAACGTCACAGCGCCTCTGCGATGCGCCGCGCGGTTTCCTCGAACGGGCGGGGACGCCACCCCAGTTTTTCGCGGGCGCGGGCATTGTCGTACCGATGCTCCGCAGACATGAAATGGGCGTGGGCTATCGGAAGCAGGGGTTCCGTACGGGTCAAAAAAGCGCCCGCCTCCGAAAAACAGGCGGCGACGAGCGCAACGGAAGGGGGCAAAGGAATAGCAGGCGGCGGCGCCCCGCACGCCTCGGCCAGTTGACGGAAAATTTCTCGCCAGGAAAGGTTATGGGCCGCCAGCACGAATCGTTCGCCCGCCTCGCCGTACTGCATGGCGCGCACCATGCCGTCCACCACGTCCAGCACGTCCACCACGCTCGTAGCGCCGACGGGATACAAGCGCATCCGTTTGCGGCGAATCTCGTCCACCATGCGCCGCGTGTTTTCCCCTTTTCGGCCCAGCCCGAAAATAAGCGAAGGGTTGACCATCACTGCATCCAGCCCCTCCGCGACGCCCCGGCGCACCTCCATTTCCGCAAGATATTTCGAATACCCGTAGGCGCTGCTGGACCGGGACCGACGCCACTCCGCCTCCTCGTCCAGCGCCCCGTCGGGACGGGTAGCGCGACCAAGCGCCGCCACAGACGAGACATGAACCAGGCGGCGGACGCCCTGGTCCAGGGCCGCATTCACCACGGCGGCCGTGCCGTCCACATTGACGGACAGGAGGCGATTTCGGACGCGAGACGAGCCGAATCCGATATTGCCGGCCACATGATACGCGTACGCCACGCCTTGCATCGCCTCGCGCAGCGCAAGGGGGTCCGTAATGTCCCCGAACGCATGTTCGACCTGCTGCGCCGCCTCGCCCAACAAATCAAGCCGGGAGCCGCGGCGGCGAAAAACGCGCACGGAGACGCCCTCCTGCGTCAGACGCCGGGTCAGCGCCGCCCCTACGAATCCCGTGGCTCCCGTAACAAGCGCGATGGACATGCCGCTACGCTATTTCAAGGAGAAGGTCGCCCTTGCCCACCGTATCGCCCGGCGCAACATGCACTGCCTGCACCGTGCCCGCGCGTTCCGTACGCAATTCGTTTTCCATTTTCATGGCTTCCAGCACCAGTACGCCGGTTCCCGCCTCCAGGACGGCCCCCGGCGCCGCCGCTACGGACAGCACCATGCCGGGCATGGGCGCGCATATTTTGAGGAGGTCGCTTTCGGCGCCCTGTGAGAACCCGAAACGCTCGAACAGCAACGCCCGGTCGTCTTTCAGCGTCACCTCGAACGCCTGTCCGCCAAGCCCGATCCGCCACCGGTCCCCGGACGCCTCCAGCGCCGTAGCAACGTAACTCTTGCCGCCGAGCAACAAGGCGATGCGCTCCGGCCCAAGGCGTTCGTACGAAAACGGAACGACGCGGCCATTGCATGCAAACTGGCCCGGTCGCACGGCGATATCCATTGTGCGCCCCGCGCATTCCGCCTGGAAGCGCGCCGAAAACTGCCTGGTCGCCTGTTTTGCCGCCTGTTTGGTTGTCATGGTTCGGATCGGGAACGTATTTTCGTAAATATAATACGGGATACGCGGATCAACACCACTTCGCCGGGCGCATCGCGTTCGCCTGCAAACAACGCCATGCACGCTTCCACAGAAAACGCCGCGGATGGGCATGCCCGAACGAACAACCCGCCAGGCCGCTCGCGGGCGAAGAAGCTGTGGCGCTGGGCGATTCTGATCGCCGCCGCGATCTTCTTTTTCGCCGTCCTGCGCGAAGCCGCGGACCCCTACGGCGACCAGCCGTACATAGAAATCACCCACGGGGACCATGTCCACTATGTGCCGCGCGATCGGGATCCGCAGGTTCCCCTCAGCCAGTTTCCCCGGGTCCCCCCCGGCCCGAACGAAATCATTACGCCAGAAGGCCGTATCGTCCCCCGGGAATAACCCCTACCACAGCGCCTTCACCAGCAATTTGACGTTGCGGCCTTGCTCCGGCATGATGCTCTTCACGCGCGAAAGGTGATCCCGGTATTCGACGTTCGTCGCATTCTCCACGCCAAGGTCGAAGGTGTACAAAATACGGCCCAGCGAAAGGTTGTACTGCGCATGGCCTCCGAACACGACATACCCGTCGGTCGCTTCTTCGAACGCCCCCAGACGATCCTGACGACGGGCCGCCTCGGCGGAGCCGGACAGCCTGAACTTCCCGCGAGCGTACGCCGCCTCCAGGCGTCCCCGGAAGGGGGGGATGAAGGGCATCGGTTCGTTCTCTTCGACCAGCGTGCCCCGGACATACGCCCCCGACCCGGAAAGCGATACGGAAGGCGACATCTGCAGCGTAAAGGAAGCCTCTGATCCGCTCATGCGCACCGTGGAGCCGGTTTGCTGATATACCAGAAGCAGCGTACGCACGTTGAGCTGGCCCGTATTGCGGGGATATATGTAATCTCGCACATGGTTATGATACGCCGTCAGCGATCCGGAAAAACGCTCGCTGCGGTATTCTGTAAACGCCTCGACGCCCAGCCCTCTTTCTATGCTCAGGTCCGCATTGCCTATTTCGAAAGCATAGGCCGCCAGGTGAGGCCCGGCCGAGAAGAGTTCTTCGATTCCCGGTATGCGAATGGAGCGCATGCCGCCCACGCCCGCGGAAAAACCGCCGCCGAATCGACGATACAAGCGCAACGAGCCGGAAAAATCCCCGAGCGTTCGGTTGCGAATCCGCCCGGCGCGCGTATCCTCGCCCGGGTCGCGGGGAAGCACGAAGCGTATATCGTACCGAAGCGCTCCCTGAAGCGACAGGCTCCTCAGGTTGATATCCTGATACTGGAACGCGGCCACCGTCCATTCCCGCGTATTCGGCGTGAATGTCAACCCGCCGGAAGCATAATCGCGGTATCCGCCCCATAGACTCGTCAGGCGATTGCCTCTGCGGGTATGGGTCCGGGACACAAGCCGACCATAATACGACAATACGCCGAACTCAATGCCCAACGTACCGCTCGATTCGTACTCCAGATGATAATATCTCGAAAACAGTCCCTCGAATTCCAGATGCGGAAGCCAGGAAATTCTGTCCAGAAGCAAGCCCTTCGCTTTCAGGTGGCGACGGGATAGCTCGACGTCCACGCCCTGCGGGTGCGCCCCGACGAATCCGCCCGGTATGCCATACCGGGACTTGTAATAACTTCCCGAAATCCCCGCATAGCCCCATGGGCCAATGCGGCTGGCGCCAAACGAACCGTTGCCGGCAGTCAGGAAGGTATTGACCAGTACGCCGACCGGCGTAGATACGTCCCCCGAATTGCGCATGCTGCCGTCGGCGCGCACGACAAAGCCCCCCGCGGGCGCTTCCACGCTGAACCCGCCTGCAACCCCGTCGTTGACGGATTGCCCTTGCAGCACCCCGACGACATGCGTCTGGGAAGGCATGCTCGCAGGCACATACCCGCGAACCGCGTTCACCACGCCGCCCAGCGCGTTCGGCCCATAAAGCAGCGCAGCGGGCCCGCGAACCACCTCGATCCGTTCCGTCAACAGCGGATCTACCGTGACCGCGTGATCGGCGGAGGTGGCGGACAAATCGCCGGTGCGCCCGCCATCCTCCAGGACGAGCAGCCGCTCGCCGCCCACCCCCCGAAGAACGGGGCGGGCGGGAGCGGGTCCCATGGATCGCATGGAAATGCCGGGCTCGTTGCTGAGTGTTTCGGCGAGCGTCGTTCCGAGATGTTGCCGAAGCCGCTTGCCGCCCATATCCATATCCGTATTGCGGGCTATGCCGGGCGCGCTTTGCCCATCCACAACGACTTCCTGCAACTGGATCGGGGAAGCCGACATACGCAGCGCGACGCGGGACGTATCCGAACCGGCGACGCCCACGGTAACCCGCGTCGTCGTCGGTTCATAGCCTACGCGCCAGGCATGGAGCGTATACAACGCGCCGGGTTCCAGAAAACGAATCTCGAAACGGCCTTGCCGATCCGTTCTGGAACTGCGGTTGGCCTCTTCCGCCAGCACCTGGGCATGACGGACAGGCTCCCCCGTTTCGGCGTCCTCGAGGGAACCCGCGATCACCGCCGTATGCTGGGCTTGCAGCGGCGCGGCCGCCGCCATAGCGCAACACGCGGCAAGCCCGGCCTTGCGCCAAAAAAGAAATTTGCACCAACACATTACGCCTACTCTACCTTAACGGGAATATCGGGCGTCGTGAAATCGGAGTGCCCCTCGTGCAAAACCTGAACGCGTATGGCGGTATCGCCCGCCTCGTCCCCCTGCAACGTAAAGGTCCACGCAGCAGGATAGGCTACGGTAACGATTTCGTCGCCCTGGATCACGACCCCCAGAGAAAATTCGTCGCCCAGATCCTCCGCGTGCACTTCCTCCCCGTCATGGTCCAGCAACTCGACGGTGATGTTGCCGGTGGTTTCGCCTTCCGCGACGGAAAGCGACCCCGTAACCTCGGCTTCCAGCACCCTGACGACCTCGTCGCCGCCCAGAACAAGCGCAGCGCCCTCTACTTCCTCGGCGTGATGGTCATGATCATCGTCCTCGGCAGGGTTGTCGCAGGCGGCCAGCCCGCCCATAATTACGAATACGGATAAAAAAACGGCAATGCCGTGAAATCGGTTTAAAAACATGGCTCCCTCTGAGTTTTTCGGAGTGTCTTGCAAAAAAACGCCGACGAAACGGCGTAATGGAGTAACGGCGGCCCTGAACGACAGGGGCCCAAAACCGTCTTACCTTACATCAAGACCACCCGGGAGGGGCGCGTATCGAGCGATAGAAGAAGAGACCAGCGAACGGCATGGACGGGACAACCTGCGCCGCCATGCGATCTGGAAACCGGGGCGCCCGGAGTTGATCCGGGGACGAAATCGTGGACAAACAAAACGCGCACAGATCGCACGCGAAAACAGGCGGCGGCGTCCGTTCTTCCACCAGAAAATCGGCGCACAGGCCCGCAGAGCCGCCCGGCGCGGCCTCAGCGACCTCCCCATGCGCATGCTCCAGCGAGCGAATATGGGACAACTCGTGCCCGAACGGCGCCGCTATTGCGCCGCAAAACAGCGCCACAAGCAGCGCGAAGCCCGACCGTTCGATATGCGTGCGCAACGAAAACATGTATTCCGGATTCCGGGGGCGAAACAGGCGGGCAAGGGCGAGAGCAGCGCCGCGACGGCGAACTGCATAGACTATATAAGACGACGCGCTTTGCCTCAAGGTTCCTGAGACGCCCTGAAAAATCCCGCAAACGCATTGCGTTATCGCTTTCATTTCGGCGCTGCGTACAAGGCATAGTTGGCCTCGACTTTCCCGCTGGTCACCTCCCGGAGTTTACGGCGCAACAGGCGGCGGCGAAACGCGCTGATGCGGTCCACGAAAAAAACGCCCTCCAGATGATCCACCTCATGCTGAATCACCCGCGCCGCCAAACCGCCCGCCTCCAGCTCCCGCGCCCGAAAATGACGATCCAGGTACGTCATCCGGATGCGTTCGGGACGGCGGACCAGCTCGGTGACGTCCGGAATGGACAAGCACCCTTCCTCGAATTCGCTTTCCTCGTCGCTCTCCTCGATAATTTCAGGGTTGACGAACACCAGGGCCTCGGGCGCCTGCTCCCGCGCTTCGGCAGGCCGCAGTTCCGCCGCCAGTTCGGCCACGAAAACGCGCTCCGTACGGCCCACCTGCGGAGCGGCCAGGCCAATGCCCCCCGCCCCCCGCATGGTCTCGATCATATCGTCGATCAGTGGGCGAATGCTTGCGCTGTCGCCCGACACTTCTTCGGCGCCGCGGCGAAGGACGGGGTCCCCGTACAAGCGAATGGGAAGAATCATGGCGCGGGACAGGAAGCCGATTCCTGCGTTTCGTCTATGTAATCCTGAAGAATGACCGCCGCCGCCGCCGCGTCTACCCGTTCCTTTCGGCGACGGGCTTTCTTGCGGACGCCCGCCTGGTACAACAACTGTCTCGCCCGAATCGAAGAATGCCGCTCGTCCTGCGTCACCACGTTCTTTCCGGGAAAACGACGGGACAACCGGCGAACGAAAGCGCGAACGACCTCCGTAGCCTCCCCTTCCTCGCCCGACAACGTCAAGGGCCACCCCACGACGATCGTATCGAACCCGGGATCTTCGTCGAGACGCGCCAGCGCTTGCAAGGCTTCCTCGCCGGAATAGGCGCCGATCGATTGCGCGTACAGCCGAAACGGATCGGATAGGGCCAGGCCGACGCGCTGCGCGCCATAGTCGACGCCGACGATGCGAGGCAAGGCGTTCATGGCAGGTTCAGGACGGGTCGGCGGCGTCCGACGACGACAAGGGAACCCGCAATACTTCCCGCAACCGCTTGCCCGGACGAAAGCGCGTCTTGCGACGACCGGGAACGAAAACCGTCTCGTTGGTCTTGGGATTCCGGGCTTTCGGCTTGGGACGGGTCTTCTTCACCTCGAACACCCCGAATTCGCGCAACTCGATGCGAACCTCCGGATCTGCTTCGGTCATGATGTCGCGGAGCGCGCCAAGCACCGCGCGAACCCAGGGATCCGCCTTGTACACGGGTTCGCCCATGGTTTCGGCCACGCGGCGGGCTACGTCTTTTCGGGTTTGCGTACGGGATGGGGAGGGCATGGTTGTCGCCTTGGTCTTTTAACGCGCCGTATCCGTAAACTTGCGAAGAAACGACAGTTTACGGGAAATATAAGGAGGCAATATAAAAGACCCGCGAAAAAGTCCGGCGAAAAAATAGCGTCATTCCTCGAACCGGTACACGCCATGAATTCCATCGATGCGCTTGAGCCGCTCGATAACGCGCCGAAGATGCGACAAATCCGTCACCGAGCATACGATCTGGCCTTCGAATACGCCATCCTCGGAGTCCACGGTGATAGAGCGGATATTCGTTTTCAGGTTTTTGGAAATAACCGTCGTGATGTCGCTGACGATGCCCACGCGATCCTCCCCCATCACCCGCAGGCAGGATAAAAAATGCACGTCCTTCTGCCGGCTCCACTCGACGGAAACAATGCGATCCGGCTGGTTCACGAGGAGGCTGGGCGCGTTCCGGCAATTCACGCGGTGAATCTTGATGCCTTCGCTGCGGCTTACGTATCCGAACACGTCGTCCCCGGGAATCGGATTGCAGCAAGGCGCGTAGCGCGTAACGATATCCGTATGCAATTCTCCGTCGATTTCGAGCGCCGGACGAGCGGCTATCTGGGCCGAATCCCGAAAATCCTCGTAGCGCAGCCGAAGCCCTTCCTGTTCGGCGGAGGCGCCTTCCTCTTCCCTGCGCCCGCGGGACGCGCTGCGGACGGATTTCACGAAATCCTTCGCGTCGAAAAGCCCCGTCCCGATCTCGTAAAACATTTGCTGGGCGTTCGGAAACTTGAGCCGGTTGGCCACCCGGCCCAGGTTCTGCTCGTCCACCTTCAAACCTGCCCTGTCAAGTTTTTTCCTGAGCGTTTCCCGGCCCAGTTCGATGCTGCGGCGGCGTTTTTCGTTGATCGAATGCCGTATCCTGCTGCGCGCCTTGTGCGTAACGACGAACTTCATCCAGTCGGGATTCGGCGTTTGCTTCTTCGACGTAATGATCTCCACCTGATCGCCGCTCTGGAGTTTGTACGAAAGCGGCGCCATTCTGCCGTTCACTTTCGCCCCGATGCAGTGCATGCCTATTTCCGTATGCACCTGAAAGGCGAAATCGACCGGGGTGGCATGGCGGGGCAGCGTCATGAGGTCCCCCTGGGGGGTGAAAATATAGATTTCCTCGTCGTACAGATTAAGTCGAAACTCCTTGACGAATTCCGTGGCCTGCTCCGGGCTGGGATTTTCAAGAATATCCCGGACCCAGTCCAGGAACTGCTCCATCCCCCGGTCCCGGTCGCTCACGGCCTCCTTGTATTTCCAGTGCGCCGCCACGCCGCGCTCGGCGATGGCGTGCATTTCTTCCGTGCGAATCTGCACTTCCACCCGTCGTCCCTCCGGGCCGAGCACCGTCGTGTGCAAACTCTGGTACCCGTTGGATTTAGGCACGGAAATAAAATCCCGAAAACGTTCCGGCAACGGTTTGTACAGGTCCGTAATGATCGAATACACGCGCCAGCAATCTTCCTTTCCCTTCTTTCCGGCGCTTTTCAGGACAATGCGAATGGCGAGCAAGTCGTATATCTCTTCGATCAGTTTGTCCTGGCTCTTCATTTTCCGCCAGATCGAATATATGTTCTTCGACCGACCGGCCATTTCGAAGCCAAAGCCGTCCCCCTCAAGGCGGGCCTGCAACGGTTCGATGAAGCGGCGCACGTAGCCGTCGCGCTCGACCTTGGACGCCTGCAAGCTGTGCACGACGCCGCGGTATTCTTCCGGGTGCAGGATTTTCAGGGAAATATCTTCCAGCTCCGCCTTGATCGCGTTCAGGCCGAAACGATGGGCGAGCGGCGCGAAGAGGTCCAGGGTCTCGCTCGCAATCTTGAGTTGCTTCTGCTTGGGAAGCGACTCGATGGTGCGCAAATTATGCAGCCGGTCTGCAAACTTGATGAGAATGACCCGGATGTCCGTCGCCATGGACAGCATGAGCTTGCGGACATTCTCGGCCTGGCCCAGTTCGCGGCTCCAGGAAACCCCCCGTATCTTCGTCAATCCGTCGACGATGTTCGCAACCGTATCGCCGAATTCGTCCCGTATGAGGCCCAGGGAGAACTCCGTATCCTCTACGGTGTCGTGCAAAAGCGCCGAAACCACGCTGACGTCGTCGAATCCGATATCCCGGGCCACGATCGCCGCGACCGCTATGGGGTGCGTGATGAACCGTTCCCCCGAAGCGCGCCGGTCGTTGCGATGCGCCCAGTAGCCCAGCCTGAAGGCGCGTCGGATCATGTCTTCGTCCACCGAGCGCAAGGACTGCCTGCATGCGGCCAGCAAGTCGTCGAGCACGGTCTCGAACTCCGGCTCGACCTGCACGTCGGCGTGGCTCAGGATGGGAGAAGCGCGCAACACGGTAGTTCCTGAAGATACTTTGGGAGCGGAAGGCGGATGGAAAGCGTCAGCATATTCTTAAATCGCAGCGCCCGCGCGCGGTTTCCGGCGGAACTTTTTGGCGGAACCCGGAAAAGCAATGTCCGTATAAAAATTATTCGCGGCAAATTCACGCAAGAAGGTTATATTCATGTTGTGGAAATGTCTTTTTGTTCCAGGATCACGCGAAACCATGAACGCCATCGGACAAACGAAATCGAGCAACGAGCGTGCGCAGTACGTACGCAAGCGCATTGCGCCCTCCGCGCGCGTCTCCAGAAGCAGCAGCGATCTGCAAACCAAGGGCGTACAGAACGCAAGGTCCAAAATACCCCCCCCCCCGCACGACAATAGCATAACGCTATGGGTAGACAACGGCGATACGAACGATTCGGTACAGGCCCGGCTGCGTTCGCCACGCCGGCATGGCCCCTTATCTGTACGCTTGCCGCATGCCTGACGACAGGGCTTCTCTTCCCTGTACTTACGCCCGCCGCCCGCGCGCAGACCTCCGCCGAGGTCAGCGTCGCCTTTGTCGAGACGGGGACCTCGACCGCAATCAACGAACAAACAGAGCCGGCGGGCAGCCATGAGCGCCTCGCATTCGACGTCCGCGTGGCAGTCAGTCAGGCCCAGTCCGTCGCCGTGCCCTTCAGGCTCTGCTTCTCCGGCGAGGCGACGATAGGCAGCAGCGGCGACTACGTCCTCCTCGGCGCCGGCGGGCAGGGAAGTACGACGCTGGACGGAAACGGCTGTGTCGCGAGCGAAATCGCCGCGAACGACCAGGCCTGGGTGCGCGCCCTGTCCTTGCAGGGCGACAACGAAGACGAACTCACCGAGGCAATCGTCGCCGCCGTGTCCGAAGATCCGAACGCCGCGCTGCCAGCCGGCGTGACCATCAGTTCGACCGCCGCGTCGGCCACCATGCGCATCCGCGACAACGACCCGACGACCATCGTCATGATGCGCGGCGGCGCCCAGGGCACCGTCATAGACGAGAACGGCGGCAAGGGAAGGATAGAGATTCAACTGGGGCGGGAACTCCAGGACGGGGAAACGGTGACCGCGCCGATCGTCTTCACCCTTTCTGGAGCCAGCGACGACGACGTCCACACTCACTTCTCAAAGGGATACGGCGGCAAAGCAGTGAGTACGTTAACCCCCAGATTGCCGAATCACATGACGCTTGTCTTCGGCGCCGGCGCCAGAACGGGCAGGG
>JAJECT010000010.1 GCA_022821845.1 Rhodothermales bacterium | reverse complement strand
GCCGGGTCATTTCGCCAGACATCTCCTGCAACAAGCGATCTACCGGAGCGACGCGTGCAACTTCCCCGGTAACTTCCCCGGTGACTTCCCCGGTAACTTCCTCGGTAACTTCCCCGGTAACTTCCTCGGTAACTTCCTCGGTAACTTCCTCGGTAACTTCCTCGGTAACTTCCCCGGTGACTTCCCCGGTGACTTCCCCGGTAACTTCCTCGGTAACTTCCTCGGTAACTTCCTCGGTGACTTCCCCGGTAACTTCCTCGGTGACTTCCCCGGTTATGCCCATGGCGCGGACTTCCGGGTTCGGATGAAACGCGATGGTTACAAAGCGTCCAATCCTGAAATCCGGTTTCGGGCAATTCTGCTCTTGTGCGTCCTCCAGGATGCGGCGAATGCCCGTGCCTGCCTTTTCGATGAAATCAATGCGGTGAAGCAAGTCGGCAATGAGCGTATTTCGACGGACGCTTTTATGCCCGAGCTGGTCTGCCGTCAACCCGTTGGGCAGGCTTCCCGGGCTTACGACCTCAATTCGGTCAGAATATATTTCCACGAACACATTGGCGCCTTCGAAGAACCAGTCCCGGTGCATGACAGCGTTGGTGATCGCTTCGCGCACCGCCTTCATCGGGTACTCAGGAATATTCTGACGCCGAAGGCCTTCGATCCTGTATGCGGTTCGGGTATTGCGCTCGACGAATTTCAGGGCCTCTTCGATATTGGACGTCAAGCCGCCGTCGAAATCTTTTCGGTCGAGGATATGGACCTTGTCCCGTCCTTTCGCCAGCAGGCATGTGATATACGCATCCGGGAAAAACCGTCGAACATTTTTCGCGAAGAACAATACGCCTGCATTGCGAAACAGCAACGTATCGCCTGCCCGCTCGGCGGCCTCGATATTGACCAGCACGTCCTCGACAGACGATCCGTTGCTTATCCCTGAATAGTCGAGCCAGGCATCGAACCTGGCGCGATCGAAATCCTCTGGATAGCGAAAGCGGGGGCAAGGCGAAAGGTCAAACCGGATCACGCCCTCTTCCCGAAAGAAATCGCGGATTTCGGTTCGGCTGAGTTTTTGCGTCGCCGCGCCTTGCCGCCAGAAAAAACCGTCGCTACATTGCACGGGCTTGGCGTCGCTTTCCCATACATGGACCACAAGGACTTTGCCCATGGGCTCCACCAGCACCTTGACGGGCGGGTCGCAGTTTCGGGCAATGTCGTATATCCGCCCGCGCAGGGCATTGGTATCCTGAATCCCGATTACGGCGCCATCGTCGCGAACGCCGAGCAGAATTTTTCCGCCAATCGTATTGGCGAAGGCTACGATTTGCCTGGCAAACGAGGAGGAGAGTCCCTCCTTGAATTCGAGCGTAGCGCCTTCTCCCTGCTGAATGAGGATGGACAGGTCTGTGACCGTCATCGGATTGTACATATGTGTTTTCGTGCGCTCATATGTCTCAAGATATGCTTTGCCGCCGCGTTGGGCAAACGCCGTATTCTCCGATCCCCCGCCGCGCCCCCATACGCCATAGCCGCTTTCCCTGCTTGACAAAACCCTTGAAATTTCTCTTGACAAATCCCGTGACAAAATTCCCCTACGAAACCCTTTCCCCCAGCGCGAGGAGGGCCGCCATGGAGTAATTTACGCTGCATGCGTTGCTGTCCGGGTCCCGTTCGAAGGGCCGCTGGACGTAATGCACCGTATGCGCGCCGCTTTCTATGTCGCCTTCGTACAGCACGAGGGCCAGGATATACCGATCCGGCTTGTTCCGGGAATACAAAATTTCGTTTCGGGTAACTGTGATCGTGTCGGCTTGCGCTTCCCGCGCCTTCACCTCGATGAACCGGAGCTGCCCCGTATCCGGCATGCGGCTCTCGATATCGTAGCCGAGCTTGTCGAATTCCCGGTCGGTGGGGTCGTAGCCTTTTTTCCGTTCGATATCCATGACGATCTCACGGCCCTTTGCGGCAATGGCCATCTTGTCTTGCTGCGGATTGCTTGCTTTTGCCGCGCGTCCCTGCATCCGGTCCAGCAGGCCCTTTGGCGCGACGAGTACGCCGCCGCGAACCATGGGCGGAAGCGGCGAGATGACCGACTCCAGGTTCAGTTCTTCAAGCCGCCTGCCCAGCCGCGCCCGCATATCGTCCGCCCGCCTGCGGGCTTCTCCCGAATTGAGCCGGGCGCCCTGTTTTCCGGCTTGCTCCTGCGCCTTGAGTTCTTCGGCGCGCCGGTCCCAGTGCGCTATTTCCTTGGTAAGCCGATCCTGCACCGCCGCCCGCGTTTTTTCGATCAGCGCAAGGCGGGCTGCCCTGATTTCCTCCAGATGCCCCGGAACGATTTCCCGGATCGCGTAGGTTATCGCTTTTTCCTCCGGATTGTCCTGGAGCCATGCGCACTCCGGGCGGTCCAGAATGCGTCGCCACGAAGGTTCGTCCCCGGCGAGGGGGCGGTAGTCCAGATACGGCGCGTAGCCCATGTTCAGGGGCTGTCCCCGCGCGTCCATTTCCACGTGGAGCATGCGTTTCGAGATGGTTCGATACGCGCCCGTCCGGCCGAGGCGCTGGTTGCGAATGGCGTGCTCCAGGTAAAACAGCAGGCGAGGCTCCACGCCGTCGTCGTTTTCGTCCACAAGCACGGCGCCTTGCTTGAGCAAGCCTCCGTAGCGTTCGAGCGTCAGGTCCACGACCGCGTCAAGGAGCGGATGGCCCGGGCAAACAAAGGCCGCCGGAGGTTTTCCCGGTATCTCCGCAAGGGATTTATCGAATGCGATGCGCTCGTATGCCGGGGCCACGGGTTTGCCGACGCCGGTGCGGGGGTTGCGACGCCGGACGTCGCGGGGTACGCGGGGAATCTGGTATCGCTTCGCTTCGCGCTCTTTCATCGCGCCGCCGAACCGCCCGAACGCCTCCTCGAAGAACGCCTTGACGAAATGCGGTTGGAGGCGGCGCACTTCGGCCCGCTCCATGTCTGCGCTGATGCGGCGTACTTCCCGGTCGTCCATCGCGGCGGGCGCCAGCGCATGGCCTTCCAGCAAGTCCCGGATGCGCTCGCGGTCGAGCGCCTGGTCGATCGCCGTGGTTTGCCGTTTGCGGACATCCGGACGCGCTCCGTACCGGACGGCCTCGATAAGCAGGTCGCTCAGGGATTTTCCGCCAAAATGCAGCCGCCCGAGCACGTCGAACACCTGTCCGCCGAGGGCTTCTCGCGCCGTGTCCAGTTTGGCGAGCAGGGTTTGGTATACGTCGCCTTCGCGCGTATCGGCGGCCACCAGATTCCACAGATGGCACACTTCCGATTGCCCGATCCGGTGGATACGTCCGAAGCGCTGCTCCAGCCGGTTGGGGTTCCAGGGCAAGTCGTAATTCACCATCAGGTGCGCCCGTTGCAGGTTAATGCCCTCTCCGGCGGCGTCCGTCGCGAGCAGCGCCTGCACCGTGGGGTCGTGCCGGAAGGCTTCCTGCGCCGCAAGCCGTTCTTCGCGTTTCATGCCTCCGTGAATGCACACAATGGCTTCTTCGCGTCCGAACAGCGTGGCGATGCGGCGCCGGAGATAATGCAGCGTGTCGAGGTGCTCGGTGAACACGATAATCTTTTTTCCGGGCGCCGTCGCCCCGGACACCCCGGACACCCCGGATGCGCCCGCGCCTGCGCCGTCCCACCCGTTTTCTCCGCCCGGCAGCGTCCCGACCCGAATTTTCTGAAGGAGGCCGGAGAGTTCTCGCCATTTCATATCCTCGCCGCTCCGCGCGACCCGGGTTGCGTGTTCCTCCAGGTCCTTGAGTATGGCGATTTCGATTTGCAATTCCTCCACGTTTTGCGCCGCCGTGCCCAGGCCAAGGATTTCCTCTTCGAGTTGTTTGACCTCGTCGTCCGGCGCGTCCTCCATCGTTTCGCGCCAGGCTTCTTCGGACAGGGACGCGAGGGAAGTGTGGGAAGAGGAGGCGGGGGCCTGTACGCCCCGTTCGATATCCTGCAGGCGTTCTTCCAGTTTTTCGCGTCGTCGCTGCAAGGATCGCCGAATGGCCGCGGGGGACGAAGCCAGCCGCCGTTGCAGGATGGTGAGCGCGAATCCCACGGTGCGCCGCTTGCCGCTCGCTTGCTGCTCGGCCCGGTTGAACTCCTCCCGGACGTAGCGGCTTACGGCTTCGTAGAGCGCCGCCTCTGGCGGAGACAGTTTGTAGGGGAGCGTGTGGGCGATGCGTTCGGGGAACAGGGGGGCGCCGTCCATCTTCAGGAGTTTTTCCTTCACCATGCGCCGCATCAGGTCGGATGCGTCTGCCTTGTGCGTTCCTTCCCGAAAACGCCCGGCGAACCGGTCTTCGTCCAAGAGGCCCAGGAAGAGCTGGAAATCCTCGTCCTTGCCATTATGCGGCGTGGCGGACATGAGCAGGAAGTGCCGCGTGGCGCCGGACAGCAATTGCCCCAGTTTGTAGCGTTTCGTGTATTTGATTTCGCCGCCCGAAAACGAGGCGGACATTTTGTGGGCTTCGTCGCACACCACGAGGTCCCATCGGCAATCCTTCGCGCCGAGTTTCGGGAGCAGGTCCTCTTCGCTGCGCGCCAGCATGTCGAGCCGGGCGATGGCCAGGTGGTTCTCCAGAAACCAGTTGCCCGTCCGGCTTGCCTCGGCCTTGTCGCGGGTCAGGATTTCGAAAGGCAACTGGAATCGTTCGTGCAATTCGCCCTGCCATTGCTCCACCAGGCTTCCCGGACAGACGATCAGGCACCGCTCCAGGTCGCCGCGGGCGATCAGTTCCCGGATAAGCAGCCCCGCCATGATCGTTTTTCCGGCGCCTGGATCGTCGGCCAGCAGGAACCGCAGCGGTTGCCGGGGCAGCATGGATTCGTAGACCGCCGTAATCTGATGGGGGAGCGGCTCCACGCGGGACGTGTGCACCGCCAGCATCGAATCGAAAAGATAGGCCAGGCGAATGCGCTGCGCTTCGGACGCCAGGCGGAACAAGGCGCCGTCCGCTTCGAAATTCCAGGGGCGGCCTTGCTCGACGACCTGAAGCCTCGCCTCGCTGTCCCGATACAGCAGCGTATTATCGACGTTGCCCGAGGCCGTTCGATAGACGAGCGTCAACGCTTCCGATCCGTGCGGCTCGACGTGCAGCGCGGTAACCGGTTCGTTCGGCGCGACGCCGTTCAGGACAAGCCCGGCCCGGATATCTTCCAGTTTCATACCGATCCTTTTTATTCTCCCGGATCCAGCTCCACTTCCTTCGGGTAGCATACGAACGGCTTCACCACCACTTCGCCCAGGGAGGAAACCGTTGTGGCTTCGGCGGTTTGGGAAAGTTCGCGGACGTTGCCGTTGCGGCCGAGCACATGCACCGAATCCCGGACATTTGCGTAGGCGAGGTGGCGGGTATCGTCCCGGATCAGATAACACGCGGCGTCCTTCCGGGCGCTGGCGGGGGCGCTCAGTCCTTGCCGGACGAGCCACGCCGCCACCCGATCCGTCCATGCCGCCGCCTGCGCTTCGGAGGGCGCCTCGGAGAGGAACGTAACCCGAAAGAAATCCCGTTCGATGAACCGGCGGCAAATATCCGCCAGAATGCGATCCGGGTGCTGCATGCATGCTTTCATGCAGTGCATCACGTCCACGTCGTCTATCCGGCAAAAATGCTCGCG
The DNA here is from genome assembly GCA_022821845.1 of Rhodothermales bacterium. Lineage (GTDB taxonomy): Bacteria > Bacteroidota > Rhodothermia > Rhodothermales > VXPQ01 > VXPQ01. The sequence continues at coordinate 5,251 of JAJECT010000010.1, read as the reverse complement.
GACCTCGTCCCGGCGTATGTCGTCGAGCGCGAGGGAGTTCGTCAGGAAAAAGAGGAGGGAGGGCGAGCAGCGTCCGTCCAGGCTCCGGGCGTCCCGCGCAAGGTGTTCGCGTATCCGTTCGAACGCAGTTCGCAGGAGCCTGTCGCCCGCCACGACGGTTTTGTGCAGGTACACCTGCCAGTACATGAGCCGCCGGGAAATAATGTAATTTTCGATGGCGTAGACCCCTTTGGCTTCGATGGCGATGCGGGAATCCGGGCCGCCTTCCTGCGGATGCGTCCGCATGGTCTTGATGATGCGTTCGACGCCCACGTCCCCCTCGACTACGCCGGTGTAAAAGGAATCGCGGCGCAGGAAATCGAGGCGGTCCATATCCAGTTGGCTGGACACCAGTTGATGAAAGAAAGGGCGTTCGTACGCGCCGTCGAATATCTTCAGGGCCAGTTCCAGGCCGCCGCCGAATCGCTTGTTGAGCGAAACCATCAGCTCCCGGCTCATGTTTTCATGGCGATAACCCGCTACGAACGTATGTTCCAGCACATGAGAAAACGGTCCGTGTCCGATGTCGTGCAACAGGGCCGCAGCCTGCGCCGCTACGGATTCTTCGGGCGAGATGGGCGTACCCTTGTCCGCAAGGCTCGAAAGCGCGTCCTGCATCAGCGCCATGGCGCCCAGCGCATGGCCGAATCGCGTATGCTCGGCGCCGGGGAACACAAGATGCCCGACGCCCAGTTGGCGAATGCGCCGCAGGCGTTGCACTTCGGGCGTTCCGATCAGGTCCATCAGGATGTTTTTCGGAACGGAAATGAATCCGTGCACCGGATCGCAGAATATTTTGAATCGACTGGCCATGAAGGGTTTGATCAGGATACATTGCGAGCGGGACGTTTGCGACAGGAACGTCCCTAACAGGAACCTTCCCGGTAGAAACGTTCCCGTTAGAAACGTTCATTGGGCGCGTCGGCTCCGCATTTTGGCGGGCGTTGCAACATTGTTACATTTTTAAGGATACGCTGATTAAAACCACTTCGCTCAGCGCGTCGCTATCGCTGCCAAAGAAGGTCATGCCTGTATCATTGAAACCAGCAGAAACCACCGCAGGTTCTGTATGTCGGGGATGCGACGCGCCCTTCGGGAGGCTGCGAGGAGCACGCTGGCTGTGTCATTCCTCATTACATGGGGCCTGCCATGCTGCTTCGTCATTCCTTGCCAGCGCACCCCTCGCAGCCTCTGCGCTTCGTGGACTTAATCAGCGTATCCTTACGGTCTCTTGCCCTATGTATTGTTACGGATATTCGCCCGCGCCTTTTTCCGTCTGCGTCCGCATATGATCGTTGCCGAAGGGACCCCTATCGCTTGCCTCGTCGATACGGCGCCGGACTTTGCGCCGAGGGCGAAATACGCCCTGCGGGCGCTCCTGACCCCGCTTGGCCTGGCCCCGCGTTGGGCGCCGCGCGCCGCGCTCGCCGAGGCGTCGCCTCCCGACGCGCCGCTTGCGTATTACGGCCCCGCTGCCGCAGCGCCGCCCCATCCGCGCCTGATTGCTCTTGCGCATGCGCCCGACGCCGCGACGTTCCTGGCGGGGGAGTCGCCCTTCCGCCCGGAGCAGGCCTCGACATGCGAGATCGGGGGGCGGCGCGTTCCGGTGTGCTTCGCCGACGAACAGGGCCGCCCGGACCTCGTCGCCTCCGCGTTTTTGTGGCTGAGCGGATGGCAGGAGCGGGCCGTAGCGAAACGGGATATGCACGGGCGCGTTCCCTTCGCGGATTCGCTGGCGGCGCAGTTGGGTACGGTACGGTTTCCGGTGGCGGACGCGTATCGCGACGCGTTGGCCGAGCAGTTTCGGGCGGGCGGGGCGCGGGTTTCGCCGCGCCGCTGGGCAGGCCGCGACTGGGCTTTTTGCTCCACCCACGACGTGGATTACGGGCGCAAATGGCGTCCCGGCATTTTATATCGTGAGGGCATGCACTATTTCGCGCAGAATCGTCTGGACGCGCCCTTGCGCGAGCGATGCGGGCGTTTGGGGCGCGTGGGCCGTCAAATGCTGTCGGGGGATCCGTTTCGGCGGGCGCTGCGGGAAATTCCGCGCGAGGTGGCCTTGCGAGGCGGGACCGCAACGTTCTTCGTGAAAGCGGGGGCAGGGCATCCCCGGGACACGCCGTATCGCCTGGGTTCGCCCTTTTTGAAAAACTGGATGGACCGGATCGCCGTGCAGGATTTCGAGATCGGACTGCATCCCTCGTACCGGGCCATCGACGAGCCGGAGCGCTTTGCCCGCGAAACAAAGCGGCTCGGGCGCGCGCTGGAACGGGTGGGGGCGCCGTCGCCCGTATCGGTTCGGCAGCATTACCTTCGGTTCGACCCGGCGGCCACGCCCCGGCTTCAGGCGGCCAGCGGTTTTCGCATAGACAGTACGCTCGGCTTTCCGGAGCAGGAAGGGTTTCGCCGCGGCACGTGCCTGCCGTTTCAACTGTACGATCTGGAGGCGGACCGCCCGCTGGATATATGGGAGATGCCGCTTGCGGTCATGGACTCCACCTTGTTCGGCTACCGGAACCTGAATGCGGAGGCGGCGATCCGTTCCACTTTCGAGTTGATGGCGACCTGCCGTCGGTACGGGGGCGCGTTCGTGGGGTTGTGGCACCCGGTGCTGGGGGACGAGATCGACTTTCCAGGCTGGAAACGCCACTTTCTGGCGACGCTGGACGAAGCAAGGCGCCGCGAAGCCTGCATGATGGGGCTGGCGCAGGCCCTGGGCAACTGGGAATGAGGGGGCTGCGCTCGGCAGCGGAGCGAACAAAGGCGCAAATAGCTTCGTGTAACGTGCACAGGGCGGGGCCGCGCTGCGGTCGGAACCGCCGTATCCGTAAATTCCTCACCAGGCAAGCATGATGAATATCCCGGCCCCGGAAGGGTTTATATCGACCATGGTGGATCGTATCGTGGGGCGATTCCAGCCGTTGCAAGTCGTTTTGTTTGGTTCGCATGCGCGCGGCGCGGCGAACCAATGGAGCGACGTGGATTTGCTGGTTGTGTTGCCGGAGGTGAGCGACAAGCGGGCCGCCGCAGTGCATATCCGCCAGATTCTGGGAGACCTTCCGGTTTGCAAGGACATTGTGGTGGCCAGCCCCGAAGAAATAGCCCGCCGCGGCCATCTTGCAGGAACCGTGCTGCGCTCGGCGCTTCGCGAGGGAAAAATTATCTATGAGCGGACCTGAAATCGTTTGCGAGGCAAAACGCTGGCTTCGTTATGCAGCGGAGGATATCGACGTTGCGCAAAGCCTGCTGGCGTCGAATGAATCGGCGCCTCGGCACATCTGTTTTCTTGCCCAGCAAGCCGCTGAAAAGGCGTTGAAGGCCGCATTGGTTTTTGAGGACGTGGATTTTCCGTTTCGGCACGATCTGGATGCGCTGCGCAATTTTCTTCCGGATTCCTGGTCCGTCCGGCGGGAGCAAAGCGATCTGGCGCGAATCGCGGCAAGGGCCACCCTCGCCTTGAAGTCGGGACTGTGGGTTCTGCGGGTGCGTTTGGGCATGGAATACCTCCAGTGGGTTGGTTGGATCGGAACAAGGTCGCAATCCCATACCTTAAAAGCCCAAAATCCTGTTCAGACAACCCGAACCACCTCTCCCGCGCCCTGCGCTGCAACGCCGCGCAAGGCGTTCCAGGCCGTTTTCCGGCCTGATTCCTGATTCTAAAACACAAACCAACGGAGGTAATCTGATGAAAGCTCTCGAAACTATGCGATACATTGCCCCGATACTTTATTTTATGCTGTGCGTTGGATGCGCGAACGAACAAGTGCAGATTGCGGAAGCGTGGGAGGCGGAAGCGCGGATATTAGAAGCAGAGGCAGAAGCGGAGAAGCTGGCCGAGATAGTGAGAGAGATCGCGGACGAGGGAGGGTTAGCAGAACACTTGGGAGATTGGGCGGAGGACTGGACAATATCGAATGTAGAAAGGTCTTGGCGATTGTGGCGGGTAGAATGGGAAGAGAGCTCGCAGGCATGGATGGAGAAGGCAACGGCAAAGAGGTTAGAGGCGTCGGAACGAGTTGTGGAAGCGTTGAGAATGGGCAATGAACAGGAAGCGCGGATCAGAGCCGCATACGCACAAGTGAATGATGCAGAGCTTTCGGAAGAGTATCAGCAGCGGTTGAAGGAGGAAGAGGAAACATTTTCGGGAAATTTGGAAGGGTTCGATTGGGCAAGCGATGTAGAATATATCAAGGTCTACTCGTCGGAGGCGGAGGCTCGGGCGGCTGCGGCGAAGGCGGAGGCGTGGGAAGCAGTGGCGGAGGCGTGGGAAGAAAAGACGGAGACGGAAGCTCGGGCGGCTACGGCGGAAGCTCGGGCGGCGAATATGGCGTTTTGCGAGACGCAGACGGAAACGATTTTATCTGAATATTTATTTTATGGGCAGTGGAGGTTAGAGAGGGCGGAACAGGAAGCAGCGGCTTGTAAAGCGGCGAAAGCGGCTTGGACAATAGCGGCGAAAGCGTGGGAAGTAAGTCAAGAAGCGGAGGCGTGGGCGATACAAGCGGAGGCGGAGGCGGCGGGTGTACGTGTGGCGGCGGTAGAGGGCGAAGCGGCGGCGGAGGCGTGGGAAGCGGCGGCGGAGGCGTGGAAAGAAAAGACGGAGGCGGAAGCTCGGGCAGCTACGGCGGAAGCGTTCGGGCGGGCAGCGGCGGCGAAAGCGTGGGAAGCGGCGGCGACGACGTGGAACGCTGTCGCAGAGGATTTGGGATCATAAAATAAGAGGGTGCCCAGAAATACTGGGGGGTGTCCAGAAAACCGTGTAAGTCTGGTTAAGTTTCGTTGGGCATTCTGTCTCCGTAGAGTATGACGAACTGGTTGAGCGCGTCCTTCCAGTTCTTCACGGGCCGCGTCCATTTCTTCGATGCCTCGTTCAGCGCAAGCCAGAGCAGCTTCAGGACGGCCTCTAGGCGGGGCTGCCTTACTGGCGGATGCCTTTGGGTTGTCCTTGCCGTTGTCGCACTCATTTTTTTGATGCTCATCATTGCTTCGTAGCGCGTTCCGGGGGGTTGCTCGGATCGACGGGGTGCCCTATCTTTACGGTAGGCAGAAACCCGTTTCGCCTGATACCTGACTAACTGTGTAAACCCACTACATTATTCATTGGCAATTTGAGGGACTCGATGGGGGTTTGGTATTTGAGGCTGGCGTGCGGCCGATGCCAATTGTATCGGTGCAGCCACTGGGGCAGGTATTCTCCTCGCTGTTTGGAACT
>JAJECT010000007.1 GCA_022821845.1 Rhodothermales bacterium | reverse complement strand
CCTTTCGGATGAAATCCTGTACGAACCCGCGTTCCGCCCAGGCATCGACGGAAGAGGCGGCGACGACGCGATTTCGCCATACGGTAATCTGTCGATACGCGCCGCGCTCGTTCCAGCGGATTCGTTCTCCGGGCTGGTCCTGATTGCCCATCGCCCAGACGTCCGCATCCATAAGCCTCAGCCGGATCGCGGGAGTATAGCCGGAAAACCGCTTTTCGCGGCCCGCCAGAATTTCGGCAAGGGTTTCGGCCATGCGGTATCCCGGCGCAATCAGGCCGTACAGGGCGTCCCGATGCCGCGCGCACTCGCCTATGGCGTAAATAGCAGGGTCGGTCGTGCGAAGCGTATCGTCCACGACGACGCCCCCGAATACAGACGCCACCGCAAGCCCTGCGTCTTGCGCCAACTCGTCTCGCGGCTGGATTCCGGTAGCCATCACGATCATGTCGGCGGTCAGGGGGGCGTCCAGCTGTTGCACGAAAAGGCGCAACCGGTCGCCCTCGGGTTCTATCCGCCGGGCAAGGACGGGGGCGATGGCGCGTATCCCCATCTTGCGGATTTTATCGTTCAGTACGGCGGCCCCTGCTATGTCGAGGTGTCCGCACATGAGGTACGGCGCCGCTTCGAGCACGACGATTTCCGGGCCCAGGCGTCGAAGCGCGGCGGCTATTTCGAGTCCGAGCGGCCCGCCCCCGATCACGATCGCCTTGCGCGCCTGTTCCGCTCGCCGCCCGATGCGGCGCAGGTCGTCGATGGTGCGGTATACGAAAACGTTTTCGGCGTTCGCTCCTTCTATGGGCGGGACGAAAGGCGCAGAACCCGTAGTCAGGACAAGGCGGTCGTATCCGATTCGTTCGCCGTCCGCAAGCCGAACCGTCCGTCGCCCGCGATCTATAGAGGTTGCGGCGTTGCCTGCGACGATCCGAATGCCTGCGGCCGCTGCCCATCCGGGCGGTCCCAGCGCAAGGCGTTGCGCGTCCCGGTGCTCCAGCCACTCGGTAAGATGGACCCGGTCGTATGCCGGATAATTTTCTTCCCCGATAATGGTGACGTCGTAGCGTTTCAGGGCGTTCAGCGCCTGCATCCGCTCGATCAGTTTGTATGCGGTCATGCCGAACCCGACCACAACCAGCCGCCCGGCAAGACGAGCCGGTTCCACGGTTTCCGAAGGGCTATGGGGTTTCGGCGTTTGCATGCAATGTGTCTCGGGGTGCGAATTGCCTGCTGTCGTTTTCCTCCTTCCAGTATAGAAAGGGCCGCTTTTCTGCGCAAGCCGCTGCGTTTCGATGCATCGCGCCAGCATCGCGCCAAAACGCGCCAAAACGCGCCAGAAACGCGCCAAAAACGCGCCAAATCGCGCCAAAAACGCGCCAAAAACGCGCCAAAAACGCCTATTGCTTGCCTTTGAGCGTCCAATAGGCGCAGTGCTCCCGCGTCCGTCTCCACGCTATGTTTTCAGGAGGAAAAAAAATTATGATTATGCTATTGAGTATTTTTACTCAATAGCGTAATTTACAGATATGAACCCTTTCCAGCGTATGCAAGTTAGCGCCCTCGTTCAGCGGTTGGGCGAAGCGCCTCGTCAGCTGGTCGCCCTGTTCGGTCCTCGCCAGACAGGCAAGACCATCATTGCGCGTCAGGCGCTGGGGCGGATTTCCTGCGAGCACCGCTATTGCGCTGTGGACGAACCCGATTCTTTCATCCCTCGTCCTCCTTTCGATGCGGTCGAGACCACCGCTTCTGTGTCTCATGGTACGAAGGACGCGACCTGGCTTGTGCGTAATTGGGAATATGCCCGGCGCGAGGCGGAGCGCCTGGGGAAATTCGTTCTGGTATTCGACGAGATTCAGAAGGTTAAGGACTGGTCGGAAACCGTCAAGGGCTTGTGGGACGCCGACCGGGCCAGCGGTTGCCCCCTGCATGTGGTTATTCTTGGCTCGGCTCCGCTGCGCATGCAGTCGGGATTGAGCGAGAGCCTTGCCGGGCGCTACGAATCGATATCGGTCAGGCATTGGTCGTTCCCGGAAATGGCCAGGGCCTTCGATTTCGATCTGGATACGTATCTCTATTTCGGTGGGTATCCGGGCGCGGCCCGTTTCGTTCGGGATGTGGACCGGTGGCGGGGCTATGTTCTCGGTTCGCTTATTGAGCCAACCATCGAGCGGGACCTGCTCGACATGACCCGCGTGGACAAGCCTGCCTTGCTCAAGCGATTCTTTGAATTAGGCGCTGCGTATTCCGGCCAAATTCTGTCCTACAACAAAATGCTGGGTCAACTCCAGGGGGCAGGCAACACGACTACGCTGGCGCGTTATCTTGATTTGCTGTCGAACGCCGGGCTGCTTGCCGGATTGCCGAAGTATGCGAACCGACCGCATCCTGGCAAATCTTCCAGTCCCAAGTTTACTGTGCTCAACACGGCCCTGATGACAGCCGGCTCGGGGTATTCCTTCAAGGAGGCGCAGGCGGATCGGACCTTTTGGGGACGCATTGTCGAAAGCGCGGCGGGCGCGCATTTGCTGAATACCGCAACGCCCGACATCAAGATGCATTACTGGCGCGAAGGCCGTTTTGAAGTGGATTTTGTCTTGCAAAAGGGTAGGCGGATCCTTCCCGTAGAAATCAAAAGCGGTTTGCACAGAGGCGTCTTGCGCGGCATGGACGAGTTCAAGAAGCGTTTTCGCGCGCAGGATTCGCTGGTTGTCGGGGAGGGGGGCGTACCGCTCAACGAGTTTTTTTCCCTGCCCGCCGGACATTGGTTCGGGGAGGCGTCGCCATGAGAGTATCCCGCACATGCACCGAGATTCGGGAAAAGGACGGCGAACGGCGCGAGGAGGGGGTTTCCAGGCCCCTTGAAGCCTTCCGTTTCGTTCCGGCCTATGTGTTGCTTGGCGATCCCGGCGCAGGCAAAACGACGGCGTTCGAGATGGAATGCGAGGCGCTTTGGGAGGAGGCTTATCACCGCCCGGTTTCTGCCGATGAATTTCTGTCATATGATGCAAATGATTTGCCAGATGAATGGCGAGGCAAGACGATCTTCATTGATGGACTGGATGAGGTCCGGGCAGGTTCTCAGGATATGGGAGCGCAGTTCAGGGAAATTCGGAAGATTCTTCGCGCACTTGATGCTCCGCGTTTTCGTTTATCGTGTCGCCACGCTGACTGGCGCGGAAGACTCGACGAGAATAAGTTAAAGACCATAACTGGAGATTCTGACCTGATTATTCTTCAACTTGATCCACTGACTCTTGGCGATGTCGAGAAAATTTTGAAAGCCCGATCAGATATTCCCAATGCCAGTAAATTCATTGCTTTAGCCCAAGAGAAACGCATGGGCGTGTTTCTGGAGAATCCGCAGACGCTTACCTTGCTTGCCAAGGTTGTTGGGGCGGGCGATGCGTGGCCCGAAAGCCGCAAGGAACTCTTCGGAAAAGCGTGCGAGAAGATGGTTCGCGAGCATAACGAAGAACACCGGGCGGCGCGGGATTGCCAAAACACGCTTGATTCGGAGCCATTGCTTGACGCCGCCGGTCGGCTTTGCGCCGTGCAATTGATTTCGGGTGCTTATGGGTATACGCGACGCGGCGAGGCGGACGCAAAGTATCCCGATTTGGATCAGTGCGGCTACGACCTTGCTGCGCTTCGTTCAGCGCTCGCCACAAAGTTGTTCAAGGGCATTGGCGCTAACCGTTTTCTCCCGATCCATCGCCACATCGCCGAATTTCTTGCGGCCCGGCATCTTGCCGGCGTTATCGAAGAAGGCGTTCCCGCCCGCCGCATCATCGCGCTTATTACCGGAAGGGATGGCATCGTGGTTACGGAAATGCGGGGCTTGTCTGCCTGGCTTGCCGCGCATAGCAAGGATGCCCGTGGGTATCTCATCGAACAGGATCCCGTCGGCGTCGGGCTATACGGCGATATCAGTACGTTCTTGCGCGACGAAAAACGCGCGTTGTTGCATGCACTGAAGGGCGAGACGTCGCGGCTTGATTTTCCTGGGTGGCAACAGGCTGTGGCCTTTCGGACGCTTGCCGCGCAGAGCATGGAGCCTCTGCTTCGGGATATTCTGGACGACTCCAGTCGGGAGAAAGCGCACCAAAACGTGGTCGATCTGGTGGTGCGCGTATTGCAGGCGGGCGAACCGCTTCCGGGCCTTGCCGGGCTGCTGCTGGAAATTGTTCGGGACGACACGCGGTGGCCGCGGATTCGTTACCCCGCCCTCGGCGCATTTATCCATAACGCGCCGGATAACGAGGATACGATCAGGCAACTAAAAACGCTGCTGGAAGATGTGCGGGCGGAGCGCGTTGCCGATTTGAACAAGGTGCTTCTCGGTACGCTGCTGACGCATTTATATCCCCGGCATTTATCGCCCTCGGAGGTGTGGAATTACCTTTTAGAAGAAGCGCATGTGGGGGGAGACACCCAATTCTGGCTCCATGACCTTGTGGAGTTGTCCTCGGATGAGCAAGTGGCCGAACTGCTTGACGAGCTCAACAAGCGGCTTCCCCGCTTGCGATCCGTTATCGCAAGCCGACACTTTTACGATCTTCCTTGGGAACTTCTGTCTCGTGGTCTGAAGGCGTATGGCGACAAACTGGATACGAAACGCTTGTATGATTGGCTTGACGCGGGTTGGGTTGACGATTTCGGAGGGCAGGACCGCGATGAGGCTGTCGCCGAAATCCGCGCATGGCTGGAAAAACGTCCCGATATGCAAAGGGCGGTTCTTCTGGAAGGACTGTCTCGCTGTCCCGAATCCGACGAATTCAGGCTATGCGCAAGCGGTGTTCCAAATCGTTTGCATGGCGCCCGCCTGCCCGCGGATATTGGCCTGTGGTGTCTTGAAAAGGCTGTTGATATGGCAGACTCGAAATTTCGAGTGGCGGAATACCTGTTAAGGGAGGCTTTCCGTATACTTGAAAGCCAAAAGGGCGACGCGGGGCTATCGCGCAAGGTCTTTCAAGAACAAGCAGGAAAACGCGAAGTATTACGCCCGATTGTAGAGCGACTTTTACCACCTCCTCCGCTGCCTTCTGACACATTCAAACAGAGGGCGAGAAGAAGGCAAGAACAGCAACAATTTATGCTTGATCGTTTTCGTTCCAACGAAGCCGCATTGCGTGGTAGTCGGGTTGATCCCGGTCTGCTTTACGAGATAGCGAGGAAGTATTTTAGCGGGTTCGCGAATTCCGGCGGATTAAAGCTTGCAAGAGAACGTCCTGCGATTGTCGAACAGGAAGGCCCCGGCGGCGGGGTGCAGGCTGTCGAAAAATGGCTTTACGGCGACCAAAATTTAACCGAGGCGGCCTTGCAGGGCCTCCGCGGCGTGATCGACAGGGAAGATGTACCGGATGTCGAGGAAGTTTTAGGCTTGGAAAGCGAGCGTCGTATGCACTACCTTGGCCTGCCTTTCCTGGCGGGCCTGGAAGAAATGCAAAGGACAGCACCCGAGGACGATGCAGCAGCGTGGACTGATGATCGAATTCGCAAGGCAGTCGTTTTCTATTACTGTTACGGAAATCATTTGCATATGCCCACGGGGCAGGGATATTGTCCCGAATGGTATCGAAAACTTATTGCAGAGCGCGCTGAAATCGTTGCGGATGTGCTGATCCAGTACGGTCGCTGCGTATTTCGGGGTGGTCATGATTACGCATCGCCTTTTGTCGATAAATTTCAGCGTCTTGAGCGTGATTCCGACCATGCGCAAGTCGCCAAACACGCGACTCTGCCTCTTCTTCGCGCCTTCCCGATTCTGCGCGCTCCAGAACGGCAAAGCCACCTTTCGGCACTGAATCATTTGTTATGGGCCGCCATCAAGTACGCCGACAGGCCCTCGTTCCGGGAGCTCATTGATACAAAACGATCCCTGAAGAGCATTCGGGCCGCTCAGAGGGTGCGTTGGCTGACGGCGGCGGCTATGGTTTGGCCCGAAGAATACACGGATATTCTGAAGGATTTCGTACAGGAGGAACGGTACAACCGTGTTCGTTACCTCAAGGCGTTCTTCGGGAGTCGCGTGTACGGAGTCGCTTCTAAAGAGGAGGCGCACATGCCGTCCTATGCAGGCCGTGAATTGTTTCGGTTCGATGTAGCGAATATTCCGTTATGGGAATTGCTTATTCGTCTTCTGGGCAGCGCTGTCGGGCCTTATTGGGGGGGAGACCATGCATCTGATCTTGTGCACATGCTGATTGAAGACCTGACCAATTCTCCCGACGAAGCAGTAACCCATGCCCTTGCGCGCCTTGTTGATGACCCGGTGCTGGAGCGGTGGCGCGACGTACTAAAAAAGGCGCAAGACAACCAGCGCACGATTCGTCGCGACGATCCCGACGTTGAGCAGGTCTGCAAGACGCTGGATGGGGGGCCGCCCGCCAACCCTGCCGACCTCGCGGCGCTGGCGATGGATTGCCTGAACGAAATCGGCAGCAAGATTCGAAGGGGTCCTACTTCGGATTGGCGGCAGTATTGGAATGTCGATTCGTACAATCGACCGCTGCGAAAAGAAGCGGCGGATGCCGAAAATGCGCATGATTCAGCGCCATTTCACAGAGCAGAGGACGCATGCCGCGACAATCTGTTATCGGATTTGCAGGAAAAGTTGAGGCCGTTGGGCATAGACGCCCAGCCCGAGGGGCAGTACGCCAACGACAAGCGGGCCGACATTCGCGTTTCCTATGCAGGTTTCAACGTACCCGTAGAAATCAAGAAGAATGCGCACCCGAAGCTCTGGAGCGCGATGCATGACCAGTTGATTGCGAAGTATACGGTGGATCCCGGCGCGGACGGCTACGGCATTTATCTCGTTTTCTGGTTCGGCTCAGAGTATACCCGAACTCCGCATGAGAACGGGGCCCCGGACAACGCCAAACAGATCAAGGAATGGCTGAAAGCGTCGCTGTCGCCCGAACAAGCCCGCAAAATCTCGGTATGCGTTATCGACGTGAGCATACCCGAAGGCAAATCAGCCGGTAAATAACCTGAAATCGTCTGGCAACGCGAAATCCCGGATGCCGTTTCCTTGCAAAAAGTCGATATCCGTTCCAAAACAAACCCCAAATTCCCCTATGCCCGGCCAACTGTTCACGCATTACTTCCTGACCGACGGCATACGCGAAACGGCGGAATGGAAGGCTTCGGCAGCCGACCCGGAGGCGCTTGTTTCGTTTAGAGAGAATGTGGGCCGGCGCTATGAGGTCCTTCGCCAATCGCGCGATCCCAACGAAGCCGTTACGGAGCAGGACCTGATTCGTCCGGCGCTGGAGTTGCTGGGGTGGAACGATTATCTGCCGCAGCAGGGCGCAGCCCGCAACGAGGACATTCCTGACCATCTGCTTTTTGCGGATGCCGCCTCGAAAGCGCAGGCCGCTGCCCGCGCCCGTTCGCAAGACCGCTATCTGGACGCGCTGGCGATAGAGGAGAGCAAGCGTTTCGGTCTGCCTCTCGACAATCGCGATGGGAGTGATCGGGTTCAACGCGGCACCCCGCACGGGCAGATATTGCAGTATCTGTCCACCGCCGAGAGCGTTACGGACGGACGCATTCGCTGGGGCATCCTGACCAATGGGGCCGTGTGGCGTCTCTACGACGGCCGTGCGCGCCCCCGCGCCGCCGGCTATTATGAGGCCAATCTCGGAGATTTGCTCGAACCCGGCAACGAAGACGCGCTCCGGGTTTTCTATCTGCTGTTCCGCCGAGATGCTTTCGTGCCCGAACCGGGGTCTGCGACCACATTTCTCGAACGGGCGCTGGCCGAGGGCAAGCGTTACGAGGAACGGGTGGCGCAGGACCTTTCGGGCGTGGTGTTCGAGCGCGTTTTTCCGAATCTTGTCGATGCGATCGCCGGGGAATCCGGGAAGAAACTCGACAAAAGCCGGGATGCGGCGCTGATCTTTCTCTATCGCCTCCTTTTCGTGCTCTATGCCGAGGATCGGGGTTTGCTGCCCGTGAACGATGCGCGGTACGACGATTATGGCCTGCGCAAGCGGGTGCGGGACGATATTGCGCGCAGAATGGCCGACAAGGATACTTTTTCCGCCCGGGCCGCGAACTACTGGAGCTGCCTTGTCGATCTTTTTCGCATCATCGACGAAGGGGATGCTTCCATTGGTTTGCCGCCCTACAATGGGGGATTGTTTGCGCCGGAGGCGGCTCCGCTCCTGGACGATATCCGCTTGTCCGATGCGCAGGTGGCCCCCATCGTTTACAACCTGAGTCATGCGCGGGATGCGCAGGGCGTACGCCATTTCGTGAACTACCGCGACATGTCCGTGCAGCAACTCGGTTCGATTTACGAACGGTTGCTGGAGCGCGAGCCGGTGCGGGACGACGAAGGGAAAATCTCGGTGCGCCCCAACAGTTACGCCCGCAAGGACAGCGGCAGTTTTTACACCCCGCAGGAGCTGGTCGATCTGATCGTAGAGCGGACCCTGAAGCCGCTGGCCGAGGAGCGGCTTGCCGCCTTCGAGAAAAAGGCCGAGGAATTGGCGAGCGACCGCAGGCCCCGGGCGCAGCGGGCAGCCGAGTTGCGCAAGTTCGACCCGGCGGAGGCCGTGCTTGATTTGAAGGTGCTGGACCCGGCGATGGGAAGCGGGCACTTCCTGGTCACGGCGGTGGATTTTCTGTCGGACTACATTGCCGAATTGATCGAATACGTGCCTGCGGTTCCAGAATGGCTGGGCGGAGAGTACGTATCCCCGCTGGTGGAGCGCGTGGAGGCGATTCGCCGCGAAATCGTTCGCCGGGCCAGCGAATCGGACTGGGTGCTGGATAAAGCCCAACTCACCGATCAGGCCATCGTACGCCGGATGGTGCTCAAACGCTGCATTTACGGGGTGGACAAGAACCGCCTGACCGTCGAACTGGCCAAGGTGTCGCTTTGGCTGCACAGTTTCACGGTGGGTGCGCCGCTGTCTTTTCTGGATCATCACTTGCGCTGCGGCGATTCGCTGATCGGTTTGCGGGTACAGGAGGCGGTGCAGGATATGCATCGGCTGGGCGGCGTGTTCGCTGCATCTGCCATAGCCGGAGCCGAAGCGGCTACAACCGGCATGCAACGCATCGAGGAGATGTCCGATGCCGATATAGCGGAGGTGCGCGAATCGGCGTCGCTATTTAGCGCCGTGGAGGAAACGACGGCCAAGCTCAGGGGCCTGCTGGATTTTTTCTGCGGTTGGCGCTGGTTGACGGCGGGCATGAAGAAGAGAGAGAAGGCTGATTTTGAAGCCCCGCTCCTGAAAACGCTTGGGCAGCAAGCGGAACATGCGTACGAACTGCTGGCGCATGGCCCGGAGCATCTCGGCGAGAGCGCGCCTGCTTCCGACGATGCGGATTGGGCAATTTTTTGCGAGCGGTGGCTCAAAGTCCGCGGCATTGCCAACCGGGAAGGCTTTTTGCATTGGGAAGTGGCTTTTCCGGGAGTATGGCGGCGGTGGCAGCATGCGCATCCAGAAGGGGGTTTCGATGCCATCATCGGGAATCCGCCATGGGACAAGATCAAGTTGCAAGAGGTGGAGTGGTTTGCTACGCGCGCCCCGGAACTTGCGCTGGCGCCGACTGCGAAGGCGCGCAAGGACGGCATCAAGCAATTGCGCAAAGAGGGAGCGCCTCTCGCGACAGCATTCGACGCCGCAAAGGGGCGTTCGGACCGGCTCGGTTGCCTGGTCCGGGAATCCGGGCATTACCCCTTGCTTGGCGGCGGCGACATCAATTTGTATTCCCTGTTTGTGGAGCGGGCGCTGAATCTCGTCAAGCCAGATGGATTTGTGGGCTTGTTGACGCCTTCGGGGATTTACGCGGACAAAACGGCGGCCCGTTTCTTCCAGTCCGTTTCCACGAAAGGGCGGGTGTCCGGGCTGTTCGATTTTGAGAACAAGAAAATTTTCTTCAAGGATGTGCACGCCTCCTTCAAATTCTGCGCGCTCATTCTTGGCGGAGAAGCGCGGCGATTCGAGCGGACCGAGTGCGCTTTTTTCTTGCACGACATACGGGTGATCCGGGACGAAGATCGCTGCTTTCCGCTAACCCCGGACGATTTTATGCGCGTGAACCCGAATACGGGCACAGCGCCCATTTTTCGTACGCGCCGGGACGCGGACATCACGCGCCGCATCTACGAAAGGCACCCGGTGCTGGTGGATCGTTCGGGAGGCGGAGAGCGCAAGGCGTGGCCGGTGAAATATGTGCGCATGTTTGATATGACCAATGATTCCCAACTTTTCCATACAGCCGATCTACTCGAAGCCGAAGGTTTTTATCCGGTCGAAGGCAACCGCTGGAAACGGGGTGAAAAATTGTACCTGCCGCTCTATGAAGGCAAGATGGTGCAGGCATTCGACCACCGGGCCGCCAGCGTGGTGGTCAACCCCGAGAACCTGAACAGGCCCGCCCAGCCGCACGAGGCCACCGATGCAGAACATGCGAATTCGGATTGGTTGCCGGATCCTCAGTTCTGGGTGAGTAAGGATGCAGCCGAATGGCCTGAAGATTTGGAATGGGTCGTAGCATTTAAAGACGTAACTGCGCCGACGAACGTACGGACCATGATTGCATCGATAGTTCCGAGATCAGGCTTTGGAAACACGTTGCCGTTTCTGATGCCTGATACAGCGGACATAACTGCGTATCAAGAGAATGCATGGCTGTTTGTCGCAGGTTTTAATTCCTTTGCTCTCGATTTTGTAAGTCGGCAGAAGGTTCAGGGACAGCACCTCAATTGGTTTATTGTCGAACAACTCCCCGTCATCGCCCCCGCCGACTATGACCGTCCGTTTGGCCGCAAAACCGCTCGCGAACTGGTTCGCGACCATGTGCTCCGGCTCACCTACACGGCTCACGACATGGCGCCGTTCGCCCGCGACCTCGGCTACGACGGCCCGCCCTTCATCTGGGACGAAGAGGAGCGCCGCCACTTGCGGGCCCGGCTTGACGCGCTCTACTTTCACCTTTACGGACTGGATCGGGAAGACGCGGAGTACGTACTGAGCGCTTTCCCCATCGTCCGCCGCGAAGACGAGAAGCAATTCGGTCGCTACCGTACCCTCGACCTGATCCTCGCCTACATGAGCGCCCTTGAGGCCGGGGATACGGAAACGGATGTGGCCGCGTAGGAGGGGGGGGCAAGAAAATGACGATTTTTTACATTTTAATTGCATAAAGTATCAAAATTCGATACTTTGTGCATATGAAAACGAAAAAGAAACGTATACGCGCCAGGGATTATATCGCCGACCTTGCCGCCGCCGGACGGTATCATTTTTGTTCCGGCGAGGCGTGCGAGGCGCTCGGCGTTTCCGCGGACGCAGCCAGATTGGCCCTGAACCGCCTCGCGCGGCAACATCTCGTTGCGACGCCGGCGAGAGGGTTCTATGTGATTGTTCCCCCGGAATACCGATCTCTTGGCTGCCTGCCGGCAGATCAGTTTATCCCGGAGCTGATGGGTCGCCTGAACCTATCCTACTATGCGGGATTGCTTACGGCTGCCCAATATCACGGCGCTGCACATCACCGTCCGCAAGAATTTCAGGTATTTCTGAGTACGGCGCGGCGTTTCCTTGAGTGCGGTCCTGTGCGCGTGGCGTTCATTACGCGCAAGCGCTTGGGCGAGGTGCCAGTGCAGCGTTTCAACACGCCTCGCGGGGTAATACATGTTTCCACTCCCGAGGCAACGGCTGTCGATCTGGTTGGATACCACCATCATGCCAGCGGTCTGGATCAGGTGGCGACCATCCTGTCCGAACTTGCGGAACGGATCGATTCGCGGAAGCTGGTCGCCGCGGCGAAAACCGCCCCTGTTACCTGGGCGCAGCGATTGGGTTATCTTCTTGAGCGCGTGGGCGCCGGACAAACCGTCGGCGCGCTCAAAAAATATGTTGAACAGGCATCCTGCCGTCCTGCACTGCTCCTGAATGAATCTCCTGGACAGGGTTCGCATCGCGCTGCCGATTGGAACCTTATCGTCAACGCCGATGTGGAGGCAGAACTGTGATTCCACGCGATTACATTACTGCGTGGCGCTCCCAGGCGCCATGGATACCGGATTTTCAATGGAATATGGATGATGCGGCGAAAACGGTTAAAACGCAACTCATAGAGCGATTGTAATAAGCATACTTTCTACGACATCCCAACCAACGCCCGCATCGTGTCCCGGAAATAGCGGAAGCTGGGCGATTTATTGGCGTCTACGTCCATATGGGGCGCGATTTTTTCTGCCCACTGACATTTTTCTTTGCCTGTGGCTTGTCCACCTCGCTTTATCAATTTTGCGGCTCCTCCGGCGAATACTGCATTGGCCAATAACTCCCAAGTTCCACAAATAGAATCGTTTACGTAACTATTGAGAATATTGTTCTTCGCCTTCGGATATGCTTTTTTGATGGCGGAAATATCACCGAGTAGCCATGCTTCGCCTTCTTCTATGGCGATGCAGAATCGGGTTCTTGGCTTTGGGTTGCATGAATTCAGAACGCTAAAGAGTTCTGTGCGAAATTTTTTTAGACATTTGTTATCCAAGTCGCAAATTATAATAACTGTTGTTAAATAGTTGTTGGGATAACTCGAAAATGTTCTTCCGTATGCTCTGAGTCTCCTTGGCAAATTATTTAACAGCAGCTTGTTTTTTGCGACAATAGGATCTGTCATATTCTTGGGTATACGGCCAATTCCCCTGTAAGAATAAATGTTGAAAGTATTCTGATCACCGATAATTTTAGGAACCAGAACCTGTAACGCTTTCTTGTCAGATATGCCCTCGACGA
This sequence comes from Rhodothermales bacterium, assembly GCA_022821845.1. Taxonomy (GTDB): domain Bacteria; phylum Bacteroidota; class Rhodothermia; order Rhodothermales; family VXPQ01; genus VXPQ01. The sequence goes on along the minus strand of JAJECT010000007.1, from coordinate 34,801 downwards.
GTATTTCAAAATGCATATGGTCACCTCGCATTGAGATAATCGCTGTACCAGAGACCGCCTAAGGTCAATCCCTCTTCAACCATGTTATTTATGAGCGAATCGTCGCTTGCACGGCGAATGGTCGATAACCCGTCGCTGCCTTTGTCCAAAATCCAGACTTCGTTCGGGTCAAGAGCATCGACCAAATAGGGCTGATGCGTGGTAACGAAAATCTGTGAGCCACCGCCTCTACGACGTACGGCGTGTTCGCGGAACTCGTCGGCAAGGGTTTCAAGCAGTTTATGGTATAATCCGTTTTCAGGTTCCTCAATACAGAGGAAGGGAGGGGGGGATGGGTCTTCGAGTAAAAGTAAATATGCGAACATTTTCAAAGTTCCATCGGACATTTGCTGGGCATAGAATGGGTCGTGAAAGCCTTTGTCATTGAAGCAGAGTAGTAATCGTCCATCACTCGTTCTTTCTGTATCGATTCGATCTATACCTGGAATTTTTCCAGCGATATTTTTCAGGATAGCTTGGAAACGTTGCGGATGTTCTCGCTTCATAAATTGTACAACATTGCCGAGGTTGTCGCCATGAGTATTTAGACGACTTTGAGGTCCAGCCAGTGGTAAACTCCGGGCTGCGTCCGGGGTGAAGTAGCTAAGATACCATCCCTCAATGAAACGACGAAAAGCAGAAATTCTTGGATGTTGCTTCAAAGCACCAAGTGTAGCAATGCCGAATTTTCGGCGATCTTCGAGTTCGACAATCTCAGTTTCACTAGATTCTTCTTTTTCTGCTCCTAACTTATTCAATAGTCTTTCGGGATCAAATGTTTCCTCTTCTTCATTAAATTGATGTCCTTCTTGCTCTCCTTTCCATGCCAAGCCACGTCCATTATTGAGTATTAAAAAAGAAAATGGACGTCCGTGTCTTTGCCCTCTACGTCTTTGTCTAAGACGCTCCTTTAATACGTAGGGACGTCCGAATTTGTCCGGCTCAATGGCGACTTCGTACGTAATGGGTCTGGCATTTGAGTTCTCTCTATAGTATATCTCAAATTCAATAGGTCCCGTTTTTCCTTGTGTTCGCATTTTGTCAAATCCACCTCGTCCTCGACTATCACAAGCTTCCTCAACACCAGCCTTGAGCGCGTCCGCAAGAAAACCGAATGCATCGAACAGAGCACTTTTCCCAACACCATTCTTGCCAATGACTGCCGTCATGGGGGTAAGCGGCTTGATTCTTTGCTTGTCCCATAGACGGCCCAGTGCCACGTCCTTGAGGGTCTTGAAATTTTTTATATGCAATCCTTCTATCTTTGCCATGATGAAGTGGCGTTGCTTGATTTTCGGTTCGGCGTGGTCTATATAAACGCCACATCCATGTGTATGGATTCCTCAGAACCAGTACTTCAGATTCACCGTCAGGGCCTGGTAGCTGGCGTTGACGAATTCCAGGTCCGTCTCGAACGGCGTCACCCCGTCGGCGATCACCGGTTCGTGGCTGCGGATGGTTTCCCAGACCTCGCGGCCTGTCACATCGCCAATCAGGGCCCAGCGCAACGTCACGCCGACCGAGGTGCGTTCGCTCAGCGCATAGTCCACGCCCGCCAATCCCTGGAACCCGAACACCGTGTCGCTCACGCCCGTGTCGATAATGCTGGCGGTGCCCGCGGCGGCGCTTTTGGCGACGTCCAGCCAGTCAGGGTTGAATTCAAGTTGCAAGTATTCTGCTTCCGGCTTGCGCGTGAATTGCGCGAAGTAACTCAGTTTCGTTACGGCCAGGCCCGCCCCGCCGCCGACGTACGGCGTCCATCTGGAGTCGTTCAGAAAGTCGTAGTACGCATTGACGAAGAACTGATGCGCCCGGAAGTCTCCGATCCACTCGTGCGGGGGATAGTCGCTGCTCCATTCCGAGTTTTTGTCCCGGAGTACCGTGTTCATCCCCCCGCCGATTAGTTGCGTGTCGTCGCCCATATAGCGATGCAGGTACTCCACCTCGAACCGCAGGCCGCCGGTCCTGTAACCGACCATGAATCCGCTTACCATGCCGGCGCCCGGCTCAAATTCGTTGGCCGTGATGACGACCGGCGTGTTGTCGAGGCATGCCGGGTCTCCGGTGGGTGGGCTTACCGAAGCCGGGTACAACATCACATCGCAGCGCGTCGGATGGCTGAGTCCGCTCACCGTCGATTCGATAACAGAGGAATTGGCGACGCCTATGGACAGGCCTGCATAGGCGCCGTTGGCGTCCTCCTGGGCGAAGGCCGGAATCCCGGCAAGCGGGAGACACAGCATGGCGATAAGCGCGGCGCGCAAGAGCGGCATGGGTTTGGGGTGTCGGATTTGCATGAGGATGATGGTTGTGAACTGGTTTACAGGCCGCCTGTACAAGGCGAGGGGCGCCGGGGTTTCCCCTGTAGCGGCTTTTCATGGAACCAATCCAGTATAAGAAAGCGTCCAGCGCCCGCTACGAAGCGGCTTTGATCAGCATATCCTGAAAATACCATGCAAAGCGCACAACGCAAATTTCTTGCGCATTGCCGTCAGCGGCTGCGGCGGCTGGCGACCGAGGCCCGCATGGGGCTGTGTCGTCGCGCCCGGGAAGGAAAAGTGCGTCTCGGAGCGCCCAACCGCCCCGAAGTATACGCATGCAGGAAGCCTCTTCTCACAGAGAACGAACTTCAGAAGTTGTTAAGCGAAACGCGAGGCGATTCGTGAACTTGTATGCCGAGGCAAGCGCCTTATTCCCCCTCGTCCGAGAATATACGGATATACCAAGCATAGCGGAATTGGCGATTACGTTGGTATCCGGTAGCTTCCTGCAGAATCCCGGCATCGACAAATCGGGCAACGAGGTGATTCGCCGCGGTATAGCTCGTTTCGGTAATGTCCTGAACGTCGGTAACGGACAGGATAGGCAATCGGTACAGGCGTTCGAGAACCTTCAGGCCGTTACCAGCGCTTCTTCCGAAACGTTCGGTGATGATGCCTCGATGTTTTTCCCGTAGCGTCAATATCCGCCGGATGGTTTCGACAGCCTCGTTGCTTACCTCTGCCACGCCCCGTAAAAAAAACGCAAGCCAGCCTTCCCAGTCGCCCGTGTCCCGGATGGCTTGGAGTCGTTCGTAGTATTCTGTGCGGTGCTTTTTCAAAAAGACGGAAAGATAAAGAACAGGTTTGAGGAGAATTTCCTTTTGGCACAGAAAGAAGGTGATGAGCAGTCTACCTGTTCGACCGTTTCCGTCCAGGAAGGGGTGAATGGCTTCGAATTGAGCATGTGCCATCCCGATTCGGAGCAGGGGGGCAAGGTGATCGCGGGCATGGAGAAATTTTTCCAACTTGCTCAATGCATCCGGGACTGCATGAGCGGGGGGAGGAACGTAAGTGGCTTCGTTGAGCGTACAGCCGGCAGGCCCGATCCAGTTTTGAGAATGGCGAAGTTCTCCGGGTTGAAGCGTTCCTCCGCGTACGTCCTCCATCAGTCGCTCGTGGATTTCCCGGATGAGTCGGATCGAAAGCGGTAGCGTTTGCAGACGATTCAGCCCGTAGTTCATCGCATTTACATAGTTGATAACCTCATGTACGTCGCGTGGGCGGTTTGGGACAAAGATATTTGCCTCGGCGTTTAGCACATCCTGCAGGGAACTCTGCGTTCCTTCGATCTGGCTTGAGAGCACGGCTTCTCGTCGTACGTACATAAAGACGAATAGATCGGGGTCCGGTAAGGTCTGAACGGAACCATCCAGTCGACCCAGTGCGCGGTCAGCCTTGGACAGTAAGGTTTGCAGATCTTCCGTCATGTGTAGGGGCGGGTCTGGAGGTAACGGCGCCGGCATGAAGGCGCGGTATCCCGATGGCTGAGGTTCGTAACGCCCGGATCGCCGGACTATGTCTTGCGGGTGAATGGACATGGCTCTCAATATGGCGGTTTTTCTGTGGTCGCAGATTTGCAGTCATATGCAAGGCTGCCTTTAATATAACAAGAAAGCAATCCCATACGCAAGGCAGCCTTTAACATGGAGTCCGCCGCGCCCCATACGCAAGGCAGCCTTTAACATGGAACCCATCGCGCCCCATACGCAAGGCTACCTTTAATATGGAGTCCGCCGCGCTCCATACGCAAGGCAGCCTTTAACATGGAGTCCATCGCGCCCCATACGCAAGGCAGCCTTTAACATGGAGTCCGCCGCGCTTCATACGCAATGCAGCCTTTAATATGGAGACCGCCGCGCTCCATACGCAAGGCTGCCTTTAATATGGAGACCGCCGCGCCCCATACGCAAGGCTGCCTTTAACATGGAGACCGCCGCGCCCCATACGCAAGGCAGCCTTTAATACAGCGCCCCGCCGAATGCCCGCCGCCCCTTGCGTATTATCCTGTGGCTGGCGTACCTTGGCTGTCAGGCTCCCGGAGACGCTTTTCGGGAGATTCATCTTTCACGCTCGCCTTTTTCACAATCCTGCCTCGTCCGCCATGCGCCCATCCCGCTTCATTCCGCTATGCGCCTGCGCCGCGCTGCTTTTGGCCGTTTCCTTTCCCGTCCAGGCCCAGGACGACCTGGTTCGCCCGGAGGGGTGGCAAGTCCGGTTCGATAACCCCGAAGCGTCCGAGGACGATCTGGAGATGTTCGTGGCGATGCCGCCCGGATGGCATGTGACGTCCGGCCCCGCGGCGATCTACTGGGGGCCGGATATGGAAGCCTCTGGCGAGTACCGGATGGAAATGGAAGTGTACCTGTTCGATCCGTCGGGCCGCCGCGAAGCGTTTGGTCTCTTTGTCGGCGGACAGGACCTGACGGGAGACGCCATTGAGTACACGTATTTCCTGCTGCGCGACGGGGGAGAGTTCATTGTTAAACGCCGCGACGGAGCGGAAGCGCCCACCATTCACCCCTGGACGGGGCACGAGGCGATTCTCGGCTGGGCCGATCGCGAAGAGGAAGCGTCTTCCGTGAAGAATGTCCTTGCGCTCGAAGCCGGCGCCGAAACGGTGCGGTTTTTCGTGAACGACGCGGAAGTGGCTGCCCTGCCCCGGGCCGATCTTGGCGTGGAGGGCGCGTTCGGCATGCGGGTAAACCATGCCCTCAATCTCCATGTATCCAGGCTGGAGATCGTGGCGCCGGGCGGGGAGGAAGCCGAAATGGAAGAAGCGGCAATGGACGAAGACGAGGCCGAAGCGGACGATTAGCACGCCGGGTCCGCCCCTTCGTTTTCAATATCCAGAAGAAACCGCCATGCCGGGAGGACGTCGATGGTTCCGGCCTCCACCGGGATGCGTTCCTGCTCCCTGCGGGTTACGATCACGCCGCTGGGCACGTCCAGCGAGGCCATTGCTTCGGTGAGCGCCCTGATTTCACGTTGGCGGGTCTGCGGGTGCGCCATGGATTCGCAGACCTGCGCCAGCAGCAGAGACGGATGCGGAATCCGGGCGGCAAAATCCACTTCTCGCCCGTTGCGGGTTCGGACGTAGAAGATATTCGGCGTGATTCTGCGCAACGCCAGGAAGACCAGGTTTTCCAGCAAATGCCCTGCGTTCCGCAGTATGCCCGGCCCAACGGACGTGGCGAGCGCATGATCGATCGCATAGATTTTCTTCGGGTTGGCGTTCGCGCGCGTACGAGAGGCGTCGAAAATGCGCACCGTGAAAAAGGCATAGGCGTCCTCGAACCACTCCAGATAGTCGGAAACCGCGTCTTTCGGGGCTTTATGCCCAAGCGATTTCAGGTACCCGGTAAGTTTGTTGATGGAATACTTCGAACCGATGTTGTCCATCAGGCGGTGCGCCAGGTCGGAGACCGCCCTCGGATACGGTATATTGTGCCGTTCGATCAGGTCGCGAAACAGCATGGCGTTAAAATATTCCTGGTGCGTCCTGATTCGCAGATTCCGGTCGAGCCCGGCCACTTCCGGGAACCCCCCCGTTTCCATGTACTCCTCGAAAGCCTGTTGCACGAGAAGGCGTTGTCGGCTGGAGCGCGGGGCGTCGGCGTCGAGTCCCTTGTAATCGAGAAATTCCCGGAACGAAAAAGGAAACAGTTCATGCGATAAAGCCCGCCCCCGCATCTGCGTAGCGATCTCCCGGGACAGCATCCGGGCAGACGACCCGGTGATGTACACTTCGCATTTCTCCGTGCGCATCAGGCGGTCAACGAATGGCTCCCAGCCGGGAACAGTCTGTATCTCGTCAAAGAAGCAGTAAACCGTTTCCGTGTTTTTCTTTTCCGGATAGAGCGAGAAATAGGCTTCCGGGATGACGCCCAGCCCGTCTTGCCGAAGGCCGCGAAGGCGGTCGTCGAAGAAATTCAGGAAAAGGATATTTTGTCGCGGCACGCCGCGTTCGAGCAGGCGCCGGACGATCTGGAACAGGAGCGTCGATTTTCCGCTGCGCCGTACGCCCATGCATACGGTGGCCTTGCCAGGCACGGGTTTTATGTCGATGCGCCGGGGGATTCCGGCATCGTATTCGGCTTCCTGGCCATTGAGGATGATCTCCTTCAGCGTATCGAACATGATGTCATGAGATTGCAATCAGTATTTTTTGTTTCCACTTATAATAATAACTGGCAATATTTGTTTCCAGTTTATATTTAAATTAGAAATTTTTATAACCAATTCGTTATTTACACCGATTGTTGTCGTGGCGTGTCGGGTATGCCCGGACTACGGCATGCAAGGGGCGTTTCCCGGCGCGAGGGATTTCGCGCGCGGCCTTCGCAAGGGATGGCGAACGGCGTTATTCTTCTGTCCACGCCTGCACCGGCATGGACAAAAATGCTTCCACCGGGACGCCGTCTCCGCCCACGAGCAGTTTGCGGGCGGGGCCAAAGGTTCGCTCGAAGGCTGCCAGCCCCGGCAGCCCTTGCCGTGCTGCGCCGCTCTTCACCTCGATTGCGATCAGGTTTCGCCTGGTCTGCACGACGAAATCCACTTCGCGGTTGCGTTCGCGCCAGTAGTAGAGCGCAATATCCCCGGTCATGGCGGCGTTGACCAGGTGGGCGCCTACCGCAGATTCCACCAGGCGCCCCCAGGATGCGCGATCCGTCCGCATTTCGTCCAGCGTACGTTCGGATTGCGCGCCGATCAATGCGGTATTGAAGACTTGCAATTTGGGGCTGGACGCTCTTCGCCGGACTGCGCCGCCGGCGTACTTTTGCAAGCCCGCGAGCATGCCCGCCCCGGCCAACAAGTCAAGGTAATGCGCCAGGGTGGTCGTGTTGCCCGCGTCCTGGAGTTGCCCCGTCATTTTGGCGTACGATAGTATTTGCCCCGAATACGCGCATCCCAGTTCGAACAGCCTGCGCAGCAATGCGGGCTTGTCTATCCGGGACATCAGGAGCATGTCGCGCGAAATGGTTGTTTCGACAAGCGCGTCCAGAATGTAGCGCGCCCAGCGTTTCGGCTCTTTCGCCAGCGGCGCGGCGCCAGGATAGGCTCCGTAGAAAATATATTCGTCCAGCGTCCAGCCGAATGTCGCTTGCATTTCAGGGAAACTCCAATGCGGCAGCCGCAGGACCTCGAATCGGCCCGCCAGGCTTTCCGTCAATCCTCGCTGGATCAGCAAGGGAGCCGAACCGAGCAGCATGACGCGCAGCGGGCATCCGCGCCGGGCATCCTCGTCCCATAGCCGCTTTACGACTTCGGACCAGTTTGTCGCTTTCTGGATTTCGTCCAGCACAAGCAGGGCGCCCTGGCCATCGGTTTCCCGGGCCAGCAGGCGCGCCGTTTCCCATTGGGCCTCGATCCATGCCGCGTCGCGGAGGGTGGGTTCGTCGGCGCTGGCGAAATGGTGAGGGAGTCCGCATTCGTCGGCTACATGCAACGCCAGCGTGGTTTTGCCCACCTGCCGCGGTCCGGCCACGATGTGCATGAAACGCCGTGGTTCCTGTAAGCGTTTCAGCAATTCGGCGGCCTGGGGGCGAATATGCTTTGCAGGGTGGTGGCGCACTGCGTCTTGGTCGTTTTGCGGCGGGATATTTACAATTTATTCAATATATTGAGTAAAAATACTCAATACACTGAGTAAAATGCAAATCCAGGAATCCTGCATCATCTTTTGCAGGTCCGCGCGCCCATTCCGAATCCCTTGCTCTGGCGCCGTCCGGGCCGTCTATGATCTTTTGCAAGCCTGATGGCGACATCGCCGCCGTTCCGGCGCAGCGCGTCGCGACGAAACCGTGCCCTGTTTCGAGCAAGGCGCGCCTTATTCGCCGTTGTCCGCGTCGTTCGCCGCTTCGTCCGGCAGCGCAAACGCGACCAGCATGCCCCCGACAGGCCGGTTCGACTTGCCGCCGCCCGCCGAAATCGCCACATACTGCTTGCCGTCCGCCATGTACGTGCTGGGCGTAGCGTTTCCCCCGAAGGGCAGGTCGGCTTCCCAGAGCGTCTCGCCCGTTTCCTTGTCGAAGGCCCGGAATTTCTCGTCGGCGGTCGCGCCGATAAACAACACGCCGCCCGCCGTTACGACCGGCCCGCCGTAGTTTTCCGTCCCGGTTTGCGGGATGCCGCGCGCCGTCAATTCCTCGTATTCGCCGAGCGGCACGGTCCATTTGATATCGCCCGTGTTCAGGTCCACGGCGTTCAGGGTGCCCCAGGGCGGTTTGATGGCCGGGTAGCCTTCGTGGTCCAGCCAGCGCTGGAATCCCCGGAAGGCGTAGGGCGGCACATATTCGTCTTCCGGGTCTTCCTCCGCAACCGTTTCTTCGCCAAAGAGATGATCGAGAATCGCGTTCAGAACATCCTCGGGGACCTGGTCGAAGGGAGGCATGCGCGCGCCGCCCTGCACCAGCAGCGTCATGGCCTGCTCCCGGCTATAGCGTTCGCCTGTATCCGTGACCGCCGGGAAGCCGCCTCCCGGATCGCCGCTGCCGTCCAGCCCGTGGCAGGACGCGCACATCGACCGGTAGTACCGTTCTCCGCGAGGCAGCGGCGTACCGTCCGGCCGCCTTGTCGGGATGAGTTGGTAGAACCACGGTATCTCGTTGATATTCACGTACAATATGCCGTCGGGGTCAGCGGCCGATCCGCCCCATTCCATGCCCCCGTCGTATCCCGGAAACTTGATTTTCTGCTCAAGACTCGGCGGCGGGAACGATCCGTACGTCCCGGACTGCGTGATCAGGTCGGTGGTGAGTTGCCGGGCTTCCGGCGAAATATTCGATACGTCGTCCAGCGTATATTCCTGCCGCATGAGCGGGGGAGGCCATGTGGGATAGGGCTGCGTGGGCCACGCCTGCATATCCGGCAATTCCGATGCGGGGGCCGGGCGTTCCTCGATGGGCCAGAGCGGTTCGCCCGTCACCCGATCGAAGACGTACAGAAGCCCCATCTTCGTGCCCTGGGCGACGATGTCCACCCATTCTCCTTCGCGCCGAACCGTCAGCAGCGTGGCGGGAGTCGGGTTGTCCATGTCCCACAGGTCGTGATGCACGAACTGGAAGTGCCACAGGCGCTCGCCGTTGCGCGCGTCCAGCGCGATAATGGAGTTGGCGAACAGGTTTTCGCCGTACCGGTCGCCGCCGTAGAAGTCGGGGCCTGCGGTTTCCGTGGAGGAGTATACGATGCCCCGTTCCATATCCATCGCAATGCCAGACCAGTCCGAGGCGCCGCCGGTGCGTTCCAGATACCCTTCCGGCCATGTTTCCGACCCGAATTCCCCCGGACGGGGCAGCGTATGGAATATCCAGACGCGCTCGCCGGTGCGGGCGTCGAGCGCAATGACCGCGCCGGGCACGTCTTCCGCTACCCGTACGCCGAAAACAAGCATGCCTTCGTAGACGTATCCGCCCGAGTTCAGGCCCACGTTCGGACGGCCTTCCCAGTCGATGCGGTCGCCTATATGGAGCCAGCCGCCTTCGCCGAACGCGGGGACCAGCTCGCCTGTTTCTGCGTCAAGGGAGTACAGCCAGGGGCCTTTCGTCGTGAAGATGCGCCCGTTTTCCCCGTCTTCCCAGTGTATGAAGCCTCGTTGTCGGCCGCCGCCCTGGTGCATGCCGCCGGCGTGGAGATTCGTTTCGTCGGGATTGAAGGTCCACAGATGTTCGCCCGTTGCGGCGTTCAGCGCCGTCATTTTGCGGTTCGGGGTAGCTGTGTAGAGCACGCCGTCCACAATGAGGTTGTTGGATTGGTATTCGCTCACTTCCCCCGTATCGTACGCCCACGCCATTTCCAGCAGGTGGACATTTTCCGTATCGATCTGGTCGAGCAGGGAATACTGGTTGCTGCTTGGATGGCCGAGGTAATTCGCCCAGTCCGCCCCGGCTCCGACGGGCGTGGGCGAGGGGCTTTCCGAACAGGCGGACAGGGTGGCGGCAAGCGCCGCAACAACGGCCGGGCGGGAGAGAAAGCGGGTCATGTCGTCAGAGGTTGAATGAAAATGCGGGCCGCGTAAGCCAGGTTGCGACGGCTATTCCAATTTCAGGAGTTCCCATGCCGCAGAATCACGGGTCAGGGAAGAAAGCCGGATCAATTCCGGGAATGATTTCGAGGGCGTTTTTATAGTAGATTTTCCGCAACACCTCGTCCGGCAGGTCCATGCCGTACATACTCCAGAAGGCATGTCGCTTGCGGTAATAGGGAAAATATTCGTCCGCCGTTTCGAAGATGCGGAAGTAGACATGGTATTCGGACGGTTCCCACGAATCCTTGCCCATGAGTACGCGGTCCTGGTATTGCGTCAGGAAGGCTTTCGCGGCGCGCGGCTGACGTCCCAGTTCGGCGATGACTGCGCCGAGTTCGGTGTACATGTTGGGCATTTTGTCCAGCAGGTCGCCTAACCGCCCAAGGTCGTTGCCCAGCCAGCCGAGGTGCGCGCTGAGGAAAATCGTGTTTTCGTGCCGGGCGATCAGGTTCCAGTGTTCGGCCATGAGGGTTTCCCAGGACGGAACCGGATCGCGTTTGCGGCGCGGCCGCTCCTTGAGTTCGAACCAGCGTTCGTTGAACCGGTCGTGCGGCTCCCAGAAGGAGGCCGGGTCCGCCGTATGGATGAGCACCGGAATGCCCAGTTCGCCCGCTTTTTGCCAGATGGGGTCCAGTTTCGGGTCGTCGGTATGGACTCGTTCGCCATTTTCGTAGAAGACGTCCATGCCGAAATTTTTGTAAATCTTCAATCCTTTGGCGCCTTGCCGCACGTCTTCTTCCAGCTGCGCCGCTGCTTTTTCCCCGAAATCCGGGTCGTCCACGGGGCCGAAATCGATGTTTGCGTAGTGCACGAAGCGCCCCGGGGCATATCGCTCCGTGTTGGCGATTTTTTGCTGGAGTTCTTCGCCGCTGCCCCCGCTCAGATTTACCATGACGGCCATGTTCATGGCGTCCATGTCCGCCACCATGGCGGCGATATCCTCGGCGGACGCCTCGCCGATGCGCCATTGGTGCGCATGGGCGTCCACGAACGGAAATTTCGCGCGGGTCACTTCGCGCCCTTCGACGACCAGCGTGGAGCGGGGCGCGTAGTCTTCCCATTGCATCTCCTGGGCCTGCGCGGAGGGGATGGGTGCGGCAACCGCCAGCGCGAGGAAGGCGGACGCTGCGGCAAGGAAGCGAATGGGCGGGCGGAGCAAGGCGTTTCGGGGCGTCATGGCGGGTCGGAAAGGAAGGATGGCGGGCAGGATGCTGTCTGGAAAATAACGGAATGCATCCTAAAAAGGAAAAAAAGAAGACGCTGCCGTGCGTATTATATAGGCATTATATATTTATCTCCGAGCCTGTACCCATCTTGCGCCGAGAACCTCATGCAGCGTTTGATCCTCGCAGCGCCGCCCTGCGCATGAATGTCTTGTCCCAGCGTCGCCTGAAGCAAATCCGCTCGCTGGCGCACAGAAAATATCGCGACCGGCATGGGGAGACCATCGTCGAAGGCGCCCGCGCCGTGGAAGCGGCCCTCGCCGCCGGGGCCGAGTTGCGCGCGCTGCTTGTGGCCGAATCGGCGCAGGAGCGGTTTGCGCGGCGGTTTGCTGTTCCGCCGGATCGGGCGTATGTCGTGTCCGAGCGGGAACTGCGCGCCGTATCCGCGCTGGAAACCAGTCCGGGCGTGCTGGGCGTTGCGGGGATTCGCAGGCAAACGGCGGGCGCGCTCGCTTCCATGCAGCGGATCGTATTGCTCGACGGCGTAAGCGATCCGGGGAATGCAGGGACCATTATTCGGACGGCGGCCTGGTTCGGCGTAGAGGCCGTGGTCGCCGCGCCGGGTTCTGCGGACGCCTATCACCCGAAGGCGGTGCGCGCGTCCATGGGAGGCGTATGGGACGTCGCGCACGTCGAAGCGCCCGATCCGGGCAGGCTGCTTGCGGAATTGGCGGCCTGCGGATTTACCCTGTACGGAGCAGACCTGCAAGGGGCTCCTGTGGACGCCTGGACGCCCGCGCTGCCGTCCGTCCTCGCGCTGGGCAGCGAGGCGCACGGCATTTCCCCGGCTGTTCGGGAGCGCATTACCGAACGGGTGCTTATTCCGGGCCAGCCCCGCCAGGCCGAAAAGCCGGGATCGCGCGGCGTCGAGTCGCTGAACGCTGCCGTGGCCGCGGGCATTTTGCTGCATGCCTGGGCGCGGATAACCTGAAGCAGTTTTTATCAGCGTGTCTTATATTAGAAGGCTGAGCGAATTCCCTGAACCATACGAACCGAGGAAAAAGGAATATGAAAATCGGCATACTGACCGGGGGCGGCGACGTGCCTGGCCTGAACCCCTGCATCAAGGCGGTCGCCCTGCGAGGCATGGAGCAAGGCAACGAAGTCGTCGGCATTCGGCGCGGATGGGGCGGTTTGCTCTGGATGGACCGGAGTGACCCGGCCACGATAGACAAGTATACGGTGGCGCTGGATTTTCCAACCGTACGCAAGATCGACCGCAGCGGCGGCACCGTGCTCCATACGAGCCGCGTCAATCCGGGTCGCGTGTCGCCGAACGACGTGCCTGACTTTCTGAAGGGAACCGCCGAGGCGACGGCGGAGGGCACGTTCGATTTCACGGCCCATGCGATCGCGAATCTGAAGCATCTCGGCATAGACATGCTCATTCCCATCGGGGGAGACGATACGCTGAGTTACGGCGAACGCCTGCATCGGGAAGGGTTTCCGGTCGTGGCCATTCCCAAGACGATGGACAACGACGTGTACGGCACGGATTATTGCATCGGGTTCGGGACGGCGGTTACCCGGAGCGTCAAATTCATTCACCAGCTTCGCACCAGCACGGGTTCCCACGAGCGCATCGCGGTGATCGAACTTTTCGGAAGAAATTCGGGCCAAACCAGCCTCATCAGTTCGTATCTTGCCGGGGTGGACCGGGCGCTGATCTCCGAGGTGCCGTTCGATCCGGAGAAACTGGCGGGCCTCGTCATGGAAGACAAGCGCGCCAATCCAAGCAGGTACGCCATGGTGACGATCAGCGAGGGCGCGTATATGATCGGGGGCGAGGTGATGGAAAGCGGGGAAGCCGATCCGTACGGGCACCGCAAACTGGGCGGCATCGGAGAAGCCACGGGGACGGCGCTGAGCAAGATTACGGGCGAAAAGATCGTGTTGCAGTCCTTTGCGTACCTGATGCGCTCCGGCCCGCCCGACGCGCTCGACCTGATGGTGGGTCTGAACTACGCCAACATGGCGATGGACCTGCTTGCAGGCGGCGCCAGCGGCAGGATGGTGGCCTTGCGGGGCGGCGTGTACACGCACATTCCCATGGACGAGGTCACCACGGGCGTGAAGCGCGTGGACGTGGAAGAACTCTACGACCTGGACGCCTATCGTCCGAAGGTGCACCATGTGCTGAACAAGCCCATGTTCCTGTATTGAGGCGAGGGCGCGCCGGTCGAACAGATTTTCGACCCGCGTACGCCGCCGGGGCAGGGCGTCCGATAACGCTATGGGACAATTGGTCAAGGATAAGGTCATCCTCGTTACCGGCTCGACGACGGGCATCGGAGAATACGCCGCCCGCCGCATTGTTGCCGAGGGCGGAAAGGTCATGATTCACGGGCGGAACGCCGGGCGCGCCGCGGCGCTTGCGGAAGAACTGGGCGCCGCCGCCGCCGATTTTGCGCTGGGCGATTTGCAGGATCCGGCGGTGGCCGCGCATCTGGTCGAGGCTGCCGCCGAGCGATTCGGGCGCCTGGACGCGCTTGTGAACAATGCGGCGCTTCTGACGCGCTCCAGTCTGGATACGGCGTCGGTCGAACTTTTCGATAGGCAAGTCGCCGTGAATTTGCGGGCGCCGCTGCTGCTTGCGCAGGCTGCGGTATCCCGGTTCAGGAAGCAGGGGGGCGGGGGCCATATCCTGAACGTGGGCTCCATCAATGCGCTGGGCGGCGAGCGCAATCTCCTGGTCTATTCGATGACGAAAGGGGGCCTCATGACGATGACGCGCAACCTTTCTGCGTATCTGGCCAGCGAGGGCATTCGCGTCAATCAAATCAACGTCGGATGGACGCTTACGGAAAACGAGAAAAAGATCAAAGTCGCGGACGGGTCCGAAGAAGGCTGGTGGGAGCGCATTCCGCTCGAACATGCGCCATCCGGGCGCATTTTCGCGCCCGAAGAAGCGGCGGCGCACATCGTGTTCTGGCTTTCGGACCAGGCGGGTCCGGTCAATGGCTCCGTTTTTGAAATCGAGCAGTGGCCGCTTGTGGGGCAGAACGCGTCCAAGTAGCCGCGCCCGTTCGCCGCATTTTTCCGAAGCGCCTTGCGGACGCGGGGCCGCATCGCCCGGATATTTCCCCGATTCCCGAGAAAATATGCAAAATCGGGATTTTTTAATAATGTTTTATATATATTACAATAAAATAAGTATTGCTCATAATATAAGACAACATGAAATCTGCCGCAAACCATACCTTGCCCCGCGTCGCTCGGGAAAGCCTGGCCAAACTTGGCGAAGATATTGCCGTGGCCCGCAAAAAACGCCGAATCTCCACCGTTTCCATGGCGGAGCGTGCTTTTATAAGCCGGGGTACGCTTTACAAACTGGAGAGAGGCGACCCCAGCGTATCTATGGGCATGTACGCCACCGTTCTCGCTATCCTGGGCTTGGCCGAAGGATTGGGGAATGTGGCTGATCGTCGGGACGATACGCTTGGACTGGACGTCGAGGAAGACCGCCTGCCCAGGCGCATCGCGTACTCCCGTCGCCGGAAACGCCCATGAGCGACGCCATTGAGGTGCATATCGACTGTGGCGAGCAAACCTGTCTGGTCGGGTGGTGCCGTTATTTTGGCCGGCGCGGAAGGCCCAGTTCGGTCTTTGAATATGCAAACGAATGGCTGAAGAGGCCAAATGCCTTCGCCATCGATCCGGCGAATTTGCCGTTGCAAACCGGTCCGTTTTACACCTCGTCGGAAAAATCGGCGTTGCCGGGCGCGCTGCGCGATACCGCGCCTGATCGCTGGGGTCGATTGCTTGCCCGGCGCGCGCTTCGCAAGCAAGGGCGGTCGCGTACGCTGTCGGAAATCGATTACCTGCTTGCCATTACAGACAGGGCCCGCACCGGGGCGCTGCGTTATCGTCGTGAGGGAGAAGAAGCTTTCGACCAGGGCCAAACGGCTGGGCGCGTACCGCCCGTTTTCCGCTTATCGGCGCTGCTGAACGCTGCCGACGCCATTCATGGTCATACCGAGGAGGCAGAAGACATACGGTTGTTGTTGCATGAAGGCTCGCCCATTGGCGGCGCTCGCCCAAAATCGGTCGTCGAGGACAAGGATGGCGCTTTGTCCATCGCCAAGTTCCCCAAGCCCGACGATTTGCGCAGCGTTCCGCATGGAGAAGTACTGGCCATGACACTGGCCCGCCAAGCCGGGGTACGGGTTTCGGAGGCTCGCCTGGAGGATGTCGCCGGAAGGCCCGTCGCGCTCATAAAACGGTTTGACAGATGCGGCCGGCGACGCATTCCGTTTTTGTCCGCTATGAGTTTGCTGGGCCTTCGGGATGGCGACGTTGCCACATACATAGATATTGCCGAATGTATTCGTTTTTGGTCCAGCGCTCCAACCGAAGACCTGCATGAACTGTGGCGGCGGATCGTATTCAATGTATTGACTGGCAACCTGGACGATCATTTACGCAACCACGGATTCCTGTACGACGGGCGGGGGGCGTGGCGCCTCGCGCCCGCCTACGATCTCAATCCGGTGCCTGTAGAGGAAAAAGCGCGGGAATTGACCACCTGGATTTCGGAAGAAGGGCCGGAGGCGAACGTGGATCAAGCCCGCAGGGCCGCATCGCATTTTGCCCTGAAAAGCGATCAGGCGAATACTATTCTCGGAGAGGTGTCGGCGGCGCTGAAAGACTGGCGCAAGATTGCGCGACAATTGGGCATGGGCGCGCCGGACATTGGCGCGTACGCTTCGGCGTTTGGAGAATAACGATGCCCTGTTTCTTGCGTTGGCCGAACGGCATGGGGCGTTGCTTCTTACCGCCGACGAAGCGCTCCGTTGTATTGCGCGGGGCCGCAACGCGTGAGGGGCGTCGCCCGCTTTTCTTCGTCGCAAAACAAGACTGGCGTTGCCCGGTTAGTATCTTCTGTTTGCACCATTTTCATCGCGTTGTATCGTTCTTGCCGGTATTTCCGATTTGTCCAGACACCGTTCCATAGACGCCGCCCTCGTTCTGCAAGCGCGGGACGGCGACGATGCGGCGTTCGAGGCGATCGTGAAACAACTCGATCCTGTGTTGCGCGCCTGGTTCGTATCGCGGATCGGACAGCGGGCGGCCGTGGACGATCTGGTGCAGAACACGCTGCTGCGTCTGCACCGGAGCCTCCCGGATTTGCAGGACCCCGAGCGGTTGCAGGCGTTTGCGATGAAGGCGGCGCTGTTCGAAACGCAGGATTATTATCGGGGGCGCTATGGTCCCCGGGAATATCTTGCGGAGCCGGACGCCTTGTCGGCATGGAGCGAAGCGGTTCCGGAGGCGGACCTGCGCCTCGACGCGGAGCAAGCGCTGAGCCTGCTCGGAGAGAAGGCGCGTACGATTCTGGAAATGCGCGAATACGGCTATCGCTATGCGGAAATCGCCCGCTCGCTCGGCACGACGGAAGCCGCCGTGAAAATGCAGGTGCAGCGCGCGCTTCGCAAGTTGCGCAAGGCGCTTGAAGAATCGCCTGGAGGAGACGCCTGATCCGCCATGCGCCCGGACGGCGCTCCGCCGGTTTCGCTCCACGGGCAATTTTCTGTACGCCCCGGCCCGTTTTTTCTTTCACGCAATGCGTTACTTTTCCGATCTCCACAGCGGCTTAACAGAAAGTCAACGCACCGCTCTATGCCCGCATTTGATTCGTGCCTTCGTCGTTCGAACATATTGCCGCTATCGCATTGTATTGCGACCTGACCCCGGAACGGGCCATGGAATTGCAGGATATTATGGCCTCCGATCCTGCTGCCCTTGCGCTCTTCCGGGAATGGCGTGCCGTACGTACGTTGCTGGCCCGCGAAAGCGGGTGGGCAGACGCGAATTTGGGGGAATTCGTTCTGTTCGCAATGTACGAGTGCGGGCGAGCGGATGCGTTGACCGATTTTGAACGGGCCCGGGCCGAAGAAATCGCGCCCGCGTTTCGGCGCATGCTTGCGGATAGCCCCGGCATGGCGGCCGTAGCCGGCGACATGCGCCGCGATATGGAAGATTTCGAGGCGCATTGGGCGGCCTGGTTCGCGCCAGAAGCGTCGCCTCTGTCGCGCCCGTTTTCTGGCCGCGTCGCTGCGCCCGCTCGCGCAGATCGTCCCGCCCGCTCCGCTCGTCTTGCTCGTCCTCTTCGGCGCGTTGGCGCTTCCGGCTCGCGGCGGCGCGTTTTGCAGGCGGGCGTCGGCCTTGTAGCCGCCGCGTTGCTCGCTGCGCTGGGGGTTTTGCTGTGGCCGTCCGCTTCGCCGGACGTCGTAACGATTCAGACCGCCGCCGCAGAGGTTCGCCTGGTCGAATTGCCCGACGGCTCCGTCGCGCGCCTCCTTGGCGATTCCCGCGTAACGTATTCGCCCGCCGGGACGAGCCCGGAATGGGCGCGCAGCATAGCCTTCGAGGGCCGGGCCTTGTTCGACATTGCGCCGCGCGACGATGCGTTCCTGCTCCTTACGCCGGATGCGGAGGTCGCCGTGCTCGGCACGTCCTTTGGGGCGCACGCCGCCGACGACGGGACGGAAATCGTGCTGGTAGAAGGCAACGTGCGGATGCGCGCCCGCTATGGCGCAGACGATGCGGACCATTCCGTTGTGCTCGGTCCCGGTCAGATGAGTCGCATGGCGGCGGGTGTTCCCTCCGATCCGGTATCCGTGCGGGTTCATGAACGGCTTGCCTGGACGGGGCTTTTCCTGTTTCACACTACGGCGGTGCGCGACATCCTTCCGGTGCTTTCCGCGCACTACGGCGCGACGATTTCGGCGGAGGAAGCGTTGCTCGACGAACGAGTAACCGGCCGGTTCGCGCAGGACGAACCGCTGATCGAAACGCTGGACATCGTTGCGCTGGCTATCGGCGCTGCGGTCAAGGCGGACGACGCGGGATACCGCATCGTATCTTCCCGCTGAGTTGCCGAAAAAATTCCGGGAGGCTTGACCTTATTGCTTCCGTAGCTGTATCACTGTGGCATGTATCGCGTTCGTATTTTACCCGCTCTTTTTGTCCTGATCTTGTTTCCGGCCTCGGTCCAGTCCCAGGAGATGCGAAAGGAATACTTTCTTTCCCTTTCCGCCGGGTCTGAATCTTCCATCGTGCGCCTGAAATCTCCCCTTGAACTGGGCATTGTGCCCCCTGATCAGGTAAAATACGATTATACCAGTCGCCTGAACCCTCTTCTGACGCTTAATCTGAAGGTCGCCGAAGGTATTCGCGCCGTGTCTCAGGTAACCTTTACGAGAATAACGGAGCCGTTTATTGGGGCTTCTTCCTTCACGCAAATATGGACTATTATGGGAGGCGTCAGATTGCAGAGTAAAGGCGTCCCTTTGTATATGAATTTGCTTGGCGGATTAAATACGCATGTGTACGATATACAGAGACTCAGTTCGCCAGAAGCGCTTGTGTCCAGATCGCGAAGTTTCGTTCTTGACGGAAACGCCAATCTTTCCCTGATGACTTTGCCGAACGGAAAGTTCTTTGTTTCCGCGGGCGCCAGGCGCGCGTTTCATGAAGACACCGGGTATGTTTCCTATTATGTTCGGGCGGGCCTGGAAATCGTTTTGATTCGCCAGTGAAAGTGGCAGTCCCGCGGATTCTTGCGGGCGGGACGCCTTCGTTCCCGGAAGGCTTTTTGCGAAAAGGGCGCGGAAAGGGGCGCGTCCGGGCGGAAATCGGTATCTTGGGGCGTGCGCTGGCTGTTCGTCATATCCTTTTTGCTTCTGTCGCCGCTCGTGGCGGCGGGGCAAACCATTCGCATCGAGGCGGACGAAGCGCCGTTGCGCGAGGTATTGCTTGCGGTGCGGGACCAGGCGGGCGTCGATATCGTGTTCTCGGAGGCGCTGGTCCAGGACCGCCGTACGGCGTGCGCGTACGAAGGGACCTCCGTGGAAGCGGCCCTTGCGTGCGTTCTTGGTCCGGTCGCGCTCGCAGCGCAGCGCGTTCGCCGCAAACAATACGTGGTGGTGCGCGCTTCCGGCCCGGCTTCCGAACAAGCTGCCCGCCGGTGGACCTTGCGCGGATTCGTGCTGGATGGGGAAACCGGCGAAGCGTTGCCCGGCGCGCATATTTACCTTTCCGAGTTGCGCATCGGGGGGGTAACGAACAACGCCGGGTATTTCGCGCTGTCGTCCCTGCCGCCGGGGGCGTATTCGGCGCAAGTTTCTTTTTTGGGGTATGCGACCGGGGAACAGCGGGTTGCGGAAACGGCGGACCCGGTTATCGTGTCGCTTGCTCCGCTGGCCCTTGAAGGGGGCGGGATTGTGGTGGAAGACGAACGGGCGGACTATGCGGTAGCCGCCGCGTCCCCGGGCTTGCTTAGAGAATCGGTTCGTCGCCTTGAACGACTGCCCTCTTTTCCCGGGGAATCGGACCTTTTCCAGGCCCTCCAGCATTTTCCGGGCATCCGCAAGACGGGCGAGCTGCACGGCGGCATGCTGATTCGCGGCGCCTCTCCGGATCAGAACCTGTATATGCTGGACGGCGCGCCCGTGTACCATCCCTGGCACGCATTCAGTCTCATTTCTATTTTTCAGACCGAAACGTTCAAGGACATCAAACTGTACCGGGGCTCGTTTCCCGTGCAATACGGAGGGAGGATATCGTCGGTGCTGGACGCGCAGATGAAGGACGGATCGCAGCAGGAACCCCGCGCGCTCATGGCGGCGAGTCCGCTTAGCGGGCGCATGGTGATCGAATCGCCGGTTACCGCCAACAGTTCGTTCATGGCGGCGGCGCGCAGGTCCTATCTGGACAAGATTATTGGCCGCGAGCATCCTGTGGAGAATGCGGAAGGGCGGCGGGACACGCTTCGCACGGGATACCATTTCTACGATGCAAGCGCAAAATATACGCACCGGTTCAAGAGGGCAAATCGGCTTTCGATCAGTTATTATCAAGGCGGCGACGACCTTGATTTGCGCCTGCCCTTCGATTTGTCGCTGGATTTTTCGTCCTGGCTTCGCCCGGCGGATCTTTTCTTCGAGGTGGCGCAGCATTGGCGCAACCGGTTGATCAGCGCACGCTACCAGCGCCTGTTCTCCGAGCGTTTTTTCGTTACGGGCACGGCGTATCTCTCCACGTACGACGCGCGCGAAAGCACCTTGCTAAGGCCCACGATTTCGGCGGTCATGCAATCCGATTACCAGGTGGACCTGCGGGATGCGGGCGCAAAGATCGACCTTGAGTATTTCCAATCCGTTTCCCACCGGATACAGGTGGGCTTGCAAGCCGGCGTACGCGATTTCTCCTCGTCGCTCAATGCGATCATTCGCCGTTCTGCGGGCGCGGTGGACCGGCATGCCCAGACGAACGAGGCGACGGCGCCCGAACTGGCCCTGTACGCGCAGGATGTATGGCGGCTGAACGAGCGGTGGATCGTCCATCCGGGCGTACGGCTCAATGTGTTCGGGACCGGGTTGCGCACGGATGTGAGTCCCAGCCTTGCGGTGGAGCATGTCGTGGCTTCGCGCCGCTTGCGCTTGCGCGCCGGGGCAAGCCGCACCATGCAATATCTGCACCGATTGCGCGACAGGTACGCCTTTACGTACGATCTGGTGACAAGCCGCTGGATTCCGGCCAGCGAAGATATTGCGCCGTCCTCCGGTTATCAGGGTTCCGCAGGGGTGGAGAGTAAGCCCTGGCGGGGAGTAACGCTCCAGGGAGATATATACTGGCGCCACGTAACGGACGTCTTGCTTCCGGAGGACGAATTCCGCAGCAAGAACGAACTGGTGGGCCCCGGGATCGACGTGGGCGAGTTGCTTGGGCAGTACGTGCGGGGCAATGCGCGGGCCTACGGGGTGGAACTTGCCGCCGAGGCGGACCGGGGTCCCTGGTCCCTTCGCCTGAACTATGCGGGGGGGAGGTCCCTGACGCGCTCTCCCTCCCTTGGGGAGGCGTCGTTTCGGCCTGCCCGATACGACGTACCCCGCGCTGTGGGCGTCCTGGCGGCGCGAGAACTTGGAAAATGGCGCGTCCTTTCCATGCTGGAGGCGCGCAGCGGATATCCGACGACCGTGCCCGTCGCGCAGTACGCCATAGGCGATCCGCTGGACGCAATGGATCGGTATTTGTACCGGCCCTACCTGAACAATGGGCGTTTGCCGCCCTATTTTCGGCTGGATATTGCTGCGGAGCGGCGTTTTCGGGCGCTGGGCGCATCCTGGTTTGCCCGTTTGCATTTGTACAACGTGACGAATCGCCGCAATGTGACGGCGCGGCAGTATATTCCCTCGGATCAGGGCATGGAAATTCAGGATCGTCGCGGTTTGCCCATTTTGCCCCTCTTCGAAATCAGGATGCAACTATGACGTTTCGGGCAATACACGGGAGAAGGGGCGTCTGGGCAGGCATGTTGTGCGCGTGCCTTGCCGCGGCGGGGTGCGATACGGTCGCTCCGGTGAACGAGGGGCAGGTCGTCGTGGAGGGTTTTCTCGATGCCGGACAGCCTTTGAAGCCCATTATGGTGCGCCAGACCTTGTCGCCCCAGGGGCCTTACGATATGGCGCGAGCGGGCGTTGCGGACGCCGAGGTGGCCGTGACGCTGGGGGAGAAGGTTGTGCGGTACGTGCCGAATCCTGGACAGGCCGGGCGGTATGTTCCGTCGGGGAACGGGGCGGGCCTGGTCGCTGCCGGCGATGCGTTCTCGTTCCGCGTCGGTTGGCGGGATGCGACGGTAACGGCATCCGGGTATGTTCCCCCCGAAATAGCCATCCGCGACGTATCGCTGAAGATTCCGTCGGAACCTGTTTCGGCGGTGTTGCTTGATTCGCTGGCGTTGTCGGATACGCTGGCGACGGGCGCCTATACCGGATACATTTATCCCATTGAGGCCACGATCGAATGGGTTGCGCCAGAGGAGGGGGCGTTTTCGGAAGAACTCTGGGTGCGGGCGCAATTGCAGCCGTTCACTACGTTTTCTTCGCCCATTGTGGACTTGTTTTTGCGTTCCGACGATGTGTTTCGGGAGCAAGCGCGGCAAACCGAAGGGATGGAGAGGTCCTGGGCCGGGGTATACGCCGTCAGCGTACCCGGGGAAACCGATCCCTTGCCCGAACATGGCCTGCGCGTTTCGCTGGTGCGCTCCGGAGCGGATTACGCCCGGTTCGCCGCCAGCCGGGACGATCCGGATCGGCGCGAACCTCTTTCCAATGTTACGGGGGGCATAGGCGTTTTTGCGGCGGTTTCGGTCGATTCCGTGCATGTTCAGGTGGATCATGCCGGGGAGTCGGTCTTGATCCCCGGTAGCGCATTGCCCGAAGAGCGGATTCCATGACAAAGGATATTGACATCGACTTTCAGCCGGGGCGCATTACGTCGCTGCGGTCGGTAAACCGGTCGCCCGACCGCGTTGCGGTCCATATCGACGACCGCTTTGCATTCTCCCTGCACCAGGACGTGGTGCTTGAATTCGGATTGGCGAAAGGGAAATCGCTTGGCGCAGGCGAACAGGAGCGAATGGTTCGCCGGGATCTGGTATGGAAGGCGCGCGCCGTCGCTTTGCGCTATGTGGCGTATCGCGATCGTACGGTCGCCGAGGTGCGCCGGCGGTTGCAGAAGGCGTATTCGGACGAAGTAGCGGACGAAGCGGTTGGGCGTCTTGAAAAAATGGGCTTGCTGGACGACCGGGCTTTTGCGGAAGCGTACGCCGGACGCCGGTTTCGGCAGGAAGGGCATGGGCCCGCCCGCGTACGCGCCGACCTGCTGAAAAAAGGCGTAGCCTCCGCTGTGCTGGACGAGGCGCTGGACAAGGTCTTTGCCGGAGAGGATGCGCTTGCGGACCGCGCGGCGGAACTGGGAAGCGCGCGGTGGCGGAGCCTGTCGAGTGAGGCGGACACAAGGAAGCGAACCAGAAAAGTTTGCGATTATCTCCTGCGACGGGGATACCCTTCCGACCTGGCGCATCGGGTTGCCTTCGACGTGGCGCGCGAAGCGGATCGCGCCGCGTAATCAGGGTATCCCTGGGCCGCCGGGGGCGGGAACGCAAAAAAAATGTCTCCGGTTGTAAAAAATCGTTATATTACAAGAATGGGCTTTTCATTAAAGTCTATCCCATTATGTATTGCGGGCAAAGCGCGTGGGTCGTTGGCTACGCCGCCGCGCCTGCATCACCCTCAAGATCATCCAAGCACAAACGTACGCAGAGCACGTGACGAACGACGAGTTGAATGGACACGACGTCCCGCCGCAGCATTCTTACCGCGATGAAATTTATTCCCGGCGCGTCCCCGCAGGGAAACGAACCTATTACTTTGACGTCAAGACGACGCGATCAGGCGAAGATTTCTTCGTAACCATTACGGAAAGCAAACGCGTTTCCGAAAACCGGCACGAGAAGCACAAGGTTTTCCTGTACAAGGAAGATTTTGGCAAGTTTATTACAGCGTTGCACGATGTGGTGAAGCATGTTGTGGACGAACGGCTGCCTGGTTACGATTTCCGCAATTTGCCGGAATTGACCAGCATCGACGACCAGGGGCGTTCCTCGGGCGGTTCGGAGTACCGCTAACGCGGGCGCAACCGTTTTTTGCATGGGAAGCTCTGCCGTCCAGACCGGCAGGGCTTTCGCCGTTGCAGATGCAGGGCATCGGCAGGGCGAGGCTATTTCGGCGCCGTACGTTTCGCGCTTCCGTACCCTTTTGCTTCTTGCCATGCTTCCTGTCGTACCTTTCGCCCGGCGCCGGGAACAACTGGAACGCCTTTTTTCGCGCCTCGCCGTGTTCGACGATCAGATCGACGGTGCGGTGCGGCGCATCCTGGAAGAAGTGCGTTCGGGCGGCGACGCCGCCGTACTGGATTGTACGGAGCGCTTCGACGGGGTGCGTCCTGCTTCCTTGCTTGTGGACGCCGAGCGGCTTGCCGAGGCGCATGCACGCCTGAACGATTCGCTGCGCGGCATTCTTGTCGAGGCGGCGGACGCTATCCGTCGGTTTCACGAAAAGGAGCGGCGGGCGTCCTGGTTTGAAACCGGAGAGGACGGCGCGGGATTGGGGCAGCGCTATACGCCCATGGAACGGGTCGGGGTGTACGCGCCCGGCGGCACGGCGGCGTATCCGTCCAGCGTGCTGATGAACGTGATTCCGGCGCAGGTTGCGGGCGTTGAACATCTGTATCTCGCCTCGCCGCCGGGGCCGGACGGCTTGCCCCACCCGCTTGTATTGGCCGCGGCCCATATGCTTGGCGTGGAGCATGTGTTTTCGGCGGGGGGCGCGCAGGCTATCGCCATGTTTGCCTTCGGGACGGAAACCGCGCCGCGCGTGGACAAGATCGCGGGGCCAGGCAATGCTTGGGTGGCGACGGCCAAGAAGCAGGTTTACGGCCTGGTGGATATTGATTCGGTGGCGGGCCCGAGCGAAATCGTCGTGTTGGCGGATGCTTCCGCCAATCCGCGTTTTGCGGCGGCCGATTTGCTTGCGCAGGCCGAGCACGACCCCCGGGCTTCGGCGGTGTTGACGACGCCGGACGCTGCGCTGGCGGAAGCGGTCCGCCGCCATGCCGCCGAGATGACGGCGTCCTTGCCGCGCCGGGCCATCGTAGAGGCCTCGCTTGCCGAGTATGGCGCTTGCATCGTTACCGATACGCTGGAGGAGGCAATCCAGGCGGCGAACGAACTGGCCCCCGAACACCTCGAAATATTGACGCGGGATCCGGCTTCCGTCTTGCCTCGTATCCGACACGCAGGCGCCATTTTCCTGGGGCCGTTTTCTCCGGAACCGGTCGGCGACTATTTCGCCGGGCCGAACCATGTGCTTCCCACCGGCGGCGCGGCCCGGTATGCTTCGGCGCTGGGCGTCGACGACTTTGTGCGGCGGCAATCCGTCATTGCATGGACCGAAGCGCGGCTTGCAAGAACCGCCCCGCGCATTGCTGCGTTTGCGAGGGCGGAGGGGCTGGAGGCGCACGCCCGCGCCGTAGAGGTCCGGTTGGCAGAAGATATTTCCGCGCACAGCGCATCGAACACGCAAAAGGATGAGTCCGCAAATCCGCATGGATGAGCTCGTGCGCCGCATTCGTCCGGCGGTCCGCGGCCGCAGCCCGTATCTGGTGGGCCTCCCGGAGGCGACCACGGTAAAATTAAACCAGAACGAAAGCCCGTACGACCTTCCTCCGGAGGTCAAGGAGGAGGTGCTTCGGGCCTTTGCGCGTATTTCGTTCAATCGGTATCCGGACGAGTTTGCGGAACCGCTGACGAAGACGTTCGCTGCCTGGGCCGGATGCGATCCCGACGGGGTGATGGTGGGCAACGGGTCCAACGACCTGGCCGGGTTGCTGGGCCTTGCGTTGATCGAGCGCGGTACGTCCGTGGTGCTGCCGCGCCCCATGTTTTCCCTCTACGCCAAAGTGGCGCTATTGCACGACGGCGATTTGTTCGAAGTCCCCTGCCGGGAAGATTTCCGATTCGATACGGATGCCCTTGTTAAGGCGATTGCGCTGCGCCGTCCGGCGCTCGTTGTGCTTGCCACGCCCAACAATCCTACGGGCCTGGCCATGACGCTGGAAGAGATTGCGGCGGTGGCGGACGTTTCAGACGGATTTGTCGCGGTGGACGAAGCGTATCTGGAATTTTCGGAGGAAGGCAGCGCGCTCCGGCTGATGGACGAATACCCGAATCTGATTTTGTTGCGCACTTTTTCCAAGGCCTGCGGCCTGGCCGGGCTGCGCCTCGGTTTTCTCATAGCCCGTCCCGACGTGTTGCGCGAACTGCGCAAGGCGAGGATGCCGTTCATGATCGATCCGCTGGCCTCTGCGGCGGCGCGCATCCTGCTTGCTTCCTGGCCAGATGTGATTGCCGAGCGGGCGCGTCGCATTCGAGCGGATTGCCTTGCGATTACCTCGGCCCTTGCCGCCATGGAAGGGGTGGATGTGGTGCCGTCCCAAACGAATTTCGCGCTGTTTCGGACGCCGCTGGACGCGGACCGTCTGAAAGCGCGTTTTCTTGCGGAGGGGGTACTCGTTCGCTCCATGTCCGGATATCCCGAATTGCAGGAATTTCTTCGCGTAAACGCCGGAACGGAAGTTGAGAACAAGGCATTTATGACGGCGTTAGAACATGCGCTGTCGGCATGAAATACATCCAGGTAGATATCATCGGGCTTGCTCCCACTCCTTCGAGTGGGGGCGCCGCCTATGCGCTTATTCTGGGCGAGGCGGTCGGGGATCGCAGATTGCCGATCATCATCGGGCAGTTCGAGGCGAATGCTATCGGGCTCGAACTGGACAAAACGCAGCCGCAGCGTCCCCTGACGCACGACTTGCTGCGGGATTCGATGGAGGCGGTCAAGGCCGAAGTGACCGAAGTGGTTATCGACGGACTGCGGGAAGGCACGTTCTTCGCCAAAATCTGCTATACCCATAACGGGAAGGCCGCTCATCTTGATTCCCGTCCAAGCGATGCGATCGCGCTTGCCGTTCGCGTTGGCGCGCCCATTTATGTGGCCTCCGACATCATGCAAAACGCCAGCATACGCAGGGAACAACGGGAAGCCGTGCCTGCGACCATGACCCAGCTGGAGCAAATGCAGCATCAGCTTGACGTGGCTGTGCAGGAAGAAAATTACGAGAAAGCCGCCGAAATCCGCGACGAAATCAAGCGGTTTCAAGGCGAGCGGCAGCAGAATTAGCGTCGCGGCGCATCGCGCTGCGGCGTTTCCATCTTTCGCCCATCGACATGCAGGCGTCCGCAGCGCGTATTTCGTTTACCGATTTGCACGGCTTTTCGGCGCTTTTTCGGGATTATTGTACGCGCTACGAGGCGCTTGCGGACTACTTTGCGGGCGACTGGCGCGAGGCCGCGGAACGAGCGCGCGCGGCGGATCGGGCTGCGGCGCGTACGCGGGACCGGCATGCGCTTGCGGATGCGCTTGCCGCGCAACATGCGAACTGGGGCGATAGCGATGCGGCGCGAGACGGCGTCGAGGCATTGCGCGCCCCGGATACCGTTGCGGTGGTGACCGGGCAGCAGGTGGGTCTGTTTACGGGCCCGACGTACGCCGTTCTGAAGGCGTTTTCCGCCATTCGATTGGCCGAACGGCTTGCCGAAGAAACGGGGCGGCGTACGGTTCCGGTGTTCTGGCTGGGCGGCGAAGATCACGATGTGGACGAGGTTTCGAGCGCGGTCTTGCTTCGCGGCAATCGTCCCGCCGCCGTGCGTTTGCCGGCAGACGCCGCCGCGTCCGCCGGCCCGACCGGTCGCATACGGCCCGGCGACGAAGTTATGGACCGCCTGGAGCAGTTTCTTCCCGATACGGATTTCAAAGAGGATATAGTGCGTATGGTTCGGGCGGCGTACGGGGCGGACGCAACGCTTTCCGAGGGGTTCGCCCGGATGCTTCGGGTCCTTTTTCCCGAACTGGTGATTGTCGATCCTGACGATGCGGCCCTCAAGCGACTTGCGGCGCCGCTTTTCGCGCAAGAAATCGAGGAAGCAGAAACGGCTGCGGCCCTTGCGCGCGCGGTTTCGGAGGAGCTGGGACGCGCCTACCATGCGCAGGCGGTCGTTCGTTCGTCCAATCTTTTTTTGCTGGACGCGGGGCGCCGCATTCCGCTCGATCTCGACGGCGAGGACTTTGTGGCGCGGGGCGCGGGGCGGCGCATGACGCGGGCGGAAGCCCTGGACCTCGTGCATCGATCTCCGGAATCGTTCAGTCCGAACGTATTGCTTCGTCCTTTGATGCAGGATCTGTTGCTGCCCACGGCGATGTATGCGGGCGGCCCGGGCGAGATCGCCTATTTCGCGCAGTGTCGCCCCCTGTACGCCTGGGCGGGGCTGCCCATGCCGCTTGTTTATCCGCGGGCGAGCGCCACTTTTCTGGAACCGCATGTGGCGAAGGCGCTGGATGCGTATGGCTTGACGGTGGGGGATTTTTCAGTGGATGCGGACCAGCTCTTCCATCGCGTCGTGGCGGGCGCGATGCAGGGAACGCTCGACGAAACGTTCGACGAGGCGGCGCGGCGTCTTGGCGAGGCCACGGGGCCGGTGCGCGCGTTGTTGCGCAAGGTGGACGGTACGCTGGACAAGGCGACCGATGCGGCCGAGAAGGCGATGGCGGACGAACTGGCCCGGTTGCGGGCGAAGGCGGTTCGGGCCGAAAAGAAAAAACAGGAGATCGTGCGCGCCCGCCTCGAAAAGGCGCAGGCGAATGTGTATCCGAACGGGGTGTTGCAGGAGCGGGGGCTGTGCGCGCTACATTTCCTCAATAAATACGGCATGGACTTTCTGGAGATGCTCCGCGAAACGCTCGATATGGATACGGCGGAACATCAGGTGGTGCGGTTGCAGGGCGGGAGCGGGTAATTCGGCGTGGGCCTTGCGTAGCGCGCGCCGGGGCTGCGCTTTTCGGGCGGCGTCCCCTGCATTCGGAAGGATTTTCCGAGGTCGGGACGCGTTGCAGGATGCGGCTTACGGTTGCCGCTTATGGTTGCCGCCAGGCCGCGATGCGCTCTTCGAATTCCACGAGGAAGCGCGCCATGTCTCCACGCTTCTTTTCCGCTTCCGTGCGTCCGGCAAGGCGGGCGATGTCCTGGGGCGGGCGGTTCAGGTTGTCGCCCAGCGCATTCAGGGCCGATTTTATGAAAGAAGTTTGCTGTACGCCCCCTTCGACAAGTTGCTCGATCTCTTGCATATTACGCTCCAGGCCTGGCTGCGTACTGCCCAGCGCAGCGGCGTATTCTTGCGGATGTTCGCGAAGGCGATTCCATACCCAGTGTTCCGGAGAGGCGTCGCCAGGAAGGAATACGAGCCGCGCATGATGTCCGTACCGTTCCGCGGCTTGCTCGTCTTCGGTTTCGGCGAACAGCAGATCCCGGTCTCCCGAGGCGATGACGGACAGATTCCGATAGCGCCGCCGCAGGATGCGATGCGCAAAGATGAGCAGGTCGGGCGTGAGGGTTTCCGTCTCGAACTCCTTGCGCGCAAGTTGCAGCAAGCCGCGTACTTCGGATGGGTTCGTGAGGTTGGCCAGCGTACGCAGGTATACGGTTCGCTCGGGTTGCTTGCCGCCCTTTCGTCCCCTGAAACTGCGGTTCCAGGATTTACCCCGGTTCCAGTCCATGGGGTAGTTGGCGCCCTCGTGGATGTAGTCGAACGCCAGTTCCGTGCGTTCTATCGAATCCGAAAGTTCCTGTTGCCGCCGATTGTCGAAATTGGGAAAGAGGCTGCTTGGCGTCAGGTCCTTCGGTTTTCGCTTGGGATCCCGATATGCGCAGGCGCAGGCGAACAGCACCGTGGATTTGCCGCATCCATTGGGCCCGGCCAGTACGCTGACGGGATACGTAAAAGGTACGCGCAGGTCCTGGATGCCCCGCAGGTTTCGGATGCGGATGGATTGCAGCGCGTGGTCGCGCCGGCTATTGTCCGCTCTTAGCGCATCCCACACTTCCTGTAGTTGCTTGACGAGCGGCATGTCGATTCTTTTCCAGGCGTCTTGCAGCGCGGCGGGGTACAGGCATTCCTTTCCAAAGATAACGCCTGCGCCGTTCAGGTATTTCCCCGAATCCCCGGATGCCGCGGGGCGGGCGATTTGAGCGCTTTGCGGACGCGGGGCAAATTTTCAGGAGATATGGGGCGGTTCCGGATCTTTCCGGGGTTGGGGTGGCTCAGCCTTGTCCCCCGCGCCTTTCCCTCTGTGCCAACAAAGTGTGGGACACGTTCGTACATTAATTAGCGAGCATATGTCGGGTTCCTGCGTTCGGGTTCCTTTTTAGGGAGGGGCTTGCGAGATATTCCGTCGCTATTTACCTTAAACCCATGCCTTCCATTTTTCGCGCCATATTGACGCTGGCCTTGCTTGCGCTGGCTCCTTCGGCGGCGGCGCAGTCTTCCGCCGACCTGCCTTCCTCCGGCCTTTCGCCTGAGGGGGTTCGGGTCGTCATTGACCAGTTGTTCGACGGCATGCGGGCGGGGGACAGCACCATGGTTCGCCAAACGCTGCACCCGGCGGCTCGCTTGCAATCTGCGTTCGTGCACGCCGAGACCGGGGAGCCTGTGCTGTCCACCGGCAGCGTGGATCGGTTCGTGGAGGCGGTGGGAACGCCCCATGACGAGGCGTGGGACGAGAAGATATGGGACGTGGAGATTGCGGTGGATGGGCATTTGGCCCAAGCGTGGATGAATTACGCCTTCTTTCTCGGCGAGACGCTCAGTCATTGCGGCGTGAACGCGTTCCATTTTTTCCACGACGGCGCCGTCTGGAAGATTACGCAGATTACCGATACGCGGCGGCGGACGGGGTGTGAGGTGGAGTAGAGGGAATGGGGCGATCCCGCATGGGCAGAAGGGCTAGATTGTGGACGATATAGATAGTATGGAAAAGGGCAGGTTAAAAAATTTAACCTTTGCATTTCGGGACCTTAATTATTAAATTTTGCCGCGAGCGAGGGTATCGCACAGGCGCGGTGGTATGCTGGATATCCCTTGGGCATGCTGAGCTTGCGATGCCTCGGCGGCGAGGATTTTTCAAGCGGAGAACCTTTCGTAGCATACAGGCCAACCCGGAAGGCGGCGCTTGTCCGCAAGGGAATCAACGCCTATTTTGACGTACCCAAGAGCATAAAACGCTTCCAATGAACGACTCATCCACAAAAGACACGCTTGAGGTCGAGGTAACGGACTTTGGTCCGATCGCCAGGGCCAGGATCGATTTGCGGCCGCTGACGGTGTTCGTTGGACCGAGCAATACGGGCAAGTCGTATCTGGCGGTTCTGATCTATGCGCTGCATCGGCATTTCAACCGGAAACAAAGGGATTTTATGTTTTGGCATCCTGAAAACTGGAATTCATCCCAAACCGCCAAAACGCTCGCCGAGTGGCGCAAAAATACCTTTGCGGACAAAAAAATGCCTGCTGGAGGTAGTGTAATCAATATCCCCAACGCTATGAGAGATGCAATGCGATGCATATTGGACAGGCGCGGCAAGGATATCTGCGAAAAACTCCGTTTGTGTTTTGGCATGGATAACGCGAATGCATTGATTCGCAAAGGAAGCCGGAAAGATGCATTCATCGGGTTTCGAAGACATGAATCGGGAAATTCGGATATATTTAAGCAGGAGTTGGCTATCGGGAAGCAGCTGTTCGAGGTTAATACTACAATCCCCGAGGGGCTGCGGATCCGATTCGACAAGAACTATTTTCTAAGTTACACGGATCCAAGGATAGAATTAGATGAAGGCGAAATGTGGTATGAATATTTTATCCATTGTGTCGAACCTCGACTCTTCGGCTCCCTTGACTCCCGCGCTTTCTATCTCCCGGCTGACCGGACAGGTATAATGCATGCGCATAGCACAGTCGTCAGCGCGATTGTCGGAAACGCGCCCATGGCGGGTCTGCGACCGGGAAACAGTCTACCCATGCTTTCGGGTGTGCTTGCGACGTTTCTGCAAGAATTAATCGATCTCGGTCACGGGAAGAACGGGCGCAGAAGAGTTGGTCTGTCCGAACGACAGCACAATCTGGACAAGAAAATCGAGGCATCCGTTCTTGACGGATCGGTGCGCATCGACAGGTCGGGGATAGTAGGTTATCCAAATTTTCTGTACCGTCCGAAAGGTTGGAAAGACGACTTGCCCCTGATGCATGCCTCTTCCATGGTATCGGAATTGGCGCCGGTCGTGTTATATTTGCGTCATGTGATCCAGCCGGGCGACGTGTTGATTATCGAAGAGCCGGAAGCGCATCTCCACCCGGCCTTGCAGGTCGAATTCACTCGCCAGCTCGCCGCGCTTGTTCATGCAGGAATCCGGGTGGTTGTTACTACGCACAGCGAATGGGTGCTGGAGACGGTCGCCAATCTGGTGCAGGCGTCGAGACTTTCTAAAGAGCGAAGAAAAGGGATTGAAGGCGCAGAGCCGGCGCTCCGTCCCGATCAGGTCGGAGCATGGTTGTTTAAATCTGGCGCTCGCCCGAAGGGGGCGGTCGTGCAAGAACTGGAACTGGATACGGAAACGGGTCTTTTCCAAACGGATTTTGACGATGTAAGCCTGGAGTTGTACAACGACGGCATAAAAATATCCAATCGCATACAAGACAGCGAGCCGGAATGAGTGATACGGTTGCAAAGATTGCCTGCATGGTGCCCGGCAGTTGCCGCACTTCCCATTGCGACAAAGACAAATGCCGGGTTGATTTGGACGAGGCGCCGCAGGTGCGGATCATTGTCGATATGGACTGTACAGCACTGTCGATTTCGAATGCTGTAAAACGGTGCGATTATCTATTCGTTGGCCAAGATAGCAACGTGACCTGGGTCGCTCCGATTGAACTGAAGAGCGGAAAATTCAGCGTTAGTGCTGTCCTGGAGCAACTTGAAGGAGGAATACGAATGGCGAATATGTGGCTTCCCCAAGGAATTTCCTTCCAGTTTGTTCCTGTCTTAGCGTGCAGAAAAACGCCCCATCGAAAAGATATCGAAAGACTTCGCGCGAGGAAACTGCGATTGCGTGGACAACGGAAGAGCATAGCGGTGATTAAATGCGGTGATCGATTGAGGGAGGCTCTTGACATATGACGACAGGCCGCAAAAAACTCATTGAAGTAGCCCTTCCGCTGGACGCGATTAACAAGGCGTCGGCGCGGGAGAAATCCATCCGGCACGGGCATCCGAGTACGCTGCATTTGTGGTGGGCGCGGCGGCCCCTTGCGGCGGCGCGGGCCGTGATCTTCGCGCAGATGGCGGACGACCCGTCCGAATACGCAGACGAACTGCTGGCGGACCCGGCGATGCGGCGCAAGGCGGAGGAGGCGCTCGAAAAACGCATTGCGGCGTACAAGAAAAAACCGTCGCAGGCGGACGATGCGGCAGATACGGAATCGTTGGTTGGCGAAACGGCAGATACGGAACCGGCGATTGGCGAGGCGGCGGGATCGGAACCGACGCTCGAAGAGGTAGCGGCGGACATTGAGCGGGGGCGGTTGTTCGGCCTGCTGGAGGACCTGGTTACGTGGGAGAACACGACGAAC
This sequence comes from Rhodothermales bacterium, assembly GCA_022821845.1. GTDB lineage: Bacteria > Bacteroidota > Rhodothermia > Rhodothermales > VXPQ01 > VXPQ01. The sequence goes on along the minus strand of JAJECT010000007.1, from coordinate 1,273 downwards.
GAGGCCGTGCTGGCGCGGGCGCGGGAGGAAATTCGGCGGAGTTGGCGGCGGACATGCCAGCGCCATGCGGACGATGCGCAAGCCGCTAATCTTTTCGACCCGGATCGGCTGCCTGCTTTTCACGATCCCTTCGCGGGGGGGGGGGGTATTCCGCTTGAAGCGCAGCGCCTCGGACTGGAGGCCCACGCCAGCGATTTGAACCCGGTGGCGGTCTTGATCAACAAGGCGATGATCGAGATTCCGCCAAGGTTTGCGGATCGCGCGCCGGCGAACCCGCAGGCGCGGGCGGACGGCTCGCTGCTCGGGCGGACCTGGAAAGGCGCGCAAGGGCTGGCGGAGGACGTGCGCTACTACGGCGAGTGGATGCGCGAGGAGGCGGCGCGGCGCATCGGACATTTGTATCCGAAGGTTGAGATTACGGCGGAGACGGTTCGGCGGCGCCCGGACTTGCAGCGGTACGAGGGGCGCAAGTTGACGGTGATTGCATGGCTCTGGGCGCGGACGGTAAAGAGTCCCAATCCGGCGTTCGCGGAGGTGGAGGTGCCGCTTTGTTCGACGTTCATGCTATCGACGAAGAAGGGCAAGGAGGCGTACGTGGAGCCGGTAATAGAGGGGCGCGGATACCGTTTCGAGGCGCGGACGGGCACGCCAGAGGATGCGGAGGCGGCGAAAAAGGGGACGAAAGTGGGCGGAAGCGGCAGTCCTTTTCTTTGCCTCATGTCTGGATCGCCGATGCCGTTCGATTATTTACGAACGGAGGCGAAATCCGGACGGATGGGCGCGCGGTTGATGGCCATTGTCGCCGAGGGAGACCGCGGGCGCGTGTATTTGAGTCCAACGGAGGAGCATGAAGCAATTGCTCGGCAGGCGCAGCCAGACTGGTCTCCAGCCACTAATCTCCCGGCAAGAGCGCTCGGGTTCCGCGTCCAGGAATATGGAATGCTCCAATGGGCGGACCTTTTCACCTCCCGCCAGTTGACGGCGCTCGCGACGTTTTCGGACCTGGTGGCGGAGGCGGAGGAGCGAGCGCGGGAGGATTTTCTTGCAAGCGAAAGGGACGCGGCCGCTGCACTCAGCGGAGAGCAGGGTGGCCCGGGCGCAGGGGATGTTTCCTTTCCCTCGGGCGCTTCCTCGACGGCGAATGCAATGCCTCTTTTCGGTTCGGACGCGGGCAATCCGCAAAGCGAGGTCAACGCACGGCCCCTGCGCGAGGGCGGCAGCGGCGCAAAAGCCTATGCCGAGGCGGTGGGGGTGTACTTGGGGTTTGCCATAT
>JAJECT010000014.1 GCA_022821845.1 Rhodothermales bacterium | reverse complement strand
CAACGAAGAACGCCCGCACCAGGGCCTTGACAACCTCACGCCCGATGACGTATACTACAGACGAAAGCCGCTGACGAAAGCGGCGTAAACCATCGCAAGCCTACACCTAAACGCCTGTCCAGTTTTTACGGACCACTTCTGCTCGCGCGTATTGTCTGCTTTCACAGGAGACGCAAAGGGTCTCCTGCGGCCGCCTCGCTTCCAGATATTGACCGGAAAGCATAGATAGCGTATTCTTCCAGTGGCGCGCCGCGGGAGCGAGCCATTTCCGAGAACAAGGACCATCGAACCATACAAAAGCCTTGCCGCAGGCATTTTCATGAATCGACTGGAAGGCAACGAACAGCAATACCGACTCGTCGTAGCCCTGATAGCCGTCGTTTCGGGATGCGTCCTGATCGGCCTGCTCACCCTCATGCTCTCCAAATCGGAAATCGGATCCGGCCATGTCCATCTTTCGGCTTTGCTGCTGGACCGGGGCAGCGAAGCCTATCCGCTCACGATTCAGAACGTCATGTGGCTCATGTTCTTCTTTGGACTGGGAGAACTCTGGATTCGTTTTCGTCGCGCTAACGAAGAAGCGGAGCAGATCGATAAGGGCTTGCTGCCCGAAGACGACAGCACGATGCTGCGATCCAAAGAGCTTCGCCCCATCTACCGAAAAGTTATGCAGGTCCAGGAGGCGCGCTACTTCCGTCTGCAACGCCTTATTGTTCGGATCGTGCAGCAATTTCAGATAAGCCAATCCATCGAACAGGCCAACAGCCTGATGAATTCCAGCCTCGAATTGATGCAGCACGAAATCGAGCTTAAGTACAATATGTTGCGGTATCTGGTCTGGCTTATTCCAACCCTTGGCTTTATAGGCACCGTCGTGGGCATCGCTTTGGCGCTGTCCGCGGCCGGAAACATGCCCGACCTGAACGAAGCGGGGGCCATTCAAAACTGGCTCGGCGTAATGACTATGGAACTGGGCGTCGCGTTCAGCACCACGCTGGTCGCCCTGATTATGTCCGCGGTACTCGTATTCCTGCTGCACCTGGCGCAAGGAAAAGAGGAAGTCGCCCTCAACAGCGCAGGCCAGTATTGCCTGGACAATCTGGTCAATCGCCTCTACAACGAATAGCGGTCAACGAAACAGCACATAACAACAACCCGATAGCATATCATGGCCAAGAAACTGGGACCGGATGGCGTACCTGTGAATATCCCCTCTACCCCTGTGCATGGAGCGGAGGCAGAGTTCATTAAACAAAAAGCGAAGAACGCGCGCAAGGACGGCAGCGACAGGGCGGACGAAAATCCGAAAAAGAGACCGAGGGGCCGATCCCTGTTTCCGGAAGACCCGACCACCCGACTGGTAACGCGCTCCAGAGACAAAGATGGCGGACAAGCGCATGGCTACAAACAGGCCAGCGATTCGCCGCAAACGGTGATAGCGGGAGGCCAGGCGAAACGAAATCCCCAACCGGCGGCGAACACGGCGCCGGAAAACGTTAATTCCGGAATGGCGGACCCCATCGTGGGGTGGCTGGCGGTGACGGACGGGCCGGGCAAAGGGTCCGCTGTCCGACTCGGCAACGGGCAAAACAGCATCGGGCGGGGCGAAACCTCCCGCGTACGCCTGAATTTCGGCGACGAGCAGATTTCCCGAAGCGATCACGCCGTGGTCATATACGATCCGAAACAAAATCGATTCTATATTCGACAGGGTCAGGGGGTCAATCTCGTGTACCTGGACGATCAGCCCGTCCTGTCGCCGACGCCGCTGCCGGACGGTAGCCGAATCACTCTCGGCGAAACCACCTTGCGTTTTGTCGCACTCTGCAACGACGATTTTCAATGGAAGGAACAATAAAAACCGACGGATTGACGGCGACAGACGATGTTGCCTGGGGACAAATACAGGGACGACGGAAGCATCAACAGGATCGGGCGCACTGCCAGTCCCTGGGCAACGGTTGTCACTTGCTCGTCCTCGGCGACGGCATGGGCGGGCATGTTGCGGGAGATATAGCCAGCGCAACCGTACTTGAGCGTTTCCGGAATGCGTTCGTCAACGATGGCGGCGAATCGAACCCGAGAGCGCGCCTGCTCCAGGCCCTCAAGGCGGCAAACCATGCCTTGTTCGACCGTATCCAGGAAGATCCCCGCCTGACCGGCATGGGAACCACACTGGTAGCGGTCCACGTAGCGGGACGTTCTTTATACTGGATCAGCGTAGGAGACAGCCCCCTTTGGCTATTCCGAAACGGGGAAATGCAGCGCCTGAACGAAAACCACTCCATGGGGGGGCTTCTTGATCAGCGCGCAGCGCATGGAGAAATCACTCGCGAAGAGGCCGCAAAATTCCCCGGAAGATCCCAATTGCTGGAAGCCGTGATGGGCGACGACATCAAACTGTACGACGCGCCGGCGGAACCGCTGAAACTCCAGCCCGGCGACCTGATCGCGCTCGCAAGCGACGGAGTAGAAACGTGTTCGCCGGAAGAATTGCAAAACATCGTCGCAGGGCGATTTTCCGCGGCGGAACTGGTCCAGGCCATCCTGAACGCGGTCGAAGATCACGCCGTCCCCTCGCAAGACAACGCCACGCTCATCGTATTTCGCCCGAACGGCGACATCGAATCGTAAGCCCTATACAAATGACAAGCATTCCGGGCATTCTGATCCCGGCATTCATGCTGCTGACGCCCGTGGCGCCTGCCGATACGTCCACCGTGTTCCACCTTGCAATTCAGGCGCAGGGCGAAGAAGTAGCCACCGGCTACGGCGTACTGATAGCAAACGAATTGCTCCTCACCAACTACCCCCTGATTGCGCAGGGAGATAGCTACGCGGCCCGCGACATGGCCACGGGCGCCCAGCTGGCGGCCTCCGTACAAGCCGTCGATGCAGATTCGAGCATGGCCCTGCTGGCAGTTCCAGGACTGAGCGGCGATCCGGCGACGGTCGCCATGGAAGAACCGGAAACAGGACGCCGCGTGCATCTGCTTTTCCCGGAAGGAAGCCAACGCGAGGGCACCCTGCATTCCCCCTATGAAACGCCAGACGGAAAAGTCCGATATCGATTCACAGCGATCGTCGAGGAAGACGAGATTGGGGCGCCGCTTATGAATAATTGCGGCGAACTCCTCTCTGTAAACGCGGGCAATTTGAGCCGTCCGGTCGTAGGCGACGCCAATCTTGGGGTTAGCGGCGCACGAACAGAACTCGTGGCTTTTCTGAATGCCCAGGAAACAGATTTTCAGACATCCGAAGAGGCTTGCCTGTCTCTGCAGGAGCAGCTCCGACAGGCGGCGGAAACGGAACAGGAAATGGAAGCGGAGCGACAGCGGCTGGAAGAGGAAAAAATTGCGCTTGAAGGCGAACTCGCCCGAATCGAAAGCGCCTCGAACGAAGAGCAGCAGCAAGACGAGGAACAAATGCTGGCGCTTCAGGCAAGAAGGGATTCGCTTGAGGAACGCTTGCAGGCGCAAAACGAGGAATTATCCGAACGGGAACTTGCGCTGACGGAACAGGAGCAACTACAGCAAGAACTTGAAGAGCAACTGGAGCAGCAGGAACGCGAACGTCGGCAACAAGAAGAAGAATTTACGCGTCGCCAGACAATGCAACGGTCCATAGGCGTCGGTATCGGAATTCTATTCCTTATTATGATTGCCTTGTTGCTGTTGTGGATGCGCGCCCGAAAGCGCAAAATGCATGAATCCGAACGGGAATTGGCCATCGCAAAGAGCCAGTTGGAACGCGACAGGGCAACCTTCCCGGATGTAGTTTTGATTGGCGAAGAATCCGAAGAACAGGAAGTGCGAATCAAGATCGACGGGAACGCCCTGGCAAGGTCCGAATCCGGCCAGATAATCGGTCGCTCCGCCGCCGATGCGAATTATGTGGTTGGAATAGACCGTATTTCTCGCAGGCATGCCCGTTTGCGCGCAGAAAACGAAATTCTGATCATTGAGGACCTAAACAGTTTGAATGGCACAAGGCTGGACGGCGTCCTTCTGCAACCGGGAGAAGTGCACGCCGTTCGGGACGGAGGGATCCTGACCCTCGGCGACGTCAATTTTACGGTGCATTTTCTTCGGTAGGTTATGAACGCAGAACATTCGTCGCGCAATGCCTTGCCAGGCGGCACGGTGCTAAACGGCGTCTATGTCGTGGAGGCGGAGTTGGGGCACGGCGGCGTGGGCATAGTATACCTGGCGCACCACCGGGAACTGGGGCCTGTCGCCATCAAGGAGTATCTGCCTGCGGAACTCGTGGTGCGCGAAGGGCAGTCCGTACACCCCGTCAGTTCCGATTCCCAGGGATTTTTCGAAGAGGGGTTGAAGCGTTTTTTGCAGGAAGCAAGGCAGCTCATCCGCTTCAGAATGCATCCTGGCATCGTCTCTTGCCGGGACTTCTTTCGGGCCAACGGCACGGCCTATCTTGTGATGGACCTGGAAGAAGGCATGTCCCTCGCGAAGCTGTTGCAAGCGCGAGAAGCCGAAGGACGTCCCTTCGACGAGGCGGATTTGCTTACCGTAATGATTCCTTTGCTCGAAGGATTGAGCCTGGTGCACAAGGCAGGCGTCCTGCATCGGGACATCAAGCCCGCCAACATTCTTGTTCGTCGAGCGGATAACCGCCCGGTGCTTATCGACTTTGGCGCGGCGAAACAGGAATTTGCGTTGCACAGCAAGTCGATGGCGCCATTCAGCCCAGGATATGCGGCGATTGAACAGGTAGCCGAGGGTCAGTTGGGGACATGGACAGATATGTACGGAATTGGCGCGGTGATGTGGCGCATGGTGGCGGGCGGAAACAAACCTTATGAGCCATCTCATCCGGTCAGATCAGAGAGACGAGCTCACGCCAAGTTCCGGGGCGAGGCGGATCCCATGCCTTCTGCCCAAGCACTGGGCAAGGGACGGTTTTCGCCGCATATTCTGGCGGCCATTGACCAGTGCCTGGCGTTGCGCGAGACGGAGCGCGTAGAGGGATGCGAGGCGTTATTGCAACGGCTGAAGGAAACAAGGAAGCCTGCGCGAAAGATCGCCGCGGCGGCGCCGAAAAAACGCGCATCAAGGCAGAAAACACTTGTCACGGTACTGCTCGTTACCCTGTTCCTGTGCGTCTTGTTCTTTGCCTTTATCCAATCTATGAATGAAAATGGGCGGGACAATGCGCAGAACGTTCCGCCACTGACAGTGACCCGTATCTTTGATGGAGACACGTTCGAACTCTCGGACGGAACGATGGTGGACCTGATAGGCATAGACGCCCCGGAAATGGTTCCTTCCCAAAAACTGGCAGAGGACATGGAGCGCAGCGGTCTGGATCAGGAAGCGATTCAGGCGCTGGGCCGCCGCGCCAGAGAGTATGCCGTCGCGCTGGTAGAAGGGAAATCAGTCGAACTGGAGTACGACAACAGCAACCGAACCAATATGCATGGCCAAAAAACCCTGGCGTACGTATGGTTGCTGGACGAACAGGGAGACCCAAAGCATCTGGTCAATGCTCTCCTTGTGGAAGGCGGCTATGCGAGGACGGTTAGGGGAACGACGTTCGAATACCGCAACGAGTACCTTGAGCACGAGCGGGAAGCCCGCGAGGAAAATCGGGGTTTATGGAGCGAGGCGGCGATGGATTCTTTGTAATAAGGACATCCCGTATCAGGGCCTTGAAAGCCTGATGCCCAACGACGTAAGAAGTGGTCCGTAAAAACTGGACAGGCTTTTATGTGTAGGGTTGCGGTGGTTTACGCCGCCTTCGTCAGCGGCTTTCGTCTGTAGTATACGTCATCGGGCGTGAGGTTGTCAAGGCCCTGGTGCGGACGTTCTTCGTTGAAGTAGCGGACGTAGGCGGCGATCCCCTTTTTGGCCTCGGCCACCGTCTCGTACGCATGCCGGTAGACTTCCTCCTGCTTCAGGCTGCGCCAGAAGCGCTCCACGTACACATTGTCGAGCCAGCGACCCTTGCCGTCCATCGAGATGCGCACTCCGCGCGCCTTCAGCGCGCCGGTAAACGCTTCCGACGTGAACTGCGCCCCCTGGTCCGTATTGAAAACCTCCGGCGCGCCGTAGCGACTGATAGCCTCCTCAAGCGCATCGACGCAAAAATCCGCGTCCAGCGTGTTCGAGACGCGGTGCGAAAGCACCTTGCGGCTCTTCCAGTCGATTACGGCTACG
>JAJECT010000023.1 GCA_022821845.1 Rhodothermales bacterium | reverse complement strand
GATACTCTGATTAAATCCGCGAAGCTCAGAGGCTGCGAGGGGTGCGCTGGCAAGGAATGACGAAGCGATGTGGCAGGCCCCACATAATGAGGAATGACACAGCCAGCGTGCCGCTCGCAGCCTCCCGAAGGGCGCGTCACGTCCCCAACGATCCGAATCTACGGTTTTTTCTGCTGATTTCAATGATTCAGGCATGACGTTCTTGACTGGCAAACGTGACGCGCTGAGCGAAGTGGCTTTGATCAGAGTATCCCTTAACATTGAAAATACAGAACCTTTGCCATAGATGATTCCCCTGTTGCGTATTTCGGTCGGCGCGTGGCGCGCTTTTTCCTGGTTCGCCGCGCGGCGTGGCGGATGGCTTGCCGTATCGGGCCTGGCGTGGTCGCTCTGGTTGCTCTGGTCTGCTGGCGCGCTCCATGCCCAGACGCCGCAGCAGACCACGCCGAAACAGGATATTATCGTCATGCAGCGCATTGGCGGGCCGGTCGAACTGGACGGCCTCAGTTTTGAACCCGCCTGGCAGTCGGTCGAGCCGTACGTGCCGTCGCAGTACGAGCCGAACAACGGAACGCCCCCGACCGAGCGCACGGAAATGCTGATCGCCTACGACGAGGAGCATCTTTTCCTTGCCCTGCGCGCCTATGATCGCGAACCGGAAGGCATTCGCGCCAACACGCTCTACCGGGACCGGCTCAGCAGCGACGATCATTTCGAGATTCTGATCGATTCGTACAACGACAACGAGACCGGCATGCTGTTCAACAGCAATCCAAGAGGGCATCGCCGGGAAGCCGCCATTTCGAACGACGCCAGCGGCGGCGGCATTTATTCCGGCGGCTGGATCAATGTGAATTTCAACACCTATTGGGACGTGGAGACGGTGATTGCCGACAGCGGGTGGTTTTCGGAAATGCGCATTCCGTTTTCCAGCCTGCGTTTCCAGCCCCGCGAGGACGGCGCGGTGATCATGGGGCTGACCTTGCAACGCAAGATTGTGCGTAAGGACGAGCGGGTGGTGTTTCCGCCGGTCGAGCGTGTTTCGAGCTGGGCGTTTCTGAAACCGTCCCTGGCGCAAAAATTCCTGCTGGAGGGCGTCGAGCCGGATCTGCCCATGTACGTAACCGGCTACGGGCTGGGCGGCGCGGGGGAGACGGCGAGGCAAGAGAAGCCGGGCGCCCCCTGGGAATACGACCGCGACGCGACGCGGGAAATCGGCGCCGACGTCAAATATCAGTTTGCGAACAACGCCACGCTCGACCTGACCCTGAACACCGACTTTGCGCAGGTCGAAGCCGACGATCAGCAAATAAACCTGACGCGATTCTCGCTTTTTTTCCCTGAAAAGCGCCAGTTTTTTCAGGAGCGGGCCGCCATTTTCGATTTTCGGACGGGGGGATTGAGCCGCCTTTTTCACAGTCGCCGCATCGGACTTGCCAAAGACGGCGCGCCTGTGCCGATCCTTGGGGGCGCGCGGGGCGCCGGGCGCTTCGGGCAGTGGGACATTGGGGCGTTGACCATGCAGACCGCAGCATCCGGCGAACGCTCGTCGGAGAATTTCGGGGTGTTGCGCCTTCGGCGAAAGGTGTTCAATCCCTGGTCCTACGCGGGCGCGATGGGGACCAGCCGCATCGGGGCGGACGGGGCGTACAATTTCGCCTATGGACTGGACGGCGTTTTTCGGCTTTTCGGGGACGACTACCTGACGCTCCAGTGGGCGCACTCGTTTGACGACCTGCGCATCGCTCGCCCGACGTATCGTCCGTTGAATGGCGGGCGCATGACCGTGCAAATGGAGCGCCGGCGCAGCAGGGAGTGGGAGTACCGCTCCATCCTGGCCTGGGCGGGGGCGGATTACGATCCGGGCGTCGGGTTCTCGCAACGCAACGATTTCACGTTGCTGGACCAGGCGCTTTCCTATACGTGGCTGCCCCCGGAGGGCGCCCGCCTTATTTTCCATACCCTCGAAATGACCGGATCGGCCTATTTGCGGAACCAGGATGGCTCCGTCGAATCCGCGCAATGGGGTCCTCGCTGGGGCTACGGGGCCCGCAACGGAACGCGCGGGGAAGCCGGGCTTCGGTTCTTCTACGAGGCGCTGCCCGATTCCTTTTCCATCGGAGAAGTAGACATCCCGGATGGAGAATACGCTTTTTGGGAGGCGGAGTTATCGTACGGGGAATCCAATACGAACCGGTATCGCCTGGGACCCGCGTTACAGGCGGGCCGTTTTTACGATGGCTGGAAAGTCACGCTCTCCATGCGCCCCACCTGGTACGTATCTCCGCACCTTGAAATGACGGGACGCTACGAATACAGCCGGATTCGCTTCCCGGACCGCGACGCCGGGTTGCACGCCCACTTGCTGCGATTCAGGATCGGGATGGCCCTGAATACGCAGGCGTCGGCCAATGTTTTCCTGCAGTACAACAGCGTAAGCGACGCGCTTTCGTCCAATATCCGTTTGCGGTACAATTTCCGGGAAGGGAACGACCTGTGGCTGGTCTACAACCACGGCATGAATACGTCCCGCCGCCGTTTCGACCCGGCGCCGCCGTTTACGGACAACCGGACGCTGCTGCTGAAATACACCTATACGTTCCGGTTATGAGCGGCAGGGGGCGAGGCGGCGGCCGCGGGCCGGGCGCTTTGGGCTTGGCCGGATGCGGCCTGGCTCAGTCTGCGGGCGGCGGGGCTACCTGCCCGGGAGGGGCTTGCAGCGTTTCCGTCGAATCTTTTTCCATTTCGACGGCGGGCCTGCCCAGCCATTCGTGGCGCTGCGACGCGGGTACGAATTCGTTTGCAATCCGCAACAGCGGCTCCTCCGCGAAACCGCCCAGCGGCTCAAGCGCTTCTTCCGTGTAGCGGCTTCCCGCGTTCCAGAGGACCCACTCGTGGATTCCTGCGTCGTAGGTCGCCTGAATCTGGGCGCGCACCTCGGGGGCGCCGTAGGGTGGTTTCCCGAGCGTGAAGTCTTGCAACCAGGGACGGGTTGCGCCTGCGTCCGGTATCTTCGCCGACCGCCTCACGGCGCTATCCAGCGCCGCGCGCACGATTTCGTAGGGGTGTTCGTTGGGGGCGTCAACGCCGAAGCTGCCCTTCCAGTAATGGCTTGGGTACACCATGGGGAGCGCCGCGTCCACGACATCGATGAACGATTCCCAGGCCTGCCCGATGCCCACGTCGTATCCAAGAGGGGCGGAGGTGGTTGCGCCGAACACGTCGGCGGTCACGCGGACGTCCATTTCTGCAAGCGCGTCCCGACTGTACGTCAGGAAGTCGCGGATCGCGGCGGCCCTTGGTTGGCCATCGCTTCCGGGGAAGCGGGCCCGCCTCATATGTTCTGTCGGCGCGTCCGGGAACCGCACGTAGTCCCACTGGATTTCCGGGAAGCCCCACGATGCGACCTCGCGGGCCAGCGCCACATGGTAGTCCCAGACTTCGCGCTGGTGTGGATTCATCCACGCGAGGCCCTTGTTGTCGAGCCATACGCCCCCTGCGGTATCCTGGACGGCCAGATCGGGCCGGCCCGCCGCCAGGACGGAGTCTTTCGCAATCACGATGCGGGCAATGGGATAGACGCCTGCCTCTTCGAGTGCGCCAAGGAGGCGGGTCAGGTTCGGGATGCGGACATCGCCGTGGGCCCCGATTTCGCGCGCCAGCGGCACCCCGGTGGGATGGCTTACGTACCCGGTGGCATCCTTGACGTCGATTACGAAGCTGTTGATCTCGGTGCGTTCGGCCAGCGCTGCGAGTTCCGCCAGTCGTTTCGGCGACCCTGCGGACCACGCATTGAGGTACAGGCCGCGCACATGCTCTGGTTTCTCGAAGGCGAATGTGCGTTCGGGCGGGTCTGGAATCGGGGGGAGCGGCGCGGGCTCGACGGGCGTTTCGGCGGCTATCAGGGTATCGGCGGGCGGCGGCGCGTCGTTCGCGGATTGCGCGACGGGCGGGCCGCCTGGCGCGCTGGTCTCGTCTGGAGAATATCCATCGCCGGTTTGGCAGGCGGAAAGAACCGCTGCGACCAGGATCGCTCGAAGGAAATGCTTCATAGACGCGAGGCTGCGCTGATTAAGAATGCGCTGATTGTGTCCGCAAAAATAAACTCCGCAAGGAGGGTGAATAAAAGCGCGCCCCAAGCCCGATGAAATCGAAAATACGACCAACGGGGCCTGGGACGCGCCTTGCTTGCAAGCGGATACGATTATGGCTGGCGAGCACAGATTCTCGCGCAGGGATTATTCCAGCGACTTGATCATGACATTCCGGAACCAGACGCCGGATTCTCCATGCTTGCCCTGCAATCCGATATGTCCTTCGGTGACGAGTTCGGCCAGCGGATTGCTTAGCCATTCCGGGATTTCCGAACCGTCCGGGTTGGTTTCGGCGGAGTGGTATTCGCTCATGTCGATCCGGCTTACTTCCATGCCGTTGACCGCCGTCCACAGAGAATCGCCCCGCGCGGTGACCGTGTAGCGATTCCATTCTCCGGCGGGCTTGATGCGTTGCTCCGACGGGGGCACGTGCCCATAGAACGCGCCGGCTTCCTGATGATGCCGGGCAGAATCTGCCATGGGATAGCTATCCTCGATTTGCACTTCGAGGGAATAGGGAATCCAGGCGCTGCTGTCCGTCTCCGTAGCGTGCAGGATGATCCCGCTGTTTGCGCCTGGATCGAACATGACTTCCAGGTCCAGCACAAAGTCGTTGTAGGTGGCTTGCGTAAAGAGGCTCTGATCCACGTTGCTGGTGAGCACGTCCTCTTCCCATGTCCAAACCCCCTCGGGGTTTATCGCATTGGAGAGGTCTTCGTTGAAGAGCGGCGTCCATCCGGGTTCGGATGTGTCCGGGTGCGGGTCGGCCATGGCCATGGGCTCCGTCATTTCGTCTTCGGTCATGGCGGTATGATCCGCCTCTTCCGAACCGGAGGCGCATCCCGCTGCAAGGAAAAAGAGTGCAGCGAGCAGGGAAAGCGTACGTGTGTACATGGGAACAGGGTTTTCGTTGATGACAGGAAGGATGGTTGCGCGGCCGGCGTTATCCCGCGTCCACGGCCGGGAGCTCCCAGCCTTTTCGCGGCGCGCGGCGCAAATGCCGGTTGGCTTCCGGCAGGTTCGTAATGCGGAAATTCTCCGCGTCCCAGTGAATCTTTTTATTGCCTGCAAAGAGCGAAACCACGCCAAGCAGCACGGTTTCCGTGAGCGGCGCGGCGAAGGAAAAAGGCGACGAAGCGTTTTCTTCTCCCCGGATGGCCCGCACCCAGTTGTTTTCGTGGCTTTCGTCCGCGATGCGGTCGTAGCGGCGGGGCGGCGCGTTTTCCGCCAGATCGCCGGGCAGGAAGCGTATGCCGTCCATATGCAGTAACGCGCCCCTGGAGCCGACGTACATGGTTCCGTTCGCATTCAGCCATTCTTCGTCGGAAAGGCCCTCGGGACGCGGGGGTTTGAAGCCGCCGTCGTACCAGACGAGGCGAACCGGGCCGCGCTCCCCGCGCGCGGGAAATTCGAAGAAGGTGGTCGAAGCGACCGGATAGGCATGGCCGTTGAAGGCGGAAGAACGGGTTTCGACCGTGGCGGGCGGCCCCAGCTCCAGCGCCGTAGCCACGTAGGCGAAGGAATGCGCCGCGATGTCGCCGAGCGCGCCTGTGCCGAAGGGCGTCCAGCCGCGCCATACGAACGGATGAAAGGCGGGATCGTAGGCCATATCGGCTGCGGGGCCGAGGTACAGGTCCCAGTCTATGTTCTCCGGTTTGCGTTTCAGCACGGAAGGCAAGTTCATGCCCTGCGGCCAGATGGGGCGGTTCGTCCACACATGCACTTCGCTTACTTCTCCAATGGAACCCCCCTGTATATGCTCCGCGACGTCGTAGAGGTCATGAGCGGAACGGCCCTGATTGCCCATCTGGGTGACCACGTCGTATCGCTGGGCGGCCAGGCCCAACTGGCGGGCTTCCCATACCGACCACGTAAGTGGCTTCTGGGTGTAGACATGCATGCCGCGCTGCATGGCCGCAAGGGTTACGATGGCGTGCGTATGGTCCGGCGTGGCGATCACGACCCCGTCGATGTCGTTGCCCATTTCGTCGAACATGCGCCGAAAGTCCTGGTATCGGGCCGCCCGGGGCCAGGTCTCGAAAGCGGGCGCGGCGAAATCCAGGTCCACGTCGCACAAGGCCGTTACGGCGACTTCGTTCATGTTCGCCAGATTGACCTTGCCCATGCCCCCGACGCCCACGCAAGCCACGTTCACCGTGTCGCTGGGCGCCCGAAAGCCTGGGCCGCCAAGCGCGTTGCGCGGTACGATGAGCGGGGCGGCGGCGAGCGCAGCCCCTGTTTTGCCGGCCGCGCGCAGGAAGGCGCGGCGGGACAGCCGGGAGGGCGGGCGAGCGTGATCTGAAGAGGCAGGCATGAACGTTCGTTATTCTATGCGGGACCTGGATTGTACGTTATGAACTGTACATTTCGTCCGGCAGGGGCAGGATCGCATGGGTGGCGGCGAACTGCATCCCGAAGGGCGTTCGCAAAACGCATATCCTTACAAGTTCGCAAAACTTGATGAATTGTTCAAAATTGCGGCCTTGTTTTTCTGCGTATTCACCCATTGTGCACGCGGCGCAGGGCGCGTTCGGCCCGGAAAGCATATCCCACGTTCCCGGGTTCGAATATCAAGACTTGATTAAGACTTTTTTTCGCAGTACCCTGTTTGCCTGTGCGCGCTTGCATTGCGGTTCGGGAGGGATCCGCCCGCCGCTTGGCCTTGCTGCGCGCATTCCCCACCCACCAAAAATATCTCGCCTCAATGAAACTCCCGTTTTTTCTTTTTGTGGTGGCGCTCGGCGTCATCGTTGCGCTCCACCTTGCCATGAACGCCAAAGTAGGCGAAATCATGGCTAATCCCCGCGTCGCGAATGCGGTTTTCTGGACGATCGGAGGGATTATGGCGATCGTGGTCGGCCTGACGGGCTGGGAAGCAGGCGCCCTCGGCGGCCTGAAGATGGTAAACCCCCTGCTCCTGACGGCGGGCGCGATGGGCGCTTGCCTTGTGTTCGCCATTGCCTGGTCCATTCCGAAAGTGGGCGCCGGCAACTTCTTCATCGTTCTGCTTGCCGGGCAAGTGATCGGCGGCCTGATCATGTCGCATTTCGGGTGGTTCTCGGCCCATGAGCCTATTTCCCTCGTGCAACTGGTCGGGGCCGTGCTTATGGTCGCCGGAGCCGCCATCGCTACGATGGCCGGGTAGTTCGCGCCCGCTCCGCTTGCGTTCGCGTTTTTCATCCCCTTTCCGATCTGTAATCATGCGCATTACGACCTTGCTGCCGCTCCTTGCGGCGGGATGTTTTCTTATGCCTGCGAATGCCCATGCGCAGGCCCCCGAACCCACTGTTTTTTTCCAACCCGTCAAGGTGGACGGACCGCCGCACGATCCGGCGAACGGATCCTACTGGTTCGGTCCCTTCTCGGAGACTGCGAGCGTCGTGGACATCGACAACGACGGCGACCTGGACCTCGTGGCCGGTCGCAACTGGTACGAGGCGCCGCTCTGGATCAAGCACGAAAATTTCCGCAGCGGCGGCGATGTGAACGGTCCCGAGACGGAGAACAACGCCGAGTTTCCCATGGATGTGAACGGGGACGGGTGCATGGATATCGTAAGTTCCGGCTGGATGTTCATGAAGGGCGCCTACTGGTACGAAAATCCGTGCAACAAGGTGGATACCTGGGCTTCGCACAAGGTGCACCAGGCGTTCAATATGGAGGGCGTCGAAGGGCATCATGACATCGACGGCGACGGCGACCACGATATTCTGGTGAACCACTGGGCGCTCTACGAAGATCAGGGCATGACCTGGCTGGAGCATATCGACGAGCACCCGTATTTCATTGAGCATGTCATAGGCGACGACGTAGATATGCACGGCAATGGCCTGGGCGACATCGACATGGATGGCGACCCGGACATTGTTACGCCGCTGGGGTGGTACGAGAATCCGGGCGGCGAAGCGGCGAAGGGCATGTGGACCTACCACGACGACTGGAAGTTCGAGTCGCTCAAGGAGCGGATCGCCAGTGCGGCCTCCCATCCGATTCTGGTGCACGACGTGAACGAGGATGGCCTGAACGATGTCATTATCGGGTCTGCGCATGCGTACGGCCTGGCCTGGTACGAGCAGAAGATGGAGAACGGCGAGCGGTCGTTCGAGCTGCATTGGCTCGAAACCGAATTCACCCAGTTTCACACGATCGCGCTGGGCGATCTGAACGGCGACGGCAAGGACGATCTGGTGACGGGGCGGCGGCTGATGGCGCACTACGGCAGGGACATTGGCGCGTTCGAGCCGCTTTTCGGTTTCTGGTACGATCTGAACGGGGGCGATCCGAAGCGGCACATTCTGTTTTATAACCACCTGCCCCGGTACGGATACGAGGCGAGCCTGAATCCGCCGCCGAATTATGCGTTTGGCATGGGCATGAACGTGCATGTGGCGGACATGAATGGCGACGGGCGCAACGATGTCGTGAATCCGAGCAAGGCGGGTCTGTACATTTTCTACAACGAAGGCGGACCGCCTACGCCGGGCGACGCCTACCGCTTGCCCACGTACGACGAGTACGAAACGTGGCGTGCCTGGGGCGAATACGGCACGTTGTTCAATGGGCGGAACTTCGACGGCTGGGTCGTGCCGGAAGGCGACGGCGGGCACTGGAAGGTCGAGGACTTCATGATCAAGTACGACGCGCTCTCGGAGGCGGAAGAGAAGCATCTCTTTACGGAGGAGGAGTACTGCGACTACAACCTGCATGTGGAATGGCGCTTCCCGGAGGCGTCGGGCCTGTACGACATGCCGAATATCCTGCCGGACGGGACGTATGAAAGGGACGACGACGGAAACCTGGTCACTGCGCCCACGCCCAATTCGGATTCGGGCATTCTTCTGCGCGGGTCGTACGACCAGGCGAATATATGGAACTGGGGCGTGGGCTCCGGCGAACTCTGGGGAGTGCGTACGAACGAGGACAATGCGCCGGAAGTGCGGGCGGCGGCGGTGCCCTCCAAACGAATGGATCATCCGATAGGCGAATGGAACGAATTTGACATCCGGATGCTCGGGGATCGGGTTACGGTGCGCCTGAACGGGAAGGAGGTCATCCACGACGCGCTCGTTCCGGGCATTCCCGCTTGCGGTCCCATCGGGCTTCAGCACCATGGTGGCATGATCGAAGAGACGGGCGAAATGGATCCCACCTCCAGCATCATCGAATTCCGTAATATCTGGATCGACCCGATCGACGACGCGCAGCGGGAGGATATCGCGCGCATGGATTATCCGGAAGGCTGGGAAATCCTGTTCGACGGGCAGGAGGAGGATATGGAGAACTGGGTTGCCGGCGAAGGCCATTCCTGGGTAGTCCGGGACGGCATGATCCTGCTCGACCGCGAATTCGACAATTCCATGCCGAACGAACATTACCTGTGGGCCAAAGACACCTACGGAGATTTCGTACTGGAAGTCGAGTTCAAAACGGTGGAAAATTCGAACAGCGGCATTTTCATTCGTACGGAAGATATCGCCGATCCCGTCTATACGGGCATCGAGGTGCAGGTAAACAATTCGTACGGCCACTCGACGAGCCAGGGAAGCACCACCGGCACGCTCTACGACCTGGTCAAGCCGCGCCACAACCCTGTGCATCCGCCGGGCGAATGGAACTGGCTGCGCGTTTTCGCTTTCGACAACCAGATTATCACCGAAGTGAATGGCGTGCGCGTAGCTGCGGCGGACCTGGATCAGTGGATCGAACCGAACATGAATCCAAGCGGCGCAAGGAACAAGTTTCCGCGGGCTCTGCGGGATTTTGCTCGGGAAGGCCGCATCGGATTGCAGGATCACGGGCGTCCGGTCTGGTATCGCCATGCGCGCATCATGCGCCTCGACGACGCGTCCTCGCTCAAGCGCGCGCTGAATCCGGCGTACCGGTGAGCCTGAAAAGCAGGTTGCGCGTTTTTTATACCCCCCGAATTATAGGATACTCTGATCAAAGCCACTTCGCTCAGCGCGTCACGTTTGCCTGACAAGTCGTCATGCTTGTATCGATGAAATCAGCAGAAAAAATCGTAGATTCGGGTCATTGGGGACGTGACGCGCCCTTCGGGAGGCTGCGAGCGGCACGCTGGCTGTGTCATTCCTCATTATGTGGGGCCTACCACATTGCTTCGTCATTCCTTGCCAGCGCACCCCTCGCAGCCTCTGAGCTTCGTGGATTTAATCAGAGTATCCTGTAAGTTATTTATGATGTACGAAGAGCCAATAGGGCAGGGGCGCGCGCCCCGCCTGTTCCTTCCGTTGCTTGTCGCCAGTTTGCTTGCCGCGAGCCTGGTCCCGTTCGCGCCAGCGGTCGCCCAGGATCCGGGCGCCGCGCTGGACGACCTGTCCGTCCTCGTTTTCAGTAAAACGACGGAATTCCGTCACGATTCCATTGAAGACGGCGCCCGCGCGCTACGGGAAATCGGCGAAGAAAACGGATTCTCCGTCGAGCATACGGAGGACGCCGCGGCCTTTTCCGGGTCGAATCTGGCTGGCTATGGCGCGGTGGTGTTTCTGAATACGAGCGGCGATGTGCTGAATGACGAGCAACAGGCGGCCTTCGAGCGGTACATCCAGGAAGGCGGCGGATATGTCGGCATACATGCGGCGGCGGACAGCGAATACGAATGGGACTGGTATGGTCAGCTGGTCGGCGCGTATTTCGAGAGCCATCCGCATATTCAGGAAGCGGATATCGCCGTACTCGACCGGACCTTTCCGGCCACGGCGCACCTGCCCGCGCGCTGGACCCGCACGGACGAATGGTACGACTACAAGGCGAATCCGCGCGGCCAGGTGCATGTCCTGGCTACCCTTGTGGAAAAAAGTTACGAAGGCGGCAAGATGGGCGACGACCATCCCATCGCATGGGCGCACGAATACGATGGAGGCCGGGCGTTGTATACCGGCGGCGGCCATACTTCGGAAAGCTACGAGGAGCCGCTCTTCCGCGAACACTTGCTCCAGGCCATGCTGTGGGCGGCGGGCCGCGTAGACGGGGACGTTGGCGCTACGCTGCAAGGGTCCTACGAGGAGGTCGTGCTCGACGGCGATACGACGTACCCCATGCAACTTGAGGTGGCGCCGGACGGGCGCGTATTCTGGATCGAACGGGACGGCGCGGTGAAGATATGGGACCCGGCTATCGAAGCGACGGTCATGGCGGGCTGGATTCCCACTTCCATGAAGATCGAGGACGGGCTGCTGGGCATTGCGCTCGACCCGAATTTCGAGGAAAACAGCTGGGTCTATTTTTATTACATGCCGCTCAGTCAGGATCCGAATCGGCTGTCTCGCTTCACCATGCGGGGAAATCGGCTGGATATGGGCAGCGAAGTTATTGTGCTGGAGGTGTTCATGCAGCGCGAACTTTGCTGCCATAGCGCCGGAGAGCTCCATTTCGACAAGCACGGGAACCTGTGGCTGGCCACGGGCGACAATACGGGCGGGGTGGCTCCGCGCACGGACGAGCGTCCGGGACGTTCGCTATACGACGCGCAGCGGACTTCGGCCAACACGAACGATCTGCGCGGGAAGGTGCTTCGCATCCGTCCGCAGCCGGACGGCTCGTACACGATTCCCGAAGGCAATCTGTTCGAGGACGACGACCCGCTTACCCGTCCAGAAATCTATACGATGGGACATCGCAATCCGTGGCGCATTACGGTGGACCCGGAAACCGGCTGGATGTACTGGGGCGACGTGGGGCCGGGAAACCAGTACGTAGAAGGAAAAATCCCCCAGGGGATGGAGGAATTCGGACAGGCCCGGACGCCGGGCTTCTTTGGCTGGCCCTATTTTGTGGGTCCCAATGCGTCGTACCGCGACCTGAATTTCGAGACAGAGGAATACGGCGGCTGGTACGACCCGGAAAATCCGATCAACGATTCCCCGAACAACACCGGATTGCGCGAACTGCCGTCTGCGCAATTGCCTTGGATTTATTATAGTTACGGCCCGTCGGAAGAATTTCCCGAAATGGGCGTGGGGGGCATGTCGGCGGCGCCCGGATTCGTATATCGTTACGATCCGGAAATCGCAGGCCCCCGCGCATTGCCCGAATATTTCGACGGTAAAGTCATCCTGTTCGAATGGGCGCGCAACTGGATTCAGGAAGCGCTCAACGACGAGCATGGGGACGTCCTGGAAATCACGGCGTTTACTCCCGAAATTCCGTATACCCGCCCGGTCGATGTTGCGCTGGGGCCGGATCAGACGCTGTACGTGCTGGAGTGGGGGCAGGAATTCTGGGGGCATAATCGCGACGGACAACTGGTCCGCATCGATTATTACGGAAACAAGAAACGTCCGCCAAAAGCCCTTGCGACCGCAGAACCCTTGTCCGGCCCGGCGCCGCTTGCCGTGGCCTTCGACGGGTCGGCTTCCGCATCCCGCAACGGGGGCGATCTGCATTTTTCCTGGGACTTCGATGGAGACGGCGTTGCGGACGCCGAAACGCCGACCGCCGAGCATATCTACGCCGAGCCCGGAACGCATACGGCCCGTCTCGCAGTGACGGACGTCGAAGGCATGGTTTCGGAGACGAAAATAACGGTTGCCGCCGGCAACACGGCGCCCGAAGTAGCCATCGCATGGCCGCCCTTCGGGGGCATCGCGCCCATGAATACGGCGATTCCCTATGAAGTGCAGGCGCTTGACGCGGAGGAAGGCGTGTTGGCCAGTCCGGGTTCGCGCATTACCCTGCAACCCTTTCTTGGACATGACACCCATGAACGTCCGCTGCACATGCACCGGGGTAATACCGGTGCGTTCAATGTCGTGCCCGACCCTGACAACGGGCCGTACATTATAGACCGGTACGTACGCCTGGTGGCGAGCTACACGGATTCGGGTACGCCCGCGCTTACGTCGTCGGCCGAGGCGATCCTGTACCCGAATGTGGTGCAGGCCGAGAACCGCTCCATGGGCGAAGGCGACAACCTGGTTATTACGGGCAATCGGCAGCGCCCCGGATTCCCGGACGAAACCGAGGTGTATCTCGAGATGGAGCATGCGGAGCATGTCTCGTTTTCCGCCATGAACCTCCACGGCGTCCATGCGCTTGCGTTATACCTTGTACCCGAAGCAGCGGGCGTAGTGCAAGTGCGGCTGGACGCCGCCGACGGGCCGATTCTGGCGGAAACCGCCTTTTCGCCGCCTGAAGAATCCCGCATCGAGGAGCGCGAGGACGGCCCGCCCGTTATCCACTGGATGTCCTGGTCGCTTCCGATCGAGGCCCCGGAGGGCGCGCGCGACCTGTACGTGGTGTTCCAGGGCCCCGAGCGGGGCGTGGTAGCCCGCTTCGACCGGATCGAATTCGAAGGGCCGGGCGTTACCCGCCGTCCGGGAGGGGTATCCATCTTGTATTGACCGCATGGCCGGCCTGCGCCCCCGCGTTTTCGCTGGCTCGAATGCCTCGCTGCGCGGTCATTTCCTGTTATCATGCATCCATAGCCATTCCTGATTACCGTCTTATGAAAACCTGGAAACTTGGCCATAGCGACGTGGAAGTGTCTGCGCTTTCCTATGGCACGGACCTGATTGGAAGCCGAATCGACCGGGCCACCTCTTTTGCCTTGTTCGACCTGTTTTACGACCGGGGCGGCACCTTTCTCGACACCGCCAATTTCTATTCGAGCTGGGTCGAGGGCTGTTCCGGGGGCGAAAGCGAAACAATGATCGGACACTGGATGAAGGAGCGCGGCGTACGCCACAAGATGCAGATTTCGTCCAAACTCGGATTCGATTATCCCGGAAGCGACGGCGGCCTTTCCGCCGCCGAGATTGAACGGGAGTGCGACAAAAGCCTTGCCCGCCTCCAGACCGACTATATCGATGTGTACTATGCCCACCGGGACGACTTCGATACGCCCATGGAAGAAACCATGGAGGCGTTCCACCGGCTGATCCAGAAAGGCAAGGTGCGCGCCATCGGGGCGAGCAACGTATGGCTTTGGCGCATTGCCGAAGCGGGCAAGCTGGCCGAGGAGCGGGGCTGGATGCCATACCAGGCCGTAGAACAGCGCTTTACCTACCTGCGCCCCCGGCATGGCGCCGATTTCGGGCCGCAAATCTTTGTTACCGAGGATATGAAGCGGTATTGCCGCCATCATGGCGTTACGCTCATCGGATATTCGGTGCTATTGCAGGGAGCGTACACGCGGGAGGACCGGCCTGTGCCGGCCCAGTTCGCCGGACCGGAGTCGGACGAGCGCCTCGCCGCCCTTCGGAGCGTGGCCGAGGAGGTAGAAGCCACCCCGAACCAGGTGCTGATCGCCTGGATGCTGCGCAACGGCATTCTCCCGCTCTTTGGCGGCAGCCGCCTCGAACAACTGGAAGAAAATCTTGGCGCGGCGGACGTTACGCTTTCCGACGATCAGATGGAAAGACTGGACACGGCCGGCAATCCCGACGTTAAAAAAGCCTGGTTGAGGTAAGCATTATGATTGGCGTAGCCGTAGCGGGTTCCGGATTTATAGGCCCCGTACATATCGAGGCGCTCCGGCGGCTGGAAAATGTTCATGTAACCGGCGTCCTCGGCAGCAGTCCGGAACGCTCCGAACAAGCCCGCCGCGCCATGGGTTTGCCCAAAGCCTATGCAAGCCTTGGCGACATGCTTGCGGACCCGGATGTGCAGTCCGTGCATCTTGCCTTGCCGAATGTGCTGCATTACGAATATTCCCTGCGCGCGCTCGAAGCCGGCAAGCATGTGATGTGCGAGAAGCCGCTTGCCATGAATGCCGCGGAATCGGCGGCGCTGGTCGAGGCGGCCCGCGCGTCGGGACTGGAGGCGGGCGTATGTTACAATCAGCGTTTCTATCCCATGAACCTGCAGGTCCGCAGCATGATTTCCGGCGGGGAACTGGGCGCATTGCATTCGGTGGTGGGAAGCTACGTACAGGACTGGCTGTTGTACGATACGGACTACAACTGGCGCGTACTTTCCGACAAGGGCGGTCCGCTGCGCGCCGTATCCGACATCGGTACGCACTGGATCGATCTCGTTACGTCCATGACGGGGCTGGAGGTAGAGGCCGTACTGGCGGACCTGAAGATCGTGCATCCCGTACGCAAGCGGCCCCTTGGAGAAGTCCAGACATTCAGCGGGGCCTATGAAGGGGAGGTGGAGGAGATCGACATCGACACGGAGGATTGCGGCAGCGTGCTTTTCCGTTTCAAAGGGGGCGCCCGGGGCAGCCTGTGGGTTTCCCAGGTTACGGCGGGATACAAGAATTGCCTTCGGTACGAAATTTCCGGCGCAGAGCAGTCGGTTTCCTGGAGCAGCCAGTTCCCCAACGAGCTCCAGGCAGGGCGCCGCAACGTTCCGAGCCAGGCACTGGTCCGGGACCCGGCGCTGCTGCACGACCTCCCCGGACGTTTTACCAGCTATCCGGGCGGGCACAACGAAGGCTTTGCGGACACGTTCAAGCACTGTTTTCGCGCGTTTTACGAGGCGGTGGCGGGAGGCGGTTCGAGCGAGCGGATGTATCCTTCGTTCGAGGAGGGGCACAAGGAGATCGTATTGTGCGACGCCATTCTCCAGAGTCATCGGGAGGCCCGCTGGATACCGATATGAAACTCGGGTTCGTAAGCGCTATTCTCGCGGAGTTAGATCTTCGGGGCGTGGTCGAAACGGCCGCGGCGGAGGGGTATGACTGCGTGGAGTTGCTTTGCTGGCCCCGGGGAAAGGCGGAACGCCGCTATGCGGGCGTGACCCACATTGACGCGACGGATTTTTCCGAGGCGGACGCCCGGCAGACGCGCGCGGTTGTCGAAGACGCGGGCGTGGAAATCAGCGGCCTCGGGTATTATCCCAATCCGCTTGCGTCCGACCCGGACGAAGCGGCCGTATATGTCGAGCATCTCAAGCAGGTCGTGCGCGCCGCCGCGCTCCTTGGGGTAGACCTCGTAAATACGTTCGCAGGGAGGGACCCGACGCGTTCGGTGGCGGAGCAATGGCCGCGATTCCTGGCCGTGTGGAAACCGCTTGTCGCGTTTGCGGAGGAGCATGGCGTACGCATCGCCATTGAGAACTGCCCCATGTTTTTCACGCAAGACGAGTGGCCCGCGGGCAAGAATCTGGCGTACAGTCCGGCTGTCTGGCGGCGCATGTTCGAAGATATTCCCAGCGACCGCTTCGGCCTGAATTTCGATCCGTCGCATATGATCTGGCAGCAGATGGATTATCTGCGCCCCTTGCGCGCATTCGCCGACCGGCTTTTTCACGTGCATGCGAAGGACGCTCGCCTGGACCGGGATCGACTGGACGAGGTGGGCATTCTGGCCACCCCGCTGGAATACCATACGCCCAAATTGCCCGGACTCGGCGACGTAGACTGGGGCCGCTTTTTCTCCGCATTGACCGACGCCGGCTACGCCGGACCGGTTTGCGTGGAGGTGGAGGATCGCGCCTACGAACATTCGCTGGAGGGCCGGAAGTTGGCTCTGCGCCAGAGCGCCGCGTATTTGCGCTCTTTCGTCCCGCGCGCAGACCGCCGTCCCCGCTGACATTCCTTGCCGCATTCCGTTTCGCCCGCCCTGTTTCGTTTCTCTTGATCCGCGCTGCGTTCGCCCGACCTGTTTCCTGTAAAGGCTACGACCATGCTCCGTGTTATCCTTGCTTCCTTCTTTGCGTGCGCGGCCTGCGGGCTGTTTTTCGCCCTGCCTGCGCAGGCCCAGAGGCTGGTAGAACCCCCGCCGCTTCATATGCCGTACCTTGCGAATGCGCCCGTCGTCGACGGCGATCTCGATGAATGGAAGCACGCCGCGCACCATGACGGCGTGTGGGATATCTACCGCCTGCGCCATGCGTCCTGGTACGATGGCGGCGCCCGCAACCGCCTGACGGACCAGGCGCCCGACGAACCCGTGCTGGAGGACGATCTGCGCGCCCGGTACTATATGGCGTGGGACGAGACCTATTTGTATTTCGGCGCGGAGGTGCATGACAATGCGAACGACGTGGACGATCCGGACCATGCTCCTCGCCGCTGGATGTTCAAGGATTCCGTTTGCTGGTTCATGGAGGCGCCCCGGGACCATGCGCCGGAACGGTTCGGACGCGGCGACAATGCGTTTTGCTTCGTGGCGGATGCGTCCATGCCGGAGTACGGAGCCTGGTGGCGTTACGGCACCCCGGAAGACACGTATCAGGAGGCGCAGATGCCGGACGACATGGTGGATTACGCGTTGCAATTCGATCCCTGGGGAACCGGTCCCGGCGATTTCAAACTGGAGGCGCGCGTACGCATGGATGCGTTTTTCCCGGTCAGCGACCCGCGCTGGACTGCGCCCGCCGCCGGGGACGAATACAGCTTGATGATCGTGCATTGCGATCCCGACGGCGGGGCGTACGGCGGACATTTCATGGTGTACGGCGACGGCGACGACGATGCTACCTGGAGCCGGGTGATTCTGACGGGGCCGCAAGGGCCGATCGAGCGCCTGCCGGAATAGGGTCGCTGATTTTCATTGCGGGCGCTGAATTTGCCGGTGTATCCCGAAGCGATGTTTTCCGTACAGGTACAAAATGCCCTGATCAACACCGCCTCGTTCGCCATTTCCCATGCCTGTGGAACCTGTCTCATACCGCGAATATTCTCCCTGGCCCCGGTGGGTAGGGTGGATAGTATGGGGCGCGCTGGGCGCTTCGGCGCTTCCCTTTGCGTTCGGATTGAACGCGGAGTACGGCCTGCCGGGTCGCCTCCTTTCCATGGCGGCCATTCTGGGATTGGGCTGGGCCGTTCAGTATATCTTTGGCGGCCTTAACGTCCGGGTGGAGGAAACCCGTTTGTTCATTTATCTCGGGTCGATTCCTCTGGTGAAAAAGTCGGTGCGCTTTGCGGACATCGCGTCTCTGAAAAGCGTGCGCTACCGTCCCCTCGCCGAGTTTGGAGGGTGGGGCGTGCGCGGAATGGGGAAGAAGAAGGCCTGGACCGCTCGCGGCAACCAGGCTGTGGTGCTTACGCTTTCCAACGGCCAGGCGCTGTATGTGGGCAGCGACCATCCCGAACAGCTGGAGGAGCATATTCGGCAGGCCATGGCCGTCCATTCCTTGCTCGATGAATAAATAAAAAATTGTTGCTGCCCCTGTAACTTGCCTCGGGAGCCTTCCGTAGACGATGCTTGTTCCAGCGCTCCGTCCGTCGGGTCGGGCCGGGCGCGCTCATCCTGGGCGGAACCATTTCCATCACCTCTTCATCCTGAAGCATTGCCATGAACATGCATGTAGTCTCCGCAAAATTGAAAGCCCTTTTCCTGCTCGTTCCCATGCTGGCGATCGGTTTCGTTCCGATTGCGCCTGCGTGGTCGCAGAACGACCATGCTTCTGCGAATCCCGAGCGGCTTGACGGGCTGGTCGCCAGGCAGATCGCCATGTCGCTCGAATCGCCGCATGCGCAGGTTCGCAGCCAGACCCTGAAGAACGTGATCGTGTATGCGACGCTTGATTTTGACCGGGTTGACTTGCCCAAACTGACGGCGACGCTTGCCGAAGTAGCCGAGGAAGACGAGTCCAGATCGAACCGTCGTCTTGCGGTCGCAGCGCTGCGCTCCATCGATTCCTGGCGAGCCAGGCGGCATGTGGCGCACCTTGGCGGCATGGCCGACGCAGAATACCGGTCGCTGGTTTCTGGCGTGATTTCAGAGTATCACGCCGTGCAGGCCGGCGCGTTATAAGCCGCCGCTTGCTTGCCGTGCCGCCTGCAACCGCGAGGCGGCGCATCCAGCGTTTTCGAAGGGCAGGCCGGCTGTGGTCTGCCCTTTTGCGTATGGATTGGTGTGGAAAACATGGATGCGGAGACGGTGCCGGAGCATCCATAGGGCTATTGCATTCGACAAGCCGGAGCGCGATATTATGCTTGGTCGCATTGCATCTGGAGCGGCGGGGCGCATGGACCAGCGAAGGAACAGGGGCGCGATCAATACAGAGATATGGGCAAAAAACGGATTGACATGGCATAGCGGTAACCAACCAAACAAGGCGGCAATGAACATACAGTTAACTGCGATCATAGAACGCGAGCGAGATGGCTATGTGGCGCTATGTCCCGAAATAGATGTCGCGAGCGAGGGAAGCACCGTCGCCGAAGCGCATGAAAATCTTCAGGAAGCGCTCGGGCTTTTCTTCGAGACGGCGTCCGCAAGCGAAATAGACCGACGGCTTTGTACGGAAGTATATATAACCCGCGTCGAGGTTGCCGTTGGCTAAGTTGCGCGTTTTGTCGGGGCGGGAAGTTTGCAAGATACTGGCTTCCCATGGATTTGTGGAAGTGCGAAGGCGCGGAAGCCATATCGTGATGCAGAAGGTTCAGGAAAATACGACCAGCACCGTGCCTGTTCCCAATCATCGGGAATTGCGTGTCGGGACACTGCTTTCGATTATTCGTCAGTCTGGCGTGCCGCGCGCGGCATTCGAATGAATAGCGCCGCTGAATCCATCGCCCTGTGTTTTAGCGGGGGCAAGGACAGCGCGCTTGCGCTGCATGAGATTCGCCGGGCCGGGACATATGTCGTCAGGGAATTGCTGACGACCGTAACCGTTCCGTACGACCGGGTAACCATGCACGGCGTTCGCCGTACGCTTGCGCGGCGACAGGCGGACGCTATCGGCATTCCGCTCGTCGAAGTCGTCATTCCGCCCAGTTCCTCCAATGCGGTCTACGAGCGCGAAATGGGTCGCGCCTTTGCGCGATTGCAGGCCGAGGGCGTCCGGCGCGTGGCTTTTGGCGACATCTTTCTTGAAGACTTGCGCGTCTATCGCGAAGCGCAGCTGGCGGCGCAGGGGCTCGAATGCCTGTTTCCGATCTGGCGGCGCGACACCGCAGCACTCGCGCGCCGGTTCGTCTCGGACGGATTCAGGGCCGTAGTGGTTTGCGTGGACCCGGCGGTTCTGGATGCCTCGTTTGCCGGTCGTCTGTTCGACGAGGCGTTTCTGGCGGATCTTCCGGCGGAGGTAGATCCTTGCGGCGAGCACGGCGAGTTCCATACATTCGTGTTCGACGGGCCCATTTTTCGCCACCCGGTTCCGGTATCTATCGGAGAAATAGTCGAACGGGAGCGCTTCGTGTTTTGCGACCTTGTGGCGGATACCGATGCTTCGTCCTGCGCAGAGTAAACGGGTTGTCCCGGTTCTCTGTGAATTCATGAGAACGTATATTGGTTGCATGATCGGCAATCTACCCATAAATATCGACCACCTGCTGCGGCAGCGCACCATTGAAGGCGAGCGCATTGAGTACAAGGCGGGCTGGAACCCGCAAAGCGTCCTGCATACGATCTGCGCATTCGCCAACGACTTCCACAACCTTGGTGGCGGTTACGTAGTCCTGGGCGTTGAGGAACGCGAAGGCCGCCCTGTACTGCCGCCCAAGGGCATCGCGCCCGATTCCATTGATGCAATCCACAAAGAACTGCTGAATCTGGGGCATTCGGCGATTCGCCCTTATTATCACCCGCTTACAGGGATTTACAATATTGACGGTCAGGCCATCCTCGTGCTCTGGGCGCCTGGCGGCGAAACCCGTCCTTACAAAGCCAAAACGAGTCTTAGCGCGGAGCGCAACGATTGGGCCTACTTTATTCGCAGGCACAGCAGTACGGTTCGCGCCAAGGGGCAGGACGAGCGCGATCTGCTGAGTCTGGCGGCTACCGTGCCTTTTGACGACCGTTATCGCCAGACGGCTTCGCTTGACGACCTTTCGCACCGGCTGATTCGAGAATTTCTACGCAATATCGGCAGCGAACTGGCGGCGGAAGCGAAGGGGCTGTCTGTTGAAGATCTGGGCAAGCGCCTGAATATCGTCGGAGGCCCGTCCGAAGCGATGTTTCCGAAGAACGTTGGCCTGCTGTTTTTCAATGAGCGCCCGGACAGGTTTTTTCCGTCCACCCAGATCGATGTCGTGTGGTTTCCCGATGGGCCGGGCGGCGATCAGTTCGAGGAGAAGGAGTTTCGCGGCCCATTGTCCATCATTCTCAGCGAGGCGATCAGTTACATTACGCGGAATTACCTGAAGGAAACCGTGGTCAAGTATCCCCACAAGCCAGAGGCCGAGCGATTCTGGAATTTCCCCATCGGCGCTATTGAAGAGGCGCTGGTGAACGCCATATACCATCGTTCATACGAGGAACGGGAGCCGGTTGAAGTTCGCATCACGCGCGAAGAGTTGCTGGTTCTGAGTTATCCCGGTGCAGACCGCTCCATCCGTATGAAGGATTTCAAGGAGGGACAGGCCGTGAGCAGACGCTACCGGAACCGGCGTATTGGCGAATTCCTGAAAGAACTCGACCTTGCCGAGGCGCGCTCAACCGGCGTACCGAAAATTTTTCGGGCCATGCGGCAGAACGGCTCCCCGGAACCGATTTTCGAGAGCGACGAGGATCGGACCTGGTTTCTGGTCCGGCTGCCGGTCCATGAACAGGCTTCTCTTGCGCCAACCGACGATGGCGCCATACATGATACCATACATGACACCATACATGATAACTCATTGAAAAATAAGGAAAAAGGCCAAGGAACCATACATGACACCATACATGACACCATACATGACACCCCACATGACACCCCACATGACACCATACATGTAACCCAACATGTTAAACGCTTGATCGCGCTCCTTACGGAGGAAATGAACCGTCCTCAGCTACAGGACATCCTGGGCATCAATAACCGATCCCACTTCGTGGAAGCATATCTTGCCCCCGCCCTCCATGCCGGACTGATCGAAATGACGCTCCCGGACAAACCGCAAAGCCGCAAGCAGCAGTACCGCCGAACCGCTCAAGGCGAGGCGCTTGCTGAAAAAATCAAAGAAGAGGGTAATCTCAAATGAACGCGGCTCTCCTTGTTTTCCAGAAACCGGAGATTATGCAGTACCTTGCCAAGGCGTTCGTACTATCTACAGTAATTTTTCCCAAGCCATGCCCCAATCCCAAAACGCCTTGCCGGTCGTGACCGTATGCGGCCTGGCCCGCCGTTTCGGAGGGCGGCTTCTTTTCAGGGACCTTTCGTTTGCCTTGTCGGGCGGAGACAGCCTGGCCGTGACCGGCGCAAACGGGTCCGGAAAGTCCACGTTGCTTCGGATGCTGGCCGGCGTATTGCCGCCGAGCGAAGGAACCGTCTTGCTCAGCGTACGCGGCAAGGCCTTGTCGAAAGAGGCGCATCCGCTGCATGCCGGGCTTGTTGCGCCGTACGCGAATGTATACGCGGGGCTTTCTCCCTGGGAAAATCTGCGATTCATTGCCCGGGCGCGTCGCCTCAAGGATCAGCGCGCGCGCATCGAAGCGGCGCTTGCCTCGGTTGGGCTTGCGCGGCGCATGCATGAACGGGTCGCCACGTTTTCCTCCGGCATGACGCAGCGTGTCAAACTGGCGGCGGCGCTGCTGGCCGATCCGCCGTTGCTCCTCTTGGACGAGCCGAACGAACATCTCGACGAAGAAGGCCGTCGCGTCATGGCCTCTGTGATCGAAAACAGCGTCCGTCGCGGCGCCATCGTGGTGGCGGCCACCAACGACGCCCGGGAGGCGGCCGAGTACGCCCGTACGCTTTGCGTCGAGGCGTATCGATAGCTCCGTCCCGCCTTGCCGCGCTATTTCCCCGTTCACATCCGCGTTACGCCCAGCGCGGCGACGTCTACGGCCTCTGCTCCGGCTTCAAGCAGGGCGCATGCGGCCACGCCCGCCGTGGCCCCCGTAGTCAGAATGTCGTCCACAAGCAGGATGCGTTGTCCGGCGACCCGTTCCGGGATCGGCACAGCGAAGGCCCCGTCGAGATTGTTCAGCCGTTCGTTCCGCGAAAGCGCCGTTTGCGAGCGGGTGGCCTTGTTTCGGACCACGACGTCCGCCGCAACCGGCTTTTCCAGGGCGGGCGCAATGCCCCGGACCAGGTATTCGCTTTGGTTGTATCCTCGTTCGCATAGCCGCATGCGGTGCAGGGGGACGGGCACGATCAGGTCCGGCGCGGGCCGATACAAAAGCGTTTGGGCAAAGGCGTAACCGAGGGCGCCCCCCAGCCACACGCCGTAGCGCGGCCGATTTTCGTATTTCAGCGCCTGATGTATGCGTTGCAAAAATCCCCCCTTGTCGAACATCCACAGGGCGAATGCGCCGTCGATGGCGCTGCGCATGCCGGGCAGGTCGTCCAGGCGTTCCCGAACGTCGTCCGCATCGGCCCGATCCGCGTTGCGCAGGCAGCAAAAGCAAAGCAGCGTGGAGGCGTTCGGGGTGGCGCCGCCGCAGTTGAGGCACGACGCGGGGAAGGCCAGTCCCATGAGTCCCTGTCCTGCGTCGCGGGCCGCTTGCATCGAGGTTCGCCAAAGGTTTCGCATGGAGAAAGGCATGGTTCCAATCGGGTATTGCGCTACGGCGGTGGAAAAAAGTTGCTTCGAATTTCATATATTAGACGCTTCGGGTCGATTTTTATAACCTGTTGCGGCGCTCCCCCGCGGTTTTCGACCGAACATTCTGGAAAACAGGCAACAAGCATTACCGAATCCGATGGCGACACCCGTGCGGCGCGGAATGATTATCAAGAACGCCAATTCGCGCCCGGTTGAGATAGGCATGATTTCTCGCAGCATTACGTTGCTTCCCGGCGAAGCGACGATGATCACCGCGGAAGAAGTGCGCGACCCCGCAGTCCGCAAGAACCTGCAGGTGCGCGCCATTTCTATCGTGCGTCCGGTCACGAAAGAGGAGGAGAAAGCCTTTCGGAAGGAGTTGGAAGAAGCGGGGAGCGTTCAGGGATGAAAGTGCTTGCCCTGGAGCCGTGGTACGGCGGTTCCCATAGAAATTTTCTCGATGGCCTGGTCAAGCATAGCCGCCACGAGTTTCGGACGGTCACCATGACGGACCGCTTCTGGAAGTGGCGCATGCATGGCGGCGCCGTAACCATGGCGCGCAAGGCCCTCAAGGCGTTTCGGGACGGTTTCGAGCCGGACGTCGTGTTCGCGACGGGCATGGTCAATCTGCCGGCCTTCCTGGCGCTTGTTCGCCCGCATCTGGGAAACGTACCCGTTGCGCTGTATTTCCACGAGAACCAGCTGACCTATCCCTTGCCGCCGGACGCCGAGCGGGATTATACCTACGGATATATCAACTACCTGTCCTCGCTGGCCGCCGACCGGATCGTGTTCAATTCCCGGTTCCATTTCGACGAGTTCATGGACGCGCTCCCCAAACTCTTGCGTACGTTTCCGGATTACACCCATTTGAATACGATGAATGCGCTGCGCAAGAAGTCCGCCGTGCTGCATGTGGGCATGGACCTGGAGGCGCACGACCGCTACCGCGCGGCGTACGCGCCGCCCGATTGGGGCCCCTCCATGCAATCCCCGATCGTGCTATGGAATCAGCGCTGGGAGTACGACAAGAATCCGGAATCCTTTTTCCGGGTGATGAACCGGCTCGACGATTGCGGATACCGTTTTCGCCTTATTCTCGCCGGCGAGCATTTCGAGGAGCAGCCCTACGAATTCGAAAAAGCGTTCGAGCGGTATGCGGACCGCATCCTGCACTATGGCTATGCGGAGGACTTCAAGGAATACAGCCGTTTGTTGCACCGGGCGCATCTGGTGGTGTCTACCTCGATTCACGAATTTTTCGGCATCGCCATTATGGAGGCCATTTATTGCGGGTGCCACCCGCTTCTGCCGAATCGCCTTAGTTATCCCGAACTGATTCCCGACGCGCTCCACCATCCGTTGCTGCACGCGCCCGTGCTGTACGAGGAGGAGCAGGACCTTTTCGAGGCGTTGTCCCGGATCATGGAAAGCGAGGAGCGGCCGTTGCCGACGTCTACGCTCCAGACCATTCCGCAACCGCTCGACTGGCGCAAGCACGTTACGCAATACGATGCGCTGCTGGAAGAGGTCGCCGCGGCGCCCCGGGAGGCGCGCCTGTAGCCGCGCCCGCCTCGTTTCCGGGCTGCGGCGTTACGCCATGTTTTCGACCATCGCCGCGCCGAACTCGCTGGTTTTGAGCAGCGTGGCATCGTCCATCTGGCGTTCGAAGTCATACGTGACCCGCTTCTGCGCAATCGTTTTTTCCAGCGAAGACACGATCAGGTCGGCGGCCTCGTCCCAGCCCATGTACCGGAACATCATTTCCCCGGAAAGGATGACCGATCCGGGATTCACCTTGTCCTGGCCCGCGTATTTGGGCGCCGTGCCGTGCGTCGCTTCGAAGATGGCGTGGCCGGTGTCGTAGTTGATGTTGGCGCCCGGCGCAATCCCGATGCCTCCGACCTGGGCGGCCAGCGCGTCGGAGATATAATCCCCGTTCAGGTTCATGGTTGCAATGACGCCGTATTCGTCCGGGCGCGTCAAAATCTGTTGCAAAAAGGCGTCGGCGATGACGTCCTTCACGATGGTTCCGTCGGGGAGCTTGCACCAGGGGCCGCCGCCGAACTCCCTGGCCCCGAATTCGCGCTGGGCCAGTTCGTATCCCCAGTCCCGGAAGCCCCCTTCGGTGAATTTCATGATGTTTCCCTTGTGCACCAGCGTAACGCTGTCGTGGCCGCGCTGCCGGGCGTAGGCGAAGGCCGCGCGCACAAGCCGCTCTGTGCCTTCTTTGGAAACCGGCTTCACGCCGACGCCGCTCGTTTCAGGGAAACGGATATTCGCTACGCCCAGTTCGTCTCGCAGAAAGCCAATGAGTTTTTGCGCTTCCGGCGTACCCATTTCATACTCGATGCCTGCATAGATGTCCTCCGAATTTTCCCGAAAGATGACCATGTTCACCTTTTCGGGCTGCTTGACGGGGGAGGGGACGCCTGCAAAATGGCGCACGGGACGTACGCAGGCGTACAGGTCCAGTATTTGCCGCAGGGCCACGTTCAGCGAGCGAATGCCGCCGCCGACGGGCGTAGTCAGGGGGCCTTTGATGGCGACGAGATGCCGCCGGATGGCTTCGAGCGTATCGTTCGGCAGCCATTCGTCGAGCCGGTTTTTCGCCTTTTCGCCCGCAAACACCTCGAACCACACGATTT
Organism: Rhodothermales bacterium; assembly: GCA_022821845.1. GTDB lineage: Bacteria > Bacteroidota > Rhodothermia > Rhodothermales > VXPQ01 > VXPQ01. The sequence continues at coordinate 53,273 of JAJECT010000023.1, read as the reverse complement.
TCCGCGCGTCTCCGTAGGCATGCCGGACCGCCTGGTCGAAAACATGTTGCGCGGCGGCCCATATGTCCGGGCCCGTGCCGTCGCCTTCTATGAACGGTACGATGGGGCGCTCCGGCACATGCAGTCGGCCTTGTTCCATGGCGATGGACTGGCCTTCGGCGGGCGGGATCAGGTTGCTGTAGGCGGACATGGATATAGTATTTGCGCGTTGAAAGGTGGATAGCGATTCGCTGGGCCTGTTAACGCGCAAGGGACGGAGGGGATGCGGGCTTTTCGTGCAAAGCGTGTAAAATTGTACGCTCGCTACAAGCGTCCGAACAGCTGCCGCAGGCGCAGTTCCCAGACCTTGAACGCCGCTTCGCGCACGATGGCCCGCGTCATCTTGGACTGGCCTTCGGTGCGTTCGGTGAAGATGATCGGGATTTCCAGCAGGACGAATCGCCGCCGCCAGGCCCGGAATTTCATTTCCAGCAGGAAGGAGTATCCATTGGAGGTGACCCGGTCGAAATCGATGGCTTCCAGTACGCGCCGATGGTAGCACATGAACCCGGCGGTTACGTCCCGGATCGGCAGGCGCGTTACGAAACGGGTGTACATGCCGGCGCAGTAGGAGAGAATGAGGCGGGTAAGCGGCCAGTTTACGACGCGTACGCCCTCTGCGTACCGCGATCCGACCGCCAGGTCGGCGCGGCCTTCGAGGACGGGCGCGATGAGGCGGGAAATGTCGGCGGGGTTATGCGACAAGTCTGCGTCCATGCTGCAAATAAAGGCGTACCCCCGCTCAAGCGCCCAGTCGAAGCCGCAAAGATAGGCGGAACCGAGGCCCATTTTCCCTTCCCGCTCGATCAACGAGATGCGTCCCGGGTATTTCTGCATGCGCGTCTTGACGCACCGGCCCGTGCCGTCGGGCGAGCCGTCGTCCACCACCAGCGCGTGCACCTGCTCGGGGAGCGTCATGAGTTCGTCGAGCACGACGGGGACGTTTTCGGCTTCGTTGTAGGTGGGAATCACCACTATGGAGCGGTTCTCGCCCGAAGCATCCTGTTTGCGAAGCGGTTTCACGGGGAGCGAAAATCTGCGGGACAGCGTACGAAAATATTGCGATTTTTTATTATCTTGACAAACTGCGCATGTTCAAGCCGCATTCTGACACAGGAGCGGGCAGGCGGTTCCGAAAGGGGCGCGCGTCCATGCGCGGGCTATCGCCCAGGCGATGTTCGATTAATTTTTAGGGAAACAGGAAACCCCCCGGATTCTATTCTGATACAAACGGGTTAACGGCCCGGTTCGTCGTTTTTGAAAAACAATGCATGCTATGATACGCCATGGCTGGTGAAACGCGGAAACAAGCAAGGCAACCCGTCGCAGAGGGTAAAGCGCAAGGCAATGGGATTTCGGCTGTGAGCCAGAATGGCCATGCCGACGCGACGGCGGAAGACGGCGCGAGCGAGGCCTTCGTCGAGTATCCGGCGGGCGCGTATACCCATGAGGAACTTGGGCTTTCGGGCGACGACGCGCGCGCCATGTATCGCAACATGTTGTTGCAGCGCCGGTTCGAGGAGCGGGCGGCGCAAATGTACGGAAAGCAAAAGATCGGCGGCTTCCTGCACCTTTATATTGGCCAGGAGGCGGTGTCCACCGGGTCGGCGTACGCCATGGAAATCGGCAAGGATTCGGCGATCACGGCCTATCGGGATCATGGACTTGGCCTGGCGCTCGGCATGACGTCGAACGAATGCATGGCGGAGCTCTTTGGCAAGGTCGGCGGTTCGTCCAGAGGGAAGGGCGGGTCCATGCACTATTTCAAGAAAGAGCTGAATTTTTACGGAGGGCATGGCATCGTTGGCGGGCACATCGCCGTGGGCGCGGGCATTGCCTTTGCGCACAAGTACAAGGGCGACGGCGGGGTGTGCCTGACCTATTTCGGCGACGGGGCCGTGGGGCAGGGGTCTTTTCACGAAGCCATGAACCTGGCGGCGCTGTACGAAACGCCGTGCGTCTTTGTGATCGAGAACAACGAGTACGCCATGGGCACGGCGACCCACCGGGCGTTTGCGCAGCCGGACTTTTACCGGTACGCCGATAGTTACGGCATGCCTTCCGCGCTGGCCAGCGGGATGGATATTTTCAGCGTGTACAAGGCCATGTCCGACCATATCGCGATGGCCCGGAACAACCGCCCGTCGATTCTGGAGGTGCGCACCTACCGGTATCGGGGCCATTCCATGAGCGATCCGGCGAATTACCGGACCAGGGAAGAACTGGACGCGCGCAAGGAGCAAGACCCGATCGTTCGTCTCAAGGGCTACCTGCTGGAGCGCGAACTGGCCTCGAACGAGGACCTGGACGCTGTGGACGCCGAAATAAAGCAGGAAGTGATGGATTCGGTTACCTTCAGCGAAGAAAGCCCCGCGCCGGCCATCTCCGAGATATACGAACAGGTATATGCGCAAACCGACTATCCGTTTTTAACCGATTGATCCAGGCAGATTATGGCTGTATTGCAATTTCGCGAAGCGCTTCGCGCCGCCATGGTGGAGGAGATGGAGCGCGACGAGAACATCTTTCTGATTGGCGAAGAGGTTGCCGAGTACAATGGAGCGTACAAGGTCAGCGAGGGGATGCTGGATCGTTTCGGCGCGGGCCGGGTGATCGATACGCCGATCAGCGAAAGCGGGTTTGCAGGGCTTGGCGTGGGCGCCGCCATGGCCGGATTGCGCCCTGTCGTCGAGTTCATGACCTTTAATTTTTCGTTCGTAGCGTTCGATCAGCTGGTCAACAATGCGGCGAAAATTCGCTACATGTCGGGCGGACAATACGCGGTCCCCATCGTTTTTCGGGGGCCGAACGGCGCGGCGGGACAGTTGGCCGCGACGCACAACACGGCGGTCGAATCCCTGTATTCGTATTTTCCCGGCCTGAAGGTGGTGGCGCCGTCCAACCCGGACGATGCGAAGGGCCTCCTGAAGTCGGCGATCCGGGACGACGATCCGGTGATTTTCCTCGAAAGCGAATCCATGTACGGGTTGAAGGGAGAGGTTTCGGACGCTGCCGATTACCTGATCCCGCTCGGCAAGGCGCGCATTGCGCGCGAAGGCGCCGACGTGACCCTCGTAGCGCATCAGAAAAGTTACTGGCGCGCGCTGGAAGCAGCCGACCGGCTGGCGGAAGACGGGTACGAAGCCGAAGTCATCGATCCGCGGACGATCCGCCCGCTGGATATCGACGCGATCGCTGCTTCCGTACGGAAAACGAACCGGCTCGTGGTTGTGGACGAAAGCAATCCGTTCGCCAGCTTTTCGTCGGAGGTGGCCTGTCAGGTACAGGAGCGCCTATTCGACTGGCTGGATGCGCCCGTCCTGCGCGTGACGGCGAAGGATACGCCGGCTCCGTACGCCAAAAACCTGATCGAGTATTACATGCCGCGCGCCGAGGACATCGTAGCGGCCGCCAAAAAAGCGCTCTACGCACGTTGAACGCGGGGCGGCTTCCCGGATGCGTCGTTTGCGAACCCGGAAAAAACGCTCCCGCGCTAAAGCCCCCGGAAACTCCGCGCAAAGCGCGTTTTTACCAAGAAAATCTTTACTTCGTACGCCGGACCATGCCCATTCCTGTCGAAATGCCCAAAATGAGCGATACCATGGAGGAGGGCGTCCTCGTTTCATGGCTTGCAGAGGAAGGGGACGCCGTATCGTCCGGGGACATTATCGCCCAGGTTGAGACGGACAAGGCCACGATGGACCTGGAAGTATACGACGACGGCGTCTTGCTCAAAAAAGTGATTCCGGCGGGCGCCGCTGTGCCGATCGGCGGCCTGATCGCCGTGCTGGGCGAGGCGGGCGAGGATATTTCGGGATTGCTTGCCGGATATGACGGCGGAGCGGGCGTTGCGCATTCCGAAGCGCCCGCCGCGTCGACGGGGGACGGGGCCGTACAATCCGCCGAGACAGAAGCCCCGCCGCAAACGACGGAGACTGCGGAGCCGCCTGTTTCCGCAGACGCCGGGCGCGTCAAGAGTTCGCCGCTGGCCCGCCGCCTGGCCGAGGAGCATGGCGTCGCATTGCAGCAGGTTGCGGGAAGCGGCCCGGAAGGGCGCATCGTGAAGCGGGACGTCGAGGCGGCGATTCGGCAAGCCGTTCCAGGGCGGAGCGCCGACCCGGGCTATAGCGCCGCCGCCGCGCTCGAAGCGCCGGCGGAGGGCGCTTTCGATATCCTGCCCATTTCGCAGATGCGCAAGACCATCGCCCGCCGCCTGGCAGAGAGCAAATTCACGTCGCCGCACTTTTACCTTACGGTGGACGTGGACGTGGAGCAGGCCGTCGCGGCGCGCGCCCGCATCAACCAGAAAGCCGAAGCCGAGGGCGGCGTAAAAATTTCGTTCAACGACCTTGTTACCAAGGCGTGCGCGCTGGCCCTGTCCCGGCACCCCGCGGCGAATGCATCCTGGCTTGAGCAGGAGGGCGTGATTCAGCGGCATGGACAGGTCCATGTGGCTATCGCCGTCGCCATAGACGATGGCCTCGTGACGCCGGTTATTCGCCATGCGGACCGCAAGGGACTCGCGCAGATCGCCGCGGAAACCCGGGAACTGGCCCGCCGCGCGCGCGACCGTTCGTTGCAGCCGGAAGACTGGGAAGGGTCTACGTTCACGACCAGCAACCTCGGCATGTATGGCGTGGAAGAGTTTACGGCCATCATCAATCCCCCGAACGCATGCATCCTTGCTATCGGGGCGATTCGGGACGAGGCCGTGGTCCGGGACGGGGCGATCGCGCCCGGCAAGCGCATGAAGTTGACGCTTTCGTCCGATCATCGCGTAGTAGACGGCGCGGTCGCGGCGGCTTTCGTCGGGACGGTGCGGAGCTATCTTGAGGAGCCGCTTTCCATGTTGCTATAGGTTGTTACGGGACCAGCACGGTGAGCGGATTCAGGATCGCGCATGTATCGGATTTGCATTTCGGCAAGATTGCGCATCGCGGCGTCGTCGGGGCGCTGGTCGATGAAATCAATGCCTCGAATGTCGATCTTGTCGCCGTAAGCGGGGATTTGACCCAGCGGGCGCGCCTCGTTGAGTTCAAGGAGGCCGCTGCGATGCTCGCTGCCCTGAAGCCGCCGGTGCTTGTCGTGCCCGGCAACCATGACGTTTCGCCGTGGTGGCAACCTTTCCTGCGCATTTTCGCGCCGTTCGAGCGGTATCGTCGCTTTATCCATCCCGATGTGGCGCCGTTTTTCCAGACCGACGGCGTGGCGGTCCTGGGAATGAATTCGGCCCGCCGGTGCACGATCAAGGCCGGGCGCATCGACGAGCAGACGTGCGAGGATATTACGCAGCGCCTGGCGCCGGTCCCTGCGTCCGTATTCAAGGTGCTTGTGGTGCATCATCAGTTGTCGCGCATGCGCGCCCTCTGGTTGCACGACGTGGCTCGCCATGCTCCCCGCGCGCTGGATCGGGCGGGCGAGGCGGGCGTATCCCTTATTCTGTGCGGGCATCTGCACGTATCGCATGTAGAACCGCTTGAAATTACGGTGGGCGCGCACCCCATGCAGCGGATCGTGGTCGCCGTGGCCGGGACCGCTACCAGCACCCGGGGCCGCCGGGCGTACCGCTCCCGGAATCATTACAATATAATCGACGTCGCGTCGGACGCTTTTTCGATAGAGGGGAGGCAGTACCTTGTCGAAACGGGTCGGTTTGTTTCGGAGGGCGTAACCCGGTTTGATCGATAGGCCGCTTGCGCGTTTTGCTGCCGCTTCGTTTTCTTTTCCCGTTTTCCCGGCCTATTTTGTAAGCGTTCTTCGCTTCAGCAAGGAGATGGCATGATCGGTTGTTTCAGGACACGGCTTTTCGGCGCGGCGGGCATGGCGTCGCTGGCTTTTTTCGGCCTGCTCGCAGGGGGCGCCTGCGCGCAAGACGCGCCGCTGAAGGTAGACGTCGATTATGCGGCCTTTGCGTACGACGACGCATTGTCGCTCGTGGAGATTTATATCGGCGTAGAGGCCCCGTCCCTGTATTTCGAGGCGGCCGAACCGGAAGGTTTCGCGGCGCTTTTGCCGTTGCGCCTTGATCTGGTGCGCAACGCGGGGCTGGAGACCGACGCCCCGGCGTGGGCCGACTCCACGGTGCTTCGCTTTGCGCTTCCCGATACCGCCGGGATGCATTCCGGGCATTATTTTACGCACCAGATACGCGCGGCGGTCGCGCCGGACGAGTATGTGCTGCGCCTCGCCGCCTCCGATGCATCCGACCGGCCCGAACTGCAGCTGCGGCAGTCCCTGGCCGTAGATCGCTTCGAACCGGAGGGCGCGGCGGCTATTTCGGACATTGCGCTGGCCACGAGCATTGCGCCGAACGCGCAGCGGGAGAACCTCTTTTTCAAGAATGGATTGCTTGTGCATCCCAGTCCGAATCGTCTTTTTGGCGAAGGGTTGCCCCGCATGTACTACTATGCGGAAACGTATGGTGCCGGGGAGGTCGCTTCCGCGCAAGGCCAGTACGTGGCGTACGCTTATGTGGCGGACGCCGACCGGTCGAATCCGCTGCCCGGCATGGAGCGCCGCCTCGAACGCGCGGCAAGGTCCCCCGACATTCTCGTCGGAAGTTTCGATACGAGCGCGCTGCCTACGGGGTCGTATGCGCTCCATATGGCGCTCGTCAACGATAGAAACGAGGGCGTTTTCGAACGGTCTCGCAGGTTTTTCGTGTACAATCCGGACGTATCCCGCGAAGACCCGGCGGCGCTCGAACTGGATTTCGAAACGAGTTCCTATGCGGCCATGACGGAGGAAGAGGTAGAACAGGGGCTGGCGCACGCGCGCCTTATCGCCAACGATACGGAGCGGCGCCGGATACGAAGGTTGCCCGATCTGGACGCCCGCCGCCGTTTTCTCATGGATTTCTGGCAAAAGCGCGACGACCGGCCCATGACGCCGCTCAACGAGTTCAAGGACGCTTTTTACAGCCGCATTCAGTACGCCAACGACAGGTATACGTCCACCATGGAGCCGGGTTGGCAAAGCGACCGGGGCCGGGTGGTCGTTACGTACGGGTTGCCCAACGACATCGATCCGCATCTGTACGATCAGGCCACGGTTCCCTACGAGATATGGCAATACAACAACGTTCCGGGATACGGGCAGTCCATTTTCGTGTTTGCGGACATGAACGGCTTCGGCCGTTTCGAGTTGTTGCATTCCAGCGTTCCCGGCGAACGCTCGTTGCCCAACTGGGAATCGGCGTTGTATCGTCGTTAAGGATACGCTGATCAAAACCGCTTCGCTCAGCGCGTCACTGTCGCTTATCCCTATCCTTTTTCGCCGATGACCCACGCCGACGTCGGACCCCGGCATGTGACCATTCAGGAACTGGCTGCGCATGTCGGTCAGGAAGTGACGCTCAAGGGCTGGCTCTACAACAAGCGCGGCTCGAAGCATCTGCTGTTTCTGCTGTTGCGGGACGGCACGGGCCTGGCGCAATGCGTGGCGGCCGCGGACAGCGTGGACGCCGGGACCTGGCGCGTGGCGGACGAAGCCACGCAGGAAAGCGCCCTGACGGTAACGGGCAAGGTCGTGCTTGACGAGCGTCAGGCGGGCGGCGTCGAACTCGTCGTGTCTTCGCTCGCGCTTGTCGGCGCGTCTGCGGAGTATCCCATTACGCCCAAGGAGCACGGGATCGATTTTCTGATGTCGCATCGCCATTTGTGGTTGCGCAGCCGCCTGCCCTGGGCCATTTTGCGAATTCGCAACCGGCTCATCGCGTCGATCCATGCGTTTTTTCAGGAGCGCGGATTTTTGCAGATGGACGCCCCGATTCTGACGGGGAACGCGGTAGAAGGCACGTCGAGCCTCTTCGAACTGGATTATTTCGACGAGAAGGCGTACCTGACGCAGAGCGGACAGCTGTACGGCGAGGCGATGGCCATGGCGTTTGGGCGCATTTATACGTTTGGCCCGACGTTCCGCGCCGAAAAGTCCAAGACCCGGCGGCATCTTACGGAGTTCTGGATGATCGAACCCGAAATGGCGTTTTTCGATCTGGAGGATACGCTGGGCCTGGCCGAGGATTTGCTGACGCGCGTTGTCCGCGACGCGCTGGCGCATTGCGCAGAGGAACTTGCGATCCTCGGACGCGATACGGCGCCGCTGGAGCGGGTTCGCAAGCCATTTCCCCGGATTTCCTATACGGAGGCGGTTGACTTGTTGCGGAGCGACGCCACGGCCCGGATGCTGGAGGACAGGATGCAGGCGCTGGAGGAAGAAAACGCCGCGCTTGCCGAAGAACTGGCGGCGAACCGGAAGCGATACGGTCAGGCCAAAAAAGGCGAGCGCCGCCGACTGGACGCTCGCGAAATTGCGATACGGCGGCGGGCGGACGAGATCGCGGAGGCGTTGCAAAACCTCCCGGCCTGGAAAGATTCGGCCCGATCCTTCGAATGGGGGAGCGATTTCGGGGGCAGCGACGAAACGGTATTGACCTGGCATTTCGACCGTCCGGCGATGGTGCATCGCTACCCCGCCGCCGCCAAGGCGTTCTATATGAAACGAGACCCCGACGACGCCCGTCTCGCCATGGCGCTGGACGTGTTGGCCCCGGAGGGATACGGGGAAATCATAGGCGGCGGCGAGCGGGCGACGGACCTGGCGTTTCTCGAAGAACAGATTGCCGCGCACGACCTTCCGAAAGAAGCGTTCGAATGGTATCTGGATTTGCGGCGGTTCGGCTCCGTTCCGCACGCCGGATTCGGTTTGGGGCTGGAGCGCCTGCTTACGTGGATTGGGGGAATCGACCATGTGCGGGAGACCATTCCGTTTCCGAGGCTTATGGGGCGTCTTTCGCCATGACGCGAAGACAGGAAACGCCCGCCGGCCCCCCGCGCCACGGAACAAACGCGCAGGGTGCGGTATAGGAAGAGGTCTTTCTTTTCCGCATTCTCCAGAAGGTCATCATCTATCCATAAAATTCGCCATGCAGGGAAACGGGTTCAAAATCGGCCTGGTCGTATTTTTCTTTGCTCTATCGGCCTGGTATCTCTATCCCTCCGCCCGGAATTATTTCATTCAGCAGCGGATCGACGGCATGGAGCAGCAGGAACGGGAGGAATATGAACGAGAGAATCTTCAGCGAATCCGAAACGTGAAGGAGGATGCGCTGAAACTCGGCCTTGATTTGCAAGGGGGCATGCATGTCACCATGGAGGTTCGTACCGACGCCCTGATTCGGGAGCTGGCTACGGATGTGGATCAAACGTTCGAGGAGGTGTTGGCCGCGGCGCGCGTAACGGCGGACGAGACCGGCGCTTCCATCATCGATGCGTTTGCGATGGAGTTCGAGCGGCGCGACCCGAACGCGCGTTTGTCCCGGTATTTTCGGGATTCCGACGCCGGGATTACGCGCCGGTCCACGAACGGCGATGTGTCGCAATATCTTCTCGGGCAGGCCGACAACGCCATCGACCGGGCCATTTCCATTATCCGGGACCGCGTGGACCGGTACGGCGTGACGGAGCCGTCCATTCAGAAACAGGGTACGCGGCGCGTGGTGGTCGAATTGCCGGGCATCGACGATCCCGAGCGCGTACGGAATTTGCTGAAAGGCACGGCCCGCCTCGAATTTCACCTCATGGCCGAACCGGAGGAGCTGGCGCGCGCCTTGCAGCAGACGATCACCTGGTACGATACGCAAGTCGATACCGCGGACGCAGCCATGGCGGAGGCCGCAGACACGTCCGCCGTCGCCGACACGACTGCCGTCGCGGATACGTCCGCCGTCGCCGACCTGTTCGAAGAGGTTCTGGACGAGCCGACCAATCCGTTGCTGGCGGTGATGCAGCCCGCCGGACAGGGGGTGGAGTTCGGGCTGGTTTCGGAGCAGGATACGGCGCGCGTTCGGGCGCTGCTTTCCGTTCCCGCCGTGCAGGATTTCCTTCCGGTGGGCGTAGACCTGCTTTATGACGCGAATCCCGCCGGAGCGACCGAGGAGGGCCTGGAAATGTATTACTTGCTGGGCGTTCGGGATCAGGTCGAATTGTCGGGCGAGGTGATTACGTCGGCCCGCGTCGATTTCGACGAGTTGAATCTTCCGGAAGTAACCATGGTGATGAATTCGGAAGGATCGCGCACCTGGGCCCGGCTGACCGGGGCGAACGTCAACAAGAACATCGCCATCGTGCTGGATGGCGTGGTGTATTCGTATCCGACCGTCATCAACCGCATCGTAGGCGGACGTTCGTCCATTACGGGACTGGCCAGCCGGGACGAGGCGCAGGACATCGTTACGGTGCTTATGTCCGGCGCGTTGCCGGCGCCGGTCGATATCGTGGAGGAGCGCACGGTGGGCCCGAGCCTGGGCCAGGCGTCCATCCGGGCCGGATTCATTTCGGTTATGGTGGGGCTTGGACTGGTGGCGCTGTTCATGATCTTCTATTACCGCACGGCCGGGGTGGTCGCGGACCTGGCCTTGTTGTTCAATATCATTTTCATCTTCGGGATACTGGCTGCGTTTCAGGCGACGCTGACGCTGCCGGGCATTGCCGGCATCGTGTTGACGATCGGCATGGCTGTGGACGCCAACGTACTGATCTTCGAGCGAATACGCGAAGAACGCGGTACGGGCAAAACGCTGAAGGCGGCCATCGACGCCGGCTATTCGAAGGCGTTCAGCGCTATTTTCGACGCCAACATCACCACGTTTTTCGTGGGCGCTATCCTGTATTCGTTTGGCGTAGGCCCCATTCAGGGGTTTGCGGTGACGTTGATGGCAGGCATCCTTTCGTCGCTGTTTACGGCCATTATCGTGTCCCGGATCGTGTTCGACTATATGGTGGTCAAGCGGCGCATGAACGTCAGTTACGGATGATGGCCGTTTCGGGGCGTCCAGCATCCGCCGACGGGCTTTCGATAAAGACAGAACGATGAGAATTTTTGAAAACACCGATTTCGATTTCATAGGCAACCGGCAAAAGGCGTATGTCGTTTCCGGGATCCTGCTCCTCTTAAGCATCGGGTCGCTGCTTGCGCGCGGCCTGGAAGTGGGCATTGATTTCCAGGGCGGCATGGAGTTCGTGTTGGCAAGCCCGATCGAACTGGAGCCCGTGGCCGTGCGCGGGGAACTGGCCGCCGTGTTGGGTTCCGAACCGGAAGTGAAAACGTTCGGCGCCGGACAGATACTTATTCGCACGCCCGCCGAAGGAGACATTTCGGAAATGCAGAACCGGATCGTGGAAGGCGTTTCGGAGGCCTTTCCCGGCTCCAGTCCGGAAGTGGTCAAGACCGATGTGGTGGGGCCGCGCTTCGCAGAGGACCTGAAGCAAGGGGCCATCTGGGCTATTCTCGGGGGGCTTCTGGTGGTTTTCGTTTACATCCTGCTGCGGTTCGAGTGGCGGTTCGGGGTGGGCGCGGTGGCCGCCCTGTTCCACGACGTCACGATCACGCTGGGCATTTTTTCGCTGGGCGCGGGCGTCCTGCCGTTTTCGCTTCAGATCGATCAGGCGATCATTGCCGCGTTTTTGACCATCGTGGGGTATTCGCTCAACGACACCGTGGTGGTTTTCGACCGAATCCGGGAGTATTCGAATCTTTTCAAGACAGAGACGTATGATAAACTGGTGAATCGTTCCATCAACAATACGCTCAGCCGGACTATCGTTACGTCCGGTACGACCTTGCTCGTCGTGGCGGTGCTCTTTATTTTTGGCGGAGAGGTGCTGCGCGGCTTTGCTTTCGGTTTGATTCTGGGCGTTACGATCGGTACGTATTCCTCCGTTTTCGTGGCTTCGCCGGTTGTGGTGGAACTCAGGATGCGCATGAAAGCGGCCCGCCGATGAATCTCTGTCCCGTATGCGGCTTGCTTCGCTGTTAAGGATTAACGAATCCGAGAGGTCTTCATGAAATACGATGTGCAGGAACAGGGGCGCGTAGTGGTTCTGGCGCTGGAAGGCAACGTGCTGGGCGGTCCCGACGGCGCGAAATTGCATGATCGGCTGCACGAATTGAAAGACGAAGGCAAGCGGTATATCGTGGGCGACATGTCCGGGGTGCGGTTCATGAATTCGAGCGGACTGGGCATGCTGATTAGCGCCATGACCACCATGCGCAACGCCGGGGGCGATTTTCGTCTGGCGGGACTGGCCGATGGCATTCGGTCCGTGCTGGCGATCACGCGCCTCGATACGGTGTTCAAGCACTACGAATCCGTAGACGAGGCCGTGCTTGGCTACGAGGAGGATCCGCCAACGCCGGCATAGAGGCCGCCTGGTTTCGGTCGGCGGACCGTTTGCGCAGCGCGCGTTCCCCTGCAAATCGTCTCCTTTGTCTGCAATTTCCCCATCCGCTGGCATATCGCGACAAGACGCGCCTCAGGATTTTGCTGAAATGGGTGTTAACGTTATCATAGGAGCGCAATGGGGAGACGAAGGCAAGGGCAAGATCGTTGATCTCCTGAGCGCGGACGTGGACATTGTGGCGCGGTATCAGGGCGGGGCCAATGCCGGGCATACGATCTGCTGGGGGGACGAAACGTTTGTGCTGCATCTCGTTCCAAGCGGCATTTTCCATGAGCATGCGACCTGCGTGATCGGGAATGGCGTGGTGCTGGACCCCGTGGCGATCATGGAAGAAATTCGCATGATTCGCGATCTGGGGTACGATGTGGACGGGCGCCTGCTGATTTCGCACAATGCGCACCTCATCATGCCGTACCACAAGCGGATCGAGGAGGCCCGGGAGCGGATGCGCGACAGCAGCGCCATTGGTACGACCGGGCGCGGCATTGGACCGGCCTATATGGACAAGTTCGCCCGCACGGGCATCCGCGTGGTGGATTTGCTGGACAGGGATACGCTGCGCCGCAAGCTCAAGCGCGCGATCGAGGAAAAGAACGCCGTGCTGCGCGGCGTGTACGACGCCGACGGGCTTGACGTGGAGCGGATTATCGAGGAATATGTGGAGTTCGACCAATTGATCGATCCGTTCGTTACGGATACGTCGCAATACCTCGGGCAGGCGCTGCGCGCAGGCAAACGCATCCTTGCCGAAGGGGCGCAGGGTTCCTTGCTGGACGTGGATTTCGGGACCTATCCATTCGTGACTTCGAGCCATCCTACCGTCGGGGGGTGCTGCACGGGATTGGGCGTGCCGCCCACGGCGGTGGATACGGTTACCGGGATCGTAAAGGCCTATAGCACGCGCGTGGGCAACGGACCGTTTCCCACGGAACTGGACGATGCCACCGGGGAGCGATTGCGTCAGGCGGGAGGCGAGTTTGGCGCAACCACCGGCAGGCCCCGGCGGTGCGGGTGGCTGGACCTGGTTGCGCTCCGGTACGCCTCCATGATCAACGGGCTTACGGAATTGGCCATCACCAAGCTCGACGTGCTGACGGGGCTGGACGAGCTCAAGGTATGCACGGCCTATCGGTACGACGGCAAGGAGACGACGCGTTTCCCGAGCGAGGTCCAAACCCTCGAAAAAGTGGAGCCTGCGTATGTTTCGTTCGAAGGGTGGTCCGAAGACATTACCAGCGCCAGGCGCATGGACGATTTGCCGCCCGCCGCCCGCCGCTATGTGCGTTTTTTGCGCGATGCGCTTGGCGTCCGCATTTCCATGATTTCGACGGGCCCCAGGCGGGATCAGATCGTTTCGGAGGAGGCCGCGCCCGCCTTTTCCGTCAGTACAGCGGGGGAATAGCCCTCGCTCCGCTCCGTGTCCATTGGACAGCGCTGGTGACCATGAAGGCGTATCGCCATTCCGTACGACTCAAACTCGGCCTGATCGTATTGGCCGTGCTTATATCGGTCGCTTCGCTTGCGTACACCCGCCATACCGTAGACCGGTTGCGCGAACGCGAGCAATTTGCGATACATTTATGGGCGTCGGCGCAGGAGCGCTTGGCGACGCCCCGGGAAAATCCGCATATTCCCGCTTTTGCAGAAATAGAACAGCAGCTGGTCGCGGCGGCGTCGGACAGGGCGATTTCTCCCGAAGCGCTGGCCCGGTATCGCAGCGCGCTCGCCTGGTCTCGCGCGATGCCTCCCGCGGACGACGTAACGCTTGCCGGAGAGATCATATTGCAGGGAGAATTTGGCATTCCGGCCATCATCATCGATTCGACGCAATCGGCGCCTGTGTCCTGGCGGCATGTATCGACGCCGGATTCGATAGGGGATTTGTCGCCCGAGGAGCAAGCCGCCGCGCTGCGTAGCCTGAACGAACGCGCGCGCGCCATGGCGCAGGATTACGACCCCATCGCGATAGAATATGGCGAGCCCCCGGAATCCTTCACGCAATACGTATTCTACGAGGATTCGAGGCTGATCCAGGAACTCCGGATTTTTCCGTTTCTGCAACTGCTGTTCGTGGCCTTTTTCATTCTGATTGGCTATTTCGGGTTTTCGTATGTGCGCCGCAGCGAGCAAAGCAGTTTGTGGGTTGGCATGGCCAGGGAGGCGGCGCATCAGCTGGGCACCCCGATTTCCAGTTTGATGGGGTGGGTCGAATTGCTTGGAGGCAATGCGCTGTCCAGAGAGCAGAAGCAGGGCGCGCTCAAGGAAATGAAGCGCGACGTGGCGCGGCTTGAACGGGTCACCGCCCGGTTTTCGGATATAGGCTCCATGCCGAGGCTGGAGGTGGATGCGGTGGCGCCGGTTATCGAGGCGGCGGCGGACTATGTACGCAAGCGCATCCCCCAGGGAGACGGGTTCGTTGCGTTGCATGTGGACGCATCCGGCGCGTTGTATGCGCCGCTGAATGCCGAGCTGTTCGAATGGGTGATAGAGAATCTGCTCAAGAACGCGCTGGACGCCATGGAGAGGACCGGGGGCGCCATCCATGTGCAGGCGTGGCGCGAGGAAAACGACGTCCGGATAGATATACGCGATACGGGCAAGGGCATTGACCGGAAAAACTGGAAAAATATCTTCCGGCCCGGGTACAGCACCAAAAAGCGGGGTTGGGGGCTTGGCCTGAACCTGGCCCGTCGCATCGTGGAGGACCACCACGGCGGACGCCTTGCGCTCCTCTCTTCGCGGCCCGATCAGGGCAGCGTGTTTCGGATTACGATTCCGGCGGCGCAGAAACCCTGAGGCGGGGCCGGGGCGGGAACAGGCGTCTCGGCTTTTTGCGGTTTACGAAAAAAGAATATTTACCGGATTGCCCTTGCGAATGCCGAGCAATTCCGCTGCGTTGCCCGCATTGACCGCCACTTCGAGCAGGCGGCTGCTGTTGTATTGCAAAAGGGGTTCTCCGGTCTCCGCGGCGGCGTACGTGGGCTGGAGGCCTTCGATGATGGCGTTGCCCGCAAAGCACTTGACGGGCCTGCCCGCGCGCCGTTCCTCAATCATCTCGCGCGCAATGTTCGTAATGCAATTGCCAAAACGGTCGATGTGCACTACCCACCCTTGTACGCCTTGATCGTCCATGATAGGCAGCGCCCATTTCATGGGGGCGAGCTGGTCGATCGCGCTGCCGAGGCGTTCGATGGGGACGCCGCTCGCGAGATGGGCCGCCGCGGGCGCAAAGATGTCGCGTCCGTGAAAAGTTTGCGAAGGGGTGTCGTTGCGCCAGTACGCCCGTTGGTCGAGCTCGACGCAGGCGTCGGGCGCGGCGCCGTCCAGAACCAACGGGAAAATGCCGTTGTCCGGCCCTGTAAAAAAGTGCTCGCCGGCGCGCAGCGCGACGGGCTTCCGGTCTGTTCCCACGCCCGGATCTACCACGGCGAGGTGTATGGCGCCGGGTGGAAAATAGCCGGCGGCCTCGCGCAGCACGAAGGCGCATTCCATAATGTCCTGCGGCGCGATCTCATGCGAAATGTCCACGATGCGCGCGCTGGGGCACAGGCCCAGGAGGACCCCTTTGAGCGCTCCGACATACGCATCCTGCGTTCCGAAGTCGGTGGTAAGCGTTATGATAGCAGACACGGCGGCGCGAAGGGTAATTTCTTGTTCCAAAGTACGAAGAAAGCAGGCTTTGGTTTTCGCTGCGGCGCGTTATGGCGGGTTTGCCGCACGGGGCGCCGGAGAGGAATTGCCGTTCGCCGGAACGCAAAGCGCCGGGCGCGGTACGCCTTTCGGATATTTGGAGTATTTCCGGAGGGGAAATTATGTCTGGACATGGACAAGACGTGGGCAAGCGCGGCGAAGATATCGCCGCCGCGTATCTGGAGGCTGCCGGATACCGCATGCTCTGCCGCAATTACCGGTTTGGGCGCCTGGAACTGGATATGATATGCCATGCCGCCCCCGCTTCTTCCGCCGCGCTTCCCGGCCAAAGGGAGATTGTGTTCGTGGAAGTAAAAACCCGCTCCGGTTTCGGGTTCGGGCGTCCCGAGGAAGCCGTGTCGGACACGAAGAAACGCCGCATCGCGCAGGCGGCGCAGGCCTGGCTGCGGGAGCGACGCATGGAGCAGGCGCCGTGCCGGTTCGACGTGGTCGCTGTGGTGCTGCGCAAAAACGCCGAGCCGGTCGTGACCCATTTCAAGCAAGCGTTTTGGGTTTCGTAAGGCCATGCGGCCGCGGGAGGCCTTGCGTTTTGCGTTCGTCCGCCCGAACAATGCGCTTTTTTCGGCATTTTACAGGGAAGCCATCCTGTCGCCAACCCTGTTTTACGATATGAACAAAAAAATAAGGAAGTCCGAAGCCGAATGGAAAGCCGTGCTTTCTCCCGAACAGTACAGGATACTTCGGGAAAAGGGCACCGAACGGGCGTTTTCCGGCGTTTTGTATGATCATAAGGGGGACGGGACCTATGTCTGCGCCGCCTGCGGCCAGCCGCTTTTTGCTTCCCTGGCCAAGTACGACTCTGGCTGCGGATGGCCCAGTTTTTACCAGCCGGAGGATGGAGACGCCATTGAAACGCAGGAAGACCTTAGCGGGGGCAGGGTGCGCACGGAGGTGCTGTGCTCGCGATGCGGTTCCCATCTTGGCCATGTGTTCGCGGACGGGCCGAACCCCACCGGGTTGCGGTATTGCATCAATTCCGCCGCGCTCGATTTTGCAGACAACGCTTCGCAGACGGCATGACGAGCGCGCTTTTGCTGCATCGCCGGGAGGGGCGGGTGGAGGCTTCGGTAAGCGAGATAGCCGAATCCCGCTTGCCTGAGGGCGATGTGCTAATCGACGTATGGTATTCGGGGCTTAATTACAAGGATGCGCTGGCCATTACCGGGCGGGGCAAGATTATCCGCGGCGCCTGGCCGTTCGTGCCGGGGATCGATCTGGCCGGAAAAGTGCGGACGTCCGATTCGGAGGCGTTCAAGCCGGGCGATCTGGCGATTGGCACGGGATGGGGGCTGGGCGAATCCCATTGGGGCGGATATGCCACCGCGCAGCGCGTGGATGCGGCCAAACTGCTCCCGCTGCCCGAGGGCATGTCCCCGGACAAGGCCATGTTGGCCGGTACGGCGGGGCTTACGGCCATGCTGGCTGTGATGGAATTGGAGGCGCACGGCGTGAAGCCGGACGGGGGCGAAGTCCTGGTTACGGGCGCGTCGGGCGGGGTAGGCAGTTTTGCCGCGGGATTGCTGCATGCGGCGGGATATCGCGTGGCGGCGTCTACCGGAAGCCCGGGCGCCCACGACTGGCTGCGTTGGCTTGGCGCAGGCCGGATCGTCGAACGCGAGGCGCTTGCCGCGGGCGCGGCCCGTCCGCTGGATTCGGGGCGGTGGGCGGGCGCGGTGGACGTCGCAGGCGGGAAAACGCTCGAAGCAATTCTGGCGGGCCTGAAGCGGCACGGGGCGGTCGTGGCCTGCGGACTGGCCGGAGGGCATGCCTTGCATACCACGGTGTTTCCGTTCATTCTGCGCGGCGCGCGCCTGATCGGGGTGGATACGAACACCTGTCCCGTACCCGCGCGCCGAGAAGCCTGGGCGCGTCTTGCCCGCTGGATGACGGACGAGCGGGCGGGACATCTTCTTGCGGATACGATTGGCCTGGGCGATCTTGCAGCGTATAGCGAGCGGCTTTTGTCCGGCGCGATCCGGGGCCGGTTGCTTGTGGATTTGCGAAAATAACCGGACTTTTTCTGCACTCTTTCGGATTCATGCCCTTTTGAGTCAGGCCCTCTTGAATTATGACTCTGCGGACGCTTCTTGCGGTACTCATCCTGCTTCTTGCGGCCAACCTCGGCGTGGAATTATGGAATCGCGTGGATCCGCCAGGGGTTTCTATGGCGGAAACGGTCTCCGCGCCTGTGCCGCTCCCATGTTATTTGTCGTATTACGACGCTGCGGGGACAGTCCTGCCGCCGCCGTATCGAAACCATGTCGGCCCTGTGCGTTCCGCGGCCCTGCAGGAGGGCATCGCTGCCGACACGGTGTTCGTACCGGCGCCCGATCCGTCGTGTCCTGGCGTTGCGAACGGGGAGGCGGGCGAGCGGATGACCGTTGCCCGCATTATCGATGGGGATACGTTCGTCCTTTCGGACAGTACGCGGGTGCGCCTCATAGGCGTCGACACGCCCGAGCTGCGTCCTCGCGACAGCGACGTAGAACGCACCGGCAAGGACAAGGAAACGATTCGGGCGCTGGCGCGGCGGGCCAGCGCGTACGCCGCGGAACTGGCCCTCGGCAAGCCGGTCGAACTGGAATACGATTCCGGAGGCAGAACGGATGTGTTTGGCAGGACCCTGGCGTACGTATGGGTCCTCAACGAGGACGGCCAGCGCCTGTACCGGGTAAACGACCGCCTCGTGGCGGACGGATATGCGAATATCTATTCGCGCTTTCCGTTCGAGTACATGGAGGAGTACCGGGAGTACGAGCGGGAGGCGCGCGAAGCAAGGCGGGGGTTGTGGGGGGAGTGAGCCCTACCCCGTACTCTGCATCGCCGCTGCGATGCCGTTGATGCTCAGGAACAAGGCGTGTCGCAGCGCATCCTGCGTTGTTTCGTCCTCGGCGGCCCGGTACCGTTTGACGAGTTCGATCTGCAAGAGGTTGAGCACGTCCGTATAGGGATTCCGCAGGGAAATGGATTTCTGGATGACCGGATTGCTGCCGAGCAATTCGCTTTGCCCGGTGATCTGGAGGATCATGTCGCGCGCCTGCCGGAAATCTTCCTCGATCTGCCGATGGATGCGGGCGCCCTCCGGGGAATTTTCCAGTTCCCGGTAATGTTGCGAAATTGCGAACCGCGCCCGCGCCATTTCCCGTTGGGCGCTGTTTACGACGGCCCGGAAGAAGGTCCATTCCCGGAAGAGCACCTGGAGCCGGGGGAGCGTTTCCGGGTCTTCGTCGGCGAGCGCGGCGAGGCCGCGGCCCGTCCCGAACCATCCCGGCAGCGTATACCGCGTCTGGGTCCATGCGAAGACCCACGGGATGGCCCGCAGCGACTCGAAGTGGACCTCGTGCGCGGCCCCCCGGGAAACCGGGCGGGAAGCGATAGGCAAACGGCTTATCTGTTCGATAGGCGTGACGCAGGTATACCATGGCCACAGCGCAGGGTCTTCAATGAGCGTCCGGTAGGCCTCCATGGAGCGCTCGGCGATGCGGTCCAGCGTCTCGACGTTTTCGGGGGCTGTTCCGTAGTCGTTTTCGCCGTTTCGCCGCGATCCCGCCGCCGTGCTCACAATCATGGCGCTGACAATCTGTTCCAGGTGCCGCCGGGCGATGTCCGGCAGCGCGTACCGGAACGAGATCACCTCGCCCTGTTCGGTAAACCGGATTTGTCCGTTGTGCACGACGGGAGGCATGGCGAGAATAGCCTGGTTGGCCCGTCCGCCGCCGCGTCCGACCGTCCCGCCCCGTCCGTGAAACAGCCGCAGCGTGACCCCGCGCTCCCTGCACGCGGCGCCAAGGGCTTTCTGGGCCTTGTGCAGCGCCCAGTTGGCCATCCAGTATCCGCCGTCCTTGTTCGAATCCGAGTAGCCCAGCATGATTTCCTGGAAACGTCCGCGGGATTCGAGGTGCCGGGCGTATACCGGATTGGCGAAGAGCGCGGCCATGAGCGCGTCCGCCTCGGCCAGGTCCTCTATCGTTTCGAAAAGGGGCACGATGTCGAGCGGACAGCGCCACGCGCCGTCCTCCATTCGCCAGAGTCCAACGGCTTTCGCCAGCAACAGGGCTTCCAGCACGTCGCTCACCGTATGCGTCATGCTGATGACGTAACTTCCCATGGCCGCCGGTTCTCTCTGGAGAATCTCCCGGATCGCCTCGAAACTTTCTACGACTTGCTGCGCCATGCCGGTGAGGCGCGCGTCGCGGGGCAGGAGGGCGCGCGGATTTTCCAGTTCGGCGGCCAACAAGTCGATTTTTTCGGATTCGCCCAGGCGGTCGTATGCGTCGTGTACGTTTGCGGCGCGCAGGATGGCGGCGACGGCTTGCTCGTGTATGCGGCTGTGCTGCCGCACGTCGAGCGCCGCCATATGAAATCCGAACGTGCGCGCCCGCACCAGCATGCGTTGCAGGCGACCGGCTTCGGCGCAAGTTTCGCAGCCCGTCTCGACAAGGCATTCCCGGAGCAGTTCCAGGTCCTTGACAAAAGCCGCGCTGGCGTAGCTACATGCCTCGGCGGATCCCGAAGGTTTCCCGTCCTGCGCGGCTTCCGCTTGCTCCGCAAGGCGCCGCAGGCGCTCCGCCATGTAACTTATCTTGAGTCGGTACGGCTCGTGGCGGTAGATTCGCTTGCTTCTTGCGTCCAGGTTGATCGCCTCCGCGTCGGCGGCAAGGGCGTCGTACAGCGCGCGGGGGACGGAAGCCTGTCGGTCCGAAATGCTCAGTTCCCGCCGCAACTCCACCAGTTCGTCGAGAAAGAGGCCGATGGCGGCGAGGCGCTGTTTGGCGAATGTCCGCCGCGTTACCTCCGCCGTGACGTTCGGGTTGCCGTCCCGATCACTGCCGATCCAGGATCGGTACCGAAGAAATACGGGAATGTCGCCCGCCGCCCCGTAATACGTATGCAGCCCCCGTCGTATGTCGTCGTATATGTCCGGGACGGTTTCCCGAATCGCGTTGCGCAGGAAATACAGCCCCTGGTCCACTTCGTCGTCTACGCTGGGCCTGTCCGCCCGAATCTCGTCGGTGGAGAGCAGCAGGGATATCTGGTTCTGGATATCCGCGAGGACATGTTCTTTTTCTCTTGGCGTCAGGCGCTCCCGGTTCAGCCGGGACAGTATCCGGGAGATGTGCTGCTGCTTGTACAGGATGCTGAGTCGCCGCGCTTCGGTGGGGTGCGCCGTCAGCGTAGGCTGGATATCCAGTTGGCGGAGGAGCGCCAGCGCTTCCTCGCGGGAATATCCCTGCTCCTTGAGATAGCGGATGGCCTCCAGGATGGATTCTGCCCGGGGGGTTTCCGCCGACGCGCCCCGCGCCCGGTCCCGGTTTATCCGAATAATTTCCTCCTGCTCCGCCTGGTTCACCAGATGGAAGAATGCGGTGTAGGCCCGCAGCATCCAGAGAATGTCCTCGTTGCCGAGCGCTGCAATGCGGCGCTTGGCCTCAATGCGAGGCGCCGGGCTTTGTTCCGTCAGCGCCTGTTTGCAAAGCGTACGCAACGATTCCGCCAGGTCGAAGACGCGCTGTCCCGCCTGCTGGCGTATCGCTTGCCCAAGGAGCGCGCCGAGGAGATTGACCTGGCGGCTCAGCGGGCGCGATATGCCCGTGCCCTCCGCTTCGACGTCAAGCCCCGAAAACTGCATGGCGTGTCCGCATCATGGTTGCGAGACGAGCCGCCGTGCGAGGCGTCGTCCTGCCGGAAGAAGCATGTATTGGAAATATAACGCCGAAACTATTCCGCAGGCGTTACGGGAATCGACACGCTCGTCTGATCCCACATCATGGAAAGCGTGCCCGCCGAGCCGTCCTCGTTGGCTTCGAGGCTGATCGTGAAGGCTTCGTGGATGCTTTCGGTCATGCTTGCCGGGGCGTCCAGGCGCAGGACGTCGTGCTCGTCCGAATAGGAAAAGGCGCCCCACATGCCGAGGCCGGCGTTCACGATCAGGGTCCATGATTCCTCGTTCGGGATGGCGAGGAGAGCATACGTGCCTGCGGCCAGGTCCATGTCTCCGAGATGGACGTCTTGCGTAACGGTCATTTCCGTGGCCTCGTTGGCGCCCAATCGCCAGACCTCGCCGAACGGCACCAGGCCTCCGAAAATTTCCCGGTCGCGCTTGCGGGGCGATCCATAGTGGATGCTGGCGTAGGTCCCGTCGCCGAACGACGTTTGGGTAACGGCCCGCGGACTTGCCGGGTTGGGCGGCGGAACGATGTCTTGCGCGGCGACAGAGCGCGCGCCGAAAACGAGGAGGCCCGCCGTAACGAGCAGGGGAAGCAGGGTGCGAGGCATGGATACAGTCATGGCGTTGTGCGTGTTGGGTTGGATAACGTGGGTGGAAAATGTCTGGAATACCCTGAATATACGACCGGGCGCGGAATCTATTCGCCTGTTTTCTCTACGACGATGTTCGTTTTTTCGATGACGGACACCGTATCCAGCGCCTGAATAGCCAGCAGGCTGTCCATTTGCTCGATAGGATCCCCCGGCATGGCGATGGTTTCCGAGGTGAAATTCAGGTAATCCTGAAAGCGGACGCCGCCCACAGTTCGCGCGTTGTAGGCTTTGCGGAAGCGCGTTCCCGCGTCGCTCGTCTGGTAGTCGTAGGCGAAATAGTCCATGGTGTGGCGGTCCCGATGGAACCAGTACACATACCGATCCTGGTAATCGTCGCCGCCGCCCTCCCGCTCGAAAGTGACTTCGATTTCATGGTACGGTTCGCCAAGGATGTCGTCTTTGGACAGGTATCGGGCCTGCACCGCGTCGTCGGTCAACTTGAAGGGCAGCAGCATGAAGTAGGCCACGGCGTTGAGCGAGGAGGCGTAGCTGGAGTCGGCCTCCCTGGAAAGCGCTACGGGCGCCCCGTCTATTTCCCGGTGGAAGCCGTCGTTGTTCAGTACGTCCCGGATGTATCCGGCGGAGTCCGGGCGGGCGCGTTCGTACTGGAACCGTCCTCCGTCCAGCGCGATGACGTAATGATATTCGCGAAAGTCGAATTCGATCTTTACGCGGTCTGCGTGTTCGCTGCCGTGCGCAAGCGCCGCCTGCCGTATGATGGTTTCGGCTTTGCCGGGGGCGGCAGCCTCTTCGGAAGGGCCGCCGCAGGCGGCGAAGGCCAGTAGCGCGGCGGCGAGGAGCGCGGCCACCGCATGGGTGGACAAACGGGTCGATACGCGAAGCATGTTTTCGTAGGGGTTAGGCAGTGAGGGGCGCGTCAGTCCCAGGGAAGGCGGTCCAGCTGGACGCCGAGTACCCAGCGGAATGCGAACGCCTTGTCGCTGTCCGCATATTCGTAATCATTGGCCCACAAGGGAAAGCGCGCCACGAGCGCAAGATCCGACAATACATCGGACTGTTTGATCCATCGGTCGAATCCCCGCAGGCGGTTCAGGTCGTAGCGGACGCCCAGCCCTGCGTCCATCAGGGTGTGTTTTCTGTCACGGCGTATGTTGTCTCGCGAATCGCCTGTGACTCCGGCGCCCATAAACAATTCCAGCCGGAGCGGGCGCAAAAGGGGCGGGCCCTGGAGCCGAGGCGTAAGCAGCCGCGCGCTGAATGCGAGCATTCCCGTGGATCCCAGGAAAAACGGCTCCGCTGTCGCATGACCCGCTTCGTGGCGTTCATGGCGATCCGTGTCGTCTTTATGGCGCGTGTGGTCATGGTCCGTATGCTCCCGCTCGGCGTACGGCTCTGCCTGCCGCATGTAGGCGACGGGTCCCGGCGCGCCGAAGGCCACCCAGTTTGCGTCGGCGAGCGGCTCCTCGAAGAGCGCCTCCACGTTCCGATAGCCCGCATGGTTCCATTGTTCCTCGACCGATACGCCTCCGAAGCGGAAGCGCCGGTCCGGGGAGAGGTCGTCATCTCCACTGCCCAGGAACACGCGCACGGAGCCCATGAGCGGGCCGATGGGCATGCCGAGGGCCAAGTCCATGGACATGCGGTTGAGGGAATACCGATTTTTGTATTCTGTATCCAAGTCTTCATTCCATGCGGCGCCCAATTCTCCGAACATGATATAGCGATACCAGTCGCTTGCCCCTTCCATGCGACCGTATACGGAGCCCGTATCTTGTATCCAGGCGCTGGAGGTGTTCCGGACTTTGGCGCGGTCGTTGACCGGGTAGACGAGTTTGGCTCCTATCGTGTATCGCCTGCTGCGTTTCAGGAGAAGGTTTTCCGGATCCGAAAAGGAAATCTCCATGCCGGTCTCATAAATACCCAGCTGTTTCCGGGTCCAGGAGCGCCAGTCGATCAGGTAACCCTTCAAATAACTTTCTGAACGGGAGAAGTCGAAGTCGATGCCGTTCAGCGCATGGAACTCCGGCGATTCGACGTGCGCGATGCGGGATGCGACGGCGGGGAATTCGCCGCCGCTGAAGAGCACCTGCGGCCAGATCGTCACCGTTCGTTTTTGCGTTTCTCCGGTGAGCGTATACGCGCCGCGAAATTGCACCCCGACGCCCGGCCCCCAGTGCTGCGCGTAGTGCGCGAGCGGCCGCCATCCGACGTCGAAGCGGCGGATATTGGGCGCAGGGGGTTGCAGGAAGGAATATTCGCGCGCTCGCCCGGTGACATTGTCCAGCCGATTCGATTCCGGGGTGCGCAGATACGGATCGATTTCGGCGCGGCGCGCCCGGACGGGCAGCATGACGTCCAGCGTGTATTCGGGCGAGGTCCAGGGCCAGGGCTCCGCCACGATCCAGTCTTCGGGGACCGGTTTATGCCCCCGCATCACGCCCAGCGGTATATGCACCCACTGCGTCGATCCGTCCTCAAGCGTGATTCGCAGGTCAATGGGCATGACGGCGCGTCCGTGCCTTTCGAGCGTCATCGTGGCGCGCCACTGGGGTCCGTGCGGATTGCTCCTGAACCTTCGTATGGCGTAATCCAGTTCCCAATCCAAATCTCCGAATTGCTGGAAATACCAGTCCAGATGAATGCCCGACACTTGCTCGGCTACGCGCTCCACGTCGTAGGGACCGGCGTGGCGGAATGTATATTGCCGGTGGTATTCGAGCAAAAACCGGTCGCGCAGCGAATCCGAGATGACGTACCCCAGCATGTCGAGCATCATCTCTCCGCCCGAATACGAGGCCACGCCGTAGGCCGCGTTCGTGTCGAACCAGTCGCTGGGCGTATTTAGCGGCTCGAAGAGGCCGAAGCGTTTCAGGTTCAGGATGCTGTACGTGGCGCTTGCATGGGATGGCCTCGGTTGCCCGCGGATATGCGCCAGCGCTTCCCGCGTCGCGTAACTCGTAAATCCTTCGTCCATCCACGCATGGTCCGCTTCGTTGGACCCGATCATGCCGTAGAACCACATATGCGCCACTTCGTGGGCGGTTACGCCGTGCAGGGAAGCCGGGGAACGTTTTCCGGTTACAAGCGTGATCATAGGATACTCCATGCCGCCGTCTCCGCCCTGCGCAATGGTCATCTGCGGATAGAGGTAGGGGCCGTAGCGCGCTTCGAAGAACGCCATGATTTTCGGGGCGGCTTCGTGGAGCGTTGCCCATGTCTCGGCTACGTCCGGCTGGTAGAGCAGGTGAATCGCGTAGCCCGCCTCCGTTTCCAGCACGTCGTGAACGTAGTCCGGGTCCGCCGACCAGGCGAAATCGTGGACGTTTTCCGCATGGAATCGCCAGGTCAGCGAGTCGGCGGGCGCCGCGGCCGTGTCCGCATCCAGCGAATCGCTTGCATAGCCGTGGCCCACCTCGTCCGGGTTCAGGAGGGTCCCCGTCGCGCCCAGGATATATTCGGCGGGTAGCGTAATGCGTACGTCGAATGTCCCGAACGGAGCATAGAATTCCCGTCCGACGTAGGGGTCCGCATGCCATCCGCGCGCATCGTACTGCGCGAGTTTCGGGTACCACTGGGTCATGGAATAATCGATTCCCTCCCGGCTGTCTCGTCCGCTTCGGCGGGTTTGCAAGGGAATTTGCGAAACGAACGCCATGTCGAAAACAGTCTGCCCGCCCGGCGGCAGGGGGCGCGCCAGCGTCACTTCCAGCACCGTGTCGAAGGCGCGGTGCGAAACGGGTTCTCCGTCCTGCGCGAGCGATTCGATGCGGTGATACCCGATTTCGTCCGGGCCCAGTTCGAAGATGCGCGGCGCCGTACGCGGGTCGGGGTCTGGCAATGCCCGGTTCCGCTCGGCCATCATGGAATGCGGCTGGAAGGCATTGAAATAGAGGTGGTAGAACACCCGGAAAAGCGTGTCCGGCGAGGCGTTCGCGTACGTAAGGCGCTGCCGCCCTTCCATGGCGTGCCGGTCCGGGTGGACGATAACGTCCATTTCGTACTGGACGACGGGCGTCTGGCCGGGTGGATTCGGTCCGGGAGACGCGGAGGAGGCGGGGGCCGCTGCCTGGCGGGCTTGTCCGCTTGTCGCCGGGAGCAAACAAGCGAGCGCAAAGAGCAGGGCGTATCGAAAGGACATCATAACAGCGTATACGGGGACGACCAGGCGTGCATGCGCGCTGCGAACGAGGAGGCGTTGGCGCGATAGCCGCGTCAAAACACGTATGCTTCCCGCCTGCGCTTGTTCCTGAACAGGAAACGCCGCGCCCGCCTCGGCGTTAAGGAAGCGTCGCGCCACGCATGCGTCATGATGCATTATTTGCCTGTTTCATTAAAAAAAACCTTACGACGGTGACAAAATCAGATATTGTCGAACGCATCGCCACGGGCACCGGAATGACCCGCATCGAAACGGAGGCGGTCGTGAACGGTTTCATAGCCTGCGTTTCGGAGGCCCTCGAATCGGGAGAGGGCGTCGAACTTCGGGGGTTCGGGACCTTTCACGTGCAGTACCGGCGGCCCCGCAAGGCGCGCAATCCGCGTACGAATCAGGAAGTTCCGGTGGGCGCGCGCTACTTGCCGATGTTTCGTCCTTCCAGAAGTTTGCGCGACCGGGTGGATGCGGCGGTCAGAAACAGCCTCGAGAGCGAGAGGGGCCTGCCCGATGTCTAACGTTTCTTGCATGGATTGCGGCGCCCGGATGGCCGGAGACGCAGACCGGTGCGAATTATGCGGACGGACGCGCTCCGAATCCGCGGACGAGGCGCCTTCCGCGGCGGTTCCTGCGGCGGGCGAATCGGAAAAAGGGTCTCTTGGCGTCCGGGTGGCTATTCTTATATGTATCCCCGTGCTGATTGTGATCGCCCTGTTCATGATCAGCGAGATGTCTACCCGCCAGGCCCGTCCTGACGCCGCGGTTGCCGCCGCCATGCCCGCCGAAATGCGGAGCGCCGCCGTGATCGACGAATTCGAGTCCATCCCTGTCGCCGCCCAATATGCTCTTGCGGCGGATTCGCTCCGGGAAATCATGCAGTCCGGGGACGAAGCCCTCGCCCTGGAAGCGCAGCGGGAACTGGTTCGTTTTCTGGCCGAAATCGGGCGGGCGGACCTGGCCGCCATCGAGCAGCAGCGCCTGGCCCGCCGCACCGACGCGACGGCCGACTGGCGCCATGCGGGCGGGCTTTTGTACGGCTGGATGGAAGCCGTCTACAACGAGCGCAAAACCGACGTGGCGTTGCTGGCCATCGAGGCGCTTGGAAAAGTGCTTGCCGAGAATCCGGACGACGTGGACGTTCGCGCCGACCTGGGGTGGGCCTATCAGTACGATCCGCAAAACCCCATGGAAGCGATCCGGCAAACGAATCTGGCGCTCGAACAGGACCCGGATCATCTGGCGGCCAACTATAACCGGGCCGTTTTCTTGCTACGCATCAACCGGATTCAGGATGCGCTGGAGCAGTTCGAGCGGGTGGGCGCGCTGGCCGAAGACGGTTCTGCATACCAGCGGCAAGCCCAGGCCTGGATACGCACCATCCGCCAGAATGCGGAAGATGCTCTATAGCAGCCGACGATGCGCGCCCTTCGGGAGGTTGCGAGGGGCGCGCTGGCCTCGTCATTCCTTGCCAGCGCACCCCTCGCAAGCCTCTGAGATTCGTGGACTTAATCAGCGTATCCTCATATAGCGTATTCCCGGAGCGCCCGTCGCATGGGGCGTTGTGCGGTTTCGTCCTGATGTTGTGCGTCGCCGCGCTGCTTGCGGGATGCCGCCGTTCGCCGTCCGCGCCTGCGCTCACGGTGTATGCTGCCGCGTCGCTGACGGACGTAATGGAAGCCTTTGCGGATACGTTTCAGGTTGCGACGGGCGTGCCGGTTACGGTGAACGTGGCGGGGAGTTCGCTCTTGGCGCGGCAGATCGAGCGGGGGGCCGCCGCCGACCTGTTCGTTTCCGCGCACCCGGACTGGACGGACTATTTGCATGCGGCGGAGCGCATTCTGTGGCCCGAGGAACTGCCTGTCGCCAACCGGCTCGTGCAGGTGCGGCGGCGGGACGGAGGCGCCGCCGCAAACGACCGCATCGCGCTGGCCGACCCGGACCATGCGCCGGCGGGGATGTATGCCCGCGAGGCGTTGCTTTGCGAGGGGACGTGGGCGGCGCTGACGCCTCGGCTCGCGCCGACGCTGGACGCGCGGGCAGCGGTGGCGGCGGTGGAGGCGGGCGCGGCGGGGGCGGCCATTGCGTATGCCTCGGATGCTGCCATGGCGCCGGAATTACACGCGGAGGAGGCGATCTCGGAGGCGTGTCGCCCCCGGATACGATATGCGGCGGCGGTAGTGCGGGAAAGCGCGCTGCGTCAGGACGCCCGCCGCTTTCTGGCCTTGCTGCGAGACCCGGCGGCAGCCCGCCTGTGGCGCCGGTTCGGATTCGGGTTTATATCCGAAAACGGTGGATAAAGGGCGTGGGGGGGCGTGATTATATATGAGGAGGGTCCTCTGAAAATATCTCTCGAAGAATCGCAAGAATCTCGGATGTTTTTCCGGGAGGTATTTTGCCCAATCGCTTGATTATCCTGCTCTGGTCAATAACCCTTAATTGGTCCAACACAATATAGGAATCGCTTTCGTTGAATTTGACTTTGACTCGGGAAGCATAGTTATAGCTGCCTCGCGTCATTGGCGCGCACAAAAACGTTGCCAGGCGGCGATTCATGAATTCGGGGGATACAATCACGTAGGGTCGGGTTTTCTGTATTTCCCTGCCTTGCGTGGAACGAGGATCCACAGACACCAAATACACCTCGCCACGCTTTGGTTTTCTCGTTAATCCCATTCCCACTCCTCCTCGTCGAACTTCGTAGGAATATAGGGATCAAGCAGACGGTCGTCGCCCCGTTCATTCATTAATTTGGCGTCCTCCGCCAACCTGGCGCGTAAATCATTCGCCGTGGAAACTTTTTTGACTCCATCGACGCGTGTCCATGTATTTTCATCCGAAGAGCGCCCATAAGATGATACGGGCAATGTGCAAGCAGGCAATACCATGATAATCTCTGTTTTACTTGGCAGAATCGGGAGGGGAAAGCAGATTAATCACCGTATGCAGCCTTGCATAGTACAACGGGTTTCCGTCCGCGTCGGATTGTCCCTCAAGCCGCAAGGCTTCGCTGGCGGTTGCTTTGATCCGGAGCACCGCGCCATCTTCAAGCACGATGTCGCTGTATCGTTCGGTAGATTCGACCACGCGGACAACCTCGCCCGTCAGCGAAGCACCGTCAGGCGTTTGGATTGTCTTTTCCATGATCTGCAGGGTGAGGGGTGTCGGGAAGCATAGGTTGCAAGGTTACAAAAAGACGCTGGCAATGGCAAGCTATCCGTAATATCTTCGAGAAAATTCGCTTAAACGGGATATTCGTCAGTTGGAACCCCAACCCCTACTTCTTCATCTGCTTGACGAAATCCGTCCAGTCTTTCTCTTCCAGGGTGGACACCCTGGAGTACTCCTCAATCATGCGCATCATGTCCTGCCAGTCTCCGCGTTCGAGCACATACTTTGGTTTCAGATTCACCGCTTCGGGCATTCTCTGCCCTTCCGCGCGGTAAAGCCACTTCTGGGCTTCTTCGAGGAAGTCGTCGTGCTCTTTCGTTACCATGCATTTCACCAGCAAGAACATGCCCAGTTTTAATTGCGCGCCGGCGTGATTCTGTATGGCGGCCTCGCGAAACCAATCCATCGCTTTCGAAAAATCCTTCGGCACGCCTACGCCCTTGACGTACATATTGCCCAATATGTACTGGGCCAGGGAGTCGCCCTGTTGCGCGTTTTCTTGAATAAGGTCCGTATCCATATTTTACCGTGCACTAAATTTATCCCATCCGTAGCGCGTCAGATAATTCGTTGGCGTCGTCGTCGCGGCGTTCTACCTGGCTGCTTTCAAGCAGGTCGCCGCACATCCGAATGGCCTCGGCGAGGCCGTCCGCAAAACGCCCGCCTCGCACTCCGTCCCGGATGCGGGCCACGATATCCGTCCAGTCGTCGGCGGATACCTGCGCGTTAATGCCTGCGTCTCCCAGCACCTCGATGCGGTGTTCCCAGAGCGATACGAAGATCAGGACGCCGGTGCGTTCCCGCGTGGCGAACACCTCTTCCTCCACGAAAGCCTTCATGGCCCGCCGGTGCACGCTCCGCGTCAGCCAGGCCGGGCCTGCCAGCATCCGCCCGAGCGGCGGCGCGAACGCGGTCAACGCGCCGCCGGCCATGCCCGCCGCCAGCGCCAGCGACGCGGTCCCCCATCCCGTATGGAGCCACGCCAGTCCCCATCCTTCGTAGAACTGGAATATCGCCGCCGTGCAGGCCAGCGCCAGCGCGGCGGCAATGCCTGCGCCTTTCCATACGACGCCCTCGTACGTATCGCTGCGGGGGACGACATACGGGACGATTTCGCCCGACGTACGGCGCTCCGCTTCGGCTACCGCCTGCCGGATGCGTTCTAGGTCTTCCTTCGATAGCCGCTCTTTCATGGTCTGCCTGGTATGCGCTCTGCCGCTTGCGGGGCATTGCAGTAGGGATACGTTATTTTGGGCGAAGGGTTAGCGAAAATCCGCAGAATTCGCGAAACCTGCACGAATCCGCAAGGCCTGCCGGGTCGTCATGCGCTCGGACGGTCTGTTCGACTTGGCAAGCGCCGCCGCAACGCGGCATGCGCTACGAGGCTGGCGGCGGACAGCAGGATCGCCACCACAACCAGCCGCAGCGCCGCCCGTTCGCCGCCCATGCGATGTATCTCCGTAAAGATAGCCAATGGAAGCGTACGCGTTTCGGACGGAATGTTGCCCGCCAGCACGATGGTGGCCCCGAATTCGCCAAGCGCCCGCGCAAACGCGATCACGACCCCCGCCGCGATGGCCCGCCCCGCGAGCGGCGCCGTGACATACCGAAAAACAGCGGCCCGCGTACCGCCGTACACATACCCCGCCTCTTCCCAGGAGGGATCGACTTGTTCGAAGCCGACGCGCATGGTTTGCACCATCAGCGGGAACGCCACGACGCCCGCCGCCACAGCGGCCCCGAACCACCCAAAGGCGATGCGCAGCCCGAAGGCGGACGCCAGCCAACCCCCGATGGCCGATTCGGGGCTTAGCAGAATGAGCAATACCCACCCCGTCACGACCGGCGGAAGCACCAGCGGCAACTGCACGAGGTTCTCTGCGACGAACGCCATCGGCAACCGGTTTCGGGCAAGCAGATAGGCCGTCGCCACCCCGATCGGCGCCGTAATCAGCACCGCCGCCGCCGCTACGCGCAGCGAAAGCCCGACCGCCTCCCATTCGGCCGGCGCGAGCAGGAAGCCCGGAAAAAAATATGCGGTCGAACAAAGCGGCGCCATGTGCTACATGAATCCCAATTCGAGCCGGGCTTCCTCGGACATCATGTCGGGCGTGAAAGGCGGATCGAAGGTCAAAACCACCGTCGATTCCTCCACCTCCGGGAGCATGCCTATCGCCGCCTCGACCTGCTGGGGGAGTATATCGGCGACGGGGCAATTCGGCGCGGTAAGGGTCATTCGGACGAAAACGGATTTGTTTTTCACCTGAATTTCATAAATAAGCCCGAGATCGTAGATGTTTACCGGAATTTCCGGGTCGTAGATGCTTTTGAGCGTCTCGACAACCTGGGCTTCGAGGTCTTGCGCTTCTGCCTGCTCGTTTTGTTCGGTCGAGGTTGTTTCCGCCATGGGTCCGTCGGGAAAATGTGTGTTTGCGGTCAGCGGTTTCCAGATAAAGTATTCGGTTGGCGCCCTTTTGGTCCGGTTCTCTGCGCGGACGGGCTTACGTTTTGTTCGAATGCACCTGCGCGAAACGCTTCAGTTGCCGGACCATGGAGGCCAGGCCGTTTCTGCGCGTGGCCGAAAGGTGATCCTGCATCCCGATCTCGTCCAGAAATTCCAGGCTGGTTTCGACCACGTCTTGCGGGGGCTGCCCGGACAGGACCCGGATCAACAAGGCCACGAGACCCTTCGTAATGAGCGCGTCGCTGTCGCCTTCGTAGAACACCAGTCCGTTTTTCATTTCCGGGCGGACCCATACCTGGGCCTGGCAACCGTGAATCCGGTACGCTTCGGTCTTGTACAGCGGGTCGAGCGGGGGCAGGCCCTGTCCGATTTCGATAAGATATTCGTACTTCCCCATCCAGTCGTCGAAGAGGCCAAACTCTTCCACGATGTCCCGGGCGCGTTCCCGAATCGTTCCTTGTGCCGCCATGTTCGCCACGCAGGTTCCGCTCAGAGTATCCTCTTTTAGCCGAGCATTTCCCGAACGCGCCGCACGCCCGCCGCCAGCGCGTCCGCCTCGTCGAAGGTGTTGTACAGGGCAAATGAAGCCCGCACGGTGCCCGGTATGCCGAACCGCCTCATCAGCGGTTGGGCGCAATGATGTCCCGTGCGCACCGCAATGCCCAATCTGTCCAGAATGGTGCCTGCGTCGTACGGGTGTATGTCGCCGATCAGAAAGGAAAGTACGCTTGCCTTTTCCGTTGCGGTTCCGACGAGGCGAACGCCTTCGATCTGCAAGAGTCGTTCGGTGGCGTAGTCCAGCAGGTCGCGTTCGTACGCCGCAATGCGGTCCTGGCCGATTCCTTCCAGAAAATCTATGGCTTCGGCGAACGCCAGCACGTCGGCGATGTTTGGCGTGCCCGCCTCGAATTTGTGGGGCGGTTCGTTGTAGGTCGTTTGCTCGAACGTGACCGTTTCGATCATGTCGCCGCCGCCTTGCCAGGGCCCCATGGCTTTCAGGTGCTCCGGTTTTGCGTAGAGGATGCCGACGCCGGTCGGGCCGAACATCTTGTGCGAGGAAAGCGCGTAAAAATCGCAGTCCAGCGCCTGCACGTCTATTTTCATGTGCGGCGCCGCCTGCGCGCCGTCCACGACGACCGGTATGCCC
The DNA here is from genome assembly GCA_022821845.1 of Rhodothermales bacterium. Taxonomy (GTDB): domain Bacteria; phylum Bacteroidota; class Rhodothermia; order Rhodothermales; family VXPQ01; genus VXPQ01. The sequence continues at coordinate 20,070 of JAJECT010000023.1, read as the reverse complement.
AGTTCGTGCGCTTGCCGGATCATGCTTTGCAGCGGATTGATCGTGCCAAGGGCGTTGGACACATGGCCAATGGCCAGCAGGCGGACGCGTTCGCCAAGCAGCCGCTCGAATTCTTCGTAGATGATTTCGCCCGTATCCGACACGGGAATGGCCCGAACCCGCGCCCCTTGCGCTTCGCAAAGCATTTGCCACGGAACGATATTCGAATGGTGCTCCATGTGCGAAACGAGCACCACGTCGCCTTGCCCGACATGCAGGGGACCGAACGAAGACGCCACGAGGTTGATGCCTTCCGTGGCGCCCCGGGTGTACAACACGGCGGATTCGGAAGGCGCGTGGAGGAAGTCGGCGGCCCGTTTGCGCGCCGCCTCGTAGGCGTCGGTTGCTTCCCGGCTCAGAAAATGCACGCCTCGGTGCACGTTGCTGTGTTCCGAGGAGTAGTACCGGATGAGCCGGTCGATGACTGCCTGGGGTTTCTGCGAACTGGCGGCGTTGTCCAGATAGACGAGGGGCTTCCCGTACACTTCGCGCCGGAGCGCTGGAAACTGGTCGCGCACCTGGGCGGGGTCGAATTTCCCCGGAATGTCTTGTATTGCGCCGGTGGCATGCATGGACGCCGCGTTGTATTTGTGGTCAAGGTCCGGGCGCCGCAGGGTTCGGGCGGCCCGGCGCGCTCAATGTCCTCGCGTTATTCGCCGAAAAGGCGCGTCACGCGTTCGTCGAGCATTTCGCGCAGCGGTTCGATGGATATGCGTTCCAGGATGTCGCCTGCGAACGCATGGAGCAAGAGGCCCTGCGCCTGTCGTTTGCTCATGCCGCGGGAGCGCAGGTAAAACAGGGCTTCCGGATCCAGTTGGCCGGTGGTGGCGCCGTGGCTGCATTTTACGTCGTCCGCGTAAATTTCCAGTTCCGGCTTGGCGTTCATCGTGGCCTCGTTGTTCAGGACGATGGTTTTGTTCTCCTGAAAAGCGTTGATGCGCTGCGCGTCCTGTCGCACGAACACCTTGCCGTTGAATACGCCGGAAGCCCGGTCGTTCAGGACGCCTTTGTACAATTCGTTGCTGACGCAATCCGGCTTCGCATGATCCACGAGCGTACGGTTGTCCACTTGCGTGTCGCCCGCGGGCAGAAACAGGCCGTACAGGTGCGTTTCGCAGTGCGGGGCGTTGGGCAGCACGTTCAGGTTGTTTCGGACCACCTTGCCGTCCAGCGTTATCGTGGCGGTCGAGAACGTGCTGGCCGCTTCCTGGTACGCATGCGTGGTCGAAACGACGCTGTGTTCGTCGCCCGGATCCTGCACCAGATAGGTCTCGACCACGGCCCGCTCGCCCACGAAAATTTCGGTTACGGCGTTCGTGAAGGTGGCTTCGCCGTCGAGCCCGCAGCACCTTTCGACGATACGGGCCTGCGCGTTTTCCTCGAACACGAGCAGGTGCCGGGGCTGCAGGAACAGGCGTTCGTTCGCCGCAGGCAAGTGCAGCGCGTAGATGGGCTTTTCAAGGACCGTCCCCTTGGGAACGTACACGAACAGTCCGTCCCGCGCAAACGCGGTGTTGAGCGCCGTGAGGCTTTCCGTTTCCCAGTCCGCGTAGCGGCCCAGATGGCGCCGAAGAATGTCCGGGCGGACGGTCGCCGCCGTTTCCAGGCCGCAGATCGCGACGCCTTCCGGGAGGTCGCCGATCATGGAATGCGCGCTGGAAAAACGCCCGTTGACCAGCACGACGAGGTGGGCATCCAGATTGGGCAGCAGGCAGTCCCGCCAGCGCGCAGGCAATGCGTCGGACGGGGGATCGGCGGGGGATACGGCAAAGCCGGCGGCAAGCGCCTCCGGGATATTCGTATACTTCCAGGCTTCGTTTTTCCGCGAGGGGACGCCCAGGTCGCGAAAGCGGTTCAGGGCTTGTCGCCGAAGCGCCGGCGCGGCGGCGAAGGAGAGGGCCTCTGCGGGCCCCGTTCCGTTTTTCGCCAGCAGGCCAGCGTGCGCTTCGAATGCGTCGACGAACGATGCTTCGAGCGAGGCGAGGGCGTGGGGATGCGACATATTCGCAATCGGTTGGATGGGCGAGGGGGGCAGGGTTTCCTGAAATGATGTATGAGGTTGGTTACGCCGCCACCGCTTCTTCCCGAATCCAGTCGTACCCTTTTTCTTCGAGTTCGAGGGCCAGGCTCTTGTCCCCGGACCGAACGATGCGGCCGTCCGCCATGACATGCACAACGTCGGGCACGATATAATTGAGCAGCCGCTGGTAGTGGGTAATCACGACAAAGGACCGGTCGCTGCGCCGGAGCGCGTTTACGCCGTCCGCCACAATCCGCAAGGCGTCGATATCCAGCCCCGAATCCGTTTCGTCGAGGATCGCAAGGCGCGGTTCGAGCATGGCGAGCTGGAAAATCTCGTTGCGTTTTTTCTCTCCGCCCGAGAATCCGTCGTTGACGGAACGGCTCATGAGTTGCGGGTCCAGCGATACGAGGGCGGCGCATTCCCTCATGCGTTTGAGAAAAGCGCCCGCCGGAAGCGGTTCTTCGCCGCGATGCTCCCGCTGCTGGTTGAGGGCCTGCCGAAGAAAGTTGTTCATGCTTACGCCGGGCAGCTCGACCGGGTACTGAAAGGCCAGGAAAACGCCTTCCAGCGCCCGTTCGTCCGGCTCCATGTCCAGCAAGTCGTTCCCCTCGTACAGGACGTCGCCGTCGGTTACCTCGAATTCCTCCCGTCCCGCAAGCACCGCTGCGAAGGTGCTTTTTCCCGATCCATTCGGGCCCATGATGGCATGCACTTCGCCTGCGCCGACCGTCAAATCGACGCCCTTGAGGATGTTCTGCTCCTCGATTCGGGCATGCAGATTATTGATTTCAAGAAGGGCCATGTTTCGCCGATGTTTTCGTAATTGCGTAATGTATTAAGGTATGCAAAGGGTGCGTTCGCGCGCGTTGCGCCGGGCGCATCGCCGCCGCTCAGGTCAGCCTACGGAGCCTTCCAGTTCGATATCCAGCAATTTTTGCGCCTCCACGGCAAACTCCATAGGAAGTTTGGCGAGGATTTCCTTGCAAAATCCATTGACGATCAGTTTGATCGCCGCTTCTTCGCCAATGCCGCGCTGGAAGCAGTAGAATAACTGGTCTTCCCCTATTTTGGAGGTGGTTGCTTCGTGCTCCACCTGCGCCGAGGGGTTTTTGATTTCTATGTAGGGGAAGGTATGCGCGCCGCACCGGTCTCCAAGCAACATGGAGTCGCACTGGGAGAAGTTGCGCGCCCGTTCCGCGCCCTTGTTGATCTTCACGAGTCCCCGGTAGGAATTGTTGCTGCGCCCCCCGGAAATGCCTTTCGAAATGATGGTGCTTTTCGTGTTTTTCCCCACATGCACCATTTTCGTGCCCGTGTCGGCCTGCTGCTGTCCTTTCGTAAAGGCCACCGAGTAGAATTCGCCCACCGATCCGTCTCCTTTCAGAATCACGCTGGGGTATTTCCAGGTGATCGCCGAGCCGGTTTCCAGCTGGGTCCAGGAGATTTTTGCGCGATCTCCTTTACAAATGCCCCGCTTGGTGACAAAATTGTAAACCCCTCCGCGCCCCTCGTTATCGCCGGGGTACCAGTTTTGAATGGTGGAATACTTGACTTCCGCGTTCGCCTCGGCGACGATTTCCACCACGGCGGCGTGCAGCTGATTTTCGTCGCGCATCGGAGCGGTGCAGCCTTCGAGGTAACTTACGTAGCTCCCCTCTTCGGCGATGATCAGCGTACGTTCGAACTGGCCCGTCCCTGCCTGATTGATTCGGAAGTACGTGGAGAGCTCCATGGGGCAGCGAACGCCCTTCGGAATGTAGCAAAAGGAGCCGTCGGAGAAGACTGCGGCGTTCAGCGCGGCATAGAAATTGTCCGTGTAGGGCACCACGGAGCCCATGTATTTCTGCACCAGTTCGGGATGCTCCTGCACGGCGTCGCCGAACGAACAGAAGATGATTCCCAATTCGGCCAGTTCTTCCTTGAAGGTGGTGTGCACCGATACGCTGTCCAGGACGACGTCCACGGCGACGCCCGCCAGTTTTTCCTGTTCGGCCAGCGGAATGCCCAGCCGCTCGAACGTTTCCAGTAATTTCGGATCCACCTCGTCCAGGCTTTCGTACCGAGGCTTCTTGCTTGGCGACGAATAATACGTGATGTTCCGAAAATCCGGTTCCGTATACGTCAAATGCGGCCAGCGCGGGTACGCCTCCGACGGGTTGGCGGCCAGTTTTTCCCAGTGCCGCCATGCGCGCAGGCGCCATTCGAGCAGCCACCTGGGCTCCTCTTTTTTCGCAGAAATCAGGCGGATGACCTCTTCGTCGAGGCCTTTGGGTATGGTGTCCGCCTCGACGTTCGTCTCCCAGCCGTATTTATACTCGCTGGCGGCGACCTCGTGCAGGAACTCTGTTTCCGTGGTGGGCATGGGCAGTGGGAAAAAAGCGTGTGCGCAACGCGCGCGGGAAAGATAAAAAATAAGGCAGGTATGCAACCGAAGCGGCGGCTTTTCGTTCCTGTTTTCGCCGGGCGCTACGAGAACCTTTCTTTTTTCTTCCTATGGAATCCATACGCATTACCGAGCGCGCCCTGAAGCAGCTGCTTGCGGTTGCCGCAGGCGAGGGCGTGAATTTGTCCGAAACCATGCTTCGCCTTGCCGTCGCGCCCGGAGGCTGTTCGGGCCTTACCTACGACCTCGGCTGGGATACGGTTCGCCGGGCCGACGACGAATTGATCGAGGCGGACGGGTTATCCGTCGTGCTTGACCGCCGCAGCGCCGCGTGTCTCGACGGCTCGGAACTGGATTTCACGGATGGTCTTGAAGGGAGCGGGTTTCATTTCGCCAATCCGCAAGCGGCCCGGACCTGCGCCTGCGGCGAAAGCTTCGGGCTGTAGGCGCTTGTTATCCGTCGGAGCCCGCCTCGCGCCGGGTCCAATGGACGCGTTCGCCTTCGAGTAGGCCGTAGATATCCGCGAACCCGGCGGGCACTTCGATCACGTACTGCGCCGGCGCATCCGAGCGAATGAGCGTGGAGGTGAAGGGACGGTTGTATTTGTCTATATCGATGACCATGGAATCGCGGTCCACGAACAGGAGGTCCAGCGCAAGCGGCGTGTTCGCCATGTAAAACGTTTGCATGGCTTCCTGCTCGAAAAGGAACAGCATGCCGCTTTTTTCGGGCAAGGAGGGGCGTTGCATGAGTCCGCGCGCGCGCTCGGAGTCCGACTCGGCGATTTCGATGTCGATGGTCAATATTTCCGTGTCGCCCTGGAAGAACGTCAGGTCGCCGTCGTCCCGGAAGGGGATATCGGGGAAGGCGTCGTCTGCGCGCTGCGTGGCGCGGGAAGCGGGGTCGCCGCCGCACGCCGCAAGCGTGGCGACCAGCAGGAGAAGGCATATATATCGCATGGGGCGCAGCGGACGGAAGACGTATGAGCGTAAGCGCGAAAAGCGCGCAAGGCGATTTTTTCGAGGCGGGCGGCGAGGCGGCTGGTTTGCGGCTGCGGCGAGGCGGCCCCGTTTCGGCCACGGCGCCGGAACGCCTTGCGGACTTCGCGAGCGTATCCTACAGGAATAAATATCAGAGGATCCCCGCGTATCCACAGGGAGCGCGGCGGACAAGGAAGGGCGTATGCAGAAAAAAATTATATACTTTACAATGTATTGCCTTGTGTATTTGTGTTGCATTATGTATACTCATGCGCTGTGCCGGGATTTTCCCGGATTATGACCTGCCTGCGGAGCGTATGCCTTCCAGAGGGTTCACGATAACATCGCTATCACTCATCAAAACGGTACCGCGTAAACAATGGCCAAGAAAAAAGCCGGTCAGTTTTTTGTCGAAGTTTTATCTCCCGAAAAATTCCGTACGGAAATTTCCGGCGGCGGGCGGTCGGGTCGAACGTCCAAGTACGACTCTATCGGGCGCTCGGTGCGGCGCCTGACCGGAGATACGGTGATCAAACTCAAGCTGGACAAGAAGGAAGTGCAGCCTTTGCGCCAGTATCTTCGGAAAAACTTTGAGAGCAAATACGTGCTCAAGACGGCGTCCACCGGCAAAGCCGGAACGTTCACCGGATTCATCTTTCTCGCTGCCTGACGGGGCCGCGGCGGGCCTTGTCGCATGTACCGCCGCCTCGCGCGCAGACATCTACTCCTTATTGCAAGAACCATCCATTCCTTATGGCATTCTACACAACCACGATCTACAAGGACGAAGCCGAAGCGCTTTTGGCCAAACTTCGCGCCAAAACGCCGACGCCCGCCGGGCGCGTTTCCAAGTTCGTACCGCTCATGAAGCATATCGACGCCCTTAAAGGCGAGCAGGTTTTGCGCATTGAGCCGTGTTCCGCGACGGACGTGACCAATTTGCGTTCCTGGCTTGAGCGCCATGCGGAAAAGCCGGGCAGATATTTCAGGATTTCTGCGCGCAAGACGGACCAACCGAAGGTCTTCCGCGCGTATGTGTCCCTGAGCGCCACCAAGCCGCCTCGCCGGAAGCGCAAGAAGGCCGGCGCGGCGTAAGTTTTGCATGCAATTCCTTGCTACAAGCCAAGGGGTTGCAGACGTACGGTCCAGAATATATCGGGATATATTACGATAAGGATACTCTGATTAAATCCACGAAGCTCAGAGGCTGCGAGGGGTGCGCTGGCAAGGAATGACGAAGCAGCGTGGCAGGCCCCACGTAATGAGGAATGACACAGCCAGCGTGCCCCTCGCAGCCTCCCGAAGGGCGCGTCGCGTCCAAGACATACCGAATCTACGGTGTTTTCTGCTGATTTCAATGATCCGGGCATGACGTTCTTTGGCGGGCAGTAGCGACGCGCTGAGCGAAGTGGTTTTGATCAGAGTATCCATAAATATATTCCGGGAAAGGCGACGGGGCTATATGCGCCCTGTCGTTTCTTTCTATGGCGTTATTTGCTTGCGGCGGCTTTTTTCTTTAGCGCCTTGATCCAGGCGGGCAAAATTTCGTACAGGTCGCCTGCGATTCCGTAGGTGGCGTGGCGAAAAACGGGCGCGTCGGGGTCCTTGTTGACGGCGATGATCGTGCGGCTGTCCGCCATCCCCGCCACATGTTGCAGGGCGCCTGAAATACCCACCGCAACGTATACGTCCGGCGAAACGGTTTTGCCGGTTTGCCCGATCAGCGAAGCGGCGGGGAACAGCCCGGCTTCGATGGCCCCGCGCGACGCCCCGACGGCGGCTCCGAGCAGCGCCGCAAGTTCTTCGATCAGGCGTTTGCCTTGTTCGTCCCGCACCCCGCGCCCGGCGGCCACCACGACGGCGGCTTCGGCCAGGTCGACGCCCCCGGAAGTCCCCGCCGACACCTTGTGGAGCGTTGTTCTGGACTGTTTCTCGTCGAAGGCGAAGGGCACGTCCCGGATGCGCAAGGGAGACGCGGCCGGATGTTCCGAGGCGGCGTACGAACCGCCGCGCAGCGAGACGAGCACGGGCGCGCCTTCTGCCCGTACGCGGGCCATGAATCCGGCTGTGAAGACGGGACGCGCGGCTTCCACGCCGCCCTCGAACACGTCAAATCGGGATACGTCGGGGAGGGCGGGGGCCGCCATGCGCACGGCCAGCGCGCCGAGGATTTCCCGCGCGGTCTCCCCGGAGGGAAGCACGACGACGTCGGGGGCAGCCTGTTCGGCGATGCGGACCAGCGCGGCGGCGAGGGGGGCGCCCTGCGGAATGCTGCTGTCCGGCGCAAACACCGGGTCGGTCGCGACGAACGCCTCTTCTATCCCGTAGCGGGCCAATGCTTCGAACGAGGCGGCGGGCGCGTCGGACGCGATGGCGGCGGCCACGCTTTTTCCGCCGATTTCCCGGCACCGGGACAGGGCTTCCAGCGACGGGCGCGTGATGTGCCTTTTCCGAATTTCGACGAAAACAAGGAGGCGGGCCATGCTATGGCGCGGGCGAACCGCTTGGTATCTTTACATAGGGGGCCAGGACGTCGAGCGCTTCGTCCCATGGTTCGTCCACCATGCGCGCCGGCGGGCGGCCCGGCATGGGTTCGTAGCGTTGTACCGCGAGGGCGGGCAATCCGACGGGCGTTTCCATGATTTTCGTACGGATTGGTTTTTTGCGCGCCGCCATGACGCTTCGTATGTTTGGAATGCGCGGGTCGCACATATTGTTGGAGCAGGAGACGACGCAGGGCGTTTGTATCCGCGTAATTTCCTGGCGCGCGTCCGCCTGCCGGGTGACCAGCAGGTGGTTGTCGCTGCGTCCGTCCGGGTCCGGCTCCAGCGCAATGGCGTTTCCGACGAAGGGCAAACCCAGCAATGCGGCCAGCATGGCGGGCGTTACCCCGGCGTCGGTATCCTGCGCCTGCTTGCCGCACAGAATCGCATCGAACGTTTCCGTCCTTAAATGATCCGCAAGCATCTGCGCGCAAGCCTGTCCGACGGGAGGCGCGTCGCCCTCCCGGACCTGAAGGCGAACGCCCGCCGCCGCCCCCATAGCCAGCGCCTTGCGCAGCGCTCCCTCGGCTTCGGGCGGGCCCGCCAGCACGACATGCACTTCTCCGCCGCAGCGTTCGGCAAAGGCGATCGCGCCTTCCGCCGCCGAGGCGTCGAACGCATTCAGCGCCATGCGCCCCGCGCTCGTATCGATGCGCCCGTTCTCGACGCGCAACAGCGACGTCACGTCGGGCACTTGTTTGATGCAAACAATGAACTTCATATCTGCTATCTTTCGTGGAGTATCCCATGAACGACGAGAATCGTCTCGTGTTCGTATTATGCCTGTGCTTATGCCTGTTCATGTAGCCCGCTACGCCGCTTGATCCATGAAAATCATTCGTTTTTCTCTCGCATTCGCCTTCCTGGCGCTCATTGTCCAGGCCGCGGTCCCGCTCGCGCGCGCGCAGGACGAGGCCCCGGCCAGGAACTCCCAATTCGGAATTAGCCTGAATACCCTGTACAGCACCGAGCACGGCGTGGGCATGGGTTTTCGGGGGCGGGCCGCCATCCCGATTAACGCGGACATCTCCACTGCGCTGGAGCTCGGACTCACTGGATTTGTGTTCGAGGGGTGGAAAGGCGCCGATTATCTCTTCGATCCGCAGATTTCGCTCATTATTACGCCGCCTCCCAGCCGGTTGCGCGCCACGTATTTCTTTTTCGGAATGGGGGGGTACCTTCCGCTTGCAGGGAACAAGGACTTGAGCGGCCCCACCATTCATATCGGGGTCGGGCGGGTGCATGGTTTCGGGGAATCCGCCATGTTCTACGAAATAAGTCCCACGCTTATCATCGGCAGCGACAGGCTGGGCTTTTTGGCGCCTTTTCGGATTGGCCTCATCTTCTGAGTGGCGTCCCTGTATCTTCATATCCCTTTTTGCGCGCAACGCTGCATCTACTGCGATTTCTATTTTACGACGACGCGGTCGTCCCGGGCGCCGTTTCTCGAAGCCATGCGCGCCGAACTGGCGCATTACGGGGCGGAATACGGTTCGCGCGAACCCATTGAGACCATTTATTTCGGGGGCGGCACGCCCTCGCTGCTGTCCGCCCGCGCCCTGGGCGATTTGCTCGGCGAGATCCATCGCGTTTTCCAGACCGGCGACGTGCGCGAAACGACGCTGGAGATGAATCCGGACGACGCGGACCCCGACTACCTGCGCGCGCTTCGTTCTTTCGGGTTCGATCGGTTGAGCATCGGGGTGCAATCTTTTTACGAGGCGGACCTGACGTTTCTGAACCGGAGCCATACGCCGGAGCAGGCCGCGCAGGCGATAGACCGGGCGCAGCAGGCGGGGTTCGATAACCTGTCCGTCGATCTTATTTTCGGCATTCCCGATCAGCCGGAAGAGTACTGGTGCGCCAATGTGCAGAAACTGGCCCGGATGGGCGTGCCGCATCTCTCTGCGTACGGGCTGACGATAGAGGAACGCACGCCCCTCTACAAGATGGCGATGCAGGGGCGCGTAACGCCTGCGGCGGACGAGGAATTCGCGGCGCGCTTTCAGTTCGCGATGGATTTTATGCGGGAGCAGGGGTACGAACACTACGAAATATCGAGTTTCGCTTTGCCGGGCAGGCGCTCCCGGCACAACGAGGTCTACTGGCGGCACGCCAATTATCTTGGATTCGGGCCGTCCGCGCATTCGTTCTGGTGGGATGGGCGGGGGGAGGCGGGCGAAGCGGCGGGGGCTCTGGAACGGGCCGGCGCAGATGCGGGAGAGGCGCGTAACGGATCAAGTAATGGGGCGGTCCAGACGCCTATGGAGAACGGATCGGCCCGCAAAACCGGCGCGGGCGCTCGCCGCTGGCGCAACGAAGCCAATCTGCGCAAGTATGAAGCGCTCGTGGAGCAGCGCATGCCTCCGGTAGAAGAGGTGGACGCGCTGTCGTTGGGGATGCTGGCGGACGAGTATGTGTTTTTGCGGCTTCGCACGTCGGACGGGCTGGACGTCCGCCGCCTGAAACGCTCGTACGGCAGGGATATTTTGTCCGACAAGCCGGATTTGCTCGCTTCGCTTGAGCAGGAAGGGTATATCGAGTGGATAGGAAACGGCTGCCTCCGCCTCACGGATGCAGGAAAAATGGTGTGCGACGCGGTGGTGCAGGGGTTGGCGGGGTGATGTTTTTTTTGGGAGGGGGTCTACTGGAACCGGTAACGCAGCGGCGTGTATAGCCGGAGAGGTTTAGGCGCGCCTGGAGAAAGCGTACCAGGGTTGCGCCTATGACGTTCCATACGGGGCCACGGAGGGCTTTGGGAAGTGCGGACAAACCTTCCAGGGAACAGGATCGCCCGGATTTTGTTCTGCAACCATGAAGGTGAGATGATCTTGCTTCACGGGTTTATCAAGAAATCCCGGAAGATGCCAAAATCTGATCTCCAGCTGGCGATTAAAAGAATGAGAGGCCTGAAATGACCCGCGACATAGAGAAAGGCTCCCCTGGACAATTCTTTGACGATTATCTCAAGGAAGAGGGTACTTATGAGGCAACCACTGAACAGGCCGTAAAGCGCGTACTGGCTTTTCAGGTCGCCGAGGCCATGAAGCAACAAGGCGTCTCCAAGCCTACCCCAGCCTTTGCAACAATTCCTGGCAATTCTGTACGCGGTCGCCTTCCCGCAGCATCAGGCACTGGTCGATAGCCTCCAGAATATGCGGAGAAAATCTGTCCTTGCCCAGCGTTTGCGCCGACGGCATCGGATCCGATTCTCCCTGAAATACGGCGTGTGCGCGACGCTCTACCCGCACGGGGTTCGGCGGATCGAAGGGTTTGTTTCCACCCGCCACCATGCGCCACATCGTCGCCCCGATCCCGTACATGTCTGTCCAGGGCCCCAAGGTGCCCTCGGCCACTTGTTCAAGCGCCGCGTAGCCCTGGCTGAAGGGCGCGAGCGACTTGCTATGCAGGGCGAATTCCTGTTTAGCGGCCCCGAAATCTATAAGCACCGGGCTGTTGTTCTTCCGCCGAATGAATATGTTGGCGGGCTTGATGTCCCGATGCAGCACCCCGGCCTCGTGCACTTGGTCCAGCCCTTCGAGCAGGGGGATCGTCACGGTGAGCAGGTCCTCTTTGTCGAAAGAGCGCGCCTCGGCCTCGCGGGCGAACAGCAACGCCGAAAGCGTCATGCCCTCTTCAAGGTCCATGACCAGATAGGCCGTGCCGTTTTCTCGAAAGAAATCCCGGCAGGAGACGATGTTCGGATGCGTTCGGAACCGGATGAGTTGCCGGGCTTCGTCCAGAAATCGATCCAGCCCTTCTTCGAACAGGTCGCCCGCATTTGTGTTCAGTGGGTGCACGGATTGCCCTTCTCGTACGGCCAGTTCTGCGGGCAGATATTCCTTGATGGCGACAGGTCCCAGTTCCCGATGCCTTGCCTGTTACACAATGCCCACGCCGCCGTGTCCAAGTTCCTCTTCCACGGTATAGACGCCGTTCAATATTGCGCCACTCGGCAATCCATTGCGGGATGCGCCTTCTGCGTGCAGGCGGTTTTGCGCTTGCAAGGCGAGGCGGGGTTGCGCCGGTTCGGGCAAAATGCGCGACATTCCAGTGCCGTTTTGCGGCGACTGGATTTGGACCTGATGCAGGTTTGGTTCCGGTTCGGGCAGCCTGGATACCACCCATTTCCATGCTATCCATATTGCAAGCAGGTCCACGATCGTAAACACGATGGCACCGGTTACGATGGCGACGATGCTTGTAATTTGCGCAACCCTCGTTACGGCTTTTCTGCTTTTCGTGATGCGCGCCGCCAGCAAAACGGGGATTGCGTGCACGGCGGCGATAAGCAGAACCAGAATGGACATGGGCTTGAGGGATTGGCAAGGGGGGCTGTAGAATCCGGTCAATGCGCTGGAATGCCTAAATGTACTGCTTCGCCGGGTTAATTGCCCGTGACCCAAACAGGCGTCGCAACGGACATTTACGGGAACGCGGATGCCCTGTTTCGTGTTGGCACAGCGTGGATGGGCATAATTTATACACGTTGGCAAATCGCAACGCACATGCGCATAACACGTATCGAAATCGAGAACTTCCGATCCATTCGGCGTCTGGCAATGGATCTTGGCGAGACGACCGTCCTGGTCGGACCGAATAACGCTGGAAAGACGGCAATTCTCGACGCGCTTCGGATTGCGCTGACACGCCGCTGGGGTCAGCGTGGGACCGGTTTCAGCGAATACGATATCCATATGGCCGACGAGGCGACCGATCCCAAGAAATCCAGTGGCGTACGTATCGAACTGAAGTCGGAGGAAAGACGCCCCGGCGAATGGCCAGATACGATAGCCGAAGACCTTGGAGATATTGTTCAGTTGGATTTGGACGGTCATCGCTCAGTCTCCCTGCGCGTGCGTTACGCATGGAACGCGGGCACCGAAAACTTCGAGCCGAGTTGGGGTTTTTTGGCCGCGGATCGCGAGCCGTTGGTTGGGGTCGCCGCCCGCAGAGTCAATTTCGAACGGTTCTGGCGTTACCTGCCTGTATTTTATCTCGGCGCATTGCGCGATGCGGGGGATGAGTTCTCGGCTCGATCATCCCAATTCTGGACCCGTCTACTCAAGGATCTGCATATCCCATCGGACTTGGAGTCTCGTATATTGCAGGATCTTGACGTGCTCAATGAGCAACTCCTGAAGGCTGACCCGCGTCTGGGGCAAATCGCAGAAACCTTGTCGGAGACGACCAGTATTGCGGCGCGCGATCAGGAAGGCGAACTTGACCTTCGGATGGTTCCATTGAAGACCTGGGACCTCCTCTCAAGAGCCGAGATCATTCTTCGCAATGAACCTGCCCTGCCATGGCTTCCGCTCAGGCGTCAAGGCCAAGGTATCCAGAGCCTTTCGGTTATCTTCCTTTTTCAGGCATTCGTCGACCATCTGTTGCACGAATTGTACGCCCCGGGGAGCGAACCTGTGCTGGCCCTGGAAGAACCAGAAACGCACCTGCATCCCCAAGCGGTTCGTACGTTGTGGAGTCACATCAATGCGTTACCGGGCCAAAAGATCGTCACCACGCATTCGCCATACTTCGTTCAGCATGTCCCGTTTCGCGACCTTCGCCTTGTTCGCCTGACCACGGAGGGGACCGAGGTGCGCTCGCTTCCGGCCAGTTTCTTCGTGTCCTTTCCCGAAATGGACGGCCTTGTTGACGTAGTCGCCCAATCGGGCGGAAAGCTGACCTACGAACCTTCTTCGGAAACACTGACAGTTCATGGCAATCTCGAAGAAAATTTCTATCGCAAACTGCTTTCATGCTGTGGGCAAGATGAACGCCGCGCCGAACTTGCGTCGCGTCTTTGCGACCTGCGGGCGCAATCGTCTCTACATGTAACCGACGACGAACTGCAAGCGCTGGAAACGTACGCTCGGCGTATGCGCGGGGAGATTTTTTTCGCGGAACGCTGGCTGATCGTTGAAGGGCAGGCGGATTACCTTATCGTGCACGCCATTGCGCATGCCCTGGATTACGACCTTGACCAGCATGGCGTTTCGGTTATTGACGCTCAGAACAATGGCAGCCCAGCGATCTTTGCGGCGCTGGCAAGAGCATTGGCTATTCCCTGGCTCGCCGTATTCGACGGCGACGAAAAGGGGAACGAGTTCATTAAGCAAATTCAGAACCGAGGATTCGAGTCCACCGAGATACAAAAGCGTTGTCGCACCCTTCCCAAAGGCGATCTGGAGGAGCAGCTTGTTGCCGACGGACTCGGGCCCGAGTTGCGCGAAACGCTGGCGGGAATCGACGGCGAAAACGCGAAAAATCTGGACGACGAATCCCTCTTGCACCGCCTGCGAAGCAGCAAGACAAAGTACGCTGCGGAACTGGCGACGCGCATTCGGTGTAATTCTGAATTAGCGGCGCGAACTCCAGCGGCCTTCCGCGATGCCATTGAGCAGCTTCGGGGATTGGCGTGATGACAGATACTCATGCAACAACGCTTCATAACCTGACAGAAATGCAGCGCAAGGCCGTCGAGTGGAATGACGGTCCCTTGTTGGTACTGGCTGGACCTGGTTCCGGTAAAACGCGCGTGCTCACCTGCCGAGTCGCCCGATTGCTTGAAGAATCTCTGGATGAGCGGTTCCGTATCCTTGCATTGACCTTTACCAACAAGGCGGCGCACGAAATGAAAACCCGGATCGCCGCCCTGGCGCCTGGCGGCGAGGAGCGCGCCGAAATCAACACGTTCCACGGATTCTGCGCACAGTTGTTGCGCCAGCACGGTGTTCATCTCGGCATCAAACCGAATTTCGAGATATACTCTCGTACCGCTGACCGGCAGGCCGTGCTGGAAAATGCACTACGACATCAATCCGATTATTACGAACGCAATGATCTCCGGCTTTTGCCGCGTATCGACGCGCTGAAGAATCTTCTGGTCGGCCCTGAACAGGCTCCACAATATCTACTTAGCAAAAATGGAGGAGCATCCAAGGCGGTAGAACGAATCGCACAAGCCTACCAGCTCTACGAGGAAGAATTGCATCGATCCAACGCACTGGACTTTAATTCCCTGATCTTCCGCGCCTGTCAGCTCCTGGAGCATCCCGCTTTTGCGCGACACTACCAGACAATCTATCGATATTGGCTTATTGACGAGTTCCAGGATACGAACACCTCGCAGTACGCCTTGCTTCGCCTGATGGCGGGCGACAGCTTTCGACAGGTGTTCGCCGTGGCTGACGACGATCAGACTATCTATGAATGGAATGGCGCCAATGTTCGTCGCCTGCGTAATTTGGTCACCGATTTCGGATGCGACGTCATACAACTCACAGAGAATTTCCGATGCCCGCCACGCATTGTCGAGGTCGCCAACCGGCTCATCGTGTATAATGTCCAGCGCACTCCCTCAAGGCGGGTTACCGAAGCGGCCAAATCAGCCTCTCAAAACAGTAGACCGCAAATTCAATGTCGCGTGTTTCCAGGCGACGAGGAGGAAGTATCCGGCATCGCTCAAGAAATCGCTGCCCTCAACCCGCAAGAGCGAAAAAATACGATAGTGTTGGCGCGAAATCGAGCCATGCTGGAAACTCTCAAGGCAGCATTCAGCAACCTCAATGTGGATACCACGCTTTTAGGCCGCCGAGACGACTTCGCGTCGCCTCAAATGCGCTGGATGGTTACTTGTTTGAAGCAGATCAATCGTCCGCTGGATCGTCGCAACATGGCTGCGTTGAATGAAATGTTTTGCAACTTCGCAGGCATGCGAGTAGAGCCTGAGGACCTGTCTTCGCGTTCGGAGACAAACCAGGTCACGCTACTTGCGGCATGGGTTGACGCCGTACGCGAAGAAGAGCCTTCAACCCTGCCTGCTGTTGAGGCCGTAGCGCGCCTTGCATCAGGAAAGATGCGCTTGTTCGACGCAGTGAACGAGATTATAGCGTTTTTCGACGAACGCCATACGGCGCATGACGACTTCAAGGATGACGTAAGCGCATGGCGCCGGATTGAGCGAGAAATTCGCCAAGTTCGAGGGTCTGTCGCGCTTGACCAGTTTCTGCAAGAAATGGAATTGCGCTCCAAAGAACCCGCTCCTGCATCGGGCGCTGTTTCTCTTGCCACCATTCATGGCGCGAAAGGGCTGGAATTCGATACAGTCTATTTGATTGGCATGGCGGAAGATATTTTGCCATCCTGGCACAGTATTCAGAAAGAAAATGGCAACGCAGCGATCGAGGAAGAACGCCGAGGTTGCTTCGTGGCCATCACGCGCACCAAGCAGCATTTGATTCTTTCCAGAGCAGAATCGTACAATGGGCGGCTCAGGAAACCATCCCGATTCCTCAAAGAAATGGACCTGCTCAACTTGTCGAGCAACGACGCTTTGCGCAATGGAAGTCAGCCAACGGCACCCATGACCATTGTCTGATCAGGCACCGTCTGCTTCTGGACATGCCCAAATTGAGGGATGTCCAGAAAATTGTGTAACTTTATCTTGAGAGACGTTTTCACCAGAAAAAGGCGTAGGTTCTTTGTCGGCTGTGGCCCAGCCCGTAAGGCTAGGGCGGAAAACCGGCGAAAAATACCGGTTTTATAGTGAACGAGGCATCGAAGAAATGGACGCGGCCCGTGAAGACCTGGAAGGACGCGCTCAACCAGTCCGTCATACTCTATGGAGACAGAATACCAGACGAAACTTAACCAAACTTACACAGGTGAGAGGACACCCTTCATGGGGAACAAAGGGGGACGGATCACATTGAAAACCGGCAATTGCTCTGCGGCCATTGTAACCGTGGCAAGGGCAATCGCGGGATGGAACCTTACCTGCTCAAGAGACTGGCTGCATGCTAAACCCTTAAATCTGATGGGAATTATATAGGAAAATAACCGTATTTTGGACTGCTTGGGTTTCTTGATCGGCGTAACGAAACATTTCGATAGAGAGGGCGTCAATAGTAATGAATGCCAAATGACACAATAATTCCACGCCCCGATGGAAAGAGAAAATAAGACGTATCATTGCAACGGGTACAGACAGCATTTTCTTCATAAAATCGTTCCCGAAAACCAATCGAAAATTCCAATGGATTGATTCTAAACCCCGTTTTTAATTCTATCGCAAATGCATTCATATTTATGTAATTATATGAATTTATGTCATCATATAAATAAAAATCCACACCCATCGAAGCAGAAGTATAAAATTCGTGAATATAATATCGTGCTCCAATGCCTGTAAATATAATATATTCACGTATATTATTATCATTGTTATCAATATTTTTTTTATAATGCAAAGTTAATGGCCAAAAAAACGAATAAGATTTCTTTTTCATGCCCATAGAGTAATAAATACCCAAAGGGAAAGATACATTTTCTCCGTTCAGGTCAAACCGTCCCGGCGCATATTTGAGATCCATTACGAATCTGCGTTGCGCCTCCTCCGCCGCTCGCGCCCGTCGCGCTGCCGCTTCTCTTTCCCGCACCCGTCGTTGCGCCTCTGCCGCTGCCCGCGCCCGTCGCGCTGCCGCTTCCCTTTCTCGTGCCTGTCGTTTCGCCTCCGCCGCTGCCCGCGCCCGTCGCGCTTCCGCTTCCCTTTCTCGCGCCTGTTGTTGCGCTTCCGCCGCCGCCCGCGCTCGCCGCGCTGCCGCCTCCCTTTCCCGCGCCTGTCGTTGTGCCTCCGCTTGTGCCCGTTGCGCTGCCACTTCCCTTTCCTGTGCCCGTTGCTGCGCTTCTGCCAATGCCTTTGCCGCCTCTTTGTACGTTCTCGCGGCGCGTTCCCATAAATTCGCTCGGTGAATATCCTCAGAAAGCTTCGCCGACACAGCCGATCCCTCCGAAAAAGCAGCCCATTCTTGCGCAAACGAAACCTGTTCTCCCAAAGCCACTGAGCCTAATAATTGCACCATAGCCTCTCGCGCTTGCCAGGCCCTTTCTCTCCACACCCTCTTTTTTTCCGTCTCTGAAGCCTCTGCTGCCGTTTCATGCGCTCGCGCCAGCGTTTCAAATGCCGCTCCTGCCTGTGTTTGTGCCGCGCAAGGCCACGCCAGCGCGAAAAGAATCAGTGCAAGGGAGGGTATTGCATAGTTACAGTGGTCTTTGGGGGACATAGAGCCGCTATATTTTCACTCGGGGGAGAGGAATATATGCCGCGCCGGAATATGCTGCAACCCTTTGCGCCAACAGGGGGAGCACTCCGCATGATTTTATGTTCCCAAAATCGCCAGCAGCAAACTGCCGATCATGGATTCGCCTCCCGCGGCGTCGACGAATTGTCCGTTGCCTGCTCTGGCAAGTTCGGGCAAAAACCTGTCGGCAGCCTGGCGATCCGAAATAAACGGCACGAAATTGGCCCTGACGGTGGCAACGTACCGCCCCTGCGCAGAGGCAAACCATCGCGCTGCTTGAAGAGCGGCTTGCTCCCGTTCCGGGTACGCTGCATTGTCCGTCACAACAATCACGTACCGCCGCTGGCTGTCCGGGCGCCAGTTCAGTGCAATACCCCGTTCCAGGGCCGTTGCCAGCATTTCTGGCCCATCCCGATTCTGAAAAGCTTGCGGATCCATATTTGGCTCAAGCTGACGAATGAAAGACTCGATGCGTTGCAGGTTTGATGTGGGCACAATATTCTGAATATGAATAGGTTGCATCCATGTGCGGTCCCCGAATGCAACGAGTCCGATACCCGCCGAAGGCGCCAGGCGATTCAGTATCTCCGCCAACACAGAAATTTCGCGCTTCAGACCCTCTATCTGCTCGGTCATGCTGGCCGTCACGTCCAGACAAATCACGATATCGAGCGACGGCATTTTCGCATGAACCAACGCCTCTTCCAGGCTGTTTGCCCGGTTTTCCGCGTTGTTCAGCGCTGCTTGTAGCTCGCGCGTTTTCTGGCGGGCATTTTCGAGTTCTTGCAGCGCGTCGTTAAGCGCCTGCTGAAGAACTTCCCGAACGTTGTCGTCGTGCTGTATTTGCGACAGCGCTTGTTCGAGACTACTCACCCGCTCTGTAGCGGCGTCGCGTTCCGCCTGCGCCTGCGAAAGTTCTTCTTTGATATCTTCAATGCGCTCTTGCGAATCGCCGGTGTTTGGAAAAAACGGCAACGCCATCACCGCAAGCAGCACAAAAGCCCCCATGCCGGATGCAAATAAATCCAGCGCGGACATGGAGAAAACATTGATTTCTTTTCGGCGGAGTTTCATGGGGGCTATCTCCTAAACTGATCGCATGGACGCTATTGCCTGTAGCGCGTTAATCGGATCATCAATTTTTTATGTAGAATACAGAGGTGGTTCGGGTTGTCTGAACAGGATTTTGGGCTTTTAAGGTATAGGATTGCGACCTTGTTCCAATCCAACCAACCCACTGGAGGTATTCCATGCCCAAACGCACCCGCAGAACCCACAGTCCCGACTTCAAGGCGAGGGTGGCCCATGCCGCCATTCGCGGCGACGGCACGATAGCCGAGCTCGCCGCCCGCTTCGAAGTGCATCCGAACCAGATACAGTCCTGGAAGAGGCAGGCCGTCGACCTGATGGCGGACTCGTTCCGACGAGGCCGCGTCGTGTCCGCCGCCGAGCGCGACGAGCATGTCAAGACGCTTCAGTCCAAGATAGGGGAGCTTCTGATCGAGAATGATTTTTTATCGAAGGCGCTCGGTCGCGGCCTGTAGCCGAGCGCAGGGGCCAGATCAATCGCGAGCACCGCTTGTCTATCGTTCGGCAGTGCGCGCTCTTGGCGCTGAGCCGTTCCACGGCGTACTATCGCCCCAAAGGGGTAAGCGCGGAGGACCTCGCCGTCATGAGAGAGATCGACCGCATCTACATGGATCGTCCGACGAGCGGCTCGCGCACGATAAAGAGCCTGCTCGAAGCGCGCGGGCTTACGGTGGCGAGAAGCCGCGTCGTACGCCTTATGCGGCTTATGGGATTGCGGGCCATCTACCCGAAGCGGCGCACGTCCTCTCCTGGAGAGGGCCACAAGATTTACCCCTACCTGCTTAAAACGATGAAGATCACAGAACCGGGCCAGGTCTACGCGGCGGACATTACGTACATACCCATGGAGCGCGGCTTTCTTTATCTCGTAGCCGTAATCGACTGGAAGAGCCGCAAGGTGCTTTCGCACCGCGTCTCGAACACGCTGGA
>JAJECT010000009.1 GCA_022821845.1 Rhodothermales bacterium | reverse complement strand
ATCGGGCCCCGAATATGCATGCAAACCCACAGTCTGCCGCGCCCTTATGTATTCGTGAAAAGGCACACTCCAGGCCCCATCGCCAGAAAAGGCGCACCCCAGACCCCGTTTTCACACTGCGCCCGATTCCCAGCAAGGCCGCGCTGTTCATCCTTGCGCGACCTTGTCCGGAGCAGGCAGAATAAAAGCAAGCAACAGGTAGGTAATAATCGCAGGAGGACCGCCCGTCAAGATCAGGAGCGCGACGAACCCCACCCGCACCAGCGTAGCGTCCAGGTTGAAATACTCCGCCAGCCCGCCGGCGACGCCAGAAATCTTTTTGTCGCGGGACTTCGCAAGCGTTTTGCCCGCGGTGGTTCGGGCGCGCGGCGAAGCCTTGGGCGGCTTGTATTTTTTGCGGGGACGCCAGGACAGCACGCCAAAGCCCAACAGGATAATGAGCATGCCGGCCACCCAGGGCAGCATCCGAACAAGGCCCCCAATGCCAAAGCCATGCCACAGACCTGCTTCCTGGGCAATATAGCTAACGCCCACCAGAATCAGCGCAAGGCCCGCCAGCAGGGGCAGATTCCAGCGCGGCGTGTCGGGCGTATCGTTTTCTTCGAACAGAAAATTTTCCATTTCTGATTCCGAGAACGATCCGGGGTCGGTGGTTTCGGCTTTTTCTTCGATGGTCATGCCGGAGACAGAACGATGGACAAGGGGGTTTCGATTATCGCAGCGCTGGCCTGCACTGCGCGATGCGTCCGCAAAAGGCCTTCTGCTGCAACGAAGTGTACGACATACGTCCGCCGGATGTTACAGGGACGGGCCTCAGCGAAGGGATTTTGACGAGCGTATCCTCAAATGCGAATCGCCTCTTGCTCCGTTACGAGGACGTCCATGGGGATATCGTGGGGTTCGGAGGGGACCGAATCAAGGAGGCAGGCCGCATACGTAATCCCGATGCGAAGCGCCCGCAGACCTTGCAAAAAAGCGTCGTAGTATCCTTTTCCGTACCCGATCCGGCGCCCGTCCCGTCCGCCGCCCAGCATGGGGACAATAACCGCATCGATGCAGTCCGGCGCCACCTGCTCGCAACCTGACGGGCGGGGAACGCCCCAGGGAGGCTCCGGGGTCGGGGCGCGTCCGTCGTATCGCACGGCGTACATAACCGGAACCCGGATATCGGGCGTCAGCGGGAGGGCGATCTCCGCGCCTTGCGCGCGAAGTTGCGTGATCGCCGAACGAATGTCCGGTTCGCGGCGTTCTACCATCGGCCAGTAGGCATGTACGCATCCGGGGCTCTTCATTTCGGGAAGCCCAAGCAGCTGCGTTGCGATCTGTGCGCTCCGGCGGGCGTATTCGGCCTCGGTCAAGGCTTCCCGATAGGCGCCGAAGCGCTTGCGCAGCCTGGACTTGCCGTTCGTATCCGTGTTCGTCTTCGTGTTCGTATCCATAGGACGGGGCAACGCGTCGCGCATGCAGGGCAAGAGGCAATATACCCTGTTTCGCGGCGGGACAGGGCCTGCGATTGCGAAGTTCTCGCGAGGCTTGATTCAGGATTAAAAATTTCGTACTTTGTCAGGCTATTGAAATTAACCAGCATTCGTTATGTTCGAGAGCCTTTCGCAAAAGGTCGGAAGCGCGTTAAAACGCATTAGCGGACAAGGGCGCATCACCGAGCTGAATGTCGCGGAAATGATGCGCGATATCCGGCGGGCCTTGCTGGAAGCCGACGTCAACTATCAGGTCGCCCGCGATTTTACGGAGCGCGTCCGCAACGAGGCGCTGGGCGAAGCCGTGCTGTCCTCGGTTTCTCCCGGGCAACAACTCGTCAAACTGGTTTACGACGAGTTGACAAGCTTGCTCGGAGACGAGCGCAAAGACGTTGCGCTGGCGCAGCATCCCCCCACGGTTATTCTGGTGGCGGGCCTGCAAGGCTCCGGCAAAACGACTTTCTGCGCAAAGCTTGCCCGGCATTTCAAAGAGCAGGGGAATACGCCGTTGCTGGCCGCGGCGGACGTATATCGCCCGGCGGCGGTGGCGCAGTTGGAAACGCTGGCGCGGTCTATCGACGTGCCGGTGCATTCCGTGATGGAAAACGGACAACCCGTGCCGGACGCCGTGCGCGTAGCCCGCGAAGCCATCCGGGCAGCCCGCCGCGCCGCGCGCGACATCGTCATTGTGGATACGGCGGGTCGGCTTCACGTAGACGAGGAGATGATGACCGAGGCCGCGGCCATAAAGCGCGCCGTAGACCCGGACGAAATTCTCTTTGTGGTAGACAGCATGACGGGGCAGGATGCCGTGCAGGCCGCGCTGGCCTTCAACGAACGGCTGGATTTCGACGGCGTCGTGCTTTCCAAACTGGACGGGGACACGCGCGGCGGCGCAGCCCTTTCCATACGCTCGGTCGTTCAAAAGCCGATCAAGTTCGCCTCCACAGGCGAAAAAATGGATGCGCTTACGCCCTTTTACCCGGATCGCATGGCGCGGCGCATTCTCGGCATGGGCGATATCGTTTCGTTTGTCGAAAAAGCGCAGGAGCAATTCGACGAACGGCAGGCCGGGCAACTTCGCAAAAAGATTCGTTCGGAGGAGTTCGACCTGGCCGATTTCTATGAGCAAATCCAGCGCATTCGCAAAATGGGATCGCTCAGCGACATCGCCGGCATGCTTCCGGGCATGGAGCGTCAAGTGCGCGACGCGCAGATCGACGACGACGCCTTTACGCACATCGAAGCCATCATCCTTTCCATGACGCCCGAAGAGCGTCGCCATCCGTCTATACTGAACGGAAGCCGCCGCCGCCGCATTGCGCGCGGCAGCGGAACCGAGGTGCGCGACGTGAACCAGCTGCTCAAGCAGTTCAAGGACATGAAAAAGATGATGAAAACCGTTTCGCGCATGACCAACGCCAAAAGGTCCGTAGACTTTTCCCGACTCATGGGGCGTCCGTAGGCGCCCGCAAACCCCGCTTTACGCAACACACGCCAATCAATCATCGGAATCAAGAGGCATACACCGTGGCAGTCAAACTTCGTTTGCGTCGCATGGGACGCAAGAAACTCCCGCTCTGGACTATCGTCGCCGCCGATTCGCGCCGGGCGCGAGACGGGCGCTATATCGAAAAACTGGGCAATTACAACCCGCTCGTCAAGCCCTCTACGGTCGAGTTGAACGTCGAGCGGATTCATTATTGGCTGGAGCAGGGGGCCCAACCCTCCGATACGGTGCGGAATCTGCTGAAGCGGGAAGGGGTTTTGCTGGAGCGGCACCTTCGCCTGAAAGGAAAAACGGAGGAGGAGATACGGCAGATGGTCGAGGCGCATTGCGAACGGCAGGCTGTGAAACGCGCTGCTTCCGTCAAGGAAACCGCGCAATCCCGACGGCAAAAGGCGCTGGACGAAGAGACGAAGCGCGTAGCCGCGCAGGAAGCGAAAGCCGCGAAGCAACGAGCCGAACAGGAAGCGCAGGCGCGACAGGAAGCCGAAGCGGCGAAAAAGAAATTGGCCCAGGAGCGGGTGGAGGCCGAAAAAGAAGCGGCTGCCGCCGCTGAAAAAGCGTCCGAAACGGATGCGAGCGAGGAGGAATCTCCGGCTGCCGCTGCTGAAAAATCTCCCGAAGCGGAGGCGAGCGAGGCAGAAGCCCCGGCTGCCGCTGCTGAAAAATCTCCCGAAGCGGAGGCGAGCGAGGCGGAAGCCCCGGCTGCTGCGCCTGCGGAAAGCGACGCCCCGGAAGAAAACGCGGAAGAAAGCAAGGCGGAGAAATAGTATACGCTGACGCCTGCTTCCGTACGGTTCTTTGAACGCAACGACCTGTCCCGACCCTGCCGATACGCTCCTGTGTTTGGGGCGCGTATACCGGGCGCATGGCCTGTCGGGCGAAGTCAAGGCGATCCCCGAAACGGACGATCCGACGCAATTCGAATCGGCGTCCGCGCTGTATATGGGGCAAACGCCCGATACCGCGCGGCGCGTCAACGTGCAAGGCGTCCGTTATCAACATGCCCGCAAGGGATTGCTGGTGCTGCTCAAACTGGAAACCGTGGATTCGCGGGAAGCCGCCGAAGCGTTGCGGGGCGCCTTGTTGTACGCCCCGGCGGAAGCGCCGGACGATCTGGCGCGGGACGCATTTTCCTGGGGCGACCTGACGGGATTTGCCGTGATGGAAGAAAATGGGGACCGGATCGGGACGGTGGAGGACGTAGTGGCCTTTCCCGGACAGGAGATGCTGGTGATTGCGCGCAAGGGGCGCCCCTCGGCGATGGTGCCGGCCGTCCCCGCATTCGTGGCGGCGGTCGATCCCGAGGCGAAGCGCATGACCCTGCGGACGATAGAAGGGCTGCTGGACGCATAAACAAGGACCTGCGCCGTGCGCATCGATATTGTCACCGTACTTCCCGAACTCGTCGCCGGCGCGCTGCGACACGGCGTCCTGCGCCGCGCTGCGGACAAGGGCCTGGCGGATATTCGCGTCCATGACATCCGGACCCATGCGCTGGACAAGCACCGGCAGGTAGACGACTATCCGTATGGCGGCGGCGCGGGCATGGTATTGAAACCGGAACCCGTTTTCCGGTGTATAGAGGCGATTCGCTCGGAAAGCGGCCAAGCCGTGGACGAAATCGTGTATTTCGCTCCGGACGGCGAAACGCTGACCCAGGAAACGGCCACGGCCCTGTCGCTCCAGGAACACCTTGTATTTCTGGCGGGGCAGTATATCGGAATAGATCAACGGATTCGGGACGCGCTGGTTACGCGGGAAATCTCTATGGGAGACTATGTGCTGAGCGGGGGGGAATTGCCCGCGCTCGCGCTTGCGGACGCCATGGCGCGCCTGATCCCGGGCGTACTGGGCGACGCCGAGTCGGCGTTGTCCGATTCGTTCCAGGACGGATTGCTGGGCGCTCCGGTCTATACGCGGCCCGCCGAATTTCGGGGGATGCGCGTACCGGAGGTTTTGTTATCCGGAGACCATAAAGAAATTGCCCGCTGGCGAGAGCGGCAACGCCAAAGCCTGACGGCGCGGCGGCGGCCCGACTTGCCGGAAAGGGGAGCAGACGTCCCCGAACCTGGTTCGCGCCAGGCATCATCGTAAATATATTGGACCATCCTTTTCAGAGGCACAGCCCCATGGCTACGAATCTCATGCAACTCGTCGAAACGACCCAGCTTCGGGACGATATCCCGGAATTCAAGCCCGGCGATACGGTAAACGTGCATGTGCGCGTCGTCGAGGGGGACAAGGAGCGCATTCAGCAATACCGGGGCGTCGTGATCGCCGAACAAGGCGCGGGGCCAGGCCGGACCTTTACGGTGCGCAAGATATCCAACGGGATCGGCGTGGAACGGATTTTCCCGATCAACTCGCCGAAGATTGCAAAAATCGAGCGGGTTCGGCAGGGGCGCGTCCGGCGAGCGAAGCTCTATTTCCTGCGGTCCCGGCGCGGGAAAGCCGCCCGCATCAAAGAAAAAATCCATGACGGGCCCAGGGGATAGCGCCTCGGACCGTGTTACGCCGATTACGCAAAATCGCAAGGCGTATCACGAGTATCGCGTCGAGGAAACGATCGAGGCCGGCGTCGTTTTGCGGGGAAGCGAGATAAAATCTGTCCGGCAGGGAAAAATTTCTCTTCAGGAAGCCTGGTGTCGCATCGAGCCCGACGAGATGACGCTGATGGATTGCCATATTGCGCCGTACGAATTCGCGGACGCCTCGACGCTGCCTTCGCCGGTTCGTCCCCGGCGGCTTCTGTTGCATCGGCGGGAGCTGCGCAAGTGGCGCAAGGCCTGTTCGCAAAAGGGCTATACGGCGATTCCGCTGTCCGTGTACCTGAAAAACGGGTACGCGAAAGTGAAGGTTGGCCTGTGCAAAGGGAAAAAATTGCATGATCGGCGAGCCAGCATCGCCGAGCGAGAAGCCAAACGCCGCATGGAACGGGCGTCGAGCGCGCGTCATTGATTTACAAAGCCCCCGGCATCGCCAGTTCCGACCACGCGAGGCATGGCCTTATGGAAGCCGCAACCCCATGAAATTTCCGCCGATAGACAAGCAACTTGCGCAAATCGAGCGTGGCGTCGCCGAAATCGTTCCGAAAGACGCCCTGACGGAAAAATTGCGCAAGGCCGAGCAAACGGGGGAGCCGCTCATTGTCAAACTGGGCTGCGATCCCAGCCGCCCCGATCTGCATCTGGGACATTCCGTGGTGCTCCGCAAACTGCGGCAATTTCAGGATCTGGGGCACCGCGCCGTACTCATCGTCGGGGATTTTACGGGCATGATCGGCGACCCAAGCGGGCGCGCCCAGGGCCGGCCTGCGCTGACCGTCGAGGAAACCCGGGAGAACGGGCAATCCTATTTCGAGCAGGCGTCGCGCATCCTGGACCCGGAACGCACGCGCATCGTCTATAATTCGGAATGGCTTGATACCCTGAAATTCAGCGACGTCGTGCAGTTGGCCAGCAAATATACGGTGGCCCGGATGCTGGAGCGCGACGATTTCGAAAAAAGGTACCAGGCGGGCGAGCCGATAGGCATTCACGAATTTTTGTATCCGCTTGCGCAGGCCCAGGACTCGGTGGCCATCCGGGCGGATATCGAACTGGGCGGAACGGACCAGAAATTCAACCTGCTCGTGGGACGCGCCGTGCAGCAATCCGAAGGGATGGAGCCACAGGCATGCATCATGACGCCTATTTTGCCCGGCACGGACGGCGTCGAAAAAATGTCCAAGTCGCTCGACAACTATATCGGCATTTCGGAATCGCCCGAAGAGATGTACGGGAAAACGCTTTCCATTCCGGACGACCTGATCTATCCCTGGTTCGAGCTCGCCACGAACGCGCCGACGGAAGAACTTCCCGCCCTGCGCGCCGCGGCAAGCCGGGAACCCCGCGATACGAAGCACCGACTGGCCTGGACGATCGCAAGCATGTACCATGGGGAAGAGGCGGCGGAGCGGGCGCGACGACATTTCGAGCGAACGGTGATCCGGGGCGGCGTGCCGGAGAACATAAAAAACGTTCGCTTCGCTCCCGAGGACGGAGCCCGCATGGGCGTTCTCGACCTGATGACCCGCGCGGGCCTCACAAGTTCGAACGGGGAGGCCCGGCGGCTGATTGCGCAAAAGGCTGTTTCCATCGACGGGGAGAAAATATCCGACGCGCGGATGGAAGTGGATATCCAGACAGGCCCTTCGTTCGTCATCAAGGCGGGCAAGCGGCGGTTTGCCCGTATTGTTCGTTCGGACGACGAAGGCGCCGCCTGATCGGAACCATTGGCCCGAAGAAAAATATGTACCTCGTATGCGGGCAGGTTGCTCGCATACGAGTCGCACATCGCTTCCGACTGTATTCCGAATCGCAATGCGCGCGCCGCTCATCGTTTTCCTGCTCGGCCTTTGTTGCCCGCTGCCCGCCGCCTGGGCCCAATCGACGGATCGCGACATGGAAGAGGGCCGCCTGGCCTTCGGGCAAGCATCGTACGAGCAAGCCGAACAAGCCTTGCTGCGCGTTACGGCGTCGGACCCGGATCGGGCCGAAGCGCATTACTTGCTCGCCCGCCTGTACGCCGAAACGCCCCTGGCCGATCCAGGCAAGGCAGAGGACGCGCTGGACGAGGCCCTCCGGATCGAGCCGGAGAATACCGAGTATCTGGTCGCCAAACTGGTGCAATTACGCCAGGAATCGCGGAACCTCATTAGAGAACGCATCCTCGAACAGCGGCGCATTACCCTCTCCAGAAAAATTCTCTCTATCGATTCCACGAATGCGTTCGCGCACGAGGAACTGGGTACGCTCTTTATCCGGGATTTCTGGCGCTATCGCAACGCCATCATGTTTCCCAGCATGACCTTCAGTGGAAATTTGCACCAGGGAAGCCAGGCCATGGCGCTCGGGGATCCGCCGCTGGCCATGCAAAGCCCCTTGCAAGAGGACATCGAAGCAGAAGAAGGGTTCAGCGCCGCGCAAGCGGGCCCGCCCGAAACCGTGCCTGCGTTCGTCGACGACCCCGGGCGCGTATTTCTTGCGGACCGCTTCGACGTGGAGCAGCTGGAAGAGCAAGGGGTGCCGATCATGGATTTGTCGCGGCGGGCGCAAGGGGCCTACGAACGCGCTGTCGCGCACCTTGGAAGCGCCCTGAAGTCCGACCCCGGCAGGCTGGCGGCGTACCGGCAACTCATGAAATTATATGCGCTGAAAGGCGAATACGCCTCGGCCCGGGAAATGCTCGAAAGCATGTATGCGTCTTTCCCCGAACGGCCTGCTACGTGGCTGTACCTGGGGTTGGCCCAGGCGTACGGAGGCGACCAGGAAGGCGCCGCCCATGCGTTCGAAACGGCGCTGCGCTATATGGACCCCGAGGCGAAAAACGTGTTCGAAACCCTCTCCTTGCTCCTTTTGCCCGACGAAGAAGATCGCTACGAGGAAGACCCTGTTTCCTACGCCGCGCGCTTTTGGGCAAGCAAGGACCCGCGCTATCTCACGCCCTGGAACGAACGGAAAATCGAACACTACGCCCGCCTCGTATATGCCGATCTGCTGTACGGAAGCGAAGCGCTCGGCTTGCGGGGCTGGGATACGGAGCGAGGCCATATTCTCGTGCGATACGGCCCCCCGGAGCGCGACGTCGTGATTGTGCCGGGCAGTTCGTCCGGGATACGGGACCTCGGGACGGCGCCGACGCCCCGCAGCGATCCGCGGTCCGTACGAACGCCCTCCGACATGAACTTTACGCCGCGCGGGGCGCATCTCGGCGGCGACTTCGACATGCTGGCGGAGGCCAACACGTTCAACATATGGGACTACGGCGATTTTCGATTCGTATTCGAGGACCCGTTTCGGAATGGAGAATACCGGCTGTATTCCCCCAGCGCTTCGGATATGTCCGCAGGGGTTCCAGCCTGGCTGAACGATTATTCGCTCGCCGCGAAAGAAACCATCGCCCGGATCCCGGAGCGCTACGAATACGAGACGCCCGGGCGGCGCGTGGATATCCCGTTCGTGACCAGCGCCTTCAAGGGAAGCGACGGCGAGGCGGACCTGTACGTAGCGTACGGCATTCCGATTGCCGAGGGCGGGCTACAACAGGAGACCATAGATATCTCGGCGCGCATCGGGGCGTTTCTTGTGAGCGAAAACCGGGATATTCTCCTCGAACGGCGGCAAACGGTCTATGGGCTTCGGCGCGAGCAGATACGCTCTTTCGAGGAGGCGCATCTCTGGGTGGGCGCGCAGGCGATGGCGGCGCCGCCGGGGCGGCACGAGGTATCCATGGAATTCGAAACGGCCAGCGGCGCCACGGTCGCCGTACAGCGCCGAAGCATCGACGTGCCCGATTTCGGGCAGGGCCAGCTCCAGGCGAGCGATCTGATGCTGGCCTACGGGATTGAGGAGGATAGCCGAACCGATTCGGGAGGCGGCGTCTTGCAGCGTGCCGGATTTTCCATTGCGCCCGCCCCGTGGAACGTATTCTCGCACCGGCAACCGATCTATCTCTTTTTCGAGATATATCAATTGGCCCTGGACGAAAACGGGGCGACCCGATACGAAATGGAAGCCCGCCTTGCGCCCCGGAACAATGCGAAAGGCGTAGCCCGGTTCGTGAAAAATCTCTTTGGCGGGCGCGGGGGCGGCGTCTCTGTGAGCGTACCCGGGACGGGCTCGTCGCCGGACGAAACGAATTACCTTATTCTCGACGCCACGAATCAGGCGCCCGGACTATATACCCTTGCCTTGCGCGTACGCGACCTCGCCACCGGCAAAAGCGTCGAGCGGACGACGGATCTTTTTCTGGAATGAAGGGGGGGCGTTAGCTTTAAAATTGACGTTAACGATTTTGACGCTTCCCTTTTTGCGCCTTGATAAGGCCAACGCGTACCAAGTCATCTTCCGTTTCCAGCCCAGCCGCCTGCAGCATGGCCTTCAATGTACCCCGTCGGATAGTTTGCTTGGGATGCATATGGATAGAGACTATGTTTTTTCCTTGTGGCCGGTCGGGATGCAAGTATATCTGAACAGCCCCAGATCTTTTCTGTCGGACCCAGCCTCCATCCTTGAGCAGGGCCTTCTCAAATTCCTCATTTGTAGTGCTACGCAGTTGAGCCCATACGTGCTTGGGGTAAGTACTCATAGCGAGGTAAGAGCAAATTATGAATTTCTGCATTCCGGCGGACACGATAAGCACGCTTCCGAGGCTTATGCTGTACTACGGTTGACGGAATCGGTAGCCCCTGGTCGATCATCGTTTCCAGATACGCTATTGTTCCGTGTGCTGCAGCATTCAGTGCTTCCTCCCTGGTTTCCGCGCAAATGTGCAGCCCTTTTAGGTCTGGGCTATGTACATGAAAAGCGTCCTCGTCTTTTTCGATGATTACCGTTACCATGAAAACGCTGTCTTTCGGATACATGCCCTGGTCCTCCTTGTTATGGTTGCTCTCGTAGTGGTCCAAGCGGTAGAAAGGAGTACAATAATCCCTACTGCTGGTTCCTGTTTATTGACATTTTAAGGTCAAAAAATCTGGACTTAAAAAAATAAGGTTGCCGTTTGCGGTCGTCGCCCCGGCCCGGCGGCGTCAATCGGATTTTTGGAGCATTTCCTCCAGTGCGGCGGCCACGGAAGCGTCCATTTCCTCGACCTGCCGAACCATTTGCGCCTTGTACGCTACGATGCGGTCGAGCGCAGCCGGGTCGGAAGCGCCGATAATCTGCGCGGCGAGCAGTCCGGCGTTGCGGGCGCCGCCGATCGCCACGGTAGCGACCGGAACGCCGCGCGGCATCTGCACGATAGACAGCAAGGCGTCGAGGCCGTCCAGTTTTTTCCCCGGCACGGGAACGCCGATCACCGGCAGGGGAGACCAGGCGGCAATCATTCCGGGCAGGTGGGCGGCGCCTCCCGCGCCCGCAATAATGACCCGTACGCCGCGCGTATGCGCCGTGCGCGCGTATTCTCCCATATGATGGGGCGTGCGGTGGGCGGAAAGCACGCGAATCTCAAACGGTATGTCCAGCGCGCGCAGCACGTCCGCCGCGTCGGCCATAACGGGGAGATCCGAGCGGGATCCCATGGTAATGCCTGCAAGAGCCATGATTCGTCGAAGATGCGTAAGGATAAGGAAGGCGTTGCGTTACAAGCGAAGGCGGGCGGCGGCTTGCTCGGCGCGCTGGCGAACGTCGCGGCGGTCGTCGCCCGTAACCGTGACATGCCCCATTTTACGATTCGTTCTGGTTTCCGTTTTGCCGTACACATGCACCGCCGCGCCGGGGACCGACAGCGCCTCCTCCAATCCTCCGGGGGACGCCGCGGCGTCGCGATGGCCCAATACGTTGACCATGACGGCGACGGGAGCGCGCAGGGACGGATCCCCCAGCGGCATATCCAGCACCGCCCGAAGATGATTTTCGAATTGGGACGTATGACTGCCCTCGATAGAATAATGTCCCGTATTGTGCGGGCGCGGAGCCAACTCGTTGATCAGGAGGCGCCCGTCTTCCGCATGAAAAAGTTCTACGGCGACCAGCCCCGTTCCCCGAACGGCCTCCACGGCGGCAAGGCCGATTCGCTGCGCTTCCCGCGCCTCGGCGTCCGCAATGCGGGAAGGCGCTTCTACCGCATAGCACCGATGATCGCGCTGCTCCGTATCCGCCACGGGATACGCGACGTGCTCGCCCCCGGGGCGGCGCGCCACCAGCACGGAGAGTTCCCGCCCAAACGCAACGAATGCTTCTACCAGCAGGCCGTCTTCCGCCGCGAGGCTTTCCCATGCCGCGCGAAGTTCTTCGTCCGAATGGACGGTCCGGTTGCCGTAGCCGTCGTAGGCGTGGGTATATTTTTTGGCGAGCGCGGGATATCCGAGCCGGTTCGCGGCGCGCAGGGCCTCCTCGAGCGTGGCGCAACAGGCGAACGCGGGCACAGGCAGTCCGGCATTGCGCAACCAGGTTTTTTGGCGGCCCTTGTGCCGGATAATATCCAGCGTAAAGGAGCCGGGACGAACAGGAACCTGCCCTTGCAGGGCCGCCTCCGCTTCGTGGACCGGCGCCCATTCGCTCTCGGCCGTCACCACGGCGCAGCCCATGCCGAATGCGCGAAGAAGGTCGGGGTCGGTCCAGTCGCCCACGAAAGACGGCCCAAGGTGCTCGACCGGCCCCGCCGGTTCCGGGAGCAAAAAACGGACGCCGAAACCCATGCGCCGCGCGGCGAGGGCGGTCATCCGGGCCAGTTGTCCGCCGCCAAGAATGCCTACGACAGGAAAAGACGACATAAACCCGTATCCTTAATCTCCAATGTCGGCAAGCAAGGCCTCCAGTTCCTCCTCGGACTCCACCAGCACGTCGCGCGCCTTGGATCCTGCGAAACGGCCCACTACGCCTGCTTTCTCGAGTTGATCTACAATGCGGGCGGCCCTCGTGTATCCGATGGACAACTTGCGTTGCAGCAGCGAAACCGACCCCTGCCGGGCGCGCACAAGAATCCGGGCGGCTTCTTCGAAGAACGGATCCGTATCCTCCATGCCGCCCGCCGCCCCCGGACCTGCCTCGTCTCCGAAGGGAGGAAGCGCGTAGGGCCCGGCTCCTTGCTGTTTCGCCACGAAATCCACGATGCGATCCACTTCTTCCGAAGCGATATACGGCCCCTGCAACCGGACGGCCCGGCTGCCGAGCATATACAAAAGGTCTCCGTTGCCTACGAGTCCTTCCGCGCCGTTCTGGTCGAGAATGGTTCGGGAATCTACCTTGGAAGCCACCTGGTACGCGATGCGGGCCGGAAAATTCGCCTTGATCAACCCCGTAATCACATCGACGGACGGACGCTGCGTAGCCAGAACAAGATGTACGCCCACGGCGCGGGCCATCTGGGCGAGGCGGGCTATAGGGGCCTCTATATCCTTGCCCGCCAACATCATAAGGTCGGCCAGTTCATCTATGATCACGACGATATAGGGCAAATGGCGAAGGGAATCCTCTGTTTCCGCGCGCCCGGAGCGCACCTTGTCGTTGTAATCCTTGATGGAGCGAACCTGGGCGGCGGCAAACAGATCGTAACGCAGTTCCATCTCGCGCTCGCAGGACTTGAGCACGCCCAGCGCCTGGCTCACGTCCGTAATGATCGGCTCCTCGCTGTTTTCCGGCATCGCCACATAATGATTCGCGATGTATTTGTATTGCTGCAACTCGATCTTTTTGGGATCGATCATGACGAACTTCAAATTCGCGGGGTGGCAGGCATAAATCAGCCCGGTAATCAAGGTGTTGAGCCCCACCGATTTCCCTGATCCCGTCGCGCCTGCGATAAGCAGGTGGGGCAGTTTCGCCAGGTCGATCATGAATACTTCGCCCTCGATGGTTTTGCCCACGGGCACGGGCAACGCCATATCGGAATCCCGGAATCGGGCGGTGCCGATCACGTCGCGGATACGGACAAGTTCGCGGCGACGATTGGGTATTTCCACGCCCACGGCGGATTTTCCGGGGATCGGCGCAATAATCCGGATGCCCCTCGCAGCCATCGCCATGGCCAGATCGTTCTCGAGGGCCGTGATGCGGTTGATCTTGACGCCCGGCGCCGGGGTCAATTCGTATAACGTCACGGTCGGCCCCACAATGGCGTTGATCTCCCGTATTTCAATGCCGTACGTATCGAGTTTGTCGAGCAGGATCCGTTTGTTTTCTTCCAGTTCGTCGTAGTCGATGGGAATTTCGGCGGCGTCGCGGGCGTCCAGCAACTTTACCGGGGGGAAACGATACGCGCGCGCAATCTTTTCGTCGGGAATATCCATGCTCCGCTGCACCTTGCTGGCGTGTTCCTCCTCTATGCGCTCCTGTACATGTATTGCAATATCCTTTTCGGGCGCGTCTTCGGGATCCGGGGCAGGCGGGGCGTCGCCGCGAAACGCATCGTTCAGCGTACGGCCTGATCCCTCTGCGGCAGGCGACGAGGAGGTTCGGGCAGCAGCCGCCCCGGAGGGAGAAGGCGTCTCGGGAGCCGTTTGGGCAGGGCGCTCGTTCTTCTTTTTCCGCGCAGCTTGTTTCTCCGCCCGGTTCTTGCGCTTTTCTTCCAACTGTTTTTTGCGCGCGGCGCGGCGCGTTGCGGCAGCGGCTTTCCTGGAGGCGTTCCAGGCTCCGACCTTGTCGAAAAGGGCCTGCAAATCGGGTTCGGCCAGCAACAAAAACGCCACGGCAAGGCACAAAGCAAGCATCGCCGCCGACCCGACCTCGCCGAAAACGTGCTGGAGCCATCCGGCCACGCCCAGGCCAAGCCGTCCGCTCCACAGGGCAAGTTCCACGTCGAAGACCCGTGCGGTCCAGCCGAAAAAGGCCGCCGAGGCGAAAACAACGGCAAAAACGAGCAGGCCCGTCGAAACCAGTTTGACGCTTGCGCGGCGGCGGAACAGCAGATAGCCCGTCATGCAAAAAAATCCCGACAGCAATACGACCGGATAGCCCAGAAAACGCGGCACGAACCAGTACGCGATCCAGGCACCCGCCAGGCCGAGCATATTCGCCGCCTGATTTTCTCCCGGAACGAACAGGTCGCGCGGCGTGCTGCTTCGAACGATGATGTCGTCGGCAGCCTGGTAGGTGACGAGGGCCAGGCAAACCAGAAAGGCCAGGGTCATCGAAACCAGGCCAAGCACCTCGTGCATGCGGCCCGCGGACGCGCCGGGAGCCTTGTCGCCGGGGACCTGCCGCCGGTTATGTTTTTTTCCTGAGGGTAAAGCCATCCTTCAAGGTACTGCGAACCGACGAAAAAACCACGTCTGCCCGCAAGGCGGCCCGGGGCGTGTCTTGCGCGCGTTACGCGGCGATACGGCTCAGTTCCTTTTTGTCCAGCACAATCCGGTTGTCCCGGTAACGGGGAACTACGGGCAAGGCATTGAACCGAAAACAATAGTCTACGTCTTCCTTGAATCCCTTCGAGGCAAGCCATTGCGCATGGGCGCCCTCGCGCAAGGCAGCGTCCAGGCAGTGGCGGTGGCTGTCGTACAAGGCAAAGGCCATGCGCGTTGCGTCGGAAACGCCGGCAGGGGGCGCGCCATTCCATAACTTGTCCAGCAGGTATCCCGCGCACAGCGTGTCTTCAAGAGAAACCTGTCCTTTCTGGCCGGAGCAAATAATAATCAGGTCGCGGCCCGACGCACAGACCGCCTCGACTACCCGATCAATGTTCAGGAAACACCCGACCAGCAAACATTCGGCTTTTCGCCCCTTGTGCATTGCGACCGTCCCGTTGGTCGTACTGAGAATGACGGTTCGCCCCCGTACGACCTCGCGGGTATATTCGAGCGGGGAGTTGCCGCAATGGTACTGGTCTATGCGATACCCGCCGCGTTCGCCCCCCAGCAGGTAGCTCGAAGGGTCAAGGTTCGAAGCGATTTTCGCGGCGTGATCCAGGTCGGGAACCGGCACGACGCCGCGCGCCCCCCGGCACAGGGCGGTGACAATGGTAGAGCAAGCCCGAAGCACGTCGATCGCAACGACGACATGCGTTCCCGTTTCTTTTTCCGGTACGGACTGGGCCGTGATAAATACTTCGGCGTGCATGGCGACGGAACGGACAGGGGAAAGAAAAACGGCGAAAACAACGAAGCGGGCATGCGCCGATCAGGTCCACGAAGATCAGCGTGCCCCAAGATACGCCGCGGCGTGCCGCAATATGCAACAAACCGTCAATTTTTATGCAAGGGCGGGCGTTTAACGACGGCGCGCGCGACGCGGGACCGGATGGCGATGTCCAGTGGGGCGCCCGGCGCGGCGCTGGACGGATCCGCAGGCACGTATCCCAGGCCGACGCCGCGCCCAAGCAAGGGCGACTGGGCGCCGCTGGTCACCACGCCCGCGCCTGCCGGCGTGGAGAGGGCGTACCCGCTTCGCGGCACGGCGCCCGGCTTCTCGACGACGAACGCAATCAGTTTGCGGGAAAGCCCTTCTTCGCGGGCGCGTTCCAGCGCGGATTTTCCGATGAAATCGTCCTTTTCCATCCGTACGAACCGGCCCAGCCCGGCCTCGAACGGGTGGGTTTCGTCGGTAATGTCGTTTCCGTACAAACAAAATCCGGCTTCCATGCGCAGGGTGTCCCGAGCCCCGAGGCCCGCCGGTTGCAGTCCCTCGTCCGCCCCGGCTTCGAGCAGCGCGTCCCAGACAGACCCCGCCGCGCCCGCATCGCAATAGATTTCAACGCCCGGCTCGCCCGTATACCCCGTCGCGGAAACGATAGCAAAAGCCGACCCGGCCAAAAAGCCGCCGGAAATACGCCGGAACCGGAAAGGTTTCAGCCCGACCGCGTCTTCGCCGATGGCGGCTTCGGCGATCCCCCGGGCCCGCGGACCCTGAAGGGCGATGAGCGCGATGCGGTCGGACACGTCCTCGATAATCGCCTTCGCCGGATTATTCCGAATCATCCACAAGAAATCCTTGCTCCGGTTCGCCGCGTTGATCACCAGCAGGTATTCGTCCTCGGCCAGGCGGTATACGATCAAATCGTCCACAATGCCACCGCTTTCCAGGCACATGCAAGCATAGACCGCCTGGCCAGGCTGCATCGATGCCGCGTCGTTGGTAATCAGGTAGTCTACGCACTCGGCGGCGTGCGGGCCGCGCACGAGGACTTCGCCCATATGGCTTACGTCGAAAAGGCCCGCCGCCCGCCGCGTCGCCCGATGTTCTTCAAGGGTGCCGGCGGGATAACGCAGCGGCATTTCGTAGCCCGCGAACGGCGTCATGCGCCCGCCAAGCGCAACATGCCGATCATAAAGCGGCGTTTTCTGAAGCGATGCGTTTTCCATGGCTCCCGCAGGTAGGCTCGAATTACAAACGCCAGGCCGTATACCCGGCGCGGTTCAGGGTTTGGGCGGCCGCCGTCGCCGTCTCGTCTTCTGCGAAACCCATGCGGAACGCGCCGCCGGTTCCTTCGCGAATCTTGAGAAGTTCAATATCCTTGATATTCAGGGACGCCTCGTACAGAGTCTTCGTAATCGAAAACAGCTCGCCCGGATCGTCCTTCGCATAGACGTACACGTCCGCAAGCGGTTGCAGAAAGCCCTTCGTGTTGCGCGGAATCGTTTCCCTCGCGGATCGGGCGTCCCCGAACCGGTCTTG
Organism: Rhodothermales bacterium; assembly: GCA_022821845.1. GTDB lineage: Bacteria > Bacteroidota > Rhodothermia > Rhodothermales > VXPQ01 > VXPQ01. The sequence continues at coordinate 77,196 of JAJECT010000009.1, read as the reverse complement.
CAACGCGTTCATGGCGCCGCCGGCGATTTCTGCGCGAACAAGGTCCATGCGCGCGGCGAACGAATCGAGCGCTTCCAGAATGCGGGCGTCGTTCGTCGCAAGAATATCGCTCCATACGTCGAACGGGGAGGAGGCGATGCGGGTCATGTCCCTGAACCCCCCGGCGGCCAGCTGAAGAAACGCCTCGTCGCATCCGTTTTCCTCGGCCACATGGTTCATCAGCGCGACGGCAAGCAACTGCGGCAGGTGGCTAACGAGCGCGGCGATGCGGTCGTGGCGGGCGGGGGAGAGCATGAGCACGCGCGCCCCCGTCGCCTCGATCAGGTCCAGAAACGCGGCTTGCTCCCGTTTCAGGGCCGAAACGTCCATTGCGTCCGGGGGACAAAGCGCCCACGCCGCGTTTTCGAACAGCAGCGCATCCGCCTGGTCGATTCCCCGACGTTCGGAACCCGCCATGGGGTGTCCGCCCACGAACAGAACATGCGACGGCAAGGCTTGCGCGGCGCGGGCGGCGACGAGCCCTTTTACGGAACCCGTATCCGTAACCACGGCGCCGGGCGGGACATGCGGCGCAATCTGCTCCAGCAATTGCAACACAGACGCTACCGGCGTAGCCAGCAGGACGACCTGGGCGCCGGAAACAGCCTCCTCGACCGAAGCCGCCGCCTCGTCAAGGGCCCCCATGCCAAGCGCCTTGTCCAGCGTGGCCGGTTCGTCGAAACCGACGATCCGAACGTCTTGCGCCTGCTTTTTCCATACCAGGCCAAGGGATCCGCCGATCAGGCCGACGCCAATGATGGCAACGCGTTGCATAGAAAACTACGGAATCGATGGGCGCTCGCAAGAGGGAGCGAAAAGACTATTCCCTTGCTACCCCGGCCTGCTTCTCGTCAAGGCTCGAGGAGGCGACATCCTTGTTGTTCTCCCCATCGTCCGGGGCGCTTGCCTTCGCTTTTTCGGCCTTCGACGTTTTCCTTTTCCGAACGCTGAACGAGAGCGTCGCAGCGTCCCCCTTGCCTCGCACGGAAACGCGGATGATGTCGCCTTCGCCCAGGTTTTCGCCAAGGATATGATCGGCGAGCGGGTCCTCGATGTATTTCTGGATCGCGCGTCGCAAGGGACGGGCGCCATACTTCATATCGAACCCTTTTCGAACAAGAAATTCCTTGACCGGCTTTCTGATTTCCACGGCAATGCCGAGTTTCCCGATTCGTTCGAGCAACTCCGCAGCCATGATGTCGATAATCTGGAATACATGCTCTTTCTCCAGCGAATGGAACACGATCACATCGTCCACCCGGTTCAGAAACTCGGGGTTGAACACGCGCTTGAGCGCCTCTTCCACCGTGTTCTTCATGGTTCGGTAATTGAACGACTCCTCCGATTGGGCGAAACCGATCCCTTTGCCGATGTTCTTGATGTCCCGGGCGCCGATGTTCGACGTCATAATGATGATCGTATTCCGAAAATCGACCCGGCGGCCCAGTCCGTCCGTGAGGACGCCGTCGTCGAGCACCTGCAGCAAAATGTTGAGCACGTCCTGGTGCGCCTTTTCGATTTCGTCGAGCAGAACCACGGAATACGGCTTACGGCGCACCTTCTCGGTCAATTGCCCGCCTTCTTCGTAGCCCACGTATCCGGGAGGCGCGCCAACCAGCCGGCTCACGGCGAATTTTTCCATGTACTCGGACATGTCGATCCGAATCAGCGCATCGTCCGAATCGAAAAGGTATTGCGTAAGCACCTTGGCCAGTTCGGTCTTGCCCACGCCCGTCGGCCCAAGAAAAATGAAGGAACCGATAGGCCGTCCGGGGTCCTTTAGACCGGCCCGGGTGCGGCGAATGGCGTTCGACAGTTTCCGGATCGCCTCGTCCTGCCCGATGACGCGCTTCATCAGCGCCTCGTCCATCCCGATCAGTTTCTTCTGCTCGGGGCGAGAAATTTTATCGACCGGAATGCCGGTCATCATGGCGACGACCTCGGAAATGTTTTCCGCCGTCACGTCGTAGACGTCCCCGCCGGTCTTGCGCTCCCAGTCCTGTTTGGCTTGCTCCAGCTCGGTATTGATCTTCTTTTCCTTGTCGCGCAGCCGCGCCGCCTCTTCGAAACGCTGGCTCTTGACCACGCTATTCTTTTTCTTGCGAACGATTTCGATCTCTTCTTCGAGCCGAACGATATCTTCCGGCACGCGGATATTCGCAAGATGGACGCGCGCGCCGGCTTCGTCCATTACGTCGATCGCCTTGTCTGGCAGAAAACGATCCGTGATGTAGCGGTCGCTAAGGCGCACCGCAAGCAGGAGCGCTTCGTCGGAGTACCGGACGCGGTGATGCTCCTCGTAGCGCCCCTTGATGTTGCGAAGAATTTCCGCCGTCTCGTCTACGGTGGAGGGGTCTACGATAATTTTCTGAAATCGGCGATCCAGCGCCCCGTCCTTCTCGATATATTGCCGGTATTCGTCCAGCGTCGTCGCGCCGATGCATTGAATTTCGCCCCGGGCAAGCGCCGGTTTGAACATATTCGAAGCGTCCAGGCTGCCAGAAGCCCCGCCGGCGCCGACGATGGTGTGCAATTCGTCGATAAAAAGAATGACTTCCGGGTTTTTTTCGAGTTCGTTCATCACCGCCTTCATCCGCTCCTCGAACTGCCCCCGGTATTTGGTGCCGGCGACCAGCGCCGCCAGATCCAGCGTCACGATCCGTTTGTTGTGGAGCACCCGGCTCACCTTGCGCTGCACGATGCGTATGGCCAGCCCTTCGGCGATGGCCGTCTTGCCCACGCCCGGCTCGCCAATCAGCACGGGGTTGTTTTTCTTGCGACGGCTGAGCACCTGGGCAACCCGCTCGATTTCCTGTTCCCGGCCCACGATCGGGTCCAGTCGGGATTCGTCGGCCAGCCGCGTCAGGTCCCTGCCGAAGTTGTCCAGCACCGGGGTCTTGCTTTTTTCCACCTTGCGGCGCTCCTTGCCGTGCCCTTCGGGGGGCGGGGCTTCCAGGCCGCCGCCCGTCGCCGGTACTTTTCCGCCGATAATCGCGTCCAGTTCGGCCCGCACCGCATCGTACGTAATCGAGAAGCCCTGTTGCAAAATGCGGGCCGCCACGTTTTCTTCGTCGCGCAGGAGGCTAAGCAAGAGATGCTCCGTGCCGATGATGTCGCTCTTGTATATTTTCGCCTCCAGATAGGTAATCTTGAGGACTTTTTCGGCTTGTTTGGTAAACAGGATATTGCCTACCTCGACCACCCGGCCCGTACCGCGGACCGTCTCTTCGACCGCCTTTCTGAGCTTGAGCAAATCGCAGCCGAGGCTGCGGAGGATCCTGACGGCTATGCCCTCGCCCTCGCAGATAATCCCCAGAAGCAAGTGCTCCGTACCGATGTAATCGTGACGCAGACGTATCGCCTCTTCCCGGCTGTCCCGGATAACATCTCTGACGCGATTGGAAAAATTGCCGTCCATAGGATAAAAAGCAAGGCTATGCAGCAAAGCTGGACCCGCACCCGCACGTTTGCGTCGCATTCGGGTTCTCGAAAGTGAAGCCACGCGCGTTCAGGCCGTCATGGTAATCCACCGTTACTCCCATAAGATACAATCCATGGCGCTTGTCCATGTATACCGTAACGCCGTCTACGTCGAACGTCGCGTCGTGTTCGCGCATTTTGTCGAATCCGAGGATGTAGCTCATGCCCGAACAACCGCCTCCCCGAACGCCCACGCGGAGGTTGAATCCTTCGGGGATGTCCCGGGTGGACATGATTTTGCGAATTTCCCTCGCAGCGCGGTCGCTGAGCGCAATAGGCGCCGCGGGCGCAGGCCGCGGCCCGGTTTGAACGGCAATCTCGTCGGCGGGCATGGTCCGAAAGTGTTTTAACGTACCTGGATGCAAGAGCGGGGACCTGTAAAATGAACGACGGCCTGCGGGCGCGGTTCCGCAGGCGCGGCGTCAATAGCGGCGCGCAAGCGCGAGGGGGGCCTTGAATGCCTCCATAACCTGGTCCCGCTCGTCCCAGGCCTCGACAAAAACAATGTATACGCCGGTTGGCAGGCGCCGATCCGCATGGTCCCGGCCGTCCCACAACAATTCTACCGATTCCGCGACAAGGCGGGACCCGACCAGTTCCCGCACTTCGTTCCCCGCCAGGTCGAACACCCGCGCGCGGACCCGCGAAACGGCGGAAGAAAAAACGCACCGGATGCGCGCGATATCGTCCACGCCGTCCCGATCCGGGGAAAACGGATTCGGGGATATCTGAATGCCTTGCCCGGCGGGCGAAGGCGCAGCGGCGATGCGCGCCGAATTGGGGCGTCCGGGCGTTCCGCCTTCCGGGGCCGCCGAACTCGTCCAGTTTTGCGGATCGTTCCCGTTCGCGTCCGGGTCGATCCGCTCCAGCGTAACGCCTCGGGTCTCCAGAACGTCCGGATGATGCCACGAAGGGTCGTACCGTATGTCGTCCAGCGTTTCGCCGTCTTCCCCGTGTATCCGGATGCGATCTCCGTCGTTGCGCAGGCTAAGTCCCTTCCCTGTGGCTACGACGGCGCTTTCGTGCTCCATGGGCGCAGCGGCGAAAAGCGCGTATCCGTCGGGGGCCAGTCCCAGAAACCGATCTGCCGTGCGGACCGTGTCGGCGTCGCCGGATTCGTCCGGGTCGCGGGTCCGGTACAGGCCGTCGAGATACACCCGGCGACCGGAGCGGTTGGCCAATTCGATGAATTCCGTCTGGTTCGGCAGGCCGTCGTACGCGTCGGAAAGCGGTTCGTACAGGATTTCGTTCACGACGAGGTCCCGCGCCCCGGGACGATAATATATCGGCGCCGCGAGGGGGTCCGAAACATTGCCCCGCAAATCGGATACCGCCCCGATCCGCACGACGGCGCCTGTTACGACCTGCGGAAACCATGCCTTTAGCGCATCCGGGCCAAGCGGCTCAACGCGTTCTGCCGCAAGGGCTTCCAGCCGAATGGAGGCGGGCGGGATGGCCGCCGCCTGGACCGGTTCGCTGAAATGCAGGATCAGTTCGTTATCGCCGGACGCCTTGACGAAAACCAGCGCCGGGGCGGTCGCGTCGGGCGCGTACTGGCTGTTTCGGGCGCCCGGCGTCGCCCCAAGCGCGTCCGTGGACAGCGCAAAGTTGTACGCATCCGACGGGGCCGCCGGATCGATGCGCTCGAGAGACCGGCCTTCTTCCACCACGCTCCCGGGATAAAAAAGCGAATCGATCACCACGCCGCCGGATTCGAGCACGATGGCGTCGCCCCCGTTATTCAGCGAGGCCCAACGGCTCGGCTGGCTATACGGAACCCCGCCGAAACGATTGGAAAAGGCTACGCCGTCCGACACGATCACCCGGTAGGCCCCCGGAGGAAACGGCGAAGCCTCCTCGGCGAGGCGAAGCGGGGCGGACGCTGCATCCCGAATCGTCAAATCCCGAAGGTCGAACGTGACCGCGCTGCGGTTAAAGAGCTCAATGAATTCCGATCCCGAAGCAAGCGGGCGAGGGTACGCCTCGTTGATTACGATATCCCCGGCGGCGATCTGCCCGGACTGCAAGGACCGCGCAACGCCCGCCGCGCCGCGATACGACTGGGCGAGGACGGGCGACGGGCACAGACCTGCCGCCAGCAGGAGGGAAGCAACAACGAAGCAAGGGACGCGCATGGGACCGGAAAAAATGCAATGCTCCCTTAAGACACATAGCCGGGGCGAATATAACCTTGCGGGGGATTTTTTTGTGGTGGTATGTGGGGGGAGATGGCGCACCACTTGGGCTATGCGACGCAACGGTTAGGCGGAAAAGCGGGTCGAGATCGAGGCGGGTGCGTTCGACCTGTAGGCGCCTGGGGACCGCAACGGCGCCTTCGAAAAGAATATTGACAATATGTCTTGAATGAATTATGCTTGCAGCAGGGGGATAGGGATATAGCCTTCTGTTTCGGCTCATCCCTGGGCCAGATCTGACATCGTAAACGTTAATGCATGCCTGGATGTTAAAAAAAGGGGGGGGTAAGTCGATGCGCCGCGGCCTCGTCGCCATAACCCTGCTTACGTGCTTGCAGGTCGGCGTAGCCGCTGGCCAGTCCTGGACGATTAGCGGCTACGTGGAGGACGCTTCCAGCGGCGAGCGGCTTCAGCGCGTGGCCATTGGCGTTCCTGCTCTTTCTGTCGGGACGGTGAGCAACGCCTATGGTTTCTATAGCCTCACGGTCCGGGCGGATTCGGTTACGCTCCTTGTGTCGCATATCGGATACGAAGCAGCGTCGCACGCGCTTGTCTTGTCCGCCGACAGGACGCTGGACGTAGCCCTTGCGCCCCGGACGATAGAACTGGACGAGATCCAAATAACGGGAGAGCAGGGGGCGTCTCTTAAACCGGGTTGGCATACGGCTTCCCTGGAGCAGATCAAGACGCTGCCGGCCATGCTGGGCGAGGTGGATATTCAGAAAACGCTTCAACTTTTGCCTGGCGTTCAGGGAGGCGTCGAGGGCAGCAGCGGCATGCACGTGCGCGGCGGCGGGCTGGGCCAGAACCTGATCCTGCTGGATGGCCTCCCCCTCTACAATCCCAATCATTTGTTCGGTTTTCTGAGTTCCTTCAATGCAAGCGCGATGAAGCATGTGGAGTTGATCAAGGGGGGCTTTCCCGCGCGGTACGGAGGCCGCATATCGTCGGTGTTGAACCTTACAATGAAGGAAGGCAATCTGAAGGAGTTCGCCGGCGAGGCCTTGATAGGCATTTTGTCTTCGCAAGCGACGCTGGAAGGGCCGCTGAAAAAGGATCGGGCCTCGTTCCTCGTGGCCGCGCGCAGGACGTACATGGAACCGCTGGTGGCGCTGGCGCGCCTGTTTCAGGAGCAGCCTCCCGTGGAGCGTACGCGGTATTTTTTTCATGACGCGAATCTGAAGCTCAATTATATCCTTTCGAGGCGGGATCGGCTCTATGTAAGCGCGTATACCGGACAGGACGGCTGGCGCAGCGCGCAAGACTTCCCCAATGAACAGACTGCAAAAGATCGCATGGACTGGTTTGGGCATCTGGCGTCTTTTCGCTGGAACCGGGTGCTTGGCGCCCGCATGTTCGCCAATACGCTGATCGGGGTGACGAACTATCGTTTCCAGCAGCGCTTTAACGAAGTGGAAGAAATCACGACCGGGAAAGAGGATTTCGAAGACGTGTACAACGGCAAGTACTATTCGTCGATTCGCGACGTAACCTTAAAGACGGATATCGACTATTTGCCCAATCCGAGGCATTACGTACGCGTTGGCCTGGAAGGGACCTTGCACCGCTTTACGCCGGGCGCGGCGGAAGCGATTTTCGAGGCGCCTGGACAGGAACTGGTGGAAATAGCGCGCAAGCCGGTTGGAACCATTTCGTCGCAAGAGCTTGCCCTGTACGTCGAGAACGATCTGGAAATACCCGGCGTCGTTCGCCTGAATCCGGGCGTTCGTTTCTCGACGTATTTCGTGGATGGCCGCAGCCATCGTTCTTTTGAGCCACGCCTGGGCGCAAGCCGCAGCCTGTGGGGCGCAGCGACGTTGCATGCTTCGTACACGGAAATGCAGCAATATGTGCACTTGTTGCAAAGCCATGGTTTCGACGGGTTGTCGATGGACTTGTGGCTCCCGCTTGCGGCGGGCGCGCATCCCTTGCAGGCGCGTCAGGCAACGCTGGGTTTTACGTACGCCTGGTCTGCCGGCTACGACGTATCGTTCGACGCGTATCGCAAATGGATGACGGGTCTTGTGCAGTACAAGGGAGGCGTTCCTCCCATAGAATCGGCCTACACGGAATGGCCTGATTTGGTGGAAACGGGAGACGGAGCGTCGTACGGATTCGAGGCGCTGCTGCGCAAAACACAGGGCCGCTTGACGGGTTGGGTGGCCTATACCTGGGCGCGTACGACAAGACAATTCGAAAACCTGAACGGGGGCGAATCTTTTCCGGATCGGTTCGACCGGCGGCACGACATTGCGGTAGTCTTGCAGCATCATCTGACGCCAGGCATACGCATTTCGGCCAATTGGCTGTTCGGAAGCGGATACGCCATCTGGTTGCCGAGCGCGCAATATCTCGTTGAAACTCCGTCGGAAACGTTTGGCCACTTTTTTACGTCAAGCGTGGTTCACTATGGCCCCCGAAATGCGTCTCGCCTTCCTGCGTATCATCGGCTTGACGTGTCGGCGCGTTTTAGCAAGCGCCGGGCCTGGGGAGAGCAGGCGTTTTCCGTCGGCGCCTGGAATGCCTACAACAAAATGAATCCCTTTCAGCTGGAGATAGACGCTCCCTATATCGAACCCGGCAAATTTCGTCGATTCACGCTATTCCCGTTGTTGCCAATCCTTTCGTACAATATAACGTTCTGAGGCCGCTATGCGACGGATTACGGGAACCATACTTATCTTGTTCGCGCTCGGCGCCTGCGAAAGCATCATTGACGTAGAAACGCCTTCCGACGGGCACAAGATTGTGGCGCACAGTTTTTTTACGGCGGATAGCGTGTGGACGGTTAATGCCGGTCTGAGTTTGCATACGAGCGGCTTCCCGGTTACGTTGTCGCATGCAGATCCCGGACAGACGATCGTGGTCGTGTCGGATGATCGAGGGCACGCGGATATCCTTCAGTATTATCCTGTAAACATCGGAGCTGGATTAAACTATCGATCCGCACAGGGCCTGCGCCCGCGCCCTGGGGTAACGTATACGTTGCGGGTAGAAATGCCCGGCTTCATTTCCAGCGAAACGTCATCGCCGCCTGTGCCCGTAGAAGCTACGGCGCGACTTCCGGAACGGGTCGCTGTGCAAAATATTGCGTATTCGAACGACAAGGGAACTGCTTCGCTACGTTTTTCCATAGAAGATCCGCCGGGAGCGAATTACTATCGACTCGAGTTATTCCAGGTTGGCCCTGAAGATACCGGCGCTATCATTAACGATACATTGTATATTCCCCAAGCTGTAGAAGATGTTTTCAACTATCGCCAAGTTGATTTTCGAAGTACAGATCCTTCCCTTCATTTTCATTATGGCGAGGTAGGAAATCTGGAACAGAAGGAAGCGATAAATTTTGATTTTTATGGGCGCGCCGTTTTTTCGGACGATCTTTTCGATGGAACGTTGCATGATATCGAAATCGCTTTTGAACCGTATACCTATCCGGGCTTCGAGCCTCGTTTTACGATTATCTTTTCTACGTTTTCTCATGAAATGTTTACGTATCTGCATACGCTGGATCGACATCAGAAATCAGCGCCTGCCTATTCTTCCGAAGTCTACCCGATTCCCGTATACACCAACATCAAGAACGGCTTCGGCGTATTCGGCGGGTACGCAACCGACACATACCGCTTCGACGAGGACGGCAACGAGTGGTGAGTAAAGCGGATACCTTAATTATTTAACCCCCGAATTTCCCCGCCTAAATAATTTAACCGCCGCCCAAAACGCCTTCCCGTCGTTGCGCAAAAAACGATCAAACGGCTTCCCCGTCCAGGTGCGCGCAGAGGATATGGGCCATGAGCGCGGCGGCGGGGGCCAGGGCGCTTTCGTCTATGTCGAAGCGGGCGTTGTGCAGAGGCCAGGCCGTTTCGGGGCCGGAACATGTGCCTGCCCGAAGCAACAAGCCCGGTACTTTTTCGAGGTAATGTCCAAAGTCTTCCGAACCCATGCTGGGAAGGGGAATGGGCAAGACCGCCTCGGCCCCGTATAGCGCCTGGATAACCGAAGCCGCGCGCCGGGCCAGATCGGCGTCGTTGCGCACGGCAGGCGCTCCGGGCAGGAGGTCGATGTCCGCCTCGGCTCCGTGCAAGCGGGCCAGTTCCCGGGCGATGCGCTCGACTCGGCGCCGGATAGCTGCGCGCTCTTCCGGGTCTGTGGTGCGAATCGTGCCTCCGAATTCTGCCTGTTCCGGAATTACATTGTACGCATCCCCTGCGCGGAACCGGCAAATGGTCAGGACCGCCGCCTTGCGCGCATCCGAAAAACGCCCCGTAAGTTGATAAAGCGCCTGGATAATCTGGCTGGCTACCCAAACGGTGTCCACCGCTTCGTGGGGCCGCGCCGAATGCCCGGTTCCCGGCGCCTTGACCGTAATGCGGAACCGGTCCGTAGACGACGTAATCGCGCCTTCCTGCACGCCGTAGGCGCCCACGGGCAGCGTAGGATCCACATGAATAGCGTAAATACCCTGCACCTCGTCCAGCGCGCCCTCGCGAATCATATCGACCGCGCCGCCGGGCGCGCCTTCCTCGTCCGGCTGGAACAATACGCGCGCCGTACCCCGAAGCCGCGACCGGTTGCGATGCAGGATAAGCGCCACGCCAACCCCGACCGCCGTATGCGCGTCATGTCCGCAAAGATGGGCGAACCCCGGGTGCTCCGAAGCATAGTCCACGGATTTGGCGTCCTGAATGGGCAAGGCGTCCATATCCGCCCGATACGCAAGAAGGGGACCCTCTTCCGCTCCCCGAATATCTGCATAGAGGCCGGTGGTTGCCAGGGGACCCGTGACCGTCAGCCCGTGCCGTTCCAGTGCGTCGCGCACGAACGCGCTGGTGCGGCGCTCTTCGAAACCCGGTTCGGGGTGGCGATGAATCCAGCGCCGTACGTCGCGCAAGAACGCCGCGAATTCCTCCGGCGGCGGCGCGCTTTCTGGCGCCCCGGACGACCCGTTCAGGGCAGGAATATCCGTTATGACGTGCAGGGGTTTCAAACCATTCCGCTGCGTTTGCGGAAAAACCATTCCGCGCCGAGCAGCGCGACGACAAGCAGTAAAAACGAAAAATGCGTACGCAAATCTTCCTCGGTCGCGCTCGATACGGTCTGGGCGGCGCCTTCCAGCGAGGCGGAGAGGGCCTCGGTAAACGCCTCGGGACGGTTCGGATCCAGCGTCGCGCCGCCCGAACGCCGGGCGATCTGGCGCATCAGGGCGGCGTCCGCGCCCGGTTGCCGGTATTCCAGCGTCAGGGAACCCACGGCGAACGCGCCGCGGTCCGACCCCAGCGTCTCTTCTCCCCGGTAAGCCGTGGCGGTCCAGGCGTACGTCCCTTCCGGCAACGGCCCGGCGTCCAGCGCGTATCGCCCGTTCCCGACGCCGCGCATAAGATACGGAAACTCCGCGCCATCGGGCGAAACCAGTTTGATCTCTATCGTGGCGTCCGCCGCGGGATTAAAACTTTCGTCGTACGCCTGACCTGAAAATTGCACTGCTTCTCCGCCCCCGAAAACGTCCCGGACAGGCTGTACGCGCACAGGACGGTCGTCTTCCAGCGCCGTAAGCCACTGAATGATGTTCGCAAAGAGGGTTTCCGACACGGATTCGTACGCGACCAGGTCCTCCGGCAGGTTTTGCCAGCGCCACGTACCCGCGGCCAGCAGGGCGGCGCTGCGATGCCGGGCGCGGCGGCGAACGACCAATAGCGGCTCTGGCAAATCGACGCCGCGGACGGATGCCGTAGCCAGCACCTCGGCGTCGGGGGCGGGCGCCCATTGGGTTCGGCTGTATTCCAGCGGGGGCAGGGCGCGCCATGCGTCCGGATCGACGCCGGGAATACGCAGGATCGGGTGACGGTTCCCCGACGGCGTAGCGCGAAGCGCGGCTTCTGTAAAATCCTCCCGAACCCGGACGGCCTGGACCGGAAGCGCCGCGTCGGACAACAAGCCAGACCGGGCAATGGAGCCGCCCGCCGCAAGCAAAAACAACAGGGGAATCCCCTCGCGGGCCGCCTCGTCGATGCGCTGGACGATGCTTGCGTCGGCGACCCGACCGGGATACCCCGCCAGCACGATGGCGTCGAAATCCGTCAGCGAAGCCGGAAACGCGCCCTCGTAGAAAGCGCCCTCGCTTTTTTGCACGAACGGGACCACTTCGAAGGCCTCGTTTCGGGCAAGGACTCTTCGGACGGCCGCGACGTCCGGGCCGGGCGCGGCGGCCACGAACAGCATGCGGCGCCTGGAAGAAAGTACGCGCACCGCCAGCGATTCCCGGTTATTGCGGTGCGTCGCTTCTTCGGGCAGTTCCGTTACGGCCACCGCGTAGCGACGCAAGCCTTCCGATTCGGGCGTTACGGACAACTCGGCGACGATTTCCGTATTCCCCGGCGGAATTTCGAGCGCGCGGGAAGCGACGATTTGTCCGTTTTCGGCAAGGGATACGGTAATCCGGCGCCCGCCGAGGCCCTCCGCCCGGATCCCCACCTCGACCGGAAGTTCGGCCCCCGCATAGGCTACTTCATTGGTAAGCACGCGCTGTATCCGAACGTCCTGCCGCCGCAAGGTATCGCCTGCGATGGCCGTAAACACCGGGGCCGGATAGCGTTCGGACACGTACAGCGGGTTGCGGCCCGTATTGTACTGGCCGTCGGACACAAGCACTACGGCGCGCAAGTTATCGTCTCGCCAGTGCTCCTCGACAGAAACGAGGGCCTGCGAGATATTCGTCCGAAAAGCCGCGAGCCCAAGCGAATCTGCGTCGAAACGAGCGGAAGAAGTCCCCTCGATGTCCGCCCCGAAGCGCACGTACCGCACCTCGGCTCCCTGCGCCGCGGAGGGTGCATGCCGAAGCAGGTCCCGAATACGCGCCTGCGCCCCGGCAAGCGACGTATCCGAGGCAGACGCAAGGCGCAAACTGGCGCTGTCGTCAAGCAGCACGACGACCACGGGCTCCCTTTCGTCCTGTCGGACAAGACGCAGCACGGGGTCGAGCAGAAGGAGCAGAATAAAAAAGAGCGCCCCGAACCGCAGCCCGCCGAGGGCAATTCGCTTGCCCAGGGGCAGCGCAGGCATCGTGCGGCGATAGAACCATGCGGCGGCCCCGCCCGCTGCAAGCAGGGACGCCGCAAGCAGCCATGGATTTATGCCGAGGGAAAAAGACATGGGGGCAGGGGAATGAACGATTTTCTAAGGATACCCTGATTAAGTCCACGAAGCGCAGAGGCTTGATTAAAGATAGGGCATGATCAACCAGCCAACCCACGCCAGAAAACCGCCGAGCAGCAACGCCCCCTCCCGGCGCCCGACCCGCCGCCGGAACCGGAAAACAGGCCATAGCGCCAGGCCGAACGCAAGCATGACCGGAAAATGCGCCGTGAGCAGGTTCGCGTCCACCTGCAAGGGGTGGAACAGGGAAATCGGCCCCACCACGAACAACACGTTCAGTATGTTGCTGCCCAGCACGTTGCCTATGGAAAGTTCCGCCTGCCCCCTGAGCGCGCCCACCACAGACGTAGCCAATTCGGGCAAACTGGTGCCAAACGCAACGACCGTCAACCCGACAATGGCGGGAGAAACGCCAAGCAGGTCGGCGATACGCACGGCAGACTCCACCATGGTCCAGGAACCGAGCGCAAGCGTCAGGACGCCCGCAACAAGGAATATCCATTTTCGGCCCGCGGATTCCCCGGAAGCGGCGGCGTCCGCCAGCGCCGCCTCCGATGCGCGCCCGCCGACGCCGTACCCGCCTTGCCGCGCGACGAGCACAATGAAAACGACCAGCAAAGCCGCCAGCGCGGCGCCGTCGAGCCGGCCAATCGTTCCGTCCAGCGCCGCCAGGTAAAAAACGACCAGCGCAAGCATCATGGCGGGGTATCCCTTCGTAAGCACTTCCCGCACGGCCACAAGGGGCAGCACCAGCCCGCTTGCGCCCAGAACCAGGGCCATGTTGCAAATGTTCGAACCGGTTATATTCCCCAGGGCCAGACCGTCCTCCCGCGAAACCGCCGCGAACAGGTTGAATACGAATTCGGGCATGGAGGTGCCGAACGCCACCACGGTGCCGCCCACCATCAGCGGATGCACGCTGTACGCGCGCACCAGCCCCGCGGCCCCCTTCAGCAACCATTCGGCTCCGAAATAAACCAGGACAAGCCCCAGCGTAAAAAGAAAAAACGAAATAGACATGCAAAAGCGAGGAGACGAACTTCCGGGTGCGTAGCGCGCCGGATTTTTCCGTAATTTTAGCGAATTGGACGCGCCATGGTCCAATCTCGATCCTGATTAGCGCAATATGGACGGCGTCAGGGTACGCTGACAGCCGGGATGGCGGAACGGTAGACGCAACGGACTTAAAATCCGTTGGAGCGATGCTCCGTGCGGGTTCGAATCCCGCTCCCGGTACGAATCACCTAAAATACGCGTAAATCCACTGGCCTGCGCACCGTCGCAGCGTATGTATGACGCAGCGCATCGTACTTAAAATAGGAACCAGCGTGCTTACGGGGGGCACCCGAAAGCTCGATCATGGCCGCATGCTCGAGATCGTTCGGCAATGCGCCGCGCTCCACGAGGAAGGATACGAGCTGGTCGTATGCACTTCGGGCGCCATCGCCGCCGGAAGCGAGCGGCTTCGCATGACCCGGCAACCGGATTCGCTGGCCGAAAAACAAATGCTGGCCGCCGTCGGGCAAAGCAGGCTCATGGAAATCTGGGAGCAACTTTTCACCCGGTTCCACATCCATGTCGGGCAAATGCTGCTCACGCGGGCGGACGTGGAAGACCGCCGCCGCTTTCTGAACGCACGCGATACGCTGCGCGCGCTGCTCGAACATCGAATCGTGCCGGTGATCAACGAGAACGACGCGGTAACCACCGCCGAGATTCGCGTAGGAGACAACGACAACCTGTCCGCTTTATGCGTACTGCTTGCCGAGGCGGATTTGCTGATTCTGCTGAGCGACCAGCCGGGCCTGTTCACGGCGGACCCCCGAACCGATCCAAAGGCCGAACTCATTGAAGAGGTGCGGCGCATCGACGCCGATTTGCACGCCGTCGCCGGCGAAAGCAAGTCCGGCCTGGGCGTGGGCGGCATGAAAACGAAACTGGACGCGGCGGATATGGCCCGGCGCGCCGGCGCCTGCGTAGTGATTGCGGCGGGGGACGCCCCGGAGGCCATCCGGCGGATCGTGGCGGGAGAGCGTATCGGCACCCGCTTCCCGGCGCTCGACGTCCCGGTGGAAAATCGTAAACGGTGGATACTGGGCGGGGCGAACGCATCGGGGGCTGTGGCGATCGACGAGGGCGCCGCCGCGGCGTTGGCGGGCGGCGGCGGCAGCCTGTTGCCCGCAGGAATCATTCGCGTAGACGGATCGTTCGAGCGGGGCGACGTGGTGCAGATTACGGCAGCCGACCGAACGAACCTGGGCAGGGGCGTCGTGCGGTACGACAGCGCCGACGTGGGCCGCATCCGGGGGTTGCAATCCGATCGCATCCGCGAAACGCTGGGGTACGCCTACGGCCCCGTCGTCATTCACCGCGACGACCTGATCCTGATCTGACCATTTTATTGCGCGAACGCGCGCCATGAACGCCGCCGGCCTTTGTCCGTCCGCCGCAACATGACCTGAACGATTTCCATGCTTGTCGAAGAAACGATTTCCATGCAGAAAATGGGGGAGCAGGCCCGCGTCGCAAGCCGCGCGCTGGCGACCCTCGGCACCGGGGCGAAAAACGCCGCGCTGGCCGCTATCGCCGACGAACTGACGTCCGCCTCGGCGACGATTCTCCGGGAAAACGCGCTGGATATAGCGGACGGAAGGGAAGCCGGATTGTCCGAGGCGATGCTCGACCGCCTGTTGCTTGACGAAGAACGCCTTGCCGCGCTGGCGCGCGACGTCCGCGCCGTGATTGACCTGCCGGACCCGGTGGGCGTCGAGTTCGGAAGCCGTATGCTCCCGAACGGGATGCGGCTCCTCAAGCGCCGAATCCCGCTGGGCGTGGTGGGCGTCGTCTACGAAGCCCGCCCCAACGTAACCATCGACATTGCCTCGCTGTGCCTGAAAACGAGCAATGCGACGATCCTGCGCGGCGGCAAGGAAACCCTGCGAAGCAATCTGGCCCTCGTCGCCGCCATCCGGGAAGCCCTGAAAAAAACAGGCATACCGCCCGACGTCGTGCAATACGTAGGCGATCCCGACCGCGGCCTCGTCGAGCAATTGTTGCGGCTGGACAAGTATGTCGATATGATCGTGCCGCGCGGCGGGGCGGGCTTGCACCGGCTATGCCTGGAAAAAAGCACGATCCCCGTCATTACGGGCGGCATGGGCGTGTGTCACATTTTCGTGGACGACTCGGCGGACCTCGAGCGGGCAGAGGACATCGTGGAAAACGCCAAGGTGCAGCGTCCGAGCGTCTGCAACGCGCTGGACACGCTGCTCTTGCACCGCCACGTCGCCGACGCGTTTCTGCCGCCGCTGGCTAAACGCCTTGGCGCGCAGGGCGTCGCCTTCCGCGCCGACCCGGAAGCGCTGCGCATCCTCGAACGGACCGGGGGCCTGGCATGCGCCGCCGCCGGACCGGACGACTTCGACCAGGAATGGCTGTCGCTTATCCTCGGCGTTCGCATCGTGGACGGCGTGGAAGACGCCATAGAACATATACAACGCCACGGAACGGCCCACTCGGACAGCATCCTGACCAACGACTGGGCGCGCGCAAACGTCTTCGTGGACCGCATCGACTCCGCGGCGGTGTTCGTAAACGCCAGTACGCGGTTTTCGGACGGCGGACAGTTCGGCCTGGGCGCAGAAGTGGCCGTCAGCACGCAAAAACTGCATGCCCGCGGCCCCATGGGCCTGGAGGAACTCACCAGCTACAAATGGATCGGCGTCGGACAGGGACACATCCGCGCCTGACGCGCCTAACCCGCCTGAAGCGTGGCGACGAGCGCGATGTTCGCCCCCGCAAACAACTTCGAGACCGGGCAATTGGACTTCGCCGCCTCGGCCATCTCCAGAAAGGTGGCTTCGTCGATACCCGGCACGTCGCCCTGGATCGTCAGGTCGATCTGAGAAATGCCGGGGCCCGCATCCGTTATCGTCAAATGCACCCTGGCCGCGGCATGCACTTGCCTGGGCGCATAGCCCGCGTTCGCCAGGTCGTTCGAAAACGCCATGGCGACGCACCCTGCGTGGGCGGCAGCCAGCAGTTCTTCGGGATTCGTTCCGGCGCCTTGCTCGAAACGGGAAGCGAAGGAGTAGGGGACTTGTTCGCCCAGCACCGTTACCTGGCCTTCGCCCTCTTTCAGGTTGCCTTTCCAGATTGCTTCGGCTGTACGTACTTGCATGATCGTTAAGGGAATGTTTCGATGGATGTAGCGTTTGGAATGCGCAATATACGCACTGCCGATAAATTCGGGAAAAACATCCTGCCGTAACCACTTTTGTCCATGTCCGATTATCCCATGTCCGAAAAAAAGACCGGAGCCGAAAACGTCCGCTGGAATCTTGCCGACCTGTACCCGTCGGAAGAAGCCCTGCGCCAGGACCTTGCGCAAGCGTCGGACGACGCCGAGGCCTTCAGGGCCGCCTGGCGAGGCAAGGTCGCGGGCCTGGCGCCGGCGGCAATGACCAAAGCGCTGGCGCAGCTGGAAACCATCCAGGACCGCGCAGGCAAGGCGTACGCCTATGCTTTTCTCCAATGGGCCACGGATACCGGCGACGAGCGGCGGGGCGCCTTGCTTCAGCATGTCCGCGAGGCCTATACCCGCGCAATGCAGCAACTCATTTTTTTCGGGCTGGAATGGTGCCAGGCGGACAACGACCAGGCTGCCCGCCTCGTCGCTTCCGGGGAATTGGCCGGGTATCGGCATTACCTTGAAGTGCAGCGGGCGCAGCGAGATTATCTCCTTACCGAGACGGAAGAAAAAATAATGGCCGAAAAGGCGGTCACGGGGCGCGGCGCCTGGAACCGCTTCTTCGACGAACTGCTGGGCGGCGTTCGCTTTCGCCTCGACGGAGAAGAAAAAACCGAGCAGGAAGTCCTCTCCATGCTGCACGAACCGGATCGCGCGCTGCGCCGACGGGCCGCCCTCAGCCTGACAGAAGGATTGGCGACGCATAGCCGTACGCTGGCTTCTGTGTTCAATACGATCCTGGCGGACAAGGCCGTCGACGACCGGCTTCGCGGATACCCCACCTGGCTCTCCGACCGGAATTTGTCCAACGAGGTCCAGAATGAAACCGTGGAGGCGCTCATTGAAGCCGTCGTCTCGAAATACGACCTCGTGGCCCGGTTCTACGAACTGAAACGCCAATTGCTCGGATACGACGAACTGTTCGACTACGACCGGTACGCCCCGGTGGGAGAATCCGACCGGGAGTATACGTGGGCCGAAGCACGCGAGGTCGTGCGGGCCGCCTACCACGGATTCCATCCCCGCATGGGGGCCGTCGCCGACCTTTTCTTCGACCGCCGCTGGATCGACGCGCCGCCCGCCCCCGGCAAGCGCGGCGGGGCGTTCAGCCACGGCGTCGTGCCCAGCGCGCACCCGTACATTCTCATGAATTTTGCGGGAAGACCGCGCGACGTGCAAACGCTGGCGCACGAACTGGGCCACGGCGTACATCAGTATCTGTCGAGAAAACAGGGCGCGCTGCAAGCCGACACCCCGCTGACGACCGCCGAAACCGCCTCTGTCTTCGGCGAAATGCTCACCTTCCGGGAAATGCTTGCGCACGAGGAAAATCCCGCCAACCGGCTTGCCCTGCTCGTCGGCAAAATCGACGACACGATGGCCACCGTATTCCGGCAAATCGCCATGAACCGGTTCGAAGAGGCCATCCATACGGCGCGGCGCGAACACGGAGAGCTGGGCGTCGACCGGTTTGGCGACCTCTGGATGCAAACCCAGGAGGCCATGTTCGCGGGCAGCGTGACGCTCGGCGAGCATTACCGCCGCTGGTGGAGCTACATCCCCCATTTCCTGCATACGCCGGGCTATGTATACGCCTACGCCTTCGGGGAATTGCTGGTGCTGGCGCTATACGCCCGGTACCTTGCCGAGCCGGAAGATTTTCCTGCCCGATACCTTGCCCTGCTGGAAGCCGGCGGCTCGGACTGGCCGCACGCGCTGGCCGCCAGGGCGGGCGTAGACCTGCAAGACCCCGGCTTGTGGGGAGACGGGCTGGCGGCCATCGAAACATGGATTGCGGAAGCGGAAACGCTGGCCCAAACGGAAAGACTGGCGTAATCCAGGGCTGCCGACGGGCGCCCTTCGCCTGCGGCTACGCTGCGATATTCGTCAGGCTCCGGGGCAAGGTCGTAAGCGTTTCGGCGCCGTCCTCGGTGATCGTCACCATATCCTCGAGGCGGGCCCCCGCCGCGCCGGGCAGATAGATTCCCGGCTCGATGGTGAAGGTCATGCCCGGACGCAAACGCATCGCATTGCCCTCCCGAATCCAGGGCGGCTCGTGAATCTCCAGCCCCAGGCCATGTCCGGTGCGGTGTATGAATCGATCCCCGAAACCAGCCTCCTCGATTACGGCGCGGGCCGTGCGATCCACTTCCGAGGCAAGCGCGTCCGGCCGGGCGGTCTGCGTCGCCGCCTGCCGGGCGCGATCCACGATCTCGACGATGCGCCGCTCCGCAGGCCCCGCCTCGCCATACGTAAACATCCGCGTCATGTCGGAAAAATACCCGCCCGCCTGCGCCCCCCAATCGCACAGAATCAAGTCGCCGGGACGCAATCTCTGATCGCCCGGCGTCGCATGCGGATTGGCCGCGGAAGCTCCGAACGCCACAATGGGAGAAAAAGGCAGTTCGGGAGCGCACCCGGCGGCAAAGAGGCGGGCGGTAATGAGGGAAGCTACGTCCCGCTCGGTCATGCCCGGTTCTATGGCGGGGAGGGTCTGCCGCATGGCCTCTTCGGCCACCT
Source organism: Rhodothermales bacterium (assembly GCA_022821845.1). GTDB lineage: Bacteria > Bacteroidota > Rhodothermia > Rhodothermales > VXPQ01 > VXPQ01. The sequence continues at coordinate 57,558 of JAJECT010000009.1, read as the reverse complement.
GCGCGGCCCGGCGCATGCAAGCGATTTCTTCGGCGTCCTTGCATATGCGCAGGGCGGCGAGCGCTTCGCTGCCGTCCGGGTACGTAGCCTCCGGCAAGGCTTCTTGCAACAGGCGGAGTTCGAGTACGCGCATGCGCCCGGATTCGACCCCGACGCGCTGTCCGTCCAGCCCGGCGGCGCGGGCAGCCTCCCGAAACGCCTTGCTCCAGGTCGCAGGATCCTCTCCATACGTCCAGACGCGCGCGTCGAACGGCAATCCGCGCAGTTTGCCCTCTTCCAGTTCGGGAAGCGCCATCGCCGGAGGGCCTTCCTGGCCAAAAAACGCCACCACGGGGCGTTCGCTCAAATGAAAATCCAGCCCGGACAGATACCGCATGGACGCGCCGGGAACGACCGCAAGCGCATGCAAATCGCGGGAGACTAGCTGGCCCGCAAGGGCTTGCTGACGAGCGAAAAAACGGGATTCGGACATGGCGTACGACGCGAATAGGGAATTTTGGCGAAGCGACGGTGAAAATTTGCGTAAAACGACGTAAATGCGTACTTTGTCAGGATAGGGCTTTTTTCGCCCTCTTTGTTTACGCTTGTTGCAAGCCCTGCTTTCGGTTATGACATTTTACGCATTGGGCGTCAATTATTCGCAGGCTCCCGTAGCGATTCGGGAAGCCTTCGCCTCGTCTTGGGAAGAGGGGCGCTCCGTGTATGGCGGCGTCGCGCTCCACGCGGGTTCCGAACTGGTCCTGCTTTCCACCTGCAACCGTACGGAAGCCTATCTCTACGGAGTCGAAGAAGACGTCCGCGCCGTGCAGCAAGCGTTCGAGCGCCATGCAGGCCGCGCCTGGCCGCAAGATATGTCCTTTTTGCATCGGGACGAAGACGCGATCCGGCATATTTTCGAGGTGGCCGCTGGCATGAAGTCCATGGTGCCGGGCGATGTGCATATTTATTTCCAGCTCAAGAAGGCGTACGCCGTCGCGGTAGAAGAGGAGCGCGTCGAGACGACCATGCACCGCCTCTTGCACACGGCCTTCCGCGCCGCCAAGCGGGTCATCAACGAAACGGAGCTGTCGCATAACAATGCTTCTGTGCCGATGCGGGCGGCGGAAGTTATCCGGTCCCGGATAACCCGGACGCAGGGCGAAAACCGCAAGGAAACCCCTGCCTCGGCGGGCGTACTGGTTGTCGGCGCGGGGCAGATCGGACAGGAAACGGCGGAAGCGTTGCAGATGCTGGGGATAGCGCGGCTTTCGTTTACGAACCGGACGGAGGAACGCGCGCGCAATGCAGCCGAACGGTATCGGGCGAACCATGTCCCCTGGAAAGACCGTCACGCCGCTGCCGCGCAGGCGGACGCCGTGATCGTGGCTACCTCGGCGCCGAACCCCGTGCTGCGCCGGGAAGCGTTTGCGATGGAAACGAGCGGCGCGGCGCGCTTGCTCGTCGATATTTCCGTGCCGCGCGGCGTGGACGAAGCGATTGGCGCGCTGCCCCGGGTCGAACTCGTGACCATAGACCAGCTCGGCAAAGCCGAAACAAGAACGCAGGACGCGCTCCAGGCTTCGCTGGACAAGGCGGGCGAAATCGTGGACGAGATGATCGCCGAATATGTCTCCTGGGTATTCCTGCATCAATCGCTGCAACCGGCTATTCAGGCTATTGCGAAAACGTTCGAAGCCATTCGAGCGCAGGAAGTAGACAAGTATCGCCAGCGCTTCTCTGAAGACGGTCAGGAGCAACTGGACCAGCTCACCCGCTCGATCGTGCAGAAATTGCTGGCCGTGCCGGTGGTTCGCCTGAAAAGCGTCGATCCCGAACGTATTGATTTCTCTCATGGGGTGCGTTTGCTTCAGCACCTTTTCCTGCGGGAGGATTGCGACGAAGAAGAGGCCCCGGCAGCAGAGAACCCGTCCCGCCCGGACGCCGAAAACCCCGCCGCGCGCCCGGCAGACGCGCTGCCTGCGGACTGTCCGATGGAGGATATGGAACGCCGCGCAGGCGATGTGTTGCGAATGCCTTCCCGGGATTCGGATACCGTCCGTCATGCTTTCTGACCGCGCGGCCCCGCCTGTTCGCCATGCCGCTTCGCTGAAGATCGGAACAAGGGCCAGCCCCCTTGCGCGGCGGCAGGCCGCCATGGTGCGGGATCGACTGGCCGCGAAAGGACATCTCGCGGAATTATGCGAAATCACGACGACGGGCGACCGCATCCTCGACAAGCCGCTCGCCAACATAAACAGTCAGGCGCTATTTACGAAGGAACTGGACGAGGCGCTGCTCAGCGGCGCGATCGATCTGGCGGTGCATTCGCTGAAAGACTGGCCGACAGAAACCCCGCAAGGCCTGGTCGTCGGAGCGATCAGCGGGCGAGAAGACCCGTCGGACGCGTTCGTGGGCCATCCAGCGTATTCGGGAGGGTTCGCGGACCTGTCTGAAGGGGCTGCGCTGGCGACGTCCTCTCCCCGGAGGCAAGCCCAGCTGCTGGCCTGGCGACCCGATTTGCGCATTGAACCGGTGCGCGGCAACGTGGGCACCCGGCTGCGCAAACTGGCGGAGGGCGCCTGGACCGGCCTCGTGCTGGCCGCCGCCGGACTCAAGCGGCTGGATATGGAAGCGTGCATTACAGAGCGCATCCCGAAAGATATTATGCTACCCGCGCCCGGCCAGGGAGCCCTTGGAATCGTTTGCAGGGAGCGGAACGAACCGCTCCGTTCGCTGCTCCAGGAAACGGTGCACGATGCGCGCGCGGCGTCCGCCGTGCTGGCGGAAAGAAGTTTCCTGCGCGCGTTGCGCGGAGGATGCTCCGTGCCCGTGGGCGCATGGGGCCGCCTTCGGGAAGGGCGGCTGGTTCTGGACGGGTGTATCGCTTCGCTGGACGGCAAGCAAGTATGCCGGGGACAACGGACAGGGCCCGCCACCGAAAGCCAAACCCTGGGCGCCGAGTTGGCCGCCGAGTTGCTTGCGCAGGGGGGCGGGGAAATCCTGCAAGCGCTGCGCGCTCCGGGGCCATGAAAAGCAGGGTGCTTTTGCTGCGCTCCGGGGATGCCTCCGCGGACAACCCGTCTGGCCAGGACGCATCCTGTCCCTGGGAAGCGGCGCTCCGGGCCGCCGGTTTCGAGGTCGCTACGCGCCCGGCGCTGGATTTCGAGTACGAAGCCCCGGAAACGTTGCGCCGCCTTGCAAATCCTCCAGACCGGTACGCGGGGTGGATATTCACCAGTTCGCGCGCGGTAGCGGCCTTCGGCAAGGCTGTCGCCGCAAACCCGGCGGAAGGCAACGCATGGCGCGCGAAAAAAGTGTTTGCGGTAGGCCCGCGCACCGCCGCCGCCCTGCGTTCGCTCGGATGCGAACCGGAAGGGGAGGCGAGTGGATCGGCGGAGCAGCTGGCAAGGTATATCCTGAAACAAGCCGTGGGCGGCCCGTTGCTTTTTTTGTGCGGGGATCGCAGGCGAGAGACCTTGCCCGCAATCTTGCGCGAGGGGGGGATCGCCACGGAAGAAATCGTGGTTTATCGCACCCGTTTGCGTACGCTGCGCGCATGGCCCGGCCATAAAAAACCGGACTGGGTCGTGTTTTTCAGTCCTTCCGGCCTGGAAGCCCTGCTTCAGTCTCCCGGATTATCCCTCAAGGGGCTTGCCATCGCCGCAATCGGCGCTGCGACGGCAGAGGCCGTCCGCGCCCAGGGCCTTGCGGTCCGGGCCATCGCCGAAGAGCCCGCTCCGGAAGCCCTTGCCCAAGCCGTTCGCAAGGCACATTAGCCGCCTTGCCCGGAAACGTTCAATGCCTCGCGGAAGGCGCGGGCTGCGCGGGCCGGATCATCGGCGGTCGTCACGCCGGTCATCACCGCCACGCCATGCGCTCCGGCGTCCAGAACGGAGGGAATCCGATCCACAGAAATCCCCCCGATAGCCAGGACCGGGATGCGCGCCGCCGCGCAAACGCGCGCCAGATTCGCCAACCCTTTCACGGAAGCCGCTCGCTCCTTGCTCGCCCCGGAAAACACCGGACCGAATCCCACGTAATCCGCCCCGGCGTCCTGCGCCGCCAGCGCTTCTTTGAGCGTCGTGGCCGTGCCGCCTATCGTGGCGGCGGGGCCGAGCAGGCGGCGGGCGTCCCGAACAGGCAGATCGTCCTGCCCGAGATGCACGCCGTCGGCGCCGCAGGCGAGCGCAATATCCAGGCGATCATTGACAATGCAGGGCACGCCCCGTTCCCGGCAGGCGGCCACGACGCGCCTTGCCTCGGTCAGCATGGCGCGCGCAGTCCCCGTTTTCTGCCGAAACTGGATTGCGTCGGCGCCGCCTGCCGCAGCGAGGCGGGCCAGTTCCGCAGGACGAAAACGCTGCTGGAAACGCAGGTCCGTCAGTACATGCAGTCTTCCAACGCGCTGGCTCATAGGCGAGCGGGCCTCCCGGCAAGCATTTTTCCCAAACCATCAACCTGCGCCAGGAAGACAAGCAAACGCGCGCGGGACGGGGAGGTCCATCATGGTTTTAAGGCCCGGCGAGGCATGCAGGACCAGCGGGATCGCGTTCACCAGCGCAGCCACCGTAGCCGTATCCCCGAATATGCCCCCGCGAATCTCCAGATCGACCGGCGGATCGCCCGTTACCCGTACGACGTCGCGCGGATTTTCGGCCCCGACGAACATTTTCAAGTCCAGGGAAAGCACAGGACGCTCCTTCGCGTAGCCCGCGATGGCGTGATGGATCCCCGCCACGCGTCCCGCCTCGACAGTCACGAAGGGCGTGGTTATTTCCCGATCCGCCAGGACCGGGTCCAGCCGCTCGTCCACGCGGTCCAGGGACCAGCCCAGTCCCTTCGCCACGAAAAGCAGCGATTCGCGCAGCCCGATATGCCCGAACATCCCCGTCGCCTTTTTCTCCTCGAACGCCGCCGCCGAAAGCCCGGCGCCCACCTTGACCTGAAGCGGTCGGCGACGCTTTCCTGCATCCACCACGCGCGCGACGCGCACCTCCGAAACGTCGCAGCACACGCCGGTCGCCATCAGCGCCAGCGTATCCATGGCGTAGCCGGGGTTTACGCCCGTGCCCACGACCGCCACGCCCTGCGCCACGGCTTCCTCGTGCAGGCGGCGGGTGATTTCGGGATGCCGGTCGTACGGAAAAGCCAGTTCTTCCGTAGAGGAAACCACCGGCGCGCCGGCCCGAATGCACTCTTCGAGCTGTCCATGCATCCGGTCCAGAAAAGACGACGTGGTATGCAGCACGACGTCGGGCGCGATCTCGGCCAGCGCCGCTTCCGCATCGTCCCGCACCGTAACGCCGGTCGCGGGCGCATCGCCGCCCAGCAACGCCGCCACGTCGCGGCCCGCCTTATCCGGATCTACGTCCACGGCGCCCGCCAGCGCCAGCTGGCCCGTAGCCTGTTTGGTCAGAATCGTTCGAATGCACGCCAGCCCGATCGGGCCGACGCCGTATTGAAGAACGCGTATGGGGGAAGACATTGGGCAATTCGAATGGGTTGAGGTATCGTTTCCGGTTACGGGTTTGCCCGCCAGACGCAGGCGCAATGCGACGCAGCAACGGTTCATTGCAAACGTGCCCGGTCGCATTTTTCAGCATGCGTATCGGCGCGTTTCGGCTGCCTGTACAAGCTACTTCATAAAGGGATAGGCAAAGTGGGTCGGCGGCGACAGATTCTCCTTGATGGTCCGGGAAGACGTCCAGCGCGTCAGATTCAGTGGCGAACCCGCCTTGTCGTTGGTGCCCGACTTGCGCGCGCCGCCAAAAGGCTGCTGGCCAACCACGGCCCCGGTCGGCTTGTCGTTGATATAGAAATTTCCGGCGTTGTCGAGAAGCCGATCCGAGGTCTTCCGAATAACGTCCCTGTCCGTCGCGAACACCGCTCCGGTCAAGGCGTAGGGGGAGGTCTTGTCTACGAGGTCCAGCATCTCGTCGTACCGGGCGTCCTCGTACGCGAATACCGAAACGAGTGGCCCGAATATCTCTTCCCGCATGGTTTCGTGCAAGGGATCGCGGACCTGAAAGACGGACGGAGCAATAAAATACCCCTCTTCGTCGGCGTACGTCCCGCCATGCACCAGGTCTGCATCCGGGTGGGCGAGCGCCCGGTCGATATAGCCCGCAATGCGCCGAAACGCCGCCCGGTCAATTACCGCATTCACGAAATTTCCGAAGTCCTCGACCGGCCCCGTCTTGACTTCGCCCAGTTGCTCCGTCAAGGCCTGCCTGATGGCGGGCCAGCGCGAGGCGGGCAGGTAGACGCGCGACGCCGCAGAACATTTCTGCCCCTGGTATTCGAACCCGCCGCGCACGATGGCCGTGGCCACGGCAAGGGGAGAGGCGGAAGGATGTGCAATAATGAAATCCTTGCCTCCGGTTTCCCCCACGATGCGCGGGTAGGCGCGGTATCGGTGGATGCGCTCGCCGATCGCGCGCCACATATGCTGAAACGTCTTCGTGGAGCCGGTAAAATGCAGTCCGGCCAGATGCTCGGAGGCCAGCATGGGCGCGCCCGCCTCCGGACCATCGCCGGGGAGCAAGTTCACGACGCCCGGCGGCAACCCCGCTTCCTCCAGCAGGCGATACGTATGCCAGGCCGACAGGAGGGCGGTCGTGGCCGGCTTCCACAGGACCACATTGCCCATCAGGACGGGGGCCGTCGCCAGGTTCGCCTGAATCGCCGTAAAATTGAACGGGGTGATCGCCGCCACGAATCCCTCGAGCGCCCGGTATTCCATACGGTTTCGGACGCCTTCCGAAGAAAGCGGCTGATCGGCTACGATGCGCTCCGCGTACGCCGCATTGAATCGCCAGAAGTCGATCGTTTCGCAGGCCGCGTCGATTTCCGCCTGAAACGCGTTTTTGCTCTGCCCCAGCATGGTGGCGGCGTTCAGCGTATCCCGCCAGGGGCCGGAAAGCAGGTCGGCGGCTTTTCGGAAGACGCCGAGACGCTCCGCCCAGGGCGTCCGCATCCATTCCCGCCGCGCCACGAGCGCGCAACGTATGGCTTCCTCCACCTCGTCCGGGCCGCAACAATGCGCAACGGCAAGCAGCGCCCGATGGTCGTGGGGCGCCCGGATTTCTACGGTTTTGCCCGTGCGCACGGCGCGTCCGCCAATCATCGCGGGAATTTCTATCGTTTCGCCCCGGAGCGCGGCCAGTTTCTCCCCAAGGCGCCGACGCTCCGCGGAGCCGGGCGCGTACTCGAGCACAGGCTCGTTTTGGGGTAATGGAATTTCCGGCAGATTCGTATGCATGACAGAGAGCCTCCATATACAGGATGCAAAAGGGGGCGCAGCGATTTGTCTCGCGGATAGCATACCCGCAGGCGGCCCGCAGGTTTTGCGCGCGGCGGGTCCGATTTTCGATTTTCTGCGAAAAAGCAAGCCGAAACATCTTGAGAACCGGCAGGCGCCCCGACGGGTATCAAAGGATACTCTGATCAAAGCCGCTTCGCTCAGCGCGTCACTATTGCCCGCAAAGACCGTCATGCCCGGACCATTGAAATCAGCAGAAAATACAGTAGATTCGGCACGTTGCGTCCGTGACGCGCCCTTCGGGAGGCTGCGAGGAGCACGCTGGCTGTGTCATTCCTCATTATGTGGGGCCTGCCACATCGCTTCGTCATTCCTTGCCAGCGCACCCCTCGCAGCCTCTGAGCTTCGCGGATTTAATCAGAGTATCCTTAACGCTCCCGATCCTTTGCCATCGTAGTCCGCCGCCCGCGCTATGCCTTCCCGTTTCGAACGTTTCATGGCGATGCGCTATCTCCGGTCCGTCCGCGGACAAGAGGAGGGGAGCCGTTTTGTCCGGTTTATCGCCTGGATCGCCGTAGCGGGGGTGGCCCTCGGCACGGCGGCGTTGCTGCTGGCGCTTTCGGTCGTGCGCGGATTCGGCCAGGAAATCGAAGCCAAGATCACCGGATTCGGCGCGCATGTGCAAGTGGAAACCTTCCGGGACGCGCCCATCGACCGGTCGTCGACGATCCGGGATACGCTGGCCTCCATGGACGGCGTCGCGGACGCCGCCGTGGTTGTGCAGGAATTTGCGCTGCTTCGCAAATCCCGCGAACATATCGAGGGCGTAGCAATCCGGGGGACGGCCGCGCCGCCTGCCTGGTTTCTGGGGCAAATGACGGAAGGCGCTTTCGATACGACGCCGGACAGCGCCGGGCGCGCAGGCCTTGTCGTCGGCAAGGAGCTGGCCGATTTGCTTCAGGTGCGGACGGGGGATACGGTTACGTCGTTTTCCATGCGCGACGCGCCCGCGGAAACCACGCCTTCCATTGCGGGCCTGCCCATGCCTCGGGCAAAAACCTTCCGTGTCGCAGGCGTCTACGAAACGTCCCTGGCCCATTTCGATGCGCTGTACGTCTTTACGTCCCTCGCCGCCGCGCGGGCACTGCTTGCCTACGGGCCGGACCAGGCCACCCGCTTCGACGTCACGCTTGCCGAGCCGGACCAGGCGCGCGAAGCCGCCGCAAGGATAGAAAACCGCCTGGAATTTCCCCTCATGGCGCGCAGCATCTATGACGTATACGGCGGCCTTTTCGCCTGGATTAACTTGCAACGAAGCATTATCCCCGTCGTAATCAGCATTATCGTGATTGTGGCGGCGTTCAACATCGTCGGGACGCTGCTGATGACCGTGCTTGAAAAAACGCGGGAAATTGGCGTACTCAAAAGCATGGGCGCGTCGATGCGGTCCATCCGAAAACAATTCGTATGGTCCGGCCTGCTGATTGGCGCGGCGGGCGTCGCCGCAGGGGAGGGCCTTGCCCTGATTCTGGTGCTGCTGCAGGACAAATACGGCCTCGTTTCGTTGCCGGAAGAGGCGTACTACCTGACGACGGCTCCCGTGGCGCTGCATGTTTTCGACTTTCTGATCGCCGGCGCGCTCGCCATCGCGCTGTGCGCAGGGGCGGCGTACGCGCCGGCGCGCGCGGCGTCCCGCATCGAAGCCATTCGCGCCATCCGATTTCGTTAAAATACCTTCATAAGGTCCGCAAAGCGCATGCATCCTCAGGAATCGCGCCATGTGAACGTACTGTTTTTCAGCGTGCTTCGGGAGCGCGCCGGGGTCGATTCGGCTGCCTTGCCGCTTGATCCGGGGGAAACCCTGTCCGCCGCCCGATTGCTCGAACGCCTCGCGGAGGCGTATCCCGCCCTGCGCCCCCTGCTTCCCGCCGTCCGCGTCGCGGTCAACCAGGAATACGTATCCGGCGCGCATACCGTGCGGGCAGGAGACGAGGTAGCCCTCATTACGCCCGTCAGCGGAGGATGAAATGACCAGCGACGCCGTGTGGGTAGATATTCAGGAAACGCCGCTCCGCCTTGAAGCGGTCGCAGCATTTCTTCGGGTGGAGGAGGCGGGCGGGATCGATATTTTCCTCGGAACAACGCGCCGCTGGACCGAGGCCGACTCCAACGCGCCGCGACGGGAAACGATACGACTTGAATACGAGTGCTATAAACCTATGGCGCTCAAGGAGATGCGGCGGATTGCGGAAGAAGCGTTTCGCCGCTGGCCCCTGTGTCGCGCCTGTCTGCTGCACCGGACGGGCGCGGTGCCCCTCAGAGAAGCAAGCGTAATCGTCGGCGCGGCCTCGCCGCACCGCGCAGAAGCCTTTGCCGCCTGTCGCTACCTGATCGACGCGCTGAAAAGCCGGGCGCCCATCTGGAAGAAGGAGCGCTTCGCCGACGGAAGCGCCGAGTGGGTGGAAGGACGTTTCGCCGCTGGGGATTTCAGCGCGAGCGATACGCAATAATGCTGCGCCGTATGCGTTCGACCGGGTCCGGGTCGGTATCCGGTTCGAATGGATGTCCCGTTACGGCTTCGTACAACTCGATGTAGCGGGCGGCCACCCGAATGCGAAAATCTTCCGGCAAGTCGGGAAGGCGCTCTCCGGGCCGCCCCTGAAAGCCCTGCGCCATCAGCCATTCCCGAACAAATTCCTTGGAAAGCTGCTTTTGGGGGCGCCCGCCGCGCAGCCGCGCTTCGTATCCGTCCGCATAGTAGTATCGGGACGAATCCGGCGTATGCACCTCGTCTATAAGCAGAAATCCGCCGTCCGGGGCGCGACCGAATTCGTATTTGGTGTCCACCAGCAACAGCCCCCGCGCCGACGCCATCTCCGCGCCCCGCGCAAACAGGGCCAGCGCAACGGCTTCCAATTCGTCGAAGGCATCCGCTGTCAGCAGGCCGCGCGCTATGATTTCTTCTCGGGAAATGTCCTCGTCGTGTCCCGTTGCCGCCTTGGTGGAGGGCGTAAGCACGGGCCGCGGCAGGCGACTGCTTTCCCGCAGGCCGTCCGGCAACGATACCCCGGAAACGCTGCGCCGCCCGGCGCGGTATTCCCGCCAGGCATGGCCTGCGAGGTAGCCCCGAACCACGAACTCGACGGGCAGGGGGTCGCACGGCGTCGCCACCGTCACGTTCGGGTCCGGAATCGCCACCAGGTGATTGGGGGCGACGTCCCGCGTTTGTTCGAAGAAAAAAGCGGCCAGCCGATTCAACGCCTGCCCCTTGAACGGAATCTGCTGGCGCAGCACGCAGTCGAAAGCCGAAATACGGTCGGTCGTAACCAGGAAAAGCGCGTCCGGAGTCCGGTAGACGTCGCGCACCTTGCCCTGATAGCGCTGGCCCGCTTCCGTAAAGTGCGTTTCGCAGATCGTCCGGTCAAGTTGCCGCCGAATCGCGTTCCTGATCGACGGACGCAACGTGCTTGCTGACCCCATGCGGACGGGTAAAAGGTTTATTTCGCCTCGCTTTCGGCCTTGGCCTCCTTTTTGGCGGGCGTTTTATCCTGTTTGTCCTCGGCGGGAGCCGCCTTTTTCGCGGCGGACGCCTTGCCCTTTTGCGCCGATGCGGTTTTTGGGGCGGCCTTCCTGGGCGCCGCCTTCTTGCGGGTTCCTTTCTCCGCCTTTTCGAACTGCGCCTTCAGGTCCGCCAGGCCCGAAATATCTCCAAACGTGGTCCGGCCCGCCGAAGTCGCCGCCTTCTGATACTTGCTCACCTCCCGCGCTTCCCGCTTCTTCGATTCGCGGCGTACGCGATCTTGTCCGGCTTTTTCGGCGCGTACGGCAGCCCGCTCCTTCGCCACCTCGCTCAGGACAATTTCCTTCTGCTGCGGATCGAACTTGATCACGCGCAACTCCAGTTCCTGTCCCGACGGATAAAAATCCTGGAAATTATGCGGCCCGTTTCGCAACTCGCTGGCGGGCGCAAACGCCTCGACGCCAAGCGGCAGTTCGATCACAAGCCCGCCCTCGTTGGTGCGCACCACGGTCGCCTGGGTATCGGTTCCCTCGGCGTACGCCTTGGCGAACTGATTCCACGGATTCGTCTCCACTTGCTTGTGGCCCAGCGAGATGCGCCGCGACCCCTCGTCGATATTCAGGATCACGACGTCGAGGCTTTGCCCCTTGCGCACCATTTCGTTCGGATGACGCACTTTCTTGGTCCAGGACAGATCGGAAATATGAACCAGCCCGTCGATGCCCGGCTCGATGCCCACGAACACGCCGAAATTGGTGATGTTGCGCACCTTGCCCGCCATGACCGTGCCCGGAGGATAGCGGTCCGAAATGCCATCCCACGGATCGGGCTCGAGCTGCTTCATGCCAAGAGAAATCTTCTTCCCTTGCTTGTCGATCTTGAGAATTTTGACGTTCACCAGTTGCCCCAGCGAAACCATCTGACTCGGATGGCGAATGTGCTCCGTCCAGCTCATTTCAGAGATATGGACAAGGCCCTCAATGCCTTTCTCCAGTTCCACGAAGGCGCCGTAGTCCGTAATGGAAACCACCTTGCCTTCCACGGCGCCGCCTGCCAGGTATTTGTCGTCGATGGTTTCCCACGGGTGCGGCTGGAGTTGCTTCAGGCCCAGCGAGATGCGCTGCCGATCCTTGTCGTAATCCAGCACCACGACCGTAAGTTTCTGGTCGAGTTCCACCAATTCGGAAGGATGGGAAACGCGGCCCCAGGAAAGGTCGGTGATGTGCAGCAAGCCGTCCACGCCGCCCAGATCGACGAAAATGCCGAAATCGGTAATGTTTTTGGCCATGCCTTCCAGAATCTGGCCGGGCTCCATCGTCGCAAGGATTTTTTCGCGCTGCGCCCCAAGTTCCTTTTCGATAAGGGCCTTGTGCGAAATAACGATGTTGTCGTTGGCCGGATTCAGCTTGACGATCTTGAACTCCATGCGCTTTTCGAGGTACGTATCGAAATCGCGCACCGGGCGAACATCGATCTGCGAGCCGGGGAGGAAGGCTTCCATGCCGCCAATGTCGAGATTGACGATCATGCCGCCCTTGATGCGGCGCGTGATCGTGCCTTCTATGATATCGCCCTTTTCATGGGCTTCCTCTATCCGCTGCCAGCGGCGCAACTGATCCGCCTTGGTCTTCGACAACACAAGCTGCCCATGATAATCCTCCAGGCGCTCGACGAGCACTTCTACTTCGTCGCCCGCCGCAAGCGCATCGTCGAATTCGTTCAGGGATACAATGCCATCGCTCTTGAACCCTATATCTATGACTACGTCCTTTTCTCCGACGCTTATTACGCGCCCCGCAACGATTTCCTGTTCGCGGACCGCCGTAAACGAGGCGGCGACCATTTCTTCGAGTTCTTTCCAGGATTGCGCTACTTCCTGTTCTTCCTGGTCTCCTTGCGCAATTTCTTCAAGGGTTACGACCGGGCCAATAATCTCGCCCGTATATCCTATCGTACCCGTTGCATCGTCTTTTTCCCGCTCGGCAACCGGCGCCCCGGACAGGGGATCGTCGCCCGATTCTTGCTGTTCGGCGGAAGGCTCGGAGGGTTCCGACGAATCCGCGTCCACAGGCGTTTCGGCAACGGCCTCTTCAGGCGCGGCATCCTCCTTTGGTTCCGGGACGGCGGTCGCCGTTTCCGAATCTGTCGCCTGCGCGCCATTCGCCGCCGACTGCGCGTTTTCTTCCACAGGGGCCGAGGCTTGTTCCGCAGGGGATTCGTCGTCGCCCGGAGACAACGGCGCGGTATCGTTGGTAAGAATTTCCTGGTTTTGTAAAGTTTCTTGCGGGTTTTCGGTCATAAGGCTGGTTTTTCAGAGAAATTTTCGCAAATCCAGGCGCGAGACGAAAGTCCTTGCCCATCGGCGCATGCAGCGCCGTTCGTTATTTCCCTGCATTACAAGGCGCCGCCGGGCAACCCTTTCTGTGCCGCGCAGCCCTCTTGTGGCGTTTACGTGAACGTGGATATGATCGCCAGAAAGGGAGGCCTGCCGGAGAAACACTGCGCCGCCGGGGCCATGGCGATCTTTTTTCGCACAAACTATTTATACATCCGGGGACTTCGCTCGTTCCCGCGCGGCCCGAACAACCATTTCCACCTGCTCGCGGATCGCGATGTGCGATGTGTCTATTTCAACGGTTCCCTCTGCCTTGCGCAGGGGAGAAACCCGCCGATAAATGTCCCGCGCGTCCCGTGCGCGAATGTCGTCCAGCACCTCCTCGAACGATACGTCGGAATTTTTCTCCCGCAATTCATCGTACCGCCGCCGCGCGCGCATGGTTACGCTGGCGTCCATAAACACTTTTACCTCGGCGTCCGGGAACACGATCGTCCCGATGTCGCGCCCCTCGAGCACCACGCCGCCACGCCTTGTTTCCTCCGCTCGGGCAACGCGCCGTTGCTCCCGGACCATCCGCTCGCGCACCGCCGGAATCGCGGCCACGCGACTGGCGGCTTCGGTAACCTCGCGGGTTCGGATGTCCCCGGTTACGTTTTGTCCGTTCAGCAAAACGCGCATGCCGTCCGGATCGAAACGCATATCCAGACGAATGCCCGCAAGCAATCCGCGAAGCGCCTCCCCGGACGGCGCCTCCGCCGGCAAGCCGGACCGGATAAACGCAAGCGCGACCGTACGGTACATGGCCCCGGTATCCACATATACGTAGCCGAGCCGTTCGGCCACTGCGCGGGCCGTGGTCGATTTTCCCGATCCGGCCGGCCCATCTATGGCGATAATCACGTACTTTTGCTAAGGATACTTTGATTCAATCCATGCGCCATTGCGTCCGCGCGGCGCAGGCAGGCGTCCATGCGCAAACTCAGACACGAAGAAATACCCCGTCCGGATCCGACAACGGCGCGCGCGCTGGCCCCACACCCGGTTTCCGTCCTGCTCGACAATGTACGATCTATTTACAATGTCGGGGCGATGTTCCGCGCGTCGGATGCCGCGCTCGTCGAAAAATTGTATTTGACGGGCATTACCGGAACGCCGGCGAACAGGAAATTGCACAAAACGGCCCTTGGAGCGCAAGATACGGTTCGATGGGAATACCAGGCGGATCCGCTTCCTGTGGCGCAAGCGCTCAAACGCAAGGGCTATACCATCGGCGTACTGGAAATAACAGACTGCCCCACGCACACAACGGACGTCGCGGAATCTTTTTTCCCGCTTTGCCTTATCGTAGGCAACGAATTGCACGGCGTCCGCGATTCCCTGGTGGCCGAAGCAGACGTGGCGTTCGAAATACCGCAATTCGGAGCCAAGCAGTCGCTGAACGTAGCCGTGGCGTACGGCATCGCTATATTCGACATTGTCCGCGCGTATCGGCGGAGCGCGGCGCCAGAGGGCCGCGATAGCAAGGAAACGCCCCATGGATAAGACGGACAGGTTAGACAAGAACCCGCCGCCCGACGGCGACCGGGGCGGGCTTTTCGACGCTTTTCCTCCGGTTTCTACCGAAACCTGGGAGGCGCTGATTCGAAAAGCGCTGAACCGGCAGGAAGGCGAAGCATTGCCTTTATGGACGCCGTGCGAAGGGGTTGCGATCCGGCCCTGGGGCCGCTCCGAAGACCTTGCGGGGATTCCGCATCTGGATTCCGACAACCAGCGCGTCGCGCCGATTCCGGCTTCCTGGCGGATTTGCCAGCAGATTCCCGTCGGGGATTTTGACGAAACCCGGCGGCGCATCGAAGACGCCGCGCGCGGCGGCGTGGAGCAGATTGGCCTGTCTTTTCCGGCCTCGCGGACAGCGCAAGCCGCGGACGTCGCGGCCCTGCTGGACGGCCTCAACGTCGCCGGCGCCGCGATCCATATCGAAGCGGGCGAACGAAGCCTTGCGCTGCTGGAAGAATGGCTTGCCCTCGCCCCGCGCCCCCCGGCGGGCGCCGCCTCGTGCTCTGCGGCGTTCGATCCGTTCGCATGGCGCGCCCGCACAGGCCATCTCCCGGACGGCTGGGCGGATCGCGCCGCCCGCTTCCTGCGCAATGCGACGCGCCAAAGCGACAGCGCCGACAGGCTGCCCCGGTTTTTACGCGCCGCCGCCGAACCGCGCCAGGGAAACGGCCTTATCGAGGAAACCGCCCGCATTCTCGTTGCGACGGCCGGCTACCTTGCGGGCCTTGCCGACCAGGGATGCGCGCCAGAGCAAGTACTGGCCTCGCTGTACGTTTCGGTTCGGACGCGTTCGTCCTTTTTAACGGAAATCGCCCGGCTCCGGGCGTTGCGGTTGCTTATCCCACAGGTAGCGCGCGCGTTCGACCCGGCGCGGAGCGAAACCGCCCAGCTGCGCGCCGTCGCCGCTTGCGAAGCGCCGCCGGCCGGCGATCCGTACGCCAACCTGCTGCGGGCCGCCGTGCAATCGGTTGCCGCCGTGGTCGGAACGTGCGACGCGCTGACGGTGCATCCGTACGACGCGGCGGACGGGGGGGCGTCGGACGGCGCGTTGCGCCTGGCCCGGAACCTTCAGCATATTCTTCGCCACGAAGCCCGCCTCGGCAAGGTGAACGATCCCGCCGCAGGCAGTTACGCCATAGAGGTCCTTACGGACCGCATTGCGCAAGCGGCATGGGAAGCGTTTCGGCGTATGATCTCCCGCGAAACGGAGCCTGCGCCCTGCCCGGATTTTCCGGCGGCGTACCGTCCGCCGTCGCTCTTGCCCGCCCGAAGCGGCAAGCCATGGCGCGAGATCGAAGGCGTCGAAGAACGTCCGGCGTACGGTCCCGAAGCGCGCAAGGAGCTCCGCCACCTCGAGTACGCCGCGGGCGTCCCCCCGTTTTTGCGGGGCCCGTACGCAGGAATGTACCTTGTCCGCCCCTGGACCATCCGGCAATACGCGGGTTTTTCGACCGCCGAGGAATCGAACGCTTTTTATCGCGGGGCGCTGGCCGACGGGCAAAAGGGCCTTTCCGTCGCGTTCGACCTGCCCACGCACCGGGGCTACGATTCCGATCACGAGCGGGTGGCGGGAGACGTCGGCAAGGCGGGCGTCGCAGTCGATACGGTAGAGGATATGAAGCGCTTGTTCGAGGGCATTCCCCTGGACCGCATGTCCGTCTCCATGACCATGAACGGGGCCGTCTTGCCCGTCATGGCTTTTTATATCGTGGCCGCGGAAGAGCAGGGCGCGCCCGCCGCAACGCTTGCCGGCACCATTCAGAACGATATTCTGAAAGAGTTCATGGTGCGCAATACGTACATCTATCCTCCCGGCCCGTCCATGCGCATCGTGGCGGACATATTCCGGTACGCCGCCGAGCGCATGCCCCGATTCAACGCCATTTCGGTCAGCGGCTACCATATGCAGGAAGCAGGCGCCACGGCAGACCTCGAACTGGCCTATACGCTTGCCGACGGACTCGAATATCTCCGTACGGGCCTCAAGGCAGGGTTGCAAATCGACGATTTCGCCCCCCGCATTTCTTTTTTCTGGGGGATCGGGATGCATCACTTTATGGAAATCGCCAAATTGCGGGCCGGGCGGCTGCTGTGGGCGAAGATCGTCCGGCGCTTTTCCCCTCGAAACCCGAAATCCATGGCGCTGCGGGCGCACTGCCAGACTTCGGGCTGGAGCCTCACCGAACAGGATCCGTACAATAACGTGGCCCGCACTTGCCTCGAAGCCTTGTCCGCCGCGCTGGGACATACCCAGTCGCTGCATACGAACGCGCTCGACGAAGCCATGGCGCTGCCTACGGAGGCTTCCGCCCGGATTGCGCGCAATACCCAAACGTATTTACAGAAGGAAACGGATATCGCGCAGGCCATCGATCCAATGGGCGGATCGTATTACGTAGAAACGCTGACCGATCAGCTGGCGCGCCGCGCGTGGGCGCTGATCGAAGAAATAGAAGAAGCCGGAGGCATGGCCGAGGCGATCGAAGCAGGCATTCCCATGGCCCGCATCGAAGAAGCCGCGGCCCGCAAGCAGGCGCGAATCGACGCCGGAAAGGAGACCATCGTAGGCGTCAACCGGTTCGAACCGCCACAGGAAGCGCCGATCGACGTACTGGAAATAGACCATGCCGCCGTCCGCGAAGCGCAAATAGCGCGGCTTCGCGCGGTTCGGGCGTCCCGCGACGACGAAGCCGCGCAGCAGGCCCTTGCCGCGCTGACCGCCTGCGCCCGCACAGGAGAGGGCAACCTGCTGGCCTGCGCCGTGGAGGCTGCCCGGCGGCGGGCTACCCTCGGCGAAATATCCATCGCTATGGAAAAAGAATTCGGAAGACATCGCGCTCGCCGCAACATGGCCGGGGGAGCGTATGTCCGCGCCCGCGCATCCGGAGAAAAGCCGGAAGAAATCCTGCGGCTTGCGAGCGTTTTCGCCGACCGGGCGGGCCGACGGCCACGCATCCTCGTGGCGAAAATCGGACAGGACGGACACGACCGGGGCGCAAAAGTGATTGCGACCGCCTTTGCGGACATGGGGTTCGACGTAGATATCGGACCCTTATTCCAGACGCCCGGCGAGGTCGCCTTGCAGGCCGTCGAAAACGACGTGCATATTCTCGGCGTGTCCACGCTTGCCGGCGGGCACAAGGCCTTTTTGCCTGAAGTACTCGCCGCGCTGCGGAAAATGGGCCGCGAGGATATTCGCGTGGTGGTCGGCGGGGTGATTCCCCGAAAGGACTATGCGTTTCTGCGCGCGGCGGGCGTGTCGGAAATTTTCGGTCCCGGCACCCCGGTAACCGACGCGGCGTCCCGGATTCTTCTCGGGATGATCGAGGAGGGCGGCGCGGCATGACGTTTCCCCCTGTAGAGGAACTGTTCGAAGGCGTCCGGAACGGGGACCGCGTCCTGCTGGCGCGGAGCATTACCCTCATGGAAAGCGCTCACCCCGACCACCGCGAATGCGCAAAGGCCCTGCTGGACGCCTGCCTGCCCTTGTCGGGGACGGCCATCCGCATTGGAATCACTGGAGCGCCCGGCGTGGGAAAAAGCACGTTCATCGAATCCCTTGGCGTCCGGCTGGCCATGCACGAAAATCGTCGCGTGGCGGTGCTGGCCTACGATCCGGCGAGCGAACGCACCGGAGGCAGCATTCTTGGAGACAAGACGCGCATGACGCGCCTGGCCACGCACCCGAACGCCTTCGTGCGGCCTGCGCCCGGCAAGCGGCGAGCAGGAGGGATTGGGGACGGAACGCGCCAAAGCATTATCCTGTGCGAAGCAGCCGGGTACGATACGGTATTCGTCGAAACGGTAGGCTCCGGGCAGGCGGAAACGACGGTTAGCGACATGGTGGATCTTCTGATGCTCCTGACGTTGCCTGGATCGGGGGACGAACTGCAAGGAGTGAAGCGCGGCGTCATGGAGGAGGCGGACATCGTGGTTTTCACCAAGGAGGACGCGCATACGCCGAAAGCGATACGCCTGGACGCCCGGCGCATGAAAGCGGCGCTAAGGCTTTTTCCGCCCAAGGAATCCGGCTGGACCCCGACCGTGCACACCTGTTCCGCCCAGAAAGAATCCGGCCTGGATATGATCCGCAAAGATATGCGGGAGTACGAACGCCTGGTGAAATCGTCGGAGCACCTTGCCCGGCGGCGACGCAAGCAGATCGGCTGCTGGCTGCGCGAAACGCTCGAAGCCCGCCTCCTCGAAACGGCGCGCGCCGACGCAAGCGTCCATCGCTTGCTGGAAGAATACGAAGAGCGGGCCGCCCGCCGAGAAATAGCCGTGGCCGCCGCCGCAGATCTTGTGCTAAAGACGTTTCTGGAAAGGGAGGAAAGGGAAGAAAGGGAAGAAAGGAAATAATTGAAGGAGCGGTCTTTGGGGTCTTGGGGCCCGCCTTTGCACGAAACATCGGGCCCCGAAATACGCATGCCAACCCATGAGCCTACCTACCCTTTATGTATTCGTGCAAAGGCGGGCCGCAAGACCCCTGCTCACCCTGACGTCCCGGCGCCTTTACGAAGCCGCGTTGTCCATTTGCGCTTTCTGCAACTGCCCGCTGTAATCCACGTAAACGGTTTTCGTTTCCGTATAGAAATCGAATACTTCCCAGCCGCCGTCCCGGTGGCCGTTGCCGGTGTGTTTGATCCCTCCGAAAGGCATGTGCGCCTCGGCGCCGATGGTCGGACCGTTGACGTACGTAATGCCCGCCTCCAGGTCCCGCATGGCGCGATACGCCAGGGACACGTCCTGCGTATAGATACTGGAGGAGAGGCCGTAGCGCGTCGCGTTCGCAATCCGCGCGGCTTCTTCGTAGGACGCGGCCTTGAGCACCGAAAGCACCGGGCCGAAAATTTCCTCGCGGGCAATGCGCATGTCCGGCGCGACGTCGGCGAAGAGGGTAGGCTCGAAGAAAAAGCCCTCGGCAAGCGCCCCTTCCGTCGCCCGCTTTCCCCCGACCCGCAGGGTAGCCCCTTCGCTCTGCCCGACCTCGACATAGCGAGCCACCTTGTCCAGCGCCTTCTGGTTAACCAGCGGCCCGACATGCACGCCCTCGTCGTTGCCGTATCCAAGGACCAGCGTTTGCATCTGCTCCAGCAACCGCTCGACAAACGCATCGTGAATGGCTTCGTGCAACACCAGGCGACTCGTGGCCGTGCAGCGCTGCCCGGTGGTTCCGAACGCGCCCCACAATACGCCTTCGAGCGCCAGGTCCAGGTCCGCGTCCGCCATCACGATTTGCGCGTTCTTTCCGCCCATTTCAAGCGCGAGGCGTTTGTGCATCCTGCCGCAGGTCTCTCCGATTTTCGAGCCCGCCGCATTCGAGCCGGTAAACGACACGGCATCTACGTCCGGATGCGCGACCAGCGCTTCGCCCGCCGCGGCCCCTCCATGCACCAGATTGAACACGCCGGGGGGCACGCCTGCGTCCGAAAGCAATTGCGTAAGCAGCGCCCCGCTGTGCGGCGCCTCTTCGCTGGGTTTGAAAACGATGGCGTTGCCGCAGGCCAGCGCCGGAAATATTTTCCAGGTGGGCACGGCGATCGGGAAATTCCATGCGGTAATCAGGCCCGCCACGCCTATGGGCCGCCGGACGCTCATATTGAATTTATCCGGCAATTCGCTGGGAACCGTGCGCCCGAACAACCGCCGCGTTTCCGAGGCCGCGTAATACGCGGTGTCGATGGCCTCCTGCACGTCCCCGCAGGTTTCGGCGAAGGGCTTGCCCATTTCGCGGGTTTCCTCGAACGCGAGCGCTTTCTTGCGTTCTGTCAATAAATCCCCGATGCGTCGGAGGATTTCCCCTCGCTGCGGGGCCGGCGTACGGGACCAGCCAGGAAAGGCCTTGCGCGCCGCCCGCACGGCAGCATTGACGTCCGCGGGGCCGGATTCGGGAAAAAGACCGATCTTTTCCCGCGTACGCGCCGGATTGACCTTCTCGAAGGTAGCGCCCTGTTCCGCGTCTACCCAGGATCCGTTCACGAAATTCTGAAAAGCGTCAGGCATCGTCTTCTTGTTTGGTTCATGGATTTACTGTTACTGTGTGCGAATTCCGTACTATCTTTCATGCCCCCCGGATCCGATTTTTGTAATCCGTTTTTTATACATCCCGTTTTGCGGCCTGTCCGAAACGGTATCGACGCCTCGCGCCAACGCAATGAGCAAGCATATCAGCACCAGAGCGAACAATACGAAGCCCAGCGGAATTCGTCGATTCTTCGAGATCGCCGCCACCATGGATAATGTGATCTCTCTGGGGATCGGCGAGCCGGATTTCGTATCGCCGAAGCCGGTCGTCGACGCGGCCATCGCTTCGCTGCGCAAGGGCCATACCAGTTACACCTCCAATGCGGGTTTGCTGCGCCTGCGCCAATTGATTTCGGAAAGCCTGGCGCGCCGCTACGGCATTGCCTACGCTCCGGAAAACCAGATCGTCGTCACGGTAGGAGGAAGCGAGGCCATGCTCATCGCCCTGCTCGCGACCGTCGATCCCGGGGACGAGGTGCTTATCCCCGAACCCTGTTTCGTTTCGTACGGCCCGCTTGCCGAGTTCGCCGGCGCGAAGGTAACGTACATACCTACGAGGGTGGAAACCGGTTTCCAGGTCACGGCGCAAGATATCGCCGCCCGCGTCACCCCGCGTTCCAAAGTACTGTTCCTCGGGTATCCGAACAATCCCACCGGCGCGGTGCTTCGGCGCGACACGCTGGAGGATATTGCCCGCGTGGCCATCGACAACGATTTGCTTGTCCTGTCCGACGAGATATACGACCGGCTGATTTACGGACAGGCGGCAGAAGAAGGGCATGTGAGCTTGCCGTCCCTCGGCGGACTTTACGAACGCGCGATCCTGACAGGAGGATTTTCCAAAAACCACGCCATGACCGGCTGGCGCGTAGGGTATGTCTGCGCGCCAGAGGCCATCAGCGACGCCATGTACAAGATGCACCAGTATGCAGTGATGTGCTCGTCCACGATGGGGCAGGTGGCCGCCGTGGCCGCGCTGGAAGCCTGCGACGACGACGTGGAGCGCATGCGCCGCGCCTACGACCAGCGGCGGCGCTTTATCGTGGACGGATTGCGGGCCGCCGGATTGCCCACTTTCGAACCGGAGGGCGCGTTCTATTGCTTTCCCGACATTACCTCCACCGGGTTGTCCTCGGAGGCGTTCGCAGAACGGTTGCTGGAGGAAGAGCAGGTGGCTTGCGTGCCGGGAGACGCCTTCGGGCCGAGCGGCGCAGGCTACGTGCGTTGTTCGTACGCTACCTCCATGGAGCAGCTGGAAGAGGCCGTACGGCGCATAACCCGATTCGTCGCCCGCTGCCGAAAAATCAATAAATAATTGCTTTTAGGTCAATTATTATTTGACGATAATCTTCCAGGCCGCATTTTCGGGCATAGCGGACTGGAGCGCGCATCCTTGTGAAAAATTTCTTCGGCGTCGCGGTCGGGAAACGATGGGCGCGCGTCGTCGTACGAGCGTAGCGCCGGGCGAAATGCCTTGCCCGGCCATGTATCCTCTACGCGCCTGAACGGTATCCGCATGGCTTTTTCCGAAGATCATATTCAATCGCTTCTGGAGCGCGTACGCGTGCTCGGAGGTTATCTTTGACGTCGATCGCCGCAGAAATATCGTCGAGGGGCTGAACCGGAAACGGATGGATCCGGATTTCTGGAGCCATGCGGACGAAGCGCGCAAGGTCGAAAAGCAGCTCGCCGCCGAGCAGGCGTGGATCGAAGCATGGGAGGGGCTGTCGGCGCAAGCGGAAGACGTAGAAACGCTCCTGCTGCTTGCCGAAGAGGAGCGGGACGCCGACCTTTCGGACGAAATCCAGGCGGAAACCGCCCGCATGGAAAAAGCGCTCGAAGCCCTGGAATTCAAAAATATGCTGGGCGAGCCGGACGACGAGCGCCCGGCCATCCTCACGATCCACCCCGGCGCGGGCGGCACGGAAAGCCAGGACTGGGCGGAAATGCTGTTGCGAATGTACACCCGCTGGGCCGAGCGAAACGGCTACAAGGCCGAACTGGTGGAGCGTCAGGCGGGGGACGTGGCGGGCGTAAAAAGCGCCAGCATTCGCGTGACGGGGCCGTACGCCTATGGCTACCTGAAGTCCGAAACGGGCGTACATCGCCTCGTGCGCATATCGCCGTTCGATTCCAGCGGCAGGCGACACACGTCGTTCGCCAGCGTCTTCGCGTATCCGGAGATCGACGACGCCATAGAAATCGCGCTGAACCCGGACGACGTGGAACTTCAGACGTTTCGTTCCGGGGGCAAGGGCGGTCAAAACGTAAACAAGGTAGAAACCGGCGTACGGCTGATCTGGAGCGGAAAATTGTCGAACGGCGAAGCGGCGCGGGTCGTGGCGGAATGCACCGAAGAGCGCAGCCAGCTCCAGAACCGGGACCGCGCCGAAACGATGCTCAAAAGCCGCGTCTACCGCCTGGAGCAAGACATTAAGGAAGCGGAAAAGAACCGGCTCGAAGGATCAAAAAAGAAGATCGAATGGGGAAGCCAGATTCGGTCCTACGTATTTCAGCCCTACACGATGGTGAACGACCACCGCACGGACACCAAGTTGACAGACGTGCAAGCGGTTATGAACGGAGATATCGAGCCGTTCGTCAAGGCGTTTTTAATGCAGCGAACGGACGCATAGCGGCATGGTCAAAACGGACTTTCTTGTCATCGGGAGCGGCATAGCGGGGCTTTCGTATGCGCTGAAGGCGGCCGAGCGCGGTTCCGTGGCGGTCGTGACCAAAAAAGAAACCGCCGAATCGAACACCAATTACGCGCAGGGTGGAATCGCCGCGGTCATGGGTTCGCCGGATTCGTACGCAAGCCATATCGAGGATACCGTAGCGGCCGGCGCAGCGCTGTGCGACCCCGAGGTCGTGCGGTTCGTGATCGAAGAGGGGCCGGAGCGGGTGCGCGAACTGATGGCGCTGGGGGCCGATTTTACGCGGCGGGGCAAAGCCTTGCATCTGGGGCGGGAGGGCGGACACTCCGCGGACCGGATTGTGCATGCGGCGGACGCCACCGGACGGGAAGTAGAGCGCGCGTTGCTTGCTTCGGTCCGAAGCCATCCTCATATCGCTACCTATGAATACCACTTCGCCGTCGAACTGATTACCGAACATCATTTGGGGCAGCATGTCACGAAGCTGCGGCCAGACATTCGCTGCTTCGGGGCCTACGTATACGATTCCAGGGCAGACTGCGTCGAGGCGTTTCTTGCCAAATCGACCCTGCTGGCGACGGGTGGTTCGGGCGAAATTTATCTGCACACCACCAATCCCGACGTAGCGACAGGGGACGGCGTGGCAATGGCGTACCGGGCCAAGGCGCGCATCGCCAACATGGAGTTCGTGCAATTCCATCCCACGTCCCTCTACGGCCACCAGGCGGATTCCTTTCTCGTTTCGGAAGCGGTGCGCGGGGAAGGCGGGCGGCTGTACAACATGAAAGGCGAACGGTTCATGCCCGCCTACGACGCGCGCCAGGAACTGGCTCCGCGCGATATCGTCGCCCGCGCCATCGACGATCAACTCAAAAAGCATGGCGACAACCATGTGCTGCTGGACATTTCCCACCGGCCCGCGGACATGATCCGGGAGCGATTCCCGTACATCCACGCCACGTGCCTCAAGTTCGGGATCGATATGACCCGGCAGCCGGTTCCGGTCGTTCCGGCGGCGCATTACCAATGCGGCGGCGTGCTTACCGACCATGCGGGGCGGACCTCCATCGGCGGCCTCTTCGCTTGCGGGGAAGTGGCGTACACGGGACTGCACGGCGCCAACCGCCTCGCAAGCAATTCGATGCTCGAAGCGCTCGTGTTCAGCGAACGGGCGACCCGCGCCGCCATCGAATACGCGCGCGACCAGTCGTTCCGGGACGACATTCCGGAATGGGACGCCAGCGGCGCCGAGCGTCCGCAGGAATGGGTGCTCGTTTCGCACAATCGGGACGAATTGCGCCGCGTGATGTGGGATTACGTAGGCGTGGTGCGTTCCAGCCTGCGACTTGACCGCGCGTTTCGGCGGACCCGGCTTTTGTACGAGGAAACCGAGGGCTTCTACCGTCGGACGCGCGTATCCGTCGAATTGTGCGAATTGCGCAATATGATTGCGGTAGCCTATCTGATTATCCGAAGCGCGCAAATGCGACGCGAAAGCCGGGGCCTGCACTATACCCTTGATTATCCCGAATCGGTGGAAGAAGAAAAACGCCCCACCTTCATGTAAGCGCGTCGCTTGGCGGGGCCTGCGCACTGTTTTTTCATGCGGGAAACGCCAGGTTTGCGGCGAAAATACCGGAACAACCCCCGCCGGTCCGTGTTGTACCTTTTCGTGGAGCAGTGTCCGACCGGCCATGGCGCGAAATGCGTTATGCTGTCCGGTTGGCGTAATTACGAAAGGAGGTTTCTCCCGAAACCCCCTTTTTTTGTGGTTGGCGTAGGTACGTTAGCGCCCGCCCGGTAATCGGGTACGGGCTTTTTTTATAACGCGAAAAACGGGAAACGACTTATGGCCGAACCGTCGCTTGCAAGGGAATGCGACGCGCTTTGCGAACGCATCGCGGCGCTTGTCGAGGAAGTCCTCGCCGATTCGGCGGCGTTTCTCGTCGAGGTGCAGGCGCGCGGCGCAAGAGGCTCTCGCGTCGTCGATATCTTCGTAGACAGCGAAGGCCCGTTGGGCTCCGACGATTTGACGAAGATAAGCCGCGAGACAGGATTCCTGCTGGACGTAGAGAATGCGGTCGAGGGGCGATACACGCTGAATGTGTCTACGCCCGGCCTGGATCGCCCCCTTTCGTTGCCGCGGCAGTACCGCAAAAACGTGGGCAGGGACCTACGCGTCCGGTATGCGACCGGAGAGGCCAACGAAAATGCGGAAGTCGTCGGCGCGTTGCTGAGCGTGGCCGACGACGCGATCGAAGTGGCGGCGTCCGGCTCGGGCGCGCTCCGCATTCCCTTCGACGACGTAGTGCGGGCGCAGGTGCAGCTTCCATGGTAGGAACAGGCCATACATCTTACTGAGACACAGACCAGAACCAACCGGCAAGGAATACCGAGACATGCAAAGCACGGATCTTATATCGTCGTTTGCAGAGATTGCGCGCGAAAAGGATATCCATCGAGATTCCCTCACGCTGATCGTCGAGGATGTTTTTCGAGCCATGATTCGCAAGCGCTACGGCGCAGACGACAACTTCGACATCATTTTCAATCCGGACAACGGGGATATTCAGATCATCCACGTGCAGGATATCGTGGCGAACTGGGACCTGAAGGACCCGGTCACGGAGATCGAACTGGACGATGCCCGAAAGGTGGACGAGGATTTCGAAATAGGCGAAGAGGTGGCCAGCGAGATCAACATCGCAGGATTCGGTCGGCGCGCGGTCATGACGGCCCGGCAAGCGTTCAGCCAGCGGATCCGGGACATCGAAAAAGAAAAGATTTACAAGGACTACACGGACCTGGTCGGCGAAGTAGTGGTGGGGGAGATTTACCAGACGCGGCGACGCGAAGTGCTGGTGATTCACAACAAGGTGGAGCTGGTGCTTCCCCGCTCCGAGCAGATATTCAAGGATCGGTACCGCAAGGGCGACATGCTCCGGGCGGTGGTGCAGGAGGTGAAGCGAGACCTGGGCAGCAATCCGCAAGTCATCATCAGCCGGGCTTCTCCCGTTTTCATGGAACGGCTTTTCGAGCTGGAAGTGCCTGAAATTTACGAGGGCATCGTGGAAATCAAGCGCATCGTGCGCGAGCCCGGCGACCGGGCCAAGGTGGCCGTGCTGAGCAACGACGACCGCATCGACCCCGTGGGCGCCTGCGTCGGCGTAAAGGGCGTCCGCATTCATGCGGTCGTTCGCGAACTGGGCAACGAAAATATCGACGTGCTGGAATATTCGAGCGATCCCTATCGCCTCATCGAGCGGGCGCTTTCTCCGGCGAATCCGGTGAGCGTAACCATCAACGACGAACTGGATCCGCCGCGCGCCAAGGTGGTGGTGAAAGCGGAAGAGGTAAGCCAGGCCATCGGGCGCGGCGGAATCAACATTCGGCTTGCCTCGCGCCTGGCCGGTTACGAAATAGACGTATACCGGGAAATCACCGAGGACGAGGAGGACGTAGAGATCGACGAGTTTGCGGACGCCTTCAGCCCCGACACGCTGGAAAAACTCCGCAATATCGGCTGCGATACCGCCAAGCAGGTCGTGGAACTTTCCGCGGACGAATTGATGCGGCGTTCCGGGCTGGAACAGGAAACGGCCCAGCATGTGCTGGAGACGATTCGCCTCGAATTCGAGGAAGAGGAGGCGGGAGCGTCCGCCCCCGACTATGCGCCCGCCCCGGACGCTGCGCAGGAAGCGCCAGGAGGATAATCTCAGGCAGGAAGCATCACAACCTCAGGAACGGCAGCTGTCGCCAATGACCACGACCAGGTTCAAAAAAGTACGGCTTCACAAGCTGACCAAGGAGTTCAACGTCAAATTAGAAACGTTGACGGAACACCTTGAGCAAACCGGTTACGCAGAGGCGTTGACCGGTTCGGGGTTAAATGCAGCCATCAAGGACGAAGCGGCGTACAACGAACTGCTCAGCGCCTTCGCCTCCGACCGGGAAACGGCGGAGCGCGTACACAAGAAGCGGGCCCGGCAGATTGCGACGGAAACGCCGCCTCAGGCAGAACCTGAACCGGCCGCGCCGGAGGCGGAGCCTGCGCCAGAGCCATCCGTCGTGGCGGGCGACGGGGCGGAACCGTTGCCGGAAGCAGCGCCCGTGGCTGTCGAGCCCGTCGAACCCGTCGCGCCCGAACCGGAGGAGGCGGCGGAAGAAACCGCGCCCGAAGAAGAAGCGGAGACGGTCGAACAGGTTGCCGAGGCGCCCGCGGACGAAGCCGACCAGGTCGATGCAGTGGATACGCCTGCGGAACCGGCGCCAGTGGAAGTGGCCCCGGCGGAAGCGGCGACGACCGAGGAGGCGCCCGCCCCCGTCCCGGAACCGGTCGAAGCCGAGGCCGAAACGTCCGCCGAAGAAGAACCCGCCCCGGAGCCCGCCCTGACAGAAAGCGTTCCGGCCCAGGAAACGCCCGCGGCAGAGGCGCCGGTCGAAGAAACGCCTGCCCCGGAGGAACCGTTGGCGGCGGAAGAAACCGCCACAGAACCGCCTCTGGAATCTGTGGAGGACGTCGCCGAGGAACCGCTGGACGAAGAAGACGCTCTCGAAGAGCCGGGCGACGACGAAGAGGACCCCGAAGACGAAACGCTTTCCGCAAAGCGCTACAAACTGGCCGGAACCACGGTGCTCGGCAAGATGGACCTTTCCGAAGTAAAGGACGCCGAGCCCGGAAAACGCAAACGCAAAAGAAAGCGCAAACGCAAAACCGCCGCGCCCGCCGACGAAGAACCGGTCCCGCAGGGGGCGGACGGACGCCAGACCTCGAAGCGCAAGCGACGCCGCAAGGGAACGGGCGTAGACGAAGAGGATATCGAGGAAACGCTTCAGAAAACGCTTCGGGAAATCGAGCAGGGAGCAGGCGGCGCGCGGCGTCAGCGGCGCCGACGCAGGCGGGAACGCCATGCGGAACAGCGCGAACAGGAAATCGAAGAGCAGCGCGAGCAGGAACAAACGCTCCGCATCCCCGAATTCGTATCGACGGGCGACCTTGCCAATCTGATGAATATCCCGGTGAACGAGGTCATCCAGAAACTCTTCGAGTCGGGCATGATCGTGTCGATCAACCAGCGCCTCGACGCAGACACCATTTCGTTCGTAGCCGACGAATACGAATACGACGTCGAATTCATTACCGAATTCGGCATGGAAGACATTCTGCTGGAGGAGGACGATCCGGCGCTGCTGAAAGCGCGCGCCCCCATCGTAACCGTGATGGGCCATGTGGACCATGGCAAAACCTCCTTGCTGGACTATATTCGCAACGCCAATGTCGTGGCGGGCGAAGCGGGCGGCATTACCCAGCATATTGGCGCGCACAAGGTGAATCTCCCGGACAGCCGGGACATCACGTTTCTGGACACGCCGGGGCACGAAGCGTTTACGGCCATGCGCGCCCGGGGCGCCAAGGTGACGGACGTGGTCGTGCTGGTCGTGGCCGCCGACGACGCCGTAATGCCTCAGACGATCGAAGCCATCAACCATGCCCGCGCCGCGGAAGTCCCGATCATCGTCGCCATAAACAAGATGGACCGGGCGCAGGCGAACGCCGAAAAGGTGATGCAGCAACTGTCCGATCACAACGTGCTGGTGGAGCAATACGGCGGCAAGGTGCAGTGCGCGATGGTTTCCGCCCACACAGGGGATGGCGTGAACGATTTGATGGAAAAAATTCTGCTCGAAGCCGAAGTCATGGAACTGAAGGCGAACCCGGATCGCAACGCGGACGGCGTGGTCATCGAATCCCGCCTTGAGAAAGGACGGGGCAACGTGGCGACGGTGCTTGTGCGCAACGGGACGCTCCGCCTCGGCGACTACTTTATCGCCGGGCTGTACAACGGGCGCGTCCGGGCCATGTTCGACGAACGGGATCACCGGGTAGCCGAAGCCGGACCGTCCCAGCCCGCGATGGTCCTCGGACTGAGCGGCTCGCCCGAAGCAGGAGACCAGCTGGTGGGCCTGGACGAAGAAAAGGAAGCCCGGGACATTTCCCAGCGCCGTCAGCAGATCCGCCGGGAGCAATCCTTGCGACAGAAAAAGCACATTACGCTGGACGAGATTGGCCGTCGCCTCGCGCTTGGCGATTTCAGGGAGCTGAATCTGATTATCAAGGCGGACGTAGGCGGCTCGGTGGAAGCGCTGGCGGATTCCCTGCTCAAACTGAGCACGGAAGAGGTGGCGCTCAATGTCATTCATAGCGGCGTAGGCGCCATCACCGAAAGCGACGTGATGCTTGCGTCGGCGTCCGACGCGGTGATTATCGGATTTCAGGTGCGCCCGACGCCCGGCGCCCGTCTCCTCGCCGAACGAGAAGAAATAGACATTCGCACCTACTCCGTCATCTACGACGCCATAGAAGACATCCGGGACGCCCTCGAAGGCCTGTTGTCTCCCGAAGAAAAAGAGGTTACGAAGGGCACCGTAGAAGTGCGAAACCTGTTCAAGGTGCCCAAGGCCGGCACGGTGGCGGGATGCTATGTGATCGAGGGCAAAATCCGCCGCAACGATCGTTTTCGGGTAATCCGCGAAGGCGTCGTGATTTACGAGGGAGAAATCGATTCGCTCCGCCGTTTCAAGGACGACGTGCGCGAAGTGCAAAGCGGCTACGAATGCGGCATTTCTGTCCGGGGCTACAACGACCTGAAGGTGGGGGATCAGATCGAAGGCTACGAGATCGTCGAAGAAAAACGTACGCTCGCGGCGGGCGCCCCCGTATAGACGCGCCCCAAGCAAGGCCGCGACCGCTTCTCCTTACCTTTCTGTGATCCGCCATGAGCATTCGCGCCGAACGCGTCTCTCGCCTCTTGCAACGGGAAATTGCAAGCGTACTGCAAACGGCTTTTTCGGAACGCATTCCGGGTATGTACGCAGTAACGAATGTGCGCGTAACAAAGGACCTCGGCATAGCCTATGTGGACGTCAGCGTCTACGAACAGGATATCGAAGCGCGCCGCGAGGCGTTCCGGCATTTTACCGACCTGAAAACAGAAATCCGCGCCGCCCTGGCCCGCCGCATTCGCCATCAACTGCGGGCCGTCCCGGACCTTCGTTTTTTCCTCGACGAAGGCCTGCACGCCTCGAAGCGCATGGACGAGATTATCGAGAGGATACGGGCCGAACGGGAAGGCAGGGAAGCCGGTTTGCAATGACGCATACCTTTATTCGAGACCTCGATCTCGAGGCGGTCTTTTACCCGGCGCCGACCTTGCCGGAAACCTTCGAGCGGGCCGCGCTCCCCGTGGACAAGCCGCCGGGCTGGTCCTCGTTCGACGTAATTCGCGCGCTGCGGCCCTTGCTCGACGGACGCAAGGCGGGGCACGCCGGAACGCTTGATCCGCTTGCGACCGGGCTGCTCATGGTCCTCACGGGCCAGGCGACGCGGCTCATGGAGAAGTTCATGGAATTGCCCAAGACCTACGAAGCCACGCTGCGGCTTGGCGAAACCACCGATACCTACGACGCCGACGGCGAAATAACCGACCGCCGCGATCCGTCGGGAATCCGGGACGAAGACCTGCTGCATGCGCGCGAGGGCTTCCTCGGCGTTATCGAACAAATAACCCCCGCCTGGTCTGCCGTCAAGCAGGGAGGCGAACGCCTGTATCGCAAAATGCGCCGGGGCGAGGCCGTGGTTCCGCCGCGCCGCATCGTAACCATCCGGTCGTTCGATCTGCTGGAGCGCAAGGGCGCAGACGTTTCTTTTTCGGTCGAATGCTCCAGGGGAACCTATATCCGCAGCCTGGCGCACGAATTCGGGCAGGCGCTGGGCGTGGGCGCGCATATCGTACGGTTGCGGCGCGCGCGCATCGGCGCCTTCTCCGCGGAAGACGCCTGGGCCGTGGACGACCTTCGAAAAACAATCCGGGAGCGGCGCGCATGAAACGGCTGCATGGACTTGACGAGGTTTGCAGGGACAGCGCCTCCGTGCTTACCGTAGGCACGTTCGACGGGGTGCACCTCGGCCATCAGGCTATTTTGCGGTACTTGCAGGAACGCGCCGCGGCGCTGGGCGGAATCAGCGCGGTATTGAGTTTCCATCCGCATCCCCGGGAAATCGTGGAAGAAACGGCCTTGTCCCTGCTGACCACCATCGACGAGCGGGCGGACCTTATGGCGACCATGGGCCTGGGACAATTGATCGTGCTGCCCTTTACCAAGGAGTTTTCCCGCCTTTCCGCGGAAGCGTTCGTGGAGGACGTGCTGGTTCGGGGCATTGGGGCGCGGGAAATCGTGATTGGCTACGACCACGCCTTCGGACGGGATCGGCGGGGCAATGCGGACTTGCTGCGCGCGCTGGGCGCGAAGCATGGCTTTGCGGTGGACATGATTCCTGCCCGGATCGTAGCGGAGCAAACCGTATCGTCCCGAAAGATCAGGCAGCTGCTCGAAGAAGCCGGGGACGTAGCGGCCGCCGCAACCATGCTGGGACGTCCCTATAGCCTCGAAGGGAAGGTCGTTCGGGGCGCAGGCCGGGGCCGGGACCTCGGCTTCCCGACGGCGAACATGGCGATAACGCATCCGCGCAAGGCGATTCCCGCCCATGGCGTATACGCCGTCCGGGTGCGCCGCCGCTCGAAAGGCCAACCTGCGGCCTTGCCCGGCATGATGAATATCGGCGTACGGCCTACGTTCGGCGGCGCGCAGCGAATGATCGAAGTGCATCTGCTGGACCTGGACGAAAACCTGTACGGCGAGATTCTTCGCGTGGAATTCGTTTCCAGAATGCGCGGCGAGCGGCGTTTCGGCAGTAAAAAAGAACTGGCGAGGCAACTTTCCGAAGACAAGGCGCGTAGCAGTAAGATACTCAAGGGACCCTGACGCACCCTGACGTAGCGCCCCTTGCTTTTGCGCGCCTTCCCGACGGGCGGGCGCTCTTCTTTACGATGGCATAATCTAAAGAGGACAGAACACGCCATGATTACGACAGAGCAGAAAAAAACGTTGGTCGAGACCTATGGAAAATCGGCCGACGACACCGGCGCCCCGGAGGTTCAGATTGCGATCTTCACACATCGGATCAACGAACTGAACGGACACCTCAAACTTCATCCGGGAGATCACTCTACGCGACGAGGCTTGCTGAAACTCGTAGGAAAACGGCGCCGCTTGCTCAATTATCTTATGGACCGGGACATAGAACGCTATCGTTCTATCATTAAGAAATTGGGCATTCGCAAATAAATCCGTACGCCCGGTAGGTCGCATTTCCCAAATGGACATGAGCCAAGGCATGCGCCGCATGCGTTTTTCGAGCCATGCGGCGCTTTGGAGCGCCAGACGGCAAAGAGGCTGAACTACGGGAACACCCATTGCTGCGCAGGAAAACGACGCGCAGGTCATTGAACGAAAACGAGGAAAAAGAACAAATGGCAACGTTTACCCACAAGGAAATCGAACTGGCGCCGGGCAAGGTCCTCTCGCTGGAGACGGGCCGTCTTGCGCGGCAGGCAGGCGGATCGGCCGTGGTTCGGCTGGGCGACACCATGGTGTTGTGCACCGCTGTGATTTCGAAAGACGTGCGGGAGGGGCAAAGTTTTTTTCCCCTTACCGTGGAGTATCGCGAAAAATTTTCGGCGGGGGGGAAAATTCCTGGCGGATTCATTAAACGGGAAGGCCGCCCGACGGACAAGGAGGTCCTGTCGTCGCGGCTGGTGGACCGGTCGCTTCGCCCGCTGTTCCCGGACGGCTTTTTGCACGAGACGCAGATTATCGCGTACGTAATTTCCGCCGACGACGAGTATAACGCCGACGTGCTTGCGGGCGTGGGCGCGTCCGCCGCGCTGATGCTTGCCGGCGCGCCGTTCGAGGGCCCCATCGCAGAGGTGCGCGTAGCGCGAGTAGACGACGCTTTCGTCGTCAACCCCACCATTGAGGAAACGGCGGAAAGCGACATGGATATCGTCGTGGCGGGGAAGGAGGACGCCATCGTGATGGTGGAAGGGGAGATGCAGGAGGTGGACGAAGAAGAAATGCTGGAGGCGCTGGACGTGGCCCACGCAGCGATTCGGAAATTATGCGCGATGCAGCATGAACTGGTGGACGAGGCGGGCGCAGCAGAACCGTTCGAGCCGAAACTCGTGACGCTGCCGGAAGGCGTTCTGGAGAAAGTTTCGGAAACGGTCGGCAGCCGGATCCATGACCACCTTCGCACCCCGTACGAAAAGGGCGCGTTCTACGGCGGGCTGGACCAGATCAGAAACGACGTGGCGGCGGAATTGCTTGGCGAGGACGGGGCGGAGGCTATGCCCGAAGGCTTCGCGGCGGGACATATCCGCGAAGCGGTTCGCACGCTGGAGAAGCAGGCCATGCGGAGCATGATTCTGGACGAAGGCCGGCGCATCGACGGGCGCGCGGCGGACGAAGTGCGTCCGATATCGACGGCCACGGGCTATTTGCCGCGCGTACACGGCTCGGCGGTTTTCACCCGCGGCGAAACGCAGGTGCTCGCCTCCATCACGCTGGGCACGGGCCGGGACGTGCAGGCGGTGGATCAGATCTTTTCCACAGAGGACAAGCGGTTTTACCTGCATTATAATTTCCCTCCGTTTTGCACCGGAGAGGCAAAATTCATTCGCGGCACCAGCCGCCGGGAAATAGGCCATGGCATGCTTGCCGAACGGGCATTGCAGCACGTGCTGCCCCCGCTGGAAGAATTTCCCTACACCATCCGCGTCAATGCGGACGTGCTTGAATCGAACGGTTCTTCCTCCATGGCGTCGGTATGCTCGGGGTCCATGGCGCTGATGGATGCGGGCGTTCCGCTGCGCAAGCCGGTGGCGGGCATCGCCATGGGGCTTATCAGCGAGCATGGCCGCACGGCGGTGCTCACCGATATTCTCGGCACGGAAGACCACCTTGGAGATATGGACTTCAAACTGACGGGCACGCGCGACGGCGTGACCGCCTGTCAGATGGATATCAAGATCGCCGGGCTTTCCCGGGACGTGCTTCGGCAGGCGCTGGAGCAGGCGCGGGATGCGCGGCAGCATATTTTAGACGTTATGGACGAGGAGATCGCCGCCGCCCGGGACGATTTGTCCGCCTATGCGCCCCGGCTTACGCAGATCGCCGTGGACGGAGAGTTTATCGGCGCAATCATTGGGCCAGGCGGAAAGGTGATCCAGGGCATGCAGCGCGACACGAACACGTCGATCGAAATCGAGGACAAGGACGGAAAGGGCATCGTAACGATCTCCGCGACCAACCAGGAAGACGCGCAGGCCGCCATCGACCTGATCAAAGGCATTGTTACGGTGCCGGAGCCGGGCGACACCTACGAAGGGACGGTGAAAAGCATTCTCGCCTTTGGCGCCATCATCGAGATTCTGCCCGGCAAGGAAGGCTTGCTCCATATCTCCGAGCTGGACCATGGATACGTCGAAAACGTGGAGGATTATTTTCAGGTTGGGGACAAGGTCAAGGTCGAACTCGTCGAGGTGCGCGACGACGGGAAACTGCGGTTGAGCCGGAAGTCGTTCCTGGAGCCAAGGGAAGGCGGACAGGAAGAACGGCCTCGGCGGCCTCAGCATTCGCACGGCGGAGGCCCCCGGCGCGACGGTCGGGGCGGCGGGTCCTATCGCGGGGGGCGCGACGGTCGCGATGGCCGGGGCGGACGAGACGGATACCGGAAGCGCAGGCCTCGTTAAGGATCCCCCTCGGCAAAACCGCTTCGCGCAAAGCCTCGCGCTTCACTTTCCCTCGCAAAACACGTCATGAAACAAGCGGGAAACGGCCTGTCGCCGTCTTTCCGGAAGACCACGCTGCCAAACGGCGTTCGGGTCCTTTCCGAGCGCATTTCGTCGGTACGCTCTGTTTCGGTGGGCGTATGGGTCGCGGCGGGCAGCCGGGACGAAAGCGACGCGCAACGCGGCGTCAGCCATTTCCTTGAACATATGGCGTTCAAGGGCACGAAGAAGCGGCGCATGCACCATATCGCGCGCCGCATGGAATCCGTGGGCGGCTACCTGAATGCGTTTACGGGCAAGGAGTACACCTGTTACTATGCGCGCGCCCTGGACGAACATCTCGCCCGGGCGATCGATACGTTGTGCGACATGGTGCGCTTCCCGACGTTCCCCGAACACGAAATAGAGAAGGAAAAGGGGGTCATTCTCGAAGAAATAAAAATGTACGAGGATACCCCGGAAGAGCTCGTGTTCGACCGGTTCGAATCCGTCGTGTACCAGGGCCATGCGCTGGGCGCGCCCGTAATCGGGCGTCCCGAAACGGTGCAATCCTTCGACCGCGCCATCTTGCGCGAGTATATGGAAAAGCACTACGCTCCGAATCGCATCGCGCTGGTCGTGGCAGGCAACGCAGAACACGACGACGTGCTGCGCCTTGCCGAGAAGATGCTTGGAGATATGCCGGCGGACGACCGTCCGATCCGCCGCCCGCCCGCCAACGGCTATGTGCCCCGCAACTATATGGAGGCCCGCCCCGTTCAGCAGGCGCATTTCGTGGTGGGCGCGCGCGGCCTTGCCGTAACCGATGCGGACCGGGTGGCGTTCAGCGTTTTGAACACCTTGCTGGGCGGCGGCATGTCGAGCCGACTCAACCGGAACGTGCGGGAAAAATACGGCTTTTGCTACAGCATCGGGTCGTTCGCGAATATGCACTCGGATTCGGGGGATTTCGGGGTATACGCCGCGACGGATATACGAAGGATGAAACGCGTGCAAGCCTTGATTCGGAAGGAATTTCGGCATTTTACCAATGTTCCTGTCGGGAAGCGGACGCTGAGCGAGGCCAAAAATCAGGTCCGGGGCGGCCTCATGCTTGGCCTGGAAGGCATGAGCAACCGCATGATGGGCATCGGGCGGCGGGAATTGCACTTCGGGCGCCACCTGACCCTTGACGAAATCAACGAAATGATCGAGCAAGTCGCCGTCGAAGACATACAGCGCGTGGCGGCGACGCTTTTTCGGGAAGACCAGCTGTCCACCGCCGCGCTTTTGCCGCAAGGACAGGCATGAAAATACTGGTTTCCGGCGGCGCCGGCTTCATAGCGTCTCATGTAAGCGAAGCCCTGCTGGCGGCGGGCCACGACGTGCACATCCTCGACGATTTGTCCGGAGGACGCCGGGAAAACATTCCGGACGGCGCCGTTTTCCATGAAATGGACATTCGGTCCCCCGAAGCGGCGGACTGCATGCTGGAGCATGGTTTCGAGGCGTTCGTACACCATGCCGCGCAAATGGATGTGCGCAAATCCGTCGCGGACCCGCGCTTCGACGCCACCGTCAATATTCTCGGCTTGCTGAATATCATGGAGGCCGGGCGGCGGGCGGGGCTGAAGAAAGTCGTTTTCGCCTCGACGGGCGGCGCCATGTACGGCGAGCCCGACTATGCCCCGCAGGACGAACGGCACGCCACGCGGCCCCTGTCTCCGTACGGCGTCGCCAAACTGTGTTCGGAGCGCTACCTCGATTATTACCGAAATCAGTATGGCGTCGCCTTTGTGGCCCTGCGCTACGGAAACGTGTACGGCCCCCGGCAGAATCCGCACGGAGAAGCCGGGGTGATTGCGATCTTTGCGCAACGCATGTTGCGAGGCGAACAGGCCGTGGTCTACGGAGACGGCTTGCAAACGCGGGACTACGTGTATGTGGACGATGTCGTGCAGGCCAACCTGAAGGCGCTTGCGTACGGCGGATCGGGTATCTTCAATATCGGCACGGCGACAGAAACCAGCGTAAACGACCTTTTCGACGCCTTGCGGGATCGCATGGCGCCGAACATGACGCGACGCCACGAATCGGGACGGCCCGGCGAACAGCGGCGGAGCGTACTGGGCTGCGCCCTGGCCCGCGAAACGCTTGGCTGGGTTCCCCGCACAGCCCTTGCAGAGGGACTGGAGGAAACGGCGGCCTGGTTCGAAAGGCACATGAATTATTGACGCTTTCCCCTTGCAGGGCAAGGCGTTAGATCCGATCAAGCCCGCGAAAATGTATCAGATAAACCTTGAGGACTTCGAGGGGCCCCTGGACTTGCTCCTCTTTTTTATTCGGCGGGACGAACTGGATATTTTCGATATTCCGGTGGCTCGCATTGCGGACGAGTACCTGGAGCATGTGCGCCTGCTGGAGAGGATCGATCTCGACAGCGCGGGCGAATTTCTGTATATGGCGGCCATTCTGATTGGCATAAAGGCCCGCATGTTGCTGCCGGGCCAGGAGACAGACGAAGCCGGAGACCCCATCGACCCGCGACGCGAACTGGTGGAGCGGCTGCTGGAATATGTCCGGTACAAAGAAGCGTCCGGCCACCTTTTTTCGCTGGAAGACGAACGCGCGCAACGTTTTACGCGAAGCCAGGCCAATACCGAGCGCACCGCGTGGGAGCAAAAACCGACGCTGGATGCTTCTGTTTTCGATCTGGTGTCGGCGCTGAAGCGAATCCTTGCGGAGGCGCCAGAGGAAGCGGCGCACGACGTAGCGCGCGAAGAATATTCTATCGAGGGGCAACGCGCGTTTTTGCTGGAGCGCCTCGAGGCCGACGAGCCGCTTTCGTTCGCCGCGCTGGCGGCGGGCCGGTCCCGGCCGTTTATCATCGCCACCTTTCTGGCCACGCTCGAACTCGTTCAGGCGCAGCAAGCGCGCGTACATATTTCGGAAGAAAATCCGATTGACTTTTACCTTGCGCTTTGGACCCCGGAAGCCGACGACCCGGACCGTCCCGAAGAAAACGGATAAGGGAGCCGGAAACAAGGGTGCTTAAAATAAGAAGGCGGAAAAATTTCGAGGTTAAATAAATAAGGCGGGGCGGTTTGAGGGGCCTGGAGCGCGCCTTTAAGCGAAACATCGGGTCCCGTTGCGCGGATGCGCCGCTTAATGTCCGGTTTCATATCTTTGGAAAGACAGAGATTCCCTAACCAGCATATCCCGAATAGTGCCGCACGTGGCTTCCATACGCGAATTGGCGGATCGAACGCTGGTCCAGGTGGTCGAAGCCCTGATTTTTGCGGCGGATCGGCCGGTGGCCGCGCGCGAAATCGCCGAGGCGTATAGCGACGTGACAGGATACGCCGCCCCCGCGGACGCGCAGGTGCTGGAGGCCGTCGCCGACCTGAACGCAGCGTACGAAACCGAAGGGCGCGTTTTTCGGATCGAGCGCTGGGCGGCGGGCTTTCGCATGGCGACGATCGCTCCGGTCGCTCCGTACCTGAAATCTTTTTTCAATCGCAAGCGTGCGCAGAAAATGTCGCGCTCGCTTATGGAAACGCTCGCTATCGTGGCGTATCGGCAACCCGTAACCAAACCGGAAATCGATTTTGTGCGGGGCGTCGATTCCGGGTATGCGCTGGGCAAACTGATGGAGCAGGGGTTCGTCGACGTGGCGGGCCGTAGCGATTCGCTGGGGCGCCCCCTGATCTACGCCACGACAAGCGCTTTTCTGGAGCAATTCGGGCTGGCGGACCTCGACGCGCTGCCCACCTTGCGCGAAATCGAGGAAATACTTGGAGATCCGGCCTTCAGTCGGGAACGGGCCGAACTCTTGCAGCTGCAACAGGAAGACGAAACGATGCAGCGTCAGGACGAGGAGAATGAACCGACGCAAGCATAACGTTTTTCGCGGGCGAGTATGACGCGCCGGGCAAAGCGGTTTTCGTCGGCGTATCCTGAGGCATAGCCCCGCCATCGGAATTTTTCCGACAAAGAACAGAACGCGCGCTGTTTCGTTCATTGTTCATTGCCGTACGCGCTATGCTGACCAGGATCCCTTTTGCCGACATGCCCGCTGAAATTCCTGCACGAAAGGGACGAAAGGGCGCCGCAGCGGCCCGTTCGACGCGTCGCCCGGAAGCGTCCGGGACGTCCAAAACCCCCAAAGCGTCCGACGCGGCCCGGAACGGAAACGACGGCATGCGCCTGAACCGGTATATCGCCCGCGCAGGGGTGTGCTCGCGCCGCGAGGCGGACGACCTGATCAAGCGCGGGCTGGTCAAGATAAACGGCGCGCGCGTTCAGGAATTCTTTACGTCGGTGCTGCCAGGCGATACGGTGGAGGTGAACGGGAAGCGCATTTCTGCGTCGCCCCATGCGTACATCCTGCTCAACAAGCCGAAGGACGCCATCGCCACAAAGAAAGACCCGCGCAACAGGCGCACTGTGATGGACCTGCTGGCGATTCCGGACAAGGACAAGCGCAGCCTGTTTCCCGTGGGCCGCCTGGACCGGGATACTTCGGGCGTGTTGCTCATCACCAACGACGGAGAGCTGGCGCACCGGCTGATGCATCCGCGATACGAAGTAGACAAATTGTATCGGGTATGCACGCGCGCCGCCGTGAAACCCCACGAGATCGACCTCCTCAAAAAGGGCGTGCCCCTGGAGGATGGCCCGGGGAAAGCGGACGAAGCGGCCTATGTCGCCTTGCCCAACCGGCGCGAAATCGGGCTGCGCATGCACGAGGGCCGCAACCGGCAGGTTCGCAGGATGTTCGAAGCGCTGGGCCATGAAATCGCCGCGCTGGAACGGGTAAATTACGCGGGACTCACCGCCAAAGGCGTTCGGATCGGAAAATGGAGGCGCTTGCAGCCCTTCGAAATCCGACGGCTGAAACGCCAGGTACACATGCAATGAAGGACGCCATGACCACCGACGACCAGTTGCTTCTCGAGCGGATTCGCAAGGAGGGGCTTACCTACGACGACGTGCTGCTTGTGCCCCGGCATTCGTCCGTCATGCCCCGGGACGTTTCCCTGAAAACGACGCTCACGGCCCGCATTGGTCTGAATATTCCCCTCTTGTCCGCCGCCATGGACACGGTTACCGAGTCCGAAATGGCCATTGCCATCGCGCGGGAAGGCGGCGCCGGGGTATTGCACAAAAACATGTCCATCGAGCGGCAGGCGGACGAGGCGCGCCGCGTAAAACGCTCCGAAAGCGGCATGATCCTCGACCCGATCACCTTGCACCCGGAAGGCACGGTGGCGGACGCCTGCGCCATGATGGAGCGATACCGCATCGGGGGCATTCCCGTCGTGGACGCCGAACGGCGGCTGGTGGGCATCGTTACGAACCGCGACCTGCGTTTTGCCCCCGACGGGCGGACGCTCCTTCGGGAAATGATGACCCGGGACAACCTCGTTACGGCCCCCGTGGGCACGACGCTGGAGCAGGCGGAAGCGCTTTTGCAAAAGCACAAGATCGAAAAATTGCCCGTAGTGGACGCCGACGGCAACCTGAAGGGCCTCATTACCTTCAAGGACCTCGACAAAAAGCGCAAGTATCCCCATGCCTGCAAGGACAAGCACGGGCGCTTGCGCGTGGGGGCGGCCATCGGGGTTACGGCGGACGCGGCGGACCGGGCGGCGGCGCTGGCGGAAAGCGGCGTGGACTTTCTGGTGGTGGATACGGCGCATGGACATTCCGACGGGGTGCTGCGGACCGTTACGCAAATCAAGTCGCTTTCGGGAGAGCGGGACGTGATCGCCGGCAACATAGGCACGGCGGAGGCCGCCGAAGCGCTGATCGACGCAGGCGCCGACGCGGTGAAGGTCGGCATCGGTCCCGGATCCATCTGCACGACCCGCATCGTGGCGGGCATCGGCGTGCCGCAACTTACGGCGGTCATGGAGTGCGCGGCGGCGGCGCGCAAGCGCGGCGTTCCGGTCATTGCGGACGGAGGCATCAAACAAACCGGGGACATTCCGAAAGCCCTCGCGGCGGGCGCGGACGCAGTAATGATCGGAGGGCTTTTCGCGCGGGTGGAAGAAAGTCCCGGCGAAACCATTCTGTACGAAGGCCGCAAGTTCAAAAGCTATCGCGGCATGGGGTCCGTAGCGGCGATGGAGTCGGGCTCGAAGGATCGGTATTTCCAGGATGCGGAGGACGACCTCGCCAAACTCGTTCCAGAGGGAATCGAAGGGCGCGTTCCGTACGGCGGGGCGCTGGGCGAAGTGGTGCATCAGATGCTGGGCGGGTTGCGGGCGGCCATGGGATACTGCGGGTCGGCAAGCATTCGCGAACTGCAGGAAACAGCGGAATTCATTCGCGTAACGGGCGCAGGACAGCGGGAAAGCCACCCGCACGACATTTTCATTACAAAGGAAGCGCCCAATTACAGTACGCGGATGTAAGGCCGCGCGGCTTCGTCGTTCCTTGCCAGCGCGCGCCTCGCAAGCCGCTGCGCTTCGCGGCCCTAATCAGCGTATCCATAATCAGCGTATCCTTTCCAGAGATTTTTTGTGGACCGCATCGATTCTCTCCGCGCCTTGCTTCGCTCCTTGTCCGCGGACGCCCTGTACCTGACGCATCCCGCCCAGGTGCGCTGGGCATGCGGCTTCACCGGGTCGCATGGCGTACTGATCCTGCGGGAGGAGACCGCGCATTTCGTAACGGATGGGCGCTACCGTACGCAAGCCGCGGAAGAAGTGACGGGCGCCGCGGTCTGCGTCATGAGCCCTTCGCAACGCGCTGCCGCCGAATGCGCGGCGGCGGCAGGGTGCCTCGCGGGCGCGCGCAAGGCGGTCTATGCCTCGGATCGCCTTGTCGTTTCGTCCCTCGAAACGCTCCAGAAGCATTTTCCCGACGTCGAATGGATCGGAAAACCCAACCTCCTCGCCCCGCTGATGGCCTGCAAAAGCCCCGCGGAACAGGAGCGGATCCGCGCCGCCCAGGCCTTAACAAGCGAAGTGTTCGATTTTCTGACGGAATGGATCCGTCCGGGACGCACCGAAAAAGAAATTGCCGCCCGGATCACCGGGGAACACCTTCGGCGCGGCGCGGAGCGGATGGCTTTCGACCCGGTCGTGGCGGCGGGTCCCCGCAGCGCGCTCCCGCATGCGCAGCCGTCCGACCGGGCGGTCCGCTCCGGGGATGTGCTGCTGCTCGATTTCGGGTGCTTTCTGGACGGGTACGCTTCGGACATGACGCGCACGGTGGCGGTGGGGGAGCCGGACCCCCTCGTCCCCGAGACGTACGACCTGGTGCTTGCTGCGCAGACCCATGCCTTGCGCCATGCGCGGGCGGGCATGACGGGCCGGGAAGTCGACGCGCTGGCCCGCGACGCGATTCGGGCGGGAGGGTACGGCGAAGCATTTTCGCACAGCCTCGGGCACGGCGTCGGGCTGGAAATTCACGAATGGCCGCGCCTGTCTCGCCACGCGGACGAGGTGCTGCCGGAGGAGTGCGTCGTTACGATCGAGCCGGGCGTTTACCTGCCGGGACGCTTTGGCGTGCGCATCGAAGACGTCGTGTGCCTCGGCAAGGACGGCGTACGCAACCTTACCGACGCGCCGAAAGACTGGACGGTATTGTAAAATTT
Source organism: Rhodothermales bacterium (assembly GCA_022821845.1). Lineage (GTDB taxonomy): Bacteria > Bacteroidota > Rhodothermia > Rhodothermales > VXPQ01 > VXPQ01. The sequence goes on along the minus strand of JAJECT010000009.1, from coordinate 14,947 downwards.
CCCGGCGGTTTATTTTTTTAACCTCGACATTTTCGCGCCTTATTATTTTAACCGGGCTTGCTGGAGAACCGGGTGCAGCATGAAAACGGGGCCTGTGGCGCGCCTTTTCACGAATACATAAGGGCGCGACAGACGATGGGTTTGCGTGTGTATTCGGGGCCCGATGTTTCGTGAAAAGGCGAACCCCAGGCCCCACATAAGCCTTGCCTTACTTTCTAAGGCGCGACATTTTTGGTCCTTACTTTTTAAGGCTTTCTTGTTAAATCCTTAAATATCACATAGTTACAAGCAGTACTAAGGGCAATTGCCGCATCGCCGCCGGCAACCTTTAATCTCTTTCGTGCTTCGCTCTTAACGTCTCTGTGCCGTACCTTTTCGAACGGGCGGCCTCCGCGCCCGGCCCGCGTCATGCTTTGCGCAACGGGCCTGGCGCCGCGCTCCGCCGGAATCATTTTCCATAATCGCCCAACCGACCATGCCTCGTTCAGGAATTTCTTCGCTGTGGACGTTTCTTGCGCTTGCGGTTTTATTCGGGGGCTGTAGCATCGGGCTGCAAACGGCCCGCATGGCCGACGCCCCTGCTTCGGACGCCAAAGAGTCGGAGGATTCCGATTCCAAAATGAAGAAATATTCGGAGGTCGTCAAGGAAAGCATGGCCTCCGACGCGGGCCTGTTTACGGTGCATCGGGATGCGGAGCAGCTCCTGTTCGAGATCCCGGATACGTTGCTTGGACGGGAGATGATTCTCGTGACTCGCCAGGCCCGTACGCACGCCGGCATGGGCTACGGCGGGCAAAAAACCAATACGCAGGTATTGCGATGGGAGCGGCAGGGGGACAAGACGCTTCTTCGCATCGTCTCCTACGAAAGCGTAGCGAGCGAGGAGAAGCCGATTTACCAGGCGGTCCGCAACGCCAACCTCGAACCCGTCGTGGGCGCCTTCGACATTCTTGCCCGCAGCGACGATTCCACCCGCTCCGTCGTGGACGTGACGGAACTCTTTACGACGGACGTTCGCTTTCTGGGCCTCGGCTCGACGAGCCGCGAACGCTACAAGGTCAAGAGCCTGGACAAGGATCGTTCCTATGTCAATGCGGCCCAAAGCTTTCCCCGCAATATCGAGGTGCGCCATACGCTCACGTACTCCGCGGACGAGCCGCCCGAAAACCCATCGACCGGAACCATTTCCGTGGAAATGAACCAGTCCATGGTGCTTTTGCCAGATCAACGGATGACGCCGCGCCCCTGCGACGCCCGCGTGGGGTACTTCAACGTGGAGACCATCGATTACGGGGCAGACGCGCAGCGGGCGGAGGAAAAATGCTTCATTACGAAATGGCGGCTGGACCCCTCCGACCCCGAAGCCTTCGCGCGCGGCGAACTCGTGGAGCCGGTGCGGCCCATCGTGTACTACATCGATCCGGCCACCCCGATGAAATGGCGTCCGTACATCAAACAGGGCGTGGACGACTGGAACGCGGCGTTCGAGGAAGCCGGTTTCCGGAACGCCATTATCGGCAAATACCCGCCTTCCGCAGAGGAAGACCCGGAATTCAGCCCGGAGGACGCGCGCTATTCCGTAATCCGGTATTTCCCCTCCGATATTGAAAACGCGTACGGCCCGCACGTGCACGACCCGCGCACGGGAGAGATTCTCGAAAGCGATATCGGGTGGTACCACAATGTGATGAACCTGTTGCGGAACTGGTATTTCGTGCAGACCGCCGCCGCGAACCCCCATGCGCGCAGCGTAGCGTTCGACGAGGAGGTGATGGGGGAATTAATCCGGTTCGTTTCCGCCCATGAGGTGGGCCATACGCTTGGGCTGCCGCACAACTGGGGTTCGAGCTACGCATTTCCCGTCGATTCGCTGCGTTCGCCTGCGTTTACAAGCGCGCGCGGCACGTCGCCGTCCATCATGGATTACGCCCGCTTCAATTACATCGCGCAGCCAGAAGACGGGGTGACGCATTTCATACCCATGATCGGCGAATACGACAAATGGAGCGTTCGCTGGGGCTACCGGCCCATTCCGGACGCAACGAGCGAAGAGGAAATAAGGGCCGTGCTGAACAGCTGGGTCGCGGAGCGCGCAGACGACCCCTTGTATTTCTACGGGCGGCAGACGGGCAATCCCATCGATCCCCGGTCGCAGCGCGAAGACCTGGGCGACGATGCCGTGGACGCCGGTCGGCTGGGCATGGCGAACCTGCAACGGATCGTGCCGAACCTGATCGAATGGACCGGAGAGGAGGGCGAAGATTACGCGCACCTTGAGGAGTTGTACGGGGAGATCGTGGTCCAGTGGAGACGCTACCTCGGCCACGTAGCCCGCGAAATCGGCGGCGTGTACGAAACCCCGAAGACGTACGACCAGGAAGGACCCGTCTATACCATGGTTTCGCGGGAGGCGCAAACGAAGGCCATGGCTTTTCTGCACGAATTCGGATTCGAGACGCCCCGATGGCTCCTCGACGAGGATGTTCTTCGCCGGATCGAACATGCGGGAGCCCTCGAGCGCATTCGCAGCATCCAGGCGAATCGGCTGGACCTGGTGCTGGACCCGCAGCGCCTGGCCCGCCTGATCGAAGCGGAGGCGCGCCTCGGCAGCGAGGCGTACGCCCCCCTTGATATGCTGGAAGACCTGCGCAAGGGCCTTTGGCGCGAACTCGCCGCCGGCGAGGCCATCGATCCGTGGCGGCGCAATCTGCAACGCGCCTACCTGGAGGACCTTCGGCGGCTGATGAACGAGGAGGCGACGGCGCCGCCCGCCGCCGCCCGCCGCTACCTTGGCTATACCCCCATCGACGTGAGCCAAAGCGATATCCGGGCCTACGTACGGGGCGAACTGGAAGCGCTAACCAGGGATGCGCAGCAAGCCGCCCGGCGGACGCAGGACCGGCCTACGGCCTTGCATCTCGAAGACGTACGGGCCCGCATCGACAACATTCTGGACCCGCAGGAAGAATAACGCGCCTGCGCATACCTTTTTCCCTCGCGCCATGGCCGCCGATCTTGCTATCCGCCGCGCTCCCGAAGAGGAGATACAATTCGGGGTCCGGGGCATGACGTGCGCCGCCTGCGCGCTCCGCGTCGAAAAAGCGCTGAGCGCCGTGGATGGCGTGGCAGCGGCGGACGTCAACCTGGCCACCGAACGGGCGCGCGTACGCTACCAGGGCGATTCCGGGCTGCCCGGAGCCCTGTACGCCGCGACGCGCGCCGCCGGATACGAGGTCGTGGAAGCGGCGGCGGACGTCAGGGAACAAACAAAGGCAGAAACCACGGCCCGCGAATCGGAGCGGAGCGCCCTCGGAAGGCGGGCATTGCTTGCGGGCATTCCCGCCGCGCTGGTCGTCGTCTTGCAAATGGCCCCGATGCTGTGGCCTCCGGCTGCGTCCTGGCTCCACCTGCTGATTGGGGAGGAGCCCTTGGCGTACACCCTGTTCGCGCTGGCCAGCATTGTGCAATTCGGGCCGGGGCGCTGGTTCTACCGGTTGGGCTGGAAGGCGACGCGGGCGCTGCGCCCGGACATGCATGCGCTGGTGATGCTGGGGTCCAGCGCGGCCTATGGATATTCGGTGGTGGCCCTGTTCTGGCCCGGTTCGCTGCCCGCCGGCGCCGCCCATGCGTACTTCGAAGCCTCTTCGGCGATCATTGCGCTCATTTTGCTGGGAAAATATCTGGAAGCGCGCGCCCGGGAGCGGGCCGGGGACGCCATGCGGTCGCTGCTTTCCCTGCGTCCGCCGCTGGCCCGCATCGCCAAGGGGGACAAGGAGATAGATATTCCCATCGGAGAACTCGCGGTCGGCGATCTGGTGCTTGTGCGGCCCGGCGAACGCCTGCCTGCGGACGGCGTCGTGGAGGAGGGGACGTCCTGGATAGACGAATCGATGCTTACGGGAGAATCCATTCCGGTCGAGAAAAAAGCGGGCGACAAGGTGGTGGGAGGCACCGTCAACGGGCGAGGCGGCTTTCATTTTCGGGCGACCCATGTGGGGGAGGATACGGCGCTGGCCCGCATTGTTCGGATGGTCGAGGAAGCGCAGCAGTCGAAACCGAAAATTCAGCGGCGGGCGGACCGCGTAGTGGCCTGGTTCGCGCCTGCCGTGCTGGCGGTCGCCCTGGTCGTATTCCTGATATGGCTACTGGCGGGCCCGGACCCGGCGTTGCCGTTTGCGCTGGTCGCGGCGGTGTCCGTATTGATCATTGCCTGTCCCTGCGCCATGGGGTTGGCCACGCCCGTATCCGTGATGGTCGGTTCGGGGAAGGCAGCCGAACTGGGCATGCTGTTTCGGAGCGCGGACGCCATGGAATCGCTGGCCGAGGTCGATACGGTCGCCTTCGACAAGACGGGTACGCTGACGGAAGGGCGCCCCCGCCTGACGGATACGATCTCCTGCCGGCCCTGGTTGGACGAAGAAGCGCTTTGTCTGGCTGCGGCCATCGAGCGGCGGTCGGAGCATCCCGTCGCCCGGGCCATTGCCGAGGCGGCGGAAGCGCAGGGGCTATCCATCCCCGTCGCCACCAGCGTTCAGGCGCGCTCCGGCCTCGGCGTCTCAGGAGCGGTTGAAGCGAACGGCGCAGCGAGGAACGTATCCATTGGCTCCGAACGCTTTTTGGACGACCTTGGGACCGATATGTCGCCTCTTGCAGAAGACGCCTTGCGCCTGCAAGCCGCGCGCGCCTGCTCGGAAGAAGGCAAAACCATGGCGTTCATGGCGGTGGACGGGGCGCTGGCGGCGGTTTTCGGGGTGGCGGACCCTATACGGGAACATGCCGCGGAAAGCATCGCGGCGCTGCGGCGGCTCGGGTGCCAGGTGGCGATCATCACAGGGGACGCGCCGCGCGCCGCCGAAACCGTTGCCGCCCGGCTGGGCATTGGCGAGGTGGCGGCGGGCGTACTCCCGGAAGGGAAGGCCGAGGCCGTGCAGCAATACCGAAAGGCGGGACGGCGCGTGGCGTTTACGGGGGATGGGGTAAACGACGCCCCGGCACTGGCCCATGCCGACGTGGGCGTGGCCATGGGAACGGGTTCGGACGTCGCCATCGAGTCCGGCGACGTAATCCTTATGTCCGGCGATCCAAGGGGGTTGGCGAACGCCCGCGCGCTGGCGCAAGCCACGCTCCGCAATATCCGGCAAAACCTTTTCTGGGCGTTCGCTTACAATGTAGCGTTGATACCGGTTGCCGCCGGGGCGCTGTACCCCTTTACCGGCCACCTTTTGTCCCCCATGTTCGCCGCCGCCGCCATGAGCCTCTCCAGCGTATTCGTGCTCTCGAACGCCTTGCGCCTGAAGCGTTTTCGGGGGATTTTGGGGCGCCCTGTTCCGAACGGCGCTCGCGCCTCCGTACGCCACGGCCTCGTCTCCGTAGCCTTGGCAATTGCCTTGCTGTCCGGCGGAAATCATGCGTACGCACAGCAGGACGCCTCTTCATCCCCAAGTTTTATTCCATCTTTGTATGAGCAGAGCGTGTCCGTCTCCGGCCTCGGGCCTCCGTCGAGTATACAGACGTCCATTTCCGCCGATACGGTGCATTTCTGTTTGCCGGGCAATTTTGAAGAAAAGGGGCATGACGAGGGCGCCGCCGCCAAGCGGCAGGGAGATTTGAACGTGGGCGAACCCCGCACGGTGCGAATGATCTACTTTGCGCCGAATGACCGCCCGCATCGCAGCAGCATGGCCGACTCGATGAAAAAAATGATTACGTGGGCCCAGAGATTTTATGCTGAGCAGATGGAGTTGCATGGATACGGAAGAAAAACGTTTCGCTTTGAAACCGATGAGCAGGGCGAGCCATTGATTCATCAGATGACCGGACAACACCCCGATAGTCACTACCAGGAAGATACGTTTGGTGAAATAATGAACGAGGTTCGTAAGATATTCGATGTCCGTGCAAATATATATATGATTGCCTCTGATATTCGAGGTAACCAATACGCATTTAGCATATACGGTTCGCGAGCGGCGGGCGCTGGCAGCAGAATAGGAAAAAATGGCGGCTATCTCATGCTTCCACGCGAATATAAATTCCATACGCTGTCTCATGAACTGGGACACACCTTCGGATTACAGCACGATTTTCACGATGGTGCATATGTCATGTCATATGGCTTGGGAGGGGTGTTATCTAAATGTAGCGCCGGATTTTTGTATATGCATCCCTACTTCAATCCCGATATCCCCGTCGAGGAAGGTTCGATACCGAGCGTTGACTTCATTCCTTCGTACCCCTACCAGACTTCAACCTACTATCCTTCGGGCTCAAATCATATCTCTGTTCAAATAGAAGCCAGTGATCCGGATGAACTGCACCAGGCGATTTTGTTCGCTAAGACAAAAGGATTCCTTTTCGCTAATGGATTTTGGGAAGTAAGTGCATGTCACGTATTTACAGGCGGACAAGATAGCATAGTGGAATTCGATTACGATGGCATCCTTCCTTCGGCTGAGGGCCAAACACTTTCGGATCATCCCGTTCATCCGATACTCGTGGACGTTGTCGATACAAATGGAGATGTAGGTAAGGCATTTATGACTTTTATTGAAATATCCAAGAATCATATTACCCGCCTCGATGGACATACCCGTATTATTCAAAGCGTGTCTTTTGCACCGGATGGCAGAATGCTTGCTTCTGGATCAAGCGATAGAACCATCAAGATTTGGGATGTGGCGAAAAAGGAACATATAACTACCCTTGAAGAAGATCGTAAAGTATCTTCGGTGTCTTTTTCTCCCGATGGGGCCATGATTGCTTCTGGTGCAGGAAACATCAATTTATGGAATTTGAAAAAACAAGTACGCACTACGATCAATGATTTTGTGCACCTATTGATTACATCTTTATCTTTTTCGCCTGATGGTAAGATACTTGCTTCCGGGGCATTGACTGATAACAATGTCAAATTATGGAATGTAGAAAAACAAATAGAAATCGCTACCCTTACAGGCCATAATGGAGCTGTTGAAGCAGTGTCCTTCTCGCCCGATGGTACTATTGTAGCCTCTGGGGCCCGGGATAGCACGATCAAACTATGGGATATAGCAACCGAAAAAAATATTGCGACCCTTCGAGGACATAAAAACATAGTTACCTCATTATCTTTTTCACCCGATGGAACGATACTTGCTTCCGGATCAAATGATGAAACAATTATGCTTTGGGACATAATTAAAGAGCATAATATCGCTATGCTTAAAGGACACACAGGCTATGTTAATAGCGTGTCTTTTTCTCCCGGCAAAACAATACTTGCCTCTGGATCAGATGACAAAACGATCAAACTTTGGAATGTGGCGACACAGGAAAACATTGCCACATTGAGAGGCCATACGGAAATAGTTTCAACCGTGTCCTTTTCGCCCGATGGCGCTACGTTAGCCTCTGGAGCATGGGATAACGCGATTCGGCTGTGGGATGTATTCGAATGGGCTTCAGTGGTACCCGATGCGCCAGTCAATCTCATGGCCGCCGTCAGGAATATGCACGTGTTGTTATCCTGGGAATCTCCGACCGATGACAGAGGATCGGAGATTGTCGGCTATGCATACAGGCATCAGGAGGATGGGGGCGCCTTCGGCGAGTGGATGGACATTCCCGACAGCGGTCCCGGCGCCGCGAACGAGGGTAGCTACAAGGTCGAAGACCTTACGAACGGCTCAACTTATACGTTCGAAATACGCGCCGTGAACCTGCGCGGCGGCGGGCGCTCCGCGTCGGTAACCGTAACGTTGCCGCCGGGTCCGACAAGCGCCGAACGGGAAGAATTGCCCGCCGAGGTGGCGCTGCTGGGCAACTATCCAAATCCATTCAATCCAGAGACAACGATACGCTATGCGCTGCCCCGTGCAGGCATGGTTCGTCTTGCAGTATACGACCTGTTAGGGCGCGAGGTGGCGACGCTGGTTGACGAACCTCAACCCGCGGGCCGTCACGCAGCGCGTTTTCATGCAGACGACTTGCAAAGCGGGGTATATGCCTACCGCTTGCATACGGGAGACAAAGAGGTTGTACGCACGATGGTTCTTGTCAAGTGAGCGCTAAATGTGCGCCAGCGGATATTCTCTCCTCATATATATGCAGAGGAAACGCCGCCGCGCTATTATGGCCCCAGGGCGCCTATTGGAATAATCCCTACGCCGTCCGGGCGCATATATCCGTATCCCGACGGAACGATGACGGCAAGCATGGAAGGCGCGCCGGACAGCTCCTGATCCACGCGCTTCGCCAGTTTGCGCAGGTTGCGAGCGCCTTCGTCTACGCGCTTGCCGCCCAGTTTGATTTCAAAGGCCGCCCAGCGTCCGTCCATCGCCTGGACGATGGCGTCTGCCTCCAACCCGTCTTTATCTCGATAATGATACACTTCGGCATCGGCTGCCTGGGCGTAGACGCGCAAATCCCGAATGACGAGGGATTCGAAGAAAAAACCGAGCGTTTTGGGGTCTTGTCGTAGCCGATCAGGGCTTGCCCGAAGCGCCGCCGCGGCAAGCGACGGGTCCGTGAAATGCCGGACGGGCGTGGTTCTTGCTATTGATCGGGATCGCAGATGCGGCGCCCAGGCCAGCTGATTTTCCACGATCATGAGCTGCTCAAGCGCTTCGAGATACTCAGCGACCGTATCCGCCTTCATGATTGCGCCGTCTCCTCGTGCATCTTTGGCCAGCGTGGACATCGTTACGGGCGTTGCTACGTTTCGAGCCAGGGAGTGGAGCAATTTTCCCACCTTGACCGAGTCTCTGCTCTTTCCGCTCACCCGCGATATATCCATGCGGCGCACTTCATTGAGGTAATCCCGATTCGCTCGCAAAACTTGCTTTGCCGACCGATTCAGATGGCCGGGCCAGCCCCCTTGGCAAATCAGTTCGGCCAAAGAAGCAATCGATATTCTGGCCTCTGGAGCATTAGGGGCAACGCCTTCAAGAAGCCCTTTCATTGAGATGGCCCCGGAAGCATGCCCGGTTTCGAAAAGGGAAAGAGGGCGCATGCGAAGGCGAGTCAAGCGTCCTGCTCCCGTGTGCCTCGTAATATCGTCGGCAGGGACTGCGGACCCGGTGAGGATAAACTGACCGGGGGCGTTTCGGTCATCTATCGCCCTCCGAACATGATTCCATATGGACGGCTCAAGTTGCCATTCGTCGATCAGGCGCGGTGCGGCGCCGGCGAGGACCTGCGAAGGCGCTATTCCTGCAAGAACGCGCGCGTCTGCGTCCACGTCCAGCAATACTTCGCTGGCGGCGATCTGCCGGGCGGTTTCCGTTTTTCCGCACGCCCGCGGCCCCTCTATGACAACGGCGCCCGTGGCGGCAAGCCGTTCCGAGAGCTCTGCATCAACGATTCTCTCGACGTACATGGGCTATAATGCGTTGATAATGAACGAGGAAAAGAGGTCCTAACGGGTGAAATGGCGCATTTTCAACGGGTGAAACAGTGAGTTTTCAACGGGTAAAATGGCGTGTTTTCAACGGGTGAAATGGCGAATTACCCAACAAGGTTCCCCGGACCGGGCGGATAGCGCGACGCCGTCTCCGAAAAATCGTATCTTGTCGGCGCTTGCTGCATCGCAGCGCATTCCCTTCGAAACGGCCATAAAGCCTCCTGCCAACCCGGCCTCGCCTGCCTCCATGACCCTTGCACAAATACAGGCCCGGCTTGAGGCGGCGGGCAATCCCGACATCGCGGCCCATTCGGCGCGTTTTTTTCGCACCGGACCGGGCGAATACGGAGAAGGGGACCGGTTTCGGGGCATCCGCGTCCCGGTTCTCCGCAAACTGGCCCGCGCTTGCGACGCGGCGGATATGTCCGTGGCGGAGCAATTGCTCATGTCGCCCTGGCACGAAGACCGGCTGTGCGCGCTGTTCATACTGGTCCGGCGGTACGAACGGGGGGACGCCGCGCAAAAGCAAGCGGCGTTCGACCTCTACCTGAAACGGGTCGAGTACGTCAACAACTGGGACCTGGTGGACGCCTCTGCGCCAAAGATTGTCGGGGCGCATCTGGCGGCGGGGGAGAAGGACCTGCTTTTCGAGTGGGCCCGCGACAAGAGCCTGTGGAAACGCCGCATTGCGGTGCTTGCTACCTACTGGTACATCAAGCGGGGCGGCTTCGAGGAATTGCTGATCCTCGCCGAACAGCTGCTAAACGACAAGGAAGACCTGATCCACAAGGCCGTCGGATGGATGCTGCGCGAAGTGGGCAAGCAGGACCGCGCCGCGGAAGAGGCGTTTCTGCGACGGCATTACCGGCACATGCCCCGAACCATGCTCCGCTACGCCATCGAACGCTTCGACGAAAAGACCCGCAAGGCGTATCTGGAAGGGCGGATATGAAGGCTATAGGGGGGCGTGCCCCAGTATCGCTTCCATGCGACGGAAAGCCGCCGCGGCCCGTCGTTGCGCTCTCGCTCCAGCTGGCGCCAGATGACATGCAGGTTGGTATCGCGGATATGGGCTTCGTCGAGGCGTTCGAGCACCACGCAGGCAAATTCGTCCACGGCCTTCTTGAATGTCTCGACTGCGACGATCTCAACCCGCGCGGCGCCTGTGTATCGGAACACCTTTTCATGCGGATTCCCGGTCGGCGAAAAGGCCAAATGCATAAACGCCCCGTCGGACGCTATTTCGATGTCCGGCCACAGGTAGCCCTCGCCAATGGATGACAGATTGTGCGCAAAGACCCATTCGAACCACGTATCGTCGTTGTCCTCGTCGTTATCCACGCCTGCAGGACGGGGTTCCCAAAGCAGCCGCCACCAGTTCCACAAGAGCCATTCGGCCATATGATAACCGGAAACATACGGACCGCTGACTATCTCGCCCTCCTCCAGAAGGGAGACGCCTTCGGTCAGGACGCGTCCGTTTGCGGCCATGGAAACCATGCCGAAGGCAGCCTTTTCTTCTGGAGCGCCTTCCTCCAGCGTCTCCGGGGTAAGCGTGAACTTTAGTTGACCCGTCGTTTCCATTCTATTGCCTTAGTATTTCATCGACCGCATTGCCTTTTGGGCATGTAATGCCAGATAGGGGGGGCGCCAAAATAGGCGCACCTGCTGTATTTGCCCCTATAGACACATTCGGCAATGCATATTTAATGAAGATAATATGAATTCTGGAAAAAAAGACAGCTCAGCCCGCCGATTTCGGGATTTCCTTCAAATCCTTCTCCGACTCGACTGGCTGGCGCACTTTGTACAGCAAGGCGTACCCCCACGAAAGCAAGGTCAGCATCGCCGCCGCATAGAGGGCAATGAAGAGTGGGGGAATGACTTCGCGGGTAGTTCCGATTGCGTCTGTTACGGTCAGCCAAACCCCTGCGTCCGGAAATCCTGCGAGTGTTATCGCGGTAACGGCGATGAGCATCGCCCCGTACCCAACCATGCACCACCTGGTTGCCTTGCGCCACAGCGGATGCGCGTAAATCAGGCCCATGCCTATAATAAGGAGTAACAAGTCCGCACTGATTTCGAGCCGTCCTTCCCAAAATCCGACCAGTAACGCCGTGAAGGCCTTGCCGCCGGGAACGATAAGCAGGATGCCGAGGGCCGTGAGCGAGAACCTGTCAAAACGCTTCCAGGAGCGCATGTCTTTCATCGTGATAACCAGACGGATTCCAATAAGAAACGCCAGCGCGTCCGTGCCGACGTAAAGACGGCCCTCGAATAATCGGAAAAGCGATGTCATTACGCCGTCGCCGCTGAGCGCGATAAGCAGCAGGCCCACAGCCTTGAGCATGAGCCGGCCCCTGGATTTTGTTTCCGTTGCCATGACCTTGTCGGTTGGATATGCCCGCCGGAGCGGACGAGGGTACGCTTAGAACTGTTATCGGAAATAAAGCCTGTGGGCGGCCTTGGTGCAAAGATAGCAAGGCAAAATACGGGGTCAAACGAAAAAAACCCTTGACAACCCGCCCCAGAGACCTTATACTGTCTCTACTTCCGATAACAGTTCTTATCGGAACTAAAATAAGGGTAGTGGGTTACGGTGTTTTCGGTGTGCGCAGCGAGCCGCTTGCCAAAATCCCCTTGCGCCATAACCAGGGCGACGAGCCTGCGGAAACAGGCTTCGCCACCCTGACTGGCGCGGCGGATATGTGGTATGGCGCCTTTGAGGCGCGCCCGCGCCGTCAACCCGGCCACCAACCCAATACAAACATCCAACCGCGCAACGCCATGGCTTCCAGGCCTTTGGATTTCTCGCCCATCGCTTTGATGGATGTCGCCACGGGCATTATTCGCCCGGACGCCAACCTCATCGAAGCGTTTCTTGATCGCTACGACCGCCCCCAGACGCGCAAAGCTTACGGAGACGATTTATCCGCTTTCTTCGGCTCCGACCATACGGATACCGTTACCGTGCGCGAACTGTCGTTTACCGACATCAACCGGCACATTGCGGAGATGGAAGAAAACGGCTACAAACCCGCCACCATCAAGCGCCGCATCGCAGCCATTCGGGGGTTTTGCGAATGGCTGGTGGCCCTGGGCGTATTGACCAGAAACCCGGCCAGCCGGCATGTCCTGCGCCGGGTCCGCAAATCAAGCGGTCGCGACGGCGCCCGCATCGTATTGACCGCCGAGCAAGCCGGTCGGCTCATCCGCGCGGCGACGAACCCCGGCCCGGACGGCAAGCAAGCCCGCTCGGCGCCCCGGGATCGGGCGCTGCTGCTCACGCTCCTGTACTGCGTGTTGCGCCGTTCCGAAGCCGCCGCCATGAACGCGCAGGATATTCGCACGCTCGGAAAGTATCAGGTGCTCGATTTGCCCGACACAAAGGGCGGCGCCGATCAGTACGTGAAAATTCCCGGACATGTCGTGGAAGAAATCGACCGCATGAAAACGTATTACAAGATTGCGGACGGCCCGCTTTGGCGCTCGCTCAGCAACAACAGTTTCGGGAAACGCCTTTCGGAACGTTCCATCTACGGCATCGTGGATCGTACTGCGCAGCGAGCAGGCCTTCCGCAGGAAATCGGGGCGCACTCGCTCCGCCATACGGGCTGTACGCTGGCCATCGAATCCGGGGCGTCTATTCAGCAGGTGCAATCGCATGCGCGCCACAAGAAAATCGAGACCACCATGGTGTACGTACATCAACGGGATCGCCTGCGCGACAGCGCGGCAGACTACATCCGCATAGACGACGAAATGCCTTGAACGCCTTGATATAAAAGGACAATACCTAATGTATATTATTATATTAAACACCTTTTCTCCTTGTACCCCTATTTGTTATGCAATTTAGACCCGTACCAATACGATGCCAGACGCACCAAAAAAGCCCTGAAATCGGGACATAGCGGAATGGAAAAAATACCTGTTATTACTGGACCTACTGCGGTGGGCAAGACGGATTTAATCGTAAACCTTCATAAAAAATTTGAAATAGAGGTCGTTTCTGCCGACAGCAGGCAGGTTTATCGGGAATTGAACATCGGGGTCGCGAAGCCCGACCCGGAAATTCTGGCGCGCGTTCCACACCACTTCGTCAACGAACGGTCGCTGGGCGAGCCTTTTTCGGCAGGCCGATTCATGGAGGAAGCGCGCGCCCGCATCGGGGATATCCTCCGTCGCGGGCGAACGCCTCTCGTGGCGGGCGGCTCTACGCTGTATTTGCGCGCCCTCCAGCAGGGCCTTGCCGACATCCCCGACATTCCCGCTGCAATCCGGGCGAATATTCGGCTACGCCTGGAGCAAGACGGTCCAGAGGCGCTGTACGCCGCACTGCAAAAGGTCGATCCCCGGGCCGCCGCTACGATGGACGCCACCAAAACGCAGCGCCTTGCGCGCGCCCTTGAAGTGTACGAGGCGACGGGCGTCCCGCTTAGCCGGTTTCACGAGGCGCAGACGCCCCCTCCCTACGCTTTCCGCACGATTGTTTTACAGCGGCCCAGGGCGGAACTCTACGCCCGCATCGAACGCCGCGCAGACGCCATGCTGGCCGCCGGGCTGCTGGAGGAGGCGCGCGCGCTGCTCAAGGCGGGACACGATCCAGACGCCGCCCCGCTGCGCACGATAGGCTATCGCGAACCCATCGCTTTTTTGAAGGGAGAGATCGACGAAGCCGAAATGGCGCGCTTGATCAAACAGAACACGCGCCGCTACGCCAAACGCCAGGAAACATGGTTCCGCAGGCAGTCCGAGGCCACGTACGTAGACGCAACCCAGGACGCCCCTGCCCTGCTCGCCGAAGTACGGGCGCATTTGGGGCTGTAGGGTTCGGCCGAAAAAAGATCGCCGGAACTCAGAATTTTTTTTTAAACGATTGCCCGTCACCGGCCTGCTTTGTATTTTTCCTCACGACGATACAGCCGATCACTGTCCCCAAAAGCAACGCCGCTTGACGGCCCTGCCCCGATTGCACCGGCGCCTTCGAGGGTGCCCATTCCCAAGAGATTATTGCATAATGGCATACCCCCAGCCTGTTATTCACGGATTAGCCGAACCGGCAAGACAGCCAGAGCAAGGTCAATACGCTCCATTAAGTAGCGTGTGGGAAAAAAGCGACGGAGAACTACTGGAAGCCATGTTCAGTTTCTATCCTTCCATTCCCGTGGAACCTATTCTGGATGCCACGCATAACGTCGGCAGATTCTGGCGCAAATCGACCCGCCAAGTCATTTCTATGGATATCGACCCCCGTTACGAACCTATGATTGTGGGTGACAACCGGAACATGGCTGGCGTGGAATCATCTTCCTTTGGTGTCGTTGTATACGATCCACCCCATGTAGGCCCGCAAGGAAGGGACAAAAGCCGGAAGCGTTTCGATGTAGATTTTGGCGCGACAATGCCTTGCGGAGCAAACGAGAACTGGACATTGAGTTATCTGTATCCGCCGTTCTTGCAGGAGGCCAAACGAGTATTGAAGCCAGAGGGCTTGTTGCTCGCCAAAATAACCGACATGGTGAACAATCATCGATCTCGATGGCCGCATTGCGACTTTATGCGCAT
>JAJECT010000020.1 GCA_022821845.1 Rhodothermales bacterium | reverse complement strand
GCTGTTTGGGAAGCAGCGGTGCGATCCGTTCAAATTGGGCCTCGGTGAGTTCCATGTCTCTGAAATTTGCTTTAGATTGCAGCGTTCATAGACAACGAAACAAAGGAAATCATGTTCCCAAATAGTGTTAACAGGCCCTAGGTTGACCTTCGCCTATAATAACGTGTTGTTCTCCAAAACCACGAAAGTTTCCCATCAAATACGTATTCCCTACATTATCAACCCTAAAAAGATTTTCGAATAAAATATCATCTCCAAATCCTCCGATGCGACGAGTCCATCGAATATTTCCTTCAGGCGTATAACTGGCCATAAAAATATCGGGATACCCTAATTCGCTTATATGGTCATGATGTCCAGAAGTAGGCAAAAAAGCTCCAAGCTTGTGTGGATCCGAAAAAAGCGAATCACGTGAACGACTTACTTGCACAAAATCATATATTCCAGCAATATAAATATTTTCATGTTGATCAACGCCTATGCCTTTGATTACAGCAGGTTGATATTGATAATGTTCTGGATCATCAGGTGATATAAAAATACTATTAAGTGAATCTCCACTATCGGAATAGATATTGATCATAAAACCTCCGTAAAAATTATGATATTCAGGAGAAGTAACAGGAATTCCTGTATTTATAAAAAGACGATCCTTATGAATTACAATGTCATATCCAACAAAAGCATTGAAGAATAATTTTGTTTTTTCACTTGGAATATTTCCTTGACGTTTCCAAATCAATGAACCATCAATATTATATTTAACAATAAAATTATCTCTTACATAAACAAAAGGCAAATTATTATTAATTCTATGAAGATCAATATCTTGAACTGTTTTTGTTGCATATAATTCACCATTATTATTCACATCAATAGCATAAGGTATAATATTTTTTTCTCCTTCCCATCCATGTTGGACCCATGACGGAGACGAGTCATGTACATTGAAATTTTGTCCCTGTATTTCCACAGGAATAAAGCAAAGTAAGCCAAACAGCAATACCGCTGAAAAATGTATTGTATATTTCATATCATCCTCGTGGTTTGGGTATGGTTTGGAATTGCGTCTTTATTACTACTTCATCAGAAGCACGGATTTCGTAAACCGTTTCCCTGCTGCATCCAGCACAACGAAGTACAACCCGCTGGACAAGTGGGATGCCTCGAATCGAACGGTATGATGTCCGGATTTTTGAAGACCGTCTGTTAACACAGCTACCTCGCGCCCCAGAAGATCATAAACCAGAAGGCGAACAGGCCCTTCTTCTGCAAGTCCGTAACGAGACGTTCCTCCCCGCGTCAACACCCTGTCCCGTATCGTCCCAACCGTTACAGGAGGACCAAGAGGGGAACCCAACGCCAACTCCCCCGCCGTCCGCACAGGCGCCTCCCCGCACATCTCCGCCCGCGCCGGCAAAGCCGAAACGTAGAACGCCCCCAGCGCAAGCGCCAGGACCCATGCGTACCGCGACGACGACGAAAAAAGATTCATGCTTCCCCGGGCATGATGTTCAGGGTAACGCGCTACGGACATCGCCCGCCTTGCGCAAACAACCGCCGTATAAAGTATAAGGTAATCTTTCCGTATTACCAAAATATTAAAAATCACCCCCCGCAAACCCTTTCCAAAAAAATCGAAAACCTGTCCAGCCAGCCCCAACCCCCTCTTTTCGCCAAAGACCGGGAACGCCGCATCCGCTCTGGTGGTATGGATAGGCGTGAACCTGGCGTGAACCCGCCGCCAGCGCCCGTCCGCATTCGCCCAGACCCGAAAACACCATGGCCCATATCGTTCTGCATCCGCGCTGGCAAGCCCGGGAAAGCGAGGCAACCTCCGAGCATACGTACAGGAACCGCCGGCAATTCATCGAGGCGCTGGGACTGGGCGCCATCGGGCTGGGGGTCTTTGGCGCAACCGGCGGCTGCGCGTCCCCGTACGGCGGACCGCTGGACACCATCCCGCAAAACGCGCCCCGCGACGGGTATCCCGCGGCGCGCAACGCGACGTTCTCCGTCCCGGAGCGCCCGGTAACCGGACGCCTTTACGCCTCGTCCTACAATAATTTCTACGAATTCGACGGACGGTCCAAGGAAATATGGCAACTCACCGATCCGTACGAACCGTTCCCCATGGCGATTCGGGTGCGCGGACTGGTGGAAAAACGGCGCACGCTCGACGTGGCGAAGCTGATCCGCTCCATGGACCTCGAAGAACGCCTCTACCGCTTCCGCTGCGTCGAGGCCTGGGCCATGACCGTACCGTGGACCGGCTTTCCCCTTAGCAAACTCATCGAAGCGTGCAAACCGCTTTCGAGCGCGACCCACGTACGCTTCGTTTCCGTCAACCGCCCGTCGCAAATGGTGGGCATCGAACGGCAGCACTGGTACCCCTGGCCCTATTACGAAGGCCTGCGCATGGACGAAGCCATGAACGAACTGGCCTTCGTCGTAACCGGCATGTACGGCGAACCCCTCCCGAAACAGAACGGGTCCCCGCTGCGGCTGGCCCTTCCCTGGAAATACGGCTACAAGGGACCGAAGGCCATCGTGCGGATCGAATTCACCGATAAGCAGCCGGGCACGTTCTGGAACGACCTTCAGCCCAAGGAATACGGCTTTCTGTCGAATGTCAATCCGAACATTCCCCACCTGCGCTGGAGCCAGGCCTCGGAAGAATTGCTGGAAACGCAGGAGCGCGTCCCCACGCAACTGTTCAACGGGTACGAGGAGTGGGTCTCCACGCTCTACCCGGACGAACCCCGGCAGCCGGGCGGCCCCTTAGCCCGGTAACGCCGCCGCGTCCGCCGGGTCGCCCTGCTTGCGCAGGTACCGATTCCAGGCGTACACGCCCCAGGAAAGCAGCAGCGCCCCAAAGAGCGCGACCAGGCCGTTTATGCCTGCAAGACGCCACTGCGCCCGGCCAATCTCTGCAATCACCACTTCCTGAGAGGCGCCGCGGGACAGGTATACGTCCAGCGAATCGCGCCCTTCAAGCGCCCGCGCGAACGTAATGGGGAGCGGCAACGTATGCTCGGTGGGCGCGCCGTCCGCTTGCGGCGCCCGGAGCCGAACCGACGCCATGGTGATATCCGCCCGGTCGGTGGTGGACAGCGCAAGGACTTCCGCTTTCGCGAGGACGCCGGAACGCACGGTTTCCCGAAGTTCCATCGTAACCGCCGCCTGGTTCGCCGCCAGCAACGCAAGCAACGCGGGAAACGCCCATAACAGGCGGGCCGCAAGAAACGAAGCGCGAGAAGCCATAAAAAACCAGCGATAAAGGGTGGAAAACCGGAAGCAGCCGCTGCGATAACGACAACTCCCGATTACTTGAGAAAAAGGTAGGGCTTCCACGCCTCGTGCAATATCCCGATATAGTCGCGAATGAACATCACATGGCTGGGCCGGTACGGCGCGCGGGCAAGCGGCATGTTCGCCTCTTCGGGCGTACGATCCCCTTTCCGGTTATTGCAAGGGGTGCAGGCCGTCGCAAGATTTTCCCAGGTATCCCGTCCGCCCCGGGACCTCGGAAGCACATGGTCCACGGTGAGCAGGTCCCGCCGTCCGCAATATTGACACCGGAATCGGTCCCGCCGAAGAATGTTTTTCCTGGAAATCATGACCCGCTTGTACGGAACATGCACGTAGGCCCGCAAACGCACGATGCTGGGAAACGGAAACTGTGTCGTCGGGGAGCGGAAGTAGCGATCCGGGATGGACTCCACCAATTCGGCTTTTTGCAGAAAAACCAGCACGATGGCGCGCTCGACGCTGCATGTGGTCAGCGCGCGGTAATCGTTGTTCAGTACGAGTACGTGCCCCTTCATGGCGTCATTGAACCAATACGTCCCCGTACGAAACAATCTCGCCCAGCCCATCGAAAACGAACAGGCGATGCATGCCCGCCGGACCGATCAGGGAAACCGGCGCGCGGAACAGGTAGGCCCCCGGACTGTTGGCCCGCGCTATTTCGGAAAGCGTTTGCAAGCGATCGTCTCGCGTGTTTTTCAATCGAAGCGGCGAATAGACAGCGTCGAATACGGTAACCGTTACCCGGATCGTAACGAAGCCTTCGGACGAAACCGGATTCGGCATGGCCGGGTCTATTCGAACCTCTCCCGCGTACACGGGCGCCGTCCGCCAGTCGTCCTTGTCTTCGGATAAAACGTTTCCAGACGCATCGACGCGGGTAATGTTCTGTGGCGGACGGCTTGCCTGGGTTGCAAAGTCGTCCTGTTCCTCCTGCGTATCGCACCCCGCGACGAGGAGCGTCGCCAGAAAAAAACCAGATAGACCTATTCGGGTAAACATTACCCCGGGGAAAAAGTACAGAATCGCTGCGGCGGCGCAAGCGGCGCTTCCGCTCGGCCACCGATTGCACGACGACCTGCGCGCAAGGGTCCCGATTGCTTGCAAATTCCCTCGACAAATTAAGGATACGCCTTCTGTCATGAAAATATACACCCGCACGGGAGATTGTGGAAACACCGGCCTTTTCGGAGGCGGCCGCGTACCCAAAACGCATGCGCGCATCGAAGCCTTCGGCGCCGTGGACGAAACCAACGCCCTCCTGGGCATGGCGCGGGCGTTCGTTCCCGGGCATCCGGCGGCCGAACGCCTCGACGGCCTGCTCGCCGCCTTGCAGGACGACCTTTTCGTAACCGGCGGCGACCTCGCTACGCCCCTCGAAAGCAAGGCGTCCCCGCCACGCCTTGCGCCCGCGCATATCGCGCGCCTGGAGGAGGAAATAGACCGCCTCGAAGCGGACCTGCCGCCGCTGAGGCATTTCATTCTGCCCGGAGGCGCGCCGCTCGCCGCGATACTCCATGCGGCCCGAACCACGTGCCGGCGCGCCGAGCGGCGGGTCGTGGCGGCAGCGGCGAGCGAATCCCTGAACGAATCGGTCGGGCCCTACCTGAATCGGCTCTCCGACTACCTGTTCGTGATGGCCCGCTGGGCAAACAACGCGGCAGGCGGCGCGGAACATCCCTGGAAACCGGAATAATCGCGGCGACGGTTGCATAAGTGGAATAAATACCGTATCTTGTCAAAATCCGCTGCCTTTCGGAATTTCGTCGATATCCAACCGTTCCGGGCGGCGCGTCCACGCAATGTTGCGAAATAGCGAGCCCCATCGCTCCGCACTTTGGCTGCCCCCACCCGCCTGGTAGCCCCGCGAGACGCGCGTCCCGACGCCGGATTCGGCATAATTATCGACCTTCGCGCCATGCGCAGCAAAACGTATTTCGGAACCGCAGCAATCCTTGGCGTCCTTCTCTTTGCCGCCGTGTTGTTCTTTGGCAGGAGCGACAACCCCACGTCCGCCGGGCCGGAGGAAGCGTCCGCCCCCCAGGCATCCGCCGTTAGGGAAGCGGCCCCGCCGAAACCGGCGGAAGACAAATACGGGTTCGTCGCCGAACGCTACGACGTAATCGACCGCAAGGTGGGGCGGAACGAGACGTTCGGAGAAATACTGACCGAGCACAACATCCCGTACGCCCAGGTTCTTTCCATCAGCGACTCGGGCAAGGATATTTTCGACGTGCGGCGCATGCAGGCAGGCAAGCCCCTGCGCGTATACAGCGATTCAAGTGGCGGGGCGCACCGGGCGCGGTACGTGGTGTACGAGCAGGACCGGCTCAACTATGTCGTATTCGACCTCGCCGCCGATTCCGCGTCCAGCCCCGTCTACGCCGGGAAACGCCGCGGCGACATAAAACGCCTGCGCGTATCCGGACGCATCGCGGGTTCCCTGTACCGAACCCTTGAAAACGGCGACGCGCCTGCGAATATCGTACCGCCGCTTGCGCTTGCGCTTTCGGAGGTTTTCGCGTGGCAGGTGGACTTCTTTCGCGTCCGCCCGGGAGACGATTTCAACGTAGTCTACGACGCGCTCTACCTGGACGACGAACCCATCCGCGTCGAGAAAATCGTGGCGGCCCGGTTCGGACACCGGAATACGGACTATTTCGGATTCCTGTTCGAAGAAGGAGAACGCCCGGACTATTACGACGAACATGGAAAAAGCCTTCGCAAGCAACTGCTCAAGGCCCCGTTGAAGTTCGACCGCATCAGTTCGCGCTATTCGAAGCGGCGGTTTCACCCGGTCCAGAAACGGCACAAGGCGCATCTCGGCACGGATTACGCCGCCGCGCCCGGCACCCCGATTTATTCGGCGGGCGACGGCACGGTGCTCGAAGCGCAATTCAAGCGCTATAACGGGAACTACGTCAAGATTCGGCACAATTCGGTATACGCGACCGGCTATCTGCACATGTCGCGCATCGCTTCCGGCATCCGCCCGGGGACGCGGGTGCGGCAGGGAGAAGTCATCGGCTACGTGGGCAGCACGGGCCTGGCGACCGGCCCGCACTTATGCTACCGCTACTGGAAAAACGGGGTCCAGATCGATCCGTACACCGACACCCTGCCTCCCGCCGGCGAGGTGCCCGCCGACCTTATGGAGCGTTTCGCCCGCATCCGCGACGGCTTCCTGCCGCAAATCGCGGCGGTCTCGCCGCCGTATATCGCCGAAAGCGACGCGCAGGAAGGCGAGCGTTCGTCGAACAGGGCGCTGTGACGCAACCGCCCGTGCGCATGCCCCCGTCAGGTCCCGCTCCCAAACCCGCCTTGCCTGCCCTCCCGCAGCGTGCGCTGGAACTGGCCCGCCTCGCCGCCCGCCGGATCGTACGACGCAAAACGCGCGTACTGCGCCTTTCGAAAAGCGCTTACGAAAAGCTGGAGCGGCACAGGAGCATCCCTTCGCGGGCCGCCCGGGACGTGCGTACGCTGGCGCGGCTTGCCCGGGCGTGGGCGCTGAAGCAATATAGGCACGTGCCCTGGCGCACGATCACCTACGTCGCGGCGGCGATGCTCTACTTCGTCAACCCGCTGGACCTGGTGCCGGACATCCTCGTCGGCATCGGATTCGTGGACGACGCCGCCGTGGTCCACGCCGTCGCGCGCTCCCTCCACGAAGACCTGAAAGCCTTCCGGGAATGGGAAAAAAGGGGCGTATTTCCAGAAACGGCGTGAGGGGTATCGCGCCCTACGCCTGCGGAGCGTCTTCCCAAGACGCCACCTGCGCAGCCTCATTCCAGGCCGCCACCTGCACGGCCTTGTTCCAGGCCGCCACCGCCCTTTCTTCCGTCGAAGGAAGGCGGTCAATCAGTACCGTCATGCTTCCTTCCATGTTCGCAAGACGTTCGCTTGCTTTCGCCATATTTTTTTCCAACTCGTCAACGCGGTCCGGAAGGCTCCAGAAACGAGCGATCGCCACAACAATCACCGCATTGGTTACCAGAAAGCCCGCGATCAACGCAACGACTTCGATGTTCTCAATCATACGCATCCTCCCCCTCGGGGCGTTTCGAATTCCATGTCCTGACGAATCAGGCGTCCTGTTTCGTTTCTGCGGCGCGCGAAGCACCCGAACCGGCGGTTAACTGGCCTTTTGCTCCTGTCGCCACTGGATCAATCGCCTTTGCCAGCGATTCGTAGATAGCCGCCGCCCTGGCGTAATGTTGCGTAGCAAGTTCGTTTTTGGCCTGCACCGCCCGCAAGCCTTTCTCGTGCATAGCCCCCGCTCGTTCATACAGTTCAGCCGCCCGCATAAATTGTTCCATATCGTCCCTGGTCATGAGGTTCACCTTCGGCTTGCCGGATATAGAGGGTCTAAAGCGCCAACGTGGCCATCCCTGCAAGCATCTCTCGCGCCAGGTCGCTACCGTTTTTTTTGCTTGCGCTGCGGTGAAACCATCGGAAATGCCTGCGTATCCTCGTTTAGCCGCTTCGCCTGCAAAAGTTCCCTTCGAATCGCATTTTTATCCGGCGACAACATCCAAATTGATATGATTTTCCTGTCCCCGGACCGTCGTATTTGCCTGGAAAACAGCGTATTTCCAGAGGAAACCTAAAAAACTTAACCGCAAAATTTCGGCGCCTTACTTTTTTAACCGGGGGTTTCCGGGCCTCTGTTCGGCTCCTGCTTTACGTGCACCGTGCGCGTGGGGAAGGCGAACGCAATCCCCTCTTCTGCGAAGCGACGCACCAGCGCAAGATTGATCGCCTGCTGCACGTTCATATACGTCAGGTATTCGGGAACCTGCATGTAATACACCACCTCGAAATCCAGCGTGGAATCCCCGAAGCGGGCGAAATGCGCCCGGTCGAACCGGGTATGTTCCTGCGCTTCGATAATTTGCTGCGCCATGGCCGGGATGCGTTCGAGTTTCGCGGCGGGCGTATCGTACGACACCCCCAGCGAAAACACGATGCGGCGCTCCTCCATCCGCTTGTAGTTGCGTATCCGGCTGCCCAGCAAGTCGCCGTTGGCGACCACGGTTTGCTCCCCGGACAAACTGCGCAGGCGCGTTGTTTTCAAACCGATTTTCTCCACCGTGCCCACCGTGTCCCCCACGATAAGAAAATCGCCTACCTCGAAGGGCTTGTCCAGCACGATCGTGAGCGAGGCGAACAAATCCCCCAGAATATTCTGCATGGCGAGCGCCACGGCGATGCCGCCTATCCCGAGCCCGGCGATCAGCGTCGTTACGTCGATGCCGAAGTTGTCCAGCGCGACGAGGACAATCGCCGTATAGAGCAAGAGGCGGGCAATGAACCCGACCGCCTGCATGGACGTAACGGCGCTTGGGTCTTCCTCCAGTTTTTGCTCCTTGTACAGCCGGACCCAGTCCGTAATGGCGGCATTTCCCCAGAATACGACCTGCACCAGCAAAAACAGAAAGGCGATCCGCGATATGTAGCTGGTGACCTGCTCGGACAACGGGACGGCGCCCACCGCGACGTACAGGGAGAGCGCAACGAGGAAATACAGTTTCGTGCGCTCCAGCAGCGTGACCAGAATATCGTCTATGATGGTCTCCGTGCGCGTAGCGAGGCGACGAAAACGCCGCAGCAGGATGCGGTGGGCAAAGATGAGGACGAGCGCCGCGACCGCCCAGGCGACGAGCAGCATGAACCACGCGTCCAGCGACGACCCCAGCCATTCGACGGCCGCCAAATCGTTCAGAAAATTACCCATGTCGATCGGATTGCATGCTTTGCGTTTATGCGGTTTGGGGCGCGTCCTCGTCGTTCGAGGCAGGATCGCTTTCCGCCAGGGAGGCTACGCCATGATCCAGGATGCGGCCCGCGATTTCTATAAAATCTTTCTCCGTAATGATCCCGATAAGGCGCCCGTCCCGAAGCACCGGCAGCGAACCGATCTTCAGTTCGCGCATCTTCCGTATGGCCTCGATGGTCGGCGTATCCGCAGAAACCGTAACAAGGTCCCGGGTCATGACATCCTTCACCGCCAGGTTCTGTCCGCCCCCGCGCTGCTCCGCCATCAGGCGAAGCAAGTTCCGGTGGCTCACAAGCCCCACCAGGCGGTGTTCGTTGTCCTCGACCAGCACATGCCGGATGTGCTTCCAGTCCATCAGGCACGCCACCAGTTCGACCAGTTCCCCCTCGTTGACCGTGACCAGGTCGGTGCTCATGTATTCCTCCACGCGCGCCCGGTCGAAGCGGCGCTCCGGAACGCCTTCCTGCGGCTCGGCGTCCGGCCAGGTATGCACGGGCGCGCCCTCTTTCTGCAATTCGGCGGTGGCCGCCACCACGGCGCTCAGCCGCTCGGCGCGGGACGCCTTGGGGCGCATCGCAAGCAGCGAACGCAGTTGCCACTGCGACCCCGTACGGCGGGACCGCACCCGCTCCTCGACCACGTCGAGGTACCGGGCGACGTCTTCGGGGACAATGCCGGCGTTCCGCAAGCCTTCCCGGGCCAGCGGCAGCAGTTCGTCGCAGAGCAATTCGGCCGCCCCCACGCGCCGCCCGTCGAACCAGGCGAACTGCGCGGCCAGGCCCAGGCGGGCCGCCGCCATGAAATTCCCCATGGCGTCGTCGAAATCCATAACGCGCCGAATGTCCGGACACGCATGGGATAGCCCCATGGTCAGGCCGAACCAGAACGCGGCGTTCGCCATCTCGTCGATCACGGTCGGGCCGGACGGCAGAATGCGGTTTTCGATGCGTAGCGTGGGCTTTCCGTCCGTCACGCCGTAGCAGGCCCGGTTCCAGCGGTATACGGTGCCGTTGTACAGCTGAAGCGCCTGCAGCTTCGGGGCGCGTCCGGCCTCCAGCGCCGCTTTCGGGTCCTCGATTTCGGCTTGCGAAAGGAGAATGCGGAAGCGGGAAATATCTTCCTGAAAAATTTCGAGCACGGACCGGTCGAGCCATTTCGTGCCGAAATGCACGCGCGGACTCATCTCCCGGATGTACAGGTTCGAACTGCGCGTATCCACGGCCTGCTGGAACAGGGCAATGCGCGTTTCCTTCCAGAGGCGCTTGCCGAACAGGGTCGGGGAGTTGGCGGCGGCGGCCAGCACGGGACCGGCGATGGCTTGCGCAATGTTGTACATCCCCGCGAATTCGTCGGGGTGCGCTTGCAAATGCGTCTGGAAACTGGTGTTGCAGCCTTCCAGCGTGATGCTGTCGTGCTTGACGTAGAGTTCGTCCGCGCCCCGGATCTGCAATTCGGCGGGGCCGCCGCGAAGGCGGGCAATGGCCTCGTTGAGCGCATGGTACCGAGGGGCCGGCATCATATGCGTCAGGTCCAGGTCGGACAAGGTGATCGTGGGCAGAATGCCTGCAAGGACCACATGCGCCCCGACCTCCTCGACCGCCTTGCGTACGCCGCGTAGCGCCTCCTCGACGGAACGCTCCATGCGCCGCAGGCAATCCCCACGAAACACGACCGGGTCCAGGTTCAGTTCGAGATTGAACTTCATCAGCTCCGACACGACCCGGCTTTCCCCCGCCGTCCGCTCCAGGACCTTTTCGGCGACCGGAGCCGGGCGCCACCGGTCGTCCACGAGAAACATCTCCTGCTCCACCCCAATCCGGCGCACGCCCGACTCGAACCGGTTCTCTTCCAGTAAATATTCCAGCGCACGGACGTCCTCGATGAGCCGATACGTAAACCGGCGCAAAGAGGCCTCGTCCATTTCGGGCGTCAGGTTCAGTTCTCCCATCGAAAAGCGGGGGTTGGCTTCGAAACACGACCGAGCGCGCCGCGCGGCGAAGGCTTTGCGCAGCCTGGTCGCGGCGTAAGCGCCTCGAAAACGCAGATTACGATGAAATTCGTTCAGGTACATATGGTTTCTTGCCGCGGTTCGCCGGAAATGCGGGCGGATTTCGCGGGAAGCGGCGCGCGCGGCGCGCAGGTCGCGGGCATCCAGAAACATGCGGCCGATATTTCCGTTTTTTCACCGTCCTTCGCCAAACCATTCCTTTCCCCCGTACTGCTCGATGCGCCGCGTCCGGGCTCTCGTTGCTTCCTTGCTGACCGTCGCGCTCGCGGCGATCCCGATGGGCATGGCCGCAAGCGGATGCGCCCCGGCGGCGGCGCCCCTCGCAATGGAAGAAATCGCCCCCGACGCCGTGTCCTTCGCGCCGGACGCCATGGAGGAAGAAATGCGATCCCTGCGGGCGCAACAACTTTTCGTGCGCGGCATGACGCAGGCGCAAACGGGCGACGAGGGCGCCGCGCTCGACCTGTACGCCCAGGCCCTTCGGCTGGCCCCGGATACGCCCGCCATTCTGGCTGCCCTGGCCGAACGCTACGAGGCAAGCGGAGACTACCAGGCGGCCCGCTACCACCTGACGAGGGCGCATGACCTTGCCCCGGAGAATATCTATTACGCCCTGCAACTGGCCGGCGTCCACGCGGAACTGGGCGAACGGGCCGAGGCCGCTTCGTTGTACGCCGCCATACTGGAAAAGGCGCCGGAGCGCCTTGACGCGCGCTACGATCTGGCCCGCCTGTACGCCATGGAGGGCGAGACGGCGAAAGCCGCCGCCGCGTACGAACGCATCCTGCAGGAAAACGCCGGGGACCGGGCCGCGCGGCGGCAGCTCCTGAACCTCTACGAACGACTGGGCGACTGGCCGGGCGCGGAACGCATCCTTGCGGACATGCTGAAAGACGAGCCGCAAAACCCCGACCTGCGCCGTACGATGGCCGAAATTCGCCTGAAACAGGGGCGCTACGACGAAGCCGCGGACGAATTCCTCGGCATTCTGGAGCAAAATACGCAAGACGCGCAATGGTGGATTTACGCGGCCCGGACGTTGCGAGACGGCGGCGGCCTGGCGGCGGCGGGGAGGGTGGCGGAAAAAGGGCTTGCCGCGTTCCCGAACGCGCTGGCGCTTCGCAAGATCGCTGGAGACGCCGCGATGGCGGGCGCCCGCAACGCCGAAGCCGTTCGGCACTTTGAAGAGGCCGCGCGAATCGCTGCGGAGGACGCCTACGAAAACGAGGCGGAACGCGGATCCCTTCGTTTGACGCTTGGCGCCCTGCATGCGCGCATGGGCAACGAGCAGGCCGCCCGGCAGGCATACGAAGCCGCGCTACGGCACCTGCGCGAGGCGGCGAAACAGCCGAATGCGTCTGCGGAGACGCTCGAACGCCTTGGCGACGCGTACGAAGCGCTGGGACGTAGCGAAGCGGCCGCCGAAGCATGGCGACGGGCGCTGGAAATCGATCCGAACCGCCCGGAAGCGCGTAAAAAACTGGACCGGAAATAATCCCTGCCCGCCATGCGCCGCCTTGTTTTCCTTCTCCTTGTCGCCGCTGCCGCCTGCGCCGCGCTGCCCGCGTCGGCGCAGCAAACGGGTTCCCGGGACATCCTGATTGCCTCCAAACCGGAGGAGGGCGCGGCGGACCGCGAGCGGCAAGCCACCCGGCAGCGCCTCGCCGAACTGAAAGCGCAGATCGCCGAAGACAAGCAACGCCTGTCCGAAACGACCGAAGAAGAGCAGGCAACCCTCGAAACGCTGGAGCAACTGGACCGGCAGATCGCCCTGCACCAGGAACTCGTGCGGAACTACGGACGGCGCATAGGCCAGATTACCAGCGAGATCGCCGCCGAGGAAACCACCATCGTGCATCTGTCCCACGAACAGGAACTACTGAAAAACCAATACCGACGCCGGGCCGTGCACGCCTACAAACATGGACGCATGCACGACCTGGCCCTCCTCGCCTCTTCCAAATCCATCAATCAAATGCTGGTGCGGGCGCGCTACCTGCACCGGTTTACGCAGCAACGGCGCGAACGGCTCGAACAAATCGGCGACAAGCAACAAGAAGCGGAAGAGCGCAACGAACAACTAAGGCAAACCCAGGCCGAAAACAAGCGGCTGCTGAGCGAAGAACAAAGCGAACAGCAAAATCTGGAACGGCTGCGCGCAAACCGGCGGCGGGTCATCGCCGAACTGCAATCCGAGCGCTCGACCATTGCGCAAGCGCTGGAGCAAAAACAAGCGGCGGCAAAAGAACTGGAAGAACATATCCGGGAACTCATCGCCGCCGCGGACCGCAATCGCCTGCGCGCCGAGGCGGACCGGGTTACAGCCGAAGAATACGCGTCGCTATCCGGCTCCTTCCTTGAAAACGAGGGGCAACTGCCCTGGCCGGCGCAAGGCGTACTGCGCGAACCCTTCGGAGACAACGTAAACCCCGTCTACGGAACGACGACGCGCAATCCGGGCATTATTATCGAAACGCCGTCCGCCGCGGACGTACGGGCCATCTTCGACGGGCGCATTATAGATATTTCGGTGCTCCCGGAATACGGGCGCTATGTCGTGATCGAGCATGGCGCGTACAAGAGCGTGTATTCCAATTTTTCGAACACCTTCATCGCGGAGGGCGACCCCGTGGAAACCGGGCAAATCATCGGGCGGGCCGGTACGCCGGACGAACCCAAGGGCACGGCGCTCTTTTTCGCGCTCTTCCGGGAAGGCGTTCCGATCGATCCCGCGCCCTGGCTCGCCGCGCGCTGAGGCAGGGCGGGGCGACGGGCGAAACGGAAGCCGGGCGGCGGGCGCCATGCGAATAGCGCGCAAACGGCGAACCTTTTCGCCTCGATATTCATTTATACTGCCCCTTTTTTCTTTCAACCGAATACCCTGTATCTGCCGTGAAATACGATGTCGTAATCATCGGATCGGGACCGGGCGGCTATGAAACCGCCATCCGCGGATCCCAACTCGGGCTCAAGGTAGCCATCGTCGAAAAAGACAAACTGGGCGGCGTGTGCCTGAACGTAGGCTGCATTCCCACGAAAGCCCTGCTCAAAAGCGCGGAAATCATGGAGGAGGCGCGCCATCTGTCCCGGTACGGACTGCGCCTGGACGGCGAAATTACGCCGGATTTCGCCAAAATCGTGGCGCGAAGCCGGGGCGTGGCGGGCAAGATGAACAAGGGCGTCGGCTTTCTGATGAAAAAGAACAAGATCGACGTGCTCTACGGACGGGCTCGGCTCGCCGGACGCGGCAAACTGTCCATCGAGCCTTCCGTCAACATGGACGGGGAGCGCGTCGGGCAGGAAGGAACCGTCGAGGCGGACCATATCATTATCGCTACGGGCGCGCGGGCGCGAGAAATCCCCCCGCTTCCCGTCGATGGCGAAAAAGTCGTTACGTACCGGGAGGCCATGCTGCAAAAGACGCCCCCGAAACGGCTGGTGGTCTGCGGCGCGGGAGCTATTGGCGTGGAATTCGCCTATTTTTACAATCAGATGGGGACGGAGGTGACCATCGTCGAACTGCTGGACCGCCTCGTGCCCGTGGAAGACGTCGAAATTTCCAAAGCGCTCCAGCGGGCCTTTGGCAAACAGGGCATCCGATGCCTGGTCTCCACGGAAGTGCAGGGCGTGGACGCGAGCGGCTCCTCGGTCTCCGTCGCGGTCAAAACCGGCAAGGGAACCGAAACGATCGCATGCGACCAGGTGCTTTCCGCCGTAGGGGTGCGGGGCAACATAGAGGACCTGGGGCTGGAGGCGCTGGGCGTAAAGACCGAACCGGGACGCATTGTCGCGGACGAGTACTACCGGACCAATGTGCCGGGCATCTATGCGATCGGCGACGTGGCCGGGCCGCCCTGGCTGGCGCACAAGGCCAGCCACGAAGGCGTCCTGTGCGTAGAGCGGATTGCAGGAGAGGCCGTCCATCCGCTCGATTACAGCAACGTTCCGGGATGCACCTACTGTCAGCCGCAAGTCGCTTCGGTAGGCTACACCGAGGAAAAAGCGAAGGAGGCGGGCTACGAGACGCTGGTGGGCAAGTTTCCCTTCGCGGCGTCGGGCAAGGCCGCCGCGCTGGGGGATACGGAAGGCTTCGTAAAAGTCGTCTACGACGCCAAATACGGAGAATGGCTGGGATGCCATATCATAGGACGCGAGGCCACCGAATTGATTGCGGAAGCCGTTACGGCGCGGGCCCTCGAAACGACGGCGCACGAAGTCGCCGAGGCCATGCACCCGCACCCCACGCTTTCCGAAGCGATCATGGAAGCCACCCGCGACGCCCTGGGCAGGGCGATCAATATATAAAACGGGTAGGCGGGTTCCGCGTTGAAGCAGCGGATTCGGGCGGAGCGTACGCCCGCCTCGCGAACCCCAACCTTAATTATTTAACCCCCAAATTTCCGCGCCTAAGTTTTTAAGGTTCGGATCAAAACAAGGCCAAAACCCAACCCCATAAAACCCAAAAAACCGCCCGGCCAACCCGAACCGCCGTCCCCCCTTTACCCCTGCGCCTGGGCCGCCCGCTGGCGCAGTTTCTCCAGCTGCGCAGCAATCTGCGCGTCCTCTATCTTCCGAAAAAGAATTTCGGAGGTCCCCAGTTCGTGCCCGGCCTCCAGCAAGGGCGCGCCCGCCTCGTCCCACCCGATCGAACCCGCGCCGCCGCCCGCCTCGCTCGAACGCACCCCCTCCAGCCGCAGCATGGACCGCAGCCGTGCGGCGCTGTGCGGAAGCGCAGGCTCCAGCAACACCGCCAGCGCGGCGCACAACTGCAACGATACGTGCACCGTGTTGGCGCAAGCGCGAAAATCGGTTTTGGCGGCGCGCCAGGGTTCCTTGTCGTTGAAATACTTGTTTCCGAGGCGGGCCAGCTGCATCGTTTCGAACACGGCCTCCCGGTTGCGAAACGTCTCGTAGCATTGGCCTATCCGGGCCGGAAATTCGGCCAGGGCGTCCAGCGTTCGCCGATCTTCCGGCGCGGCTTCCTCCAGGGGCGGTACTTTCCCGTCCGTATGCCTTGCAGCGAAGGTCAGCGCCCGATGGAAAAAATTGCCCAGCACGTCGGCCAGTTCCCCGTTGGCGCGCGCCTGAAAATCGCTCCAGCTGAAATCGGCGTCTTTCGTTTCCGGCAGCGTCGAGGCCATGGCGTAGCGAAGCGTATCCGCTGGAAATTCCTCCAGGTATTCGTGCAGCCACACGGCCCAGCCCCGGCTGGTGGATAATTTTTCCCCTTCGAGGTTCAGAAATTCATTGGCCGGGACATTGTCCTCGAGCACGAATTCCCCATGCTCCATAAGCATGGCCGGAAACATGAGGCAATGGAACACGATGTTATCCTTGCCTATGAAGTGCACCAGTTTGGTCCCCTCGTCCTGCCAGTATGTCTTCCAGGCGTCGGGATTCCCGGTCGTCGCCGCCCACTCCCGGGTGGCCGAAATATACCCGATAGGCGCGTCGAACCATACGTAAATGACCTTGCCGCGCGCGTCCACGCCTGCGGCTTCCGCCACGTCCTCCGGGACCGGTACGCCCCAGGGCACGTCGCGGGTAATGGCCCGGTCCCGCAAGCCATCCTGGAACCAGCTCCGAATCTGCCCCAGCACGTTGGGTTTCCATTCCGGGTGCGTGGCGATCCATGCTTCCAGTTTCGGCTGCAAATCGCCGAGAGGCAGGTGCCAATGGGTGGTTTCGCGGAGCTCCGGCGTGGCGTCGGTCAATGTGCTCCGGGGATTCCCAAGTTCCGTCGGGCTAAGGGAAATTCCGCATCGCTCGCACTGGTCGCCGTACGCCCTTTCGTATCCGCACGCCGGACAGGTCCCCGTAACAAAACGGTCGGCCAGGAAAATCTTTGCTTCGGGGTCGTAGAGTTGCTTTTCGGTTTTCAGGCGGAAAAGCCCTTTTTCCGCCAGGCGGCGAAAAAAATCCTGACTGGTTTTCCGGTGCGTTTCGGAGGAGGTGCGCCCGTAGTAATCGAAACTCATCCCGAAACGCTCGAAACTGTCGCGAATCATCGGGTGATACTCGTCCACGATCTCCTGCGGAGCAATGCCTTCCCGGTGCGCCCGCATCATGATGGCCACCCCGAATTCGTCGGACCCGCATACGTACAGCACGTCCCGCCCCTTCATGCGCTGGTAGCGCACATAGAGATCGGCGGGCAGATAGGCCCCCGCGAGATGCCCGAGGTGCAGCGGGCCGTTGGCGTACGGAAGCGCAGACGTAACAAGAATACGGTCGAAATCGCGCGCAGACATGGAAAACGCATGCGGAACAGGATGAACGAACGGGCTACAGTACGACGCCCCCCGTCCGATGTTCGGAAAGCCGCCGGATCACTTCACAAGCAACATCGCGCGCGTCCGCGTCTCGCTGCCCGCTTGCAAACGGTACAGGTACAGGCCGCTTGGCAAGTGGCTCGCCTCAAAGCGGACTTCGTGCCGGCCCGCGGGCTGCGCCTGATCGACCAGCACGGCGACTTCCTGGCCCGCCACATCGTATACCGCAAGGCGCACGGCCTCTGCCCGGGGCAATGCGTATCGGATCGTCGTTTCGGGGTTGAAGGGGTTCGGGTAATTCTGTTCGAGCGCGAAGGCCGCAGGGCGTTCCCCGTCCGCGGATTCGATGGCGGTCACCGAATCGTCGTCATCCGTAATCGTAAGAGTGTGGACGCTGGTCCCGCCCACCGTATACCCCGTTCCGCTTTGAATGGTCAATATGACCGTCTCGTCTTCTTCGTCCGCCGCGTCGTCCGCGATCATAATCGAAATCATGGCCGAACTGGAGCCGGACGCAACCGCCAGCGTCCCCGAAGCACCCGTCGCGCCGGCAAGCGTATAGTCCTCGCCGAGCGTGGCCGTACCGGAAAGCGCATAGCGGATCGTAAGGTCCGAACGAGGCGCCGGGCCAAGATTGATCATCGCCTGGACGACGCCCGCCGCTTCGCCCGCGCTGGACGAAGCAGACGCAAAAGACGTCGCCGCCGTCGGTTCGTCGTTGTCCGTTACGGTAACCATCACGACCGGGCCGCTCGACACGCCTGCGTACCCGGTTACGGAATGGGAAATCGTTACCGTCTCGTTGTCCGTATCCGCATCGCGCTCGGGCGTAACCGTAATGGTTTGCGGCGTTCCCCAGTTTGCGGCGTCGAAACGGAGCGCCCCGGAAACGCTTGCCGCGCCTGCGTCGCTCGAAGAAGGCGTAACCGTAACCGTCGCCCCCGGATTCGTGCGGAGCGCAACCGTGTACGTTCCGTCCGCGCCGCCTTCCACAAGCGACAGCGTCAGGGCGCTTGCGTCTACGCCCGCCGTCGTCGGGACCTCGTCGTCGTCCACCGCCACCATGACTTCAGGCCCCATGGTTAGCGCGCCATAGCCCGTCACCGCATGGGAAATAACCACCGTCTCGTCCTCCGCGTCGATATCATCCTGCGGAGTAATCTCGACTGTTTGCGGCGTCTGCCAGTTCGCAGGGTCGAAGGCGAGCGCATCCGAGACCGTCGCCGCGCCCGCATCGCTCGAAGACGGCGTAACCATAACCGCGCCCCCCGGATTCGTCGCGAGCGCAATCGTATACATTGCTGCGGCGCCGCCCTCGTTCACGGTAAGCGCCATCGTACTGACGACAAGGCCCGGCGGGTCGTTGTCCGTAATCGTAAGGGCGTGCGCATCCGGGCTGCCCGTCCTGTATCCCGCGCCGCTCGACAGGGTCAGCACCACCGCTTCGTCCGCCTCCGTCACATTGTCTTCCGTAATGGCCACCGCAATCATCGCCCGGGAGGCCCCGGAGGATACGTCCAGCGTCCCGGAGGCGCCCGTCGCGCCGCGAATGGCGTAGTCCGCGCCCAGGGTCGCCGCGCCCGAGAGCGCGTAGCGAATCGTAAGGTCTTCGGAAGGAGCAGGATTGATGTTCACCATGACGTTGCGCATGCCCGCCGCCTCGCCTGCGCGCTGCGAAGACGCCGCAAAAGACACTTCGGGCAACGCCAGCGGGATGCCCGTCGCTTCTGCCGAGGGCGGACCGTCCGGCGTATTCTCCCGGGTCCCTGTGACGCGCACCGTATACTCGACGCCCGCCGCGAGGCTGGCTATCGTATGCGCGGTCGCGGCGCCAACCACGCCTTGCCTGAGGTTCTCGTCGTACTCCTGTGCGCCCGATTTCCATTGCACCTTGTAGCCCGTCGCGTCCGCCAAGGCATTCCACGACACGGCAAGCTGCAGGACTTGCGCCGTAACGGACACGCCGGTAACCTGCCCAAGCGTCAGGGCCCCGGTGGAGCCCGTCCCCGAAGCCGACCAGGCGCTGGCGCCCTCGGCATTGCGCGCGCGTACCTGAACCTCGTAGGCCGTATTGTTGGAAAGCCCGGAAATCGTGGCGGACAGCCCGGAAATCGTCGTGTTCGTTACTTCGGTCCAGGTCGAACCATTCTGCTCCCGGTACCGGTAGTCGTAGTCGTTTATGTCCGGGCCCGCATTAGACGGAGCCGTCCAGGCCGCCTGTATCGTAGACGTCGAAAGCGCCGTGACGGTCGGCGCCGCCGGAGCAGACGGCGCTTCCCCGTCCTCGTCCGTCACGGTCACCGAAATCGTGGCGGTCGCAGACAGCGCCCGGTCCCCCGCGCCGCTCGTCGCGCGCACGACGACCTCATGCGCATTGTCTGCGTTCGCATCCTGCGGGTCTTCGTAATTCGGCGCAACCCGGAAAGAGAGCGCGCCCCCCGCCGTAATCGAAAAAAGCGCGCCGTCCGAGCCGGACGCGATCGCATACCCCGTCACGCTGTCCTCAGCGTCGCTGTCCGTCGCCTGCACTGTGCCCACCGCCAGGCCATTTTCCTGCACGGAAAAACTCGTCGAGCCGCCGAACGCAGGCGGGGCGTTCGCGATCTTGCGCGCGAAGGAGAGCCGCGCCATAGGATGCTCGTCGGAAAATTTGCCCATCCCCTTGAGGCTCGTGATCGTTCCCTGAGGCACCGTGGCGGAATTACTCAATGTAAATTCGGTTCCGTCCTCCGTACCGGCGTCGTAGGCGAACAAATCAACCGAAAGCGACGAGAGCCATTGGTCCTGATCGTCGAGCAGAGACAAACCGGAAACGCCGACGAA
This sequence comes from Rhodothermales bacterium, assembly GCA_022821845.1. GTDB lineage: Bacteria > Bacteroidota > Rhodothermia > Rhodothermales > VXPQ01 > VXPQ01. The sequence continues at coordinate 43,206 of JAJECT010000020.1, read as the reverse complement.
CCAGTCCGGGCTGGGGCCAATCATGGACAAAAGGGTGAAGAGCGGACGCGCCGCCGTGAAATTCACGTCGAAGGTACTGGTTACGGTCGGGCTTCCTCCGATGGTTTTCCTTACAAGCGACGCATTCGAACCGGCAGCGTTTACTTCGATTACGAACGTCCCCGTAGCGCCCAGTTCGGCGACCCCTTCGACCCCGCTCGTGGCCGTGCCGCCGGATTCCCAGAAGGTCACATTGTCGTTGTGCACGGCGCCCACCAGGGTAGTGAAATGCGCGCTGGATATCACGCCGGTGGGGACGCTTTGGTTGGTCCAGTTGCCCTGGAAAGTAACCTCGTAGGTAACCTGCGCCTGGCCTGGCGGCGCGAACGCAGCAAGCGCCGCCGCCAGCGCCCAGGCGAAGAAAGTGCGTCGGGATACGGTCGTCATGGGATCAGTAAGAGTATCCTTAACCAGATCAAACGGCGCGCAAGCGCCTGATATAGAACAGGCGGTCTACCGGCGCGGCGCCGCTTTGCGATGTTCAGAGCCAGGACTATTTCACGAGCAGCATCGTACGCGCAATCGTCTCCTCTCCCGCCTGCAAGCGATACACATACGCGCCGCTTGACAAGTCGCCCGCCGCAAAATGGACCGAATATCGACCCGCGGCCTGCGGCCCATCGACCAGCACCGCCACCTCATGGCCCGCCACGTCGTACACCGCAAGACGCACCGGACCCGCCGCGGACAATCCGTAGCGTATCGTCGTTGCGGGATTGAACGGATTCGGATAATTGGCCGAGAGCGTGGTTGCAGTCGGCAGTTCCTCGCCCTCCATGCTGACCGAATGCTGAAGTTCGAAGGAAAGCATCGCCATGGGTTCGTCCGAGAACGGGTCCTCGCCCCTGATACGCCGGATCGTTCCCCGAGGCGAAGTGTCGACCCCTCCTAACGCAAACCTTGTTCCGTTCTTCGTTCCGGCGTCGTAGGGGAATAAATCCACGGAAAGCTCCGGGATCCATTTACCCTCATCGTCGACCAGGGATAAACCGGAAACGCCGACGAACCAGTCCGGGCTGGGGCCGATCATGGACAAAAGGGTGAACAGCGGGCGGTCTTTCGAAAAATCGACGTCGAACGCCGCGGTAACCGTAGGACTGCGTCCAATGTTTTGCTGCACAAGCAGGGCGTCCGAACCAGCGGCGTTCACTTCGGACACGAACGTCCCCGTGGAGCCCAGTTCGGCTACCCCCTCGACCCCGGCCGTGGCCATGCCGCCGGATTCCCAGAAGGTTACGTTGTCGTTGTGCACGGCGCCCACCAGCGTGGTGAAATGCGCGCTGCCCACCACGCCGCCGGGAACGCTGGCGGTGGTCCAGTTGCCCTGAAAGGTCACTTTGTAGGTTGCTGTTTGCGCCTCGGCCAGCGGGGCGAACGCAACAAGCGCCGTCGCCAGCGCCCAGGCGAAACAAGCGCGTCGAGCTATGGTCATCATCGATATTCGAACGAGAAACGACAGGGAAAACGGAGCGAAAGCGAACAATTTCGCGGGTATGGCATACAGTACGCCGACCTTTACCCAATGTTCATTCGCGCGTTCGTTCGCGCCCTCCTTATTCGCGCCCAGTGCCATGTCCGCTTCCGGCGAATTCGATACGCGCAGTGCTTCCGTCGTACGGGAAACTTCGGAAACCAGCGTCCGCATCGCGCTCCAGCTCGATGGACCGGAAACGTACGCCAACGAAACCGGCATCGGGTTTCTGGATCACATGCTGGACCTGTTCGCCAAGCACGGCGGGTTCGGACTCCAGGTCTTCTGCAAGGGCGACCTGCATGTGGACGAACACCATACCGTCGAGGACGTGGGCATCTCGCTGGGGGACGCTTTTCGGGAAGCCCTCGGCGACAAGGCGTATATCCGACGCTTCGGACACGCCTACGTGCCGATGGACGAGGCCCTGGCCCGCGCCGTCGTGGACTTGTCCGGGAGATTTTATCTGGAGTACCGGGCCCGTTTCGAGCGCGAGCGCGTGGGAGACCTTTCCGTCGAAATGGTCGAACATTTCTGGCACGCTTTCGCCGAACACGCCCGGTGCAACCTCCACATCGAAGCGCTGTACGGAAAAAACGCGCACCATACGATAGAAGCGATGTTCAAGGCTGCGGCCCGCGCACTGCGGCGCGCGGCGCAAAGGGATCCGTCTTTCGCCAGGATGCCCTCCACCAAGGGCGCCCTCTGATTCCGGCGCGCCGTCCCGACCACCACGCCCTCCCGTCGCCTCGTTCGGCGACGCGCTATTCACGCCCCTTTTCGACGCTTGCCCCATGCTTCAGAACGAAACCGTCACCATCATCGGCGCAGGAAACATCGGGCGCGCGCTCATCGGCGGCCTCATCACAGGCCACGAATTCGAACCGGCGCAATTGCGCGCCACGCGGCGCGCCGAATCCGCGTTGCCGCCGCTGCAACAGGACTTTCCGGGCATCTCCACGACCAGCGACAACCCCGCCGCCGTGCAGGGAGCCACGATCGTCGTGCTGGCGGTGAAACCGTACAACGCGACCGGGGTCATCGAGGAAATCAGGGAGCATGTGCATCCGCAAACGCTGGTGATCTCCGTGCTGGCGGGCGTTACCGCCCAGGCGCTGGAGGAAGCGTTCGGACTGGAAATTCCGGTGGTGCGCGCCATGCCGAACACCCCGGCCATGGTGGACGAAGGGGCCTCGGCCATTACGGGCGGGCGCTTCGCGACAGCGAAACACCTCGGCCTTGCGCGGCATATTTTCGAAACGATCGGCACGGTGGAGGTCGTTCCCGAACACATGATGGACGCGATCACGGGATTGTCCGGCAGCGGACCCGCCTACGTATACATGTTCATCGAATCCCTCACCGACGCCGGCGTAAAACAGGGGCTGCCCCGCCCCACGGCGTTTCGGCTGGCGTCGCAGACCGTGTACGGGGCGGCCAAACTGGTTCGGGACACGGGCAAGCACCCGGCTATTCTGCGCGACGAGGTCACTACGCCGGGCGGCACAGCCATCGCAGCCGTCGCGGAGCTGGAAGCGCACGGCATACGCACCATGCTCATCAACGCCGTCGCAACGGCCACCAGGCGTTCCGAGGAATTGAGCAAACAATAACATGATCGCCATTGTCGATTACGGCATCGGCAACCTGCGCTCCATCGAAAAGGCGTTCGAGGCCGTGGGAGCCCCCGTCGTCCGGTCGGATCGCCCGGAGGATATTCGCGCCGCCGACAAGGTGGCGCTGCCGGGCGTAGGCGCTTTCGGGGCCTGCATCGACGAAATACGCCGCAGGGGGCTGGAAACGCCCATTCTGGACGCAATCCGGGAAGGCAAACCCTTCCTTGGCGTCTGCGTGGGCATGCAACTCCTCTTTGAATCCAGCGAGGAACTGGGGCGGCACGAGGGATTGGGCGTATTGCCGGGCTCCGTGCGGCATTTCCGGGACGCCTGCGCGGCGGCGCAATATCGGGAATCTCCCGAAAATACCCTGAAAGTCCCGCACATGGGCTGGAACACCCTAACCCCGCAACGCAAAGACCCGCTTTTGCGCGGACTGCCGCCCGAACCGTATTTTTATTTCGTGCATTCCTACGCGGCGGCGCCCGCCGCGGCCTCCGATACGCTGGCGCATTGCCGGCACGGCGTAGCGTTCCCCGCCATCGTGCGGCGAAACAATGTATACGGGGTCCAGTTTCACCCGGAAAAGAGCCAGGCGAACGGCCTGCGTATTCTGCGAAATTTTGCAGAATCGGCGCCGCGCCTGACGTAACATCCCGGCGCAACGACGCGAATCCCTTCGTACGAACCTGCGCGACGCAGTCCCGGGCGCAGGGCGGAAGCGGGCGGCTTTCGCCCTTCGTTTTTCGCCCGAACGTCCCAAACGCTTTCGCCATGCTTGTCATTCCGGCCATAGACCTTCGCGGCGGACGCTGCGTACGGCTCTATCAGGGCGCCTACGATAAAGAGACGGTGTATTTCGAGGACCCCGTCAAGATGGCCAAGTTATGGCGCGTACAAAATGCGCGGACGCTCCATGTGGTCGATCTGGACGCCGCGCGCGGGGATCGTTCGCCGAACCGCGACGTCATTCGCGCGATATGCCGGGCGCTGGATATTCCGGTGCAGCTTGGCGGCGGCGTTCGCAACATGGAGGATATCGGCGAAGCGCTCGAACTGGGGGTGTATCGGGTCATTCTCGGCACGGCGGCGGCGCGCGAGCCGGACTTCGTTTCCGAAGCCGTGGCGCGCCATTCGTGCAGCCGGGTAGCCGTGGGCATCGACGCCCGCGACGGGGAAGTCCAGATCGAAGGCTGGCTGGAAGGAAGCGGCCTCGACGCCGTCGCCATGGCGCAAGACATGGAAAACAGGGGCGTCCGGCGCATCGTGTATACGGATATCGGGCGCGACGGAACCATGGAAGGGCCCAACCTCGACGCCTACCGTACGCTTGGCGCCACGCTGCGCCACGCCCGCCTCACGGCGTCCGGCGGCGTCGGCGGACATGCAGACCTCGTCCGTCTCGCAGACCTCGTTTCGCACCGGGTGGACTCCATTATCATAGGCCGCGCGCTCTACGAAAATCGCTTCCCGTGCCAGCAGTTCTGGTGCTGGAATTACAAGCAGGAGGTCGATCTCGATTGTTTCTCCACGGCGAAAACGACTTCCCGGCCCGACACGCAACCTGCTTCCTGATGGCGCTTGCCCGACGCATCATTCCCTGTCTGGACGTGGACGAAGGCCGCGTGGTCAAAGGCGTGCGCTTCGTGGACATCGTGGACGCGGGCGACCCCGTCGAACAGGCCCGATTTTACGACGCCGAAGGCGCAGACGAACTCGTTTTTCTGGATATTACGGCCACGCACGAAAACCGCGGCATCATGCGCGACGTGGTGCGGCGCACCGCCGATCAGGTATTCATCCCCCTGACCGTCGGCGGCGGCCTCCGAACCGTCGAAGACATGCGCGCCATGCTGCACGCAGGCGCCGACAAAATATCCGTCAATTCCGCCGCCATCCGCAACCCGAACCTGATTTCGATGGGCGCGAGCGCGTTCGGGACGCAATGCGTCGTCGTGGCGATAGACGCAAAGCGCACAGGCAAGGAACAGTGGGGCGTATATACGCACGGCGGACGCAATCCGGTCGATCTGGACGCCATCGCGTGGGCCGTCGAAGCCGAACGACGCGGGGCGGGCGAATTGCTCGTCACGTCCATGGATTGCGACGGCACGAAAAACGGCTACGATACGCAGCTCCTCCGGGCCATCGCCGAAAGCGTATCGATCCCCGTCATTGCTTCGGGGGGCGCCGGTACGCTGGAGCATCTGTACGACGCGCTGGCGAAAGGCGCCGCCGACGCCGTGCTCGCCGCTTCCATTTTTCATTTCAGGGAATATTCCATTTCGGAAGCCAAGCGTTTCCTGCATGACCGGGGCGTCGTCGCGCGTCTGAAAGAAGGGACATAAAGAATACGCCGAGCAAGAATCCATAACCCAGGACGCCCCCGCAACCGCCCCTGCATATCGATATAACCTGTCGCGTTTGCGAAACGACCGATGTTGACCTGTCAAAAAAATCTTTTTTCGCTACCGGACCGCCTCTACTACCTGAATTGCGCCTTCATGGCGCCCATGGCGCGGAGCGTCGAGGAGGCGGGCGTGGCCGGCGTCCGGCAGCGCCGGGACCCCTCCAGCATACAGATCGAGGACTTTTTCGAAGCCAGCGGGCAGCTGCGGGCCTTGTTCGGGCAATTGATCCACGCGCCCGCCGATTCCATAGCCATCATTCCCTCCGCTTCGTACGGAATCGCTACCATGGCCGCCAACATCCCTGTCGGGCAGGGCGACCGAATTCTGGTGCTGGACGAACAATTTCCCAGCAACGTATACGCCTGGCGGCGCAAGGCAGCGGAGGCAGGCGCAAAGCTAATAACCGTGGGACCTGGAGAGGGAACCCGCGACCGGGCCACCCGATGGAACGAACGCATCCTCGAAGCCATCGACAAGCGGACCGCCGTGGTGGCCGTGCCCCACATACACTGGACCGACGGCACGCTTTTCGATCTCGAAGCCATTGCGCGGCGGGCCCGCGAGGCAGGAGCCGCGCTGGTCGTAGACGGAACGCAATCCGTAGGCGCCCTGCCCTTCGACGTGGAGCGCGTCCGCCCCGACGCGGTCATCTGCGCCGGATACAAATGGCTGCTCGGGCCGTATTCGCTGGGGCTGGCCTATTACGACGAACGCTGGCATGGCGGGCGGCCCCTCGAAGAAAACTGGATTACCCGGGAAAACAGCGAGCAACTCAGCGCGATCGTCGATTACCGGGACCGGTATCATCCGGGAGCCATCCGCTTCGACATGGGCGAGCGCAGCAATTTCGTGCTGGTCCCCATGCTGGCGGCGGCCCTGAAGATTGTGCTGGACCTTACGCCGGCGGCTATTCAGGCCTATTGCCGCAACCTGACCCGACCGCTGGCGCAGAGCGCGGACGAACTCGGGTTCCTGATCGAACCTCCCGAAACGCGCGCCCATCACTTGTTCGGACTGAGAAGCAAAGACCCCGGCGACATGGCCCCCGACCGTCTGCGGGACAGCCTCGGGCAGCGCGGCATTACGGTGTCCGTCCGCGGAAACGCCATCCGCATCTCCCCCCATGCGTATAACGACGAACGGGACATCGAGGCCCTCGTCGAAGCGTTGCGGGCGGCGAGGCGGACGGGCGGCTGACAGATTGCATTCGAAACCATAGCCAGCATCCTCCCCTCCCGCCATGCGCAACCGCCTTGCCTACGCAGGAAGCCTTGCGCTTGCCGCGCTGCTGTTGTACCTGGCGTTGCGCGGAATGGATACGGACGCCATAGCGGACGCGCTCCGCACGGCGAACTACGCCTGGATTCCGGCGCTTGCGGCGGTCACGTTGCTTGCCTCCCTGGCGCGGGCCTGGCGATGGCGGTTGCTCATGGAAGCGCTTCCCGAAGTGGCCGACAGGCGTTCGTCCCCTGCGGAAACAGGGCCGGGCAAGCCCGGACTTCCGGGAATAAAACCCGTTTTTTACTCGGTTATGATCGGCTATATGGTCAACTTCGCCGCCCCCAGGCTGGGCGAGGTGGCGCGCACGGCCAATCTCTCTGCGCAAAGCCGCCTGCGCTTCAGCGGCCTGCTGGGGACCGTGGTTACAGAGCGCCTGCTTGACGCCGCCGTGCTGGGCATGGGCCTGGGCAGCGCCTTTCTGCTTTTGGCGGGACGCGCGGCCATCCTGAGGGATATTCTGATCGATCCGGCTATCGAACGACTGAATATCGTTTCCTGGTACGTAACGATTTCGGTTGTGGCCGGGCTTGCGCTCGCCGTACTGCTGGGCTACGTATTTTTGGCGCGAAAAGCGGGGAAAAACGAGGCGGCGGGCAGAAAAAATCCCCTGAAAACCCGCGTCGCAGGGGCCCTTGCGGCTTTTCGGGACGGGATGGCGACCATCCTGCGCGTCCCAGGAAAGCAGCGCATCGCATGGAGCACAGCGGCCATGTGGCTGCTGTACTTGCTGATGGCCTACATTCCCTTCCTGATGCTGAATATGACGGGCGCCTACGCCCTGTCGCTGGCCGACGGATGGATCGTCATGATCTTTGGCGCGCTGGGCGTACTCGTTCCGCTCCCGGGAGGGACCGGTTCGTATCATTATATTACGATTCAGGCGCTCGTTTACCTTTTCGCCGTCCACCATGAAGCCGCTGCCGCCTACGCCGTACTCTGCCATGCCGCCCAACTGCTACTGCATGTGGCCGCGGGCGGCGTATGCCTCGTCCTTCAGGGCGCTCAATGGCCCCGGTTGCGCGCGCCCGGGGCGGCCACGCCAGCAGAGCAGGAAACGCAACGCCATGCAAGAGACTCGTGAATCGCACAGGAGGCAACCTGGCGCGCGGCAAGGCAAGGGACAACACAGGCCCGCCTCCCTCCTGCGGTGCATCATGCTGGCGGCGGTCTTGTTGACGATGCAGGGAACCGTCCCGGAAGCCGCGCGCGCCATGCAGGAGCAATCCGCTCCCGAATGCATCGTCGTATCGCCCGCCGAGCCGGACGCGATGCGGCAAGCATGGGAGCAGCAGCGACAAACCGTCCTTGCCATAACAGGCGTCGATGCGCTCGGCGTCGCCAATGCCTGGCTGCGCCGTCCCGTGTTTTCCGTTCGGCACGAAAGCCTTGCCGGCACGCTGCGCGTAGCGATCGAAGAAATCCCGGATGCCCTGCGCGAACCGGCGGCCTATCCCATCCCGCTTGTCCTTGAGGCGGGCGCGCTGGGCGTAACCGAACGCTTCGACGTACCGTTGCGCGGACCTTCCGAAGCCTTCGATCTGCCCTTCCCGCACCGGGCGCGTTTCGTAGCGGTCCGCCCCGAAAAACCCCTGCCGATGGAATTCCGCGTCGAGCAGACGGCGGCGGGCTGGATTGCCCAGTTGCGCCATGCCTCTTCTGCGGCGGCGCGGCTTGCCGCCGCAGAAGCGCTGCGAGCGTTCCCGCCCGATCCGGCCCTCGTCATCGGCCTGCGGACCGCCCTGGGCGAAGAGCCGGATCCCCGCGCGCGGGCCGCCATCGTGCAGTCCATAGCCCGCCTCGCCTCCGGCGGAGCCGCCGACCGGGCGCTTGCCGCCGCCTACGAAGACCCGGCGCCCGCCGCGCGGAAAGCCGTGTTCGCCTCGCTCGACCAGGCAGGATCCAGCGCCGCATTGATTGCCCTCGCCTTGCGCGCCGCGCAGTCCGATCCGGACCAGGCCGTGCAGGCGGAAGCGGTGCGGGCGCTCGCCAACATGGGCGCGGAGGAAGCCTTGCTGGTGGCCCGCTCCGCCCTGATTACGCCGTCTCGTGGCGAAATCATTCGGATCGCAGGACTTGATGCGCTGGGTACGCTCCACGCCTACGCGCAGGCCCCCGTGAACGACGCGGCGGAAACAGCATCCGGGGAGACAGCATCCGGGGAGCCGCTGGAAATTCCTGCCGAAGCGCTGACAGAAGGGCTGCAATTCTGGGCGCCAGACTGGCCGCTGCCCCTCAGAAACGCGGCGCGGCGCCTTTTCCTGCGCATCCGGCAATACGAACCGACGGCAACCTACGGCGCCCCGGCCTCGCTGCATGCGCTCCGGCCTTGTCCATGAAGAACGTTATCTTGCGGCGGCGAAAAGAAGGATGCCCGCCGCCACAGAGGCATTCAATGATTCCATCGGGCCGGGCATGGGAATGCGGACGCGATAATCGCACGCTTCGAGCACGGCGGGGCGAATCCCTCTCGCTTCGTTGCCGATAACGATCACCATGGGACGGTCCCAGTCCAGGTCCCAAACGCTGACGTCGCCCCCGGCGTCGGCCCCGGCCACCCAATATCCCCGCTCCTTGAGCTGATGCATGGCGTCCGGCAGGCGGCTCGCGCGGGCAATGGGAATGCGGCCCGCAGCCCCCGCGCTGGCTTTCATGGCGGCGGCGTTCAGCGGGGCCATGCCCGTCCGCGGCGCCACAACCCCGGCCACGCCCGAAGCCACCGCGCTACGCAGCACCGCCCCGAAATTGAACGGGTCTTGCATCCCGTCCAGGACGAGCAGCCGGGGCTTGCGCGCCTTCACGTCCTCAAGCATAGGGGCCACAGAGGCCAGCAGGTCGTCCAGCGACAGATACGTTACAGGGGCCATGATCGCCGCCGCGCCCTGATGCGCCACGCCGCGCGCCAATTGCCGGAGCCGTCCCGCGGGAACGAACTGCGCCTGTACGCCCGCCCGGGCCGCCAGGCGGCGAATCTCAGCCAACTCGCCTCCTCCCGGACGCTGAAGCAACACCTTCTCAACGCGGCCCGGCGTACGCTCCAGCGCCTCGCGGACCGGACGACGGCCTAAAACAAGCAGAGCGTCTTCATTCTGATCGGAAGGCATGATTGCCTTGGTGGACAGTCTCAAAAACGGCCTCAGGCCCCCGGCGTCGCCCGAACGTCCGGCATCGCCGAAGCCAGATCAGGCGGCGCCGCCTCCTCCCGTCGCTTCCACGTATACGCCAGCCCGGCCAATCCAATCAGCAACGCGGCAAGAGAAATGACTTCGGCTTGCGTAACGGCGAGGCCAAACAGGTCGAACTTGTTATTCACCCGTATCTGCTCGATGAGAAACCGTTCGCCTCCATTGAAAACCAGATACCAGGAAAAAAGCCACCCATTGCGATACGGATGCTTGCGAAGCGCCCATAACGCCCCGAACAGCGCCATCGCCATCAGGAATTCGTAGATGGACGTAGGGTACACCCCCGATTCCGGCAACTGTACGCCCAGGATATTGTTCGGGTAGGTTTCCGCCCATAACCACATGGGAATCCAGCCGGGCTTGGCCAGGATATCCGCAGGAATTCCCCAGTCTCCGTCCCCGGCAAGGTGGCAACCGATCCGCCCGACGCCATAGGCCAGCATGAGCGACGGCCCCAGCGCATCCGCAAAAGCAGCCCCCGACACCCCCTTTTTGCGCACATACAGCGTAATGGCGACGCCCGCGGCGATCAGGCCGCCGTAGAACGTCAAGCCGCCCGACGCAAAAATCATCCCGGCAGGATCGGCAACGAACGTTTCCAGATTTTCCAAAATGTGGAAAACTTTGGCGCCACCTACTCCGCACACCACGGCCAGCACAGTGACCGTACCCATCAGCGCGGCGGGGGAGGCGGTCTGCATAGCGGAACGCCCTTTTTTGCCGCCGCGCTTCCCGACCAAGCGTATGCTGCCGATGCGACCGGCCCCGTGCATGCGGTTCAGTTCGCGCTGCGCCACCCACATGCCCACGATCACTCCCAGCGCCACCATCGCCCCGAACGAATAAATAGGAAACGGCAAACTGAAACCGAAAAGGTCCTGAAAGAGGTCGCTCAATCGCGGATACATGGCGCAGGGCGTTGCGTGCGGTTATCGAGAAGGAATCGGGGCGGGGGCCGCGCCAGCGCGGGCGCCCGCAAGGCATTGGAGAATATGCGCGGGGGCCGCGTCCGCAGGGAGCTGCGTTTGCTCGCCGGAATCCATGTTTTTCAGCTGAACCACGCCCGCCGCCAGTTCGGATTCTCCCGCAATCAAGGCAAAACGCGCCTGCTGCCGGTGGGCTTCGCGCATTTGCGCCTTCATGGAGCGGCCTTTCAGGTCGAAACTCGCCGACGCGCCCTCCCGCCGCAAACGCTGCGCCTCCCGAAACGCCCACTGCTGCGCGTCGCTCCCAAGCGCCACCAGAAATACGTCAAGGGCGGCCGTTTCCGGAACGGACAAACCTTGCGCGCTCAGGGCCAGAAACAATCGCTCCATGCCTGCGGCGAAACCGGTGCCCGGCGCTGGCCGATCCGATCCGAGGGCCGCGCCCAGCAAGTCGTATCTGCCGCCGCCCGCCAGCGCGCTTTGGGCGCCGAGGTCCGGACTGTCCAGTTCGAACGCCGTGTGCATGTAATAATCCAGCCCGCGGACCAGCATGGCGTCCTCCTCGAAATCAATCCCCGCGTCGTCCAGGCATTGCTTTACGCTTTCGTACCGGTTGCGCGTTTGCTCGCCCGTAAAATCGACGAGTCGGGGCGCGTCCCGAAGGAGTGCCTGCTCGCGCTCGTCTTTCGTGTCGAGCAGGCGAAGCGGGTTCTTGTCGAGCCGCCGCCGACCAGTTTCCGAAAGCGCGTTCCGGTGCGGCTCCAGCCAGTCCCGCAGCGCGGCTGCATACCGGCGACGTTCTTCCGGGAGGCCCAGGGTATTGATGCGGAGGCGGCTCCCCGTCACGCCGAACGCATCGTATACGGCCAGCATGAGCGCAATGGCTTCGGCATCGGCCCGCGGATCGTCCGACCCGACGATTTCGCACCCGAACTGGTGAAATTGCCGATACCTTCCTTTCTGGGGACGCTCCGCGCGAAAACACGGACCAATGTAGTAGAGCCGCTGGACGCCGCCGCGCTGTTCGAGGCGATGCTGAAGCCAGGCGCGCATGACGGGCGCCGTCACTTCGGGACGCAGCACATACCGGTCGCGCCCGCGATCCACCACGAACATTTCCTTGGCGACAATATCCGTCCCTTCGCCGACTCCCCGGGCAATCAAGCCCTCTTCTTCCAGAATCGGCGTACGAATCTCCTCGAAACGGAACCGGGCCATCGTCTGGCGAATCGCGTCCTCCGCATACCGCCAGGCCGCGCTGCCGGGTACGGCGGCCCCGTCCGCCACCGACGGCCAGGGCAGAATATCGAACGCGCCGCGTATGTTCCGCCAGGTCTTCGTCACAGAAAATGCGCAGAAACAGGAAGGAATCAGAAAACGCCAGGACAGACAAACAAACGAACCCGTTAACGTCCTGCATGGCGCCTTGTTCGCTGCGCAGGCAATGCTCATCCCCCGTTCGCGCGGCCTGCGCGGCGCAAACGCTCGACGACATACGCCATGTCCGCCGGCATGTCGGCCCGAAATGATACGTTTTCCCCGGTTCGGGGGTGTACGAACCCCAGCGTTTCCGCATGAAGCGCCTGCCTGCCGAGGCGCGCGAAAAGATTCTGGACGAACGCCTTGCGGCTGCCCGAAACCGGACCGAACCGCACGGCCCGCCCGCCATACGTCTCGTCCCCGAACACAGGATGCCCCAGGTGTTGCGCATGCACGCGAATCTGATGCGTCCGCCCCGTTTCCAGTCGAAAGGCGGCCAGTACGGCATGGTCCAGGCGCTCCAGCGTTTCGTACTGCGTGACGGCGCGCTTGCCCTTGTCCGCCGCGACGATAGCCATCCGTTTTCGGTCGCGAGCGTCGCGCCCGATAGCGCCTTCGATCCGTCCGGCGGGCGGGTCCGGAACGCCCCATAACACCGCAAGATACCGCCGAAGAATGGTATGGTCCGCGAATTGCGCCGCCAGGCGGCGATGGGATACGTCGTCTTTGGCGACCACCAGCAGGCCGGACGTATTTTTGTCAAGACGGTGCACGACGCCCGGACGAATCGCCGGGTTGTCCGGGCGGGCCGGAAGCGCGTGCAGGACGGAAAGCCCGAGGCCCTCGCTGTCGTCGGGAGCAAAGGATTCGCTATCCGGGCCGGCGTCCATGCTGATCGGACCGGCGCCGACATGGTGCAGCAACGCATTCACCAGCGTGCCCGCGCGATGCCCGTACGCAGGATGCGTCACCATGCCCGCGGGTTTGTTCACCACGATCACGGCGTCGTCTTCGTACGCAATGTCCAGGGGGATCGGCTCCGGGCGAGCTTCGATTGGCGGCGGGCGCATGAGCGTGCATACGATGACGTCGCCCGCCTGCACCACATGGGACGGCTTCGTGATCGCAACGCCATTCACCGCCACCCGGCCTTCTTCGATGCCCTGGCGCACTTTGGTGCGGGATACGTTCGGCAGGAACCGGGCAAGGTACCGGTCGATGCGGAGACCTTCCGCGTACCCCGCAGGCGCCTCAAGCGTCACGATTTGTTCGACCCGTTCTTCGGACATAGCAAATGTGCGGCGACAATAACCAGCGCCCTTCTGTTTTCGGCTTTAGGATACTCTGATTAAATCCGCGAAGCTCAGAGGCATGCGAGGGGTGCGCTGGCAAGGAATGACGAAGCAGCTAGTGTGGCGGCCCCGCGTAATGAGGAATGACACAGCCAGCGTGCCCCTCGCAGCCTCCCGAAGGGCGCGTCACGTCCCCTACGACCCGAATCTACGGTGTTTTCTGCTGATTGCATCGATACAAGCATGACGGTCTTTGCGGGCAATAGGGACGCGCTGAGCGAAGCGGCTTTGATCAGAGTATCCTTTAGCTATCCACCGAGGCGATCAGGAAAAATTTCTTGCCCGCCATTTGCTTGACCACGCCTTTCAGCTCAAGGTCGAGCAAATGCGCAAGGGCCGCGGCGGGGTCCATCTTCGCAGTCAGGCACAACGTATTGATATGCAACGGTCCCGCCGAGGCAGCAAGGGCCCGGCACAAAACCTTCTCCTCCGGGTCCAGCGCAGGCGCCGGCTTCGCGGGCGCAGACGCCGCCCCCGGCGCAATCTCCAGTTCTTCCAGAATATCCTCCACTCGCTGAACCAGTTTGGCCTCGCCCTTCTGGATCAGCCTGTGTACGCCTGCGCTTGAGGGGTTGTGCACGCTGCCCGGGACGGCGAACACTTCCCGGTTCTGCTCCAACGCAAGGCGGGCCGTAATCAAGGCGCCGCCCTCTTCATGGGCCTCCACGATCAGCGCCCCCAGGGCAAGCCCGCTCACGATCCGGTTTCGGCGCGGAAAATGCGGCCCGTCCGGCGGCGCGCCCATGGGATATTCGGACAACAAGGCGCCTGTGGCGATCAGGTCTTCGGCAAGGCGCCGATGCCGCGCCGGATACACCCGGTCGATGCCCGAACCGAGGACGGCGATCGTACGCCCGCCCGCATCCAGCGCCGCCTGATGCGCCGCCGCATCCACGCCGTAGGCCAAACCACTCACAATAGAAAAACCCTCCCGAACCAGCGCCTCGGTCAATTCGCCCGTCACGCGCAAGCCGTACGGCGACATGCGCCGCGTTCCCACCACGGCCAGTGCGCGCGCGGGCTCCTCTGCGACCGGCAAACGCCCCCGCATCCACAAAAACGCGGGCGGATCGTCTATCTGGCGCAGCAAAAAAGGGTAGTTTGCATCCCCAAGGGCCACCATCTCCGCGCCAATCTCTTCGGCGCGGGCAAACTGCTTCTCGACCGATTCTCCGCAGTCGGCGGCGGCAATCTGCGTCGCCAAATCCCGTCCGACGCCCGGAACGGACGCAATCGCCGCCGCGGAAGCCCCCAGCGCAGCCTGGGCCGACCCCATCCGCGACATCAGGGCCCGCAGGCGCCCCGAACCCACGCCCGGAACCAGCGCAAGCGCCACCATCGCCCGCCGTTCCGCGCCATCCAGCGTGTCCGGCGCCGCCCTGCCGCCTTTTTTTGCCTTATTTTCCATCATAGCGCGCCCCCTCTGCTCTGCCGAACCGCCTCCCAAAGCCGCCGTTTCAGCGCAGGCAAACCAAAACCCGCCACCGAACTGACCGGCAACGGCGCTACGCCTTCGGGAAAAGCCTCTGCGACGATATCCGATGCGATATCCCGCTCCTCGGGAGGCAACAAATCGGTTTTCGAGAACGCGACGACGCGGGGTTTGGCGAGCAAGGCGGGGTCGTAGGCGGCAAGTTCCCGTAGCAAGACCTCGTACTCCCCCCTCAGGTCCTTCGAATCGATGGGAATGAGCAAAAGGAGCGCCGCATTGCGCGCAATATGGCGCAAAAACCGGATACCCAGTCCTTTGCCTTCGTGCGCGCCCTCGATAATGCCCGGAATATCTGCGATCACGAACGACTGATACTCCCCGACCCGCACGACGCCCAGCGAAGGTTCGAGCGTCGTGAAAGGGTAATCCGCCACTTTCGGCTTCGCCGCCGACAACACGGAAACCAGCATGCTCTTGCCCGCATTCGGAAAGCCCACGACGCCCACGTCGGCCAGCAAGCGGAGTTCGAGCGCAAGGTTTCGCTCTACTCCCTCTTCTCCCGGCTGGGCGTGCCGGGGCGCCTGGTTCGTCGGCGACCGGAAAAACGCATTGCCCCTGCCGCCTCGCCCCCCCGTCGCCAAGGCCAGCCGCTCGCCCGCTTCGCACACCTCGCCCAGTATTTCCCCGGAATCGCGCTGTTTGACGATGGTGCCAAGCGGTACGCGCAGCACAATATCCTGACCGGAGCGCCCGGTTCGGTTGTTTCCGGCGCCTGCCTCCCCGTTTTCGGCGAAATGGTGCCGATTGTAGCGCAAATCGAGCAAGGTATACAGATTGCTGTCCCCTTCGAGCAATACGGAACCTCCGCGCCCGCCGTCTCCGCCTGCGGGACCGCCGTTCGGTTCGTATTTTTCTCTACGGAAGGCGACGGCTCCCGCCCCCCCGCGTCCGCTCCGGACGGTGATCGTTACGTAATCGACAAAGTCCATACTTGTGTGCGCGTATGCGTATACTTCGCTGCCAGCGCTTTCGTACCGGATTCATGCGGCGACGGTTCTGTCTCCGCATCCTCGCAGGCCGCTGCGCTTTGCAGACTTATTCAGAGTATCCCCTATAGACACTTGATTTTGCAAAACATAACCATCTATACGGACGGCGCATGCAGCGGGAACCCCGGCCCCGGCGGCTGGGCCGCGTTGCTTATGCACGAATCGCGCCGCAAGCAACTAAGCGGCGGGGCGTCGCACACCACCAACAACCGCATGGAACTGACGGCGGCGCTCGAGGCGCTTCGACATCTTCGCACGCCCTGCAAGGTGCGGCTCCACACGGACAGCGCCTATCTGGCGAATGCCTTCAACCAGCGCTGGCTCCGCGGCTGGCAACGCAACGGATGGAAAACGGCGGGCAAAAAACCCGTGGAAAATCGGGATTTGTGGGAGGCGTTGCTTGCAGAAAGCGCCCGGCATCGCATAACGTGGATCAAGGTCAAGGGGCATGCGGACAACGAATTCAATAACCTGGCCGACGCCGCGGCGGTAGCCGCCATGCAGGAATACAAACGCCCGCAAGATAGCGAAGCCTGATCCGCCGCCGCGCGCCAACGCCAGGCCGCCCCGCGCGCCTTGCGCCAAAGCGAAGCAAGCAGCCCCGCCTGGCGCCGCTTCTTTGCGTTATATTTTTTTCACGGAAATTTCAAAATTCTCCATCACGGGGTTGGCCAGGAGCCGTTCGCAGGCGGCGCGCGCCGCGCGTTCGGCTTCTTCCTCCGTACGTTCGTCGATCCACATCTCCACGAACTTCCCGATACGCACGCGCTCCACCCTGTCGAAACCAAGGTTTTCAAGCGCATGATGGGTCGTTTTTCCCTGAGGGTCCAGAATGGAGGGGCGCAAGGTAACGCGGACGCTGGCTTTATACATGGCATTGCGAAACGATAAAAACAAAAGGCATACATTCCCGGCGGCGGGCAAGCCCCAAGATACGCCATACGCCGCTGTCACGCCCCTCTTTTGTCCCGCTCCGCGGGCAATCCGTTGAAAAGCGAATACACCGCGTAGCATACGTTGATCGCGACGTAGCTGGCAAGCGCCGCAAGCAAGCCGATCTGCTGCAAGAAAATAATCAGCAGCAGGCCGATTCCATACAACGTCGCCTTGCGCGGATGATTCCGAATGTACGCATGGGAAGGCCGGGGCAGCGCGTCGAATTTGATCGTGGAGATCATCAGCATCGACAAACCGATAGACAAGGGAATGAAAACCGGTAGTCCGCCCGGGCTAAACTGACGAAACCAGCCCGCCTCGTCGAAATTGAGAATGAAGGCCACGATAACCGCCGCCATGGCGGGCGTAGGCAACCCCCTGAAATAATCCCGCTTCTCCCCGTCGAACCGGACATTGAACCGGGCGAGGCGGACGGCCCCGCAGATGGTTGGCAAGGCCGAAACCATCAGACCCACGACGCCATATTCCTGCAAGCCGAATACATAGATCAGGGCGGAAGGCGCCACGCCGAACGACACCATGTCGGAAAGCGAATCCAGTTCGACGCCAAACAGGGTCATGCTGTCCGTAAGGCGGGCCATCATGCCGTCGAACGCATCGAACAGTCCGGCCAGCACGATCAGCCAGCAGGCGTAATCGAACCGTCCCTCGATCGTCTGCACGATGGCCAGATACCCCGACAACAGGTTCATCAGGGTAAAAAACGAGGGCACGACGGCGCGGGGCAGCCCCTTTCGTCTTTCGTCGGAATCGCCGTTCGTCATGGCTTGCGGTCCGCAACCGGAAAATGTCCAAGAACCGTTTCTCCCGCGCGCACCCGGTCCCCGACGGATACGTCCAGCACGACGTCCCGCGGCACGAATACATCCATCCTCGACCCGAATTTTATGATGCCGAAACGCTGTCCCGCCGCCACCCGGTCTCCCTTCTTTACATGATACGCAATGCGGCGGGCCACGGCGCCTGCGATCTGCCGAAAAAGCACGCGCCGGCCGGACGGATGCCGCAGACCGATCTCCGAACGCTCGTTTCGTTCGCTCGCCTCCGGGCGCCACGCAGCAAGCCAGGCCCCCGGAATATACGCTACATGCTCCACTACGCCGGACGCCGGAATGCGATTCACGTGCACGTCGAACAGGGAAAGAAAGATAGAAACCTTTTGCGCTTCGCTCCCCACGTACGGCGGCCCGGGCGCCTCGCGCTCCACAAGCACCACCTTGCCGTCCGCAGGCGCCAGCACCATCCGGTCGGCGTCCGGCGGCGGCGTACGAACCGGATCGCGAAAGAACAGCAACACGCCGCCCCCAAGGCCTGCCGCCGCCGCGAAAAAGAGCGCGCTCCAGGGCCACGGGAAGAACAGCCCGACGCCTCCAAGCCCCGCCGACAGCGCAAGCGCAACGCCTGCGATAGCGTATCCTTCGCGGGCAATCACGCAAGCCTCCCTATCGACTCAGGTACAGATTGCGCATTTCGTACGGGCGCTGAAAATGCTCGTCGGTGAGCGCATCCACGAAGGCGATCGCTTCGCCGGTAGATTTCATTTCGGGACCCAGTTCTTTCGGCACTTCGGGGAATTTGTCCCAGGAAAACACGGGCTCCTTGATCGCAAACCCCTCCAGGCTCGACGCAAGCCGCCCCGCCTTCCGAAAATCGGCCAGTTTCTGGCCCAGCATCACTTTGGTGGCGATATCGGACACGGGGATCCCCGTCGCCTTCGCCACGAACGGCACGGTCCGCGACGCCCTCGGATTGGCCTCGATGCAATACACGATCCCGTCCTTGACGGCGAACTGCACGTTCATCAACCCGATAATGTCCAGCCGGTCGGCGATATCCCGCGCATACGTACGCACCGTCTGCAAAATTTCCTCTGGAAGAGAGAATGGAGGCAGCACCGCCGTCGAATCGCCGCTATGCACCCCCGCCGGCTCGATATGCTGCATAATTCCCGCTATCCACGTCTCGTCCCCGTCTCGCACGACGTCCACGTCCATTTCGATGGCGTTCTCCAGAAACAGGTCGAGCAGTACATGATTTTCCGGGAAAAGGGTCCATATTTTCTTGGTGTAATGCTGGACTTCTTCCTTGTTGATCGCGATGCGCATCCCCTGCCCGCCCAGCACGTAACTCGGGCGGATCAGAATAGGATACCCGATGCGCTCGGCGGTAGCCACCGCCTCCTGCACCGTCACCGCCATGCCATAGGGCGGAAACGGTATCTCCAGTTCCCGGAGCACATGCGAGAATTTGCCCCGGCTCTCCGCCAGGTCCATCATTTCGTACGACGTGCCGAAAATCCGAATGCCGTGCTCGTGTATTTTTTCCGCGATTTTCAGCGCCGTCTGCCCCCCCAACTGCACGATAACCCCCTCCGGGCGTTCGTGCTCGACGATATCGAGGACCCGTTCCCAGTACACCGGCTCGAAATACAACTTGTCCGCAATATCGAAATCCGTGGAAACGGTCTCCGGGTTGCAGTTGATCATAATGGCTTCGTAGCCGCTGTCCCGCACCGCGTTCACGCCATGTACGCATGAGTAATCGAATTCGATGCCCTGCCCGATGCGATTCGGCCCGCTCCCCAAAATGATCACCTTCTTGCGATCGGACGCCTCGCTTTCGTTGCCCTCTTCGTACGAAGAATAGAAATAGGGCGTCTGGGCAGGAAATTCGCCCGCGCAGGTATCGACCACCTGATAGGAAGGGATCACGCCCAACTCCTTGCGGCGCGCCCGAACCTGCGCCTCGGTCGCGTCTTCGTTCAGCAAGTATGCAATTTGTACGTCGGAAAAGCCGTACTGCTTCGCCCGCTTCATGAATTCGGCGTCCATCTCCTGCAAGGTCCGCTCCCCAATCTCCCCTTCCAGCCGCACGATATCCCGAATCTGATACAAAAACCACGGATCGACCTTGGACACGTCCGCAATCTCCTCGACGGACGCGCCCAGTTTGAAGGCGTTGCGAATCTGGAGCGTCCGGTCCCACAGCGGCCTGGCCAAACGCTCGCGCACTTCCGCAGGGGGCGCGTCCTCCCGGTCGCCGCCCAAGCCGTTGTAGCCGATTTCCAGGCTTTGCCAGGCTTTTTGCAAACTCTCCGCAAAGGTCCGCCCGATGGCCATGACTTCGCCCACCGCCTTCATCTGGGTCGTAAGTTCCTCGTCCACTCCTTCGAACTTGTCAAAGTTGAAGCGCGGAATCTTGGTCACTACGTAATCTATGGCCGGCTCGAAACAAGCGCTCGTGTCGCCCGTGATCTCGTTCGGCAATTCGTCCAGCGTGTACCCTGCCGCCAGCCGCGCCGCCACCTTCGCAATGGGGTATCCCGTCGCTTTCGAGGCCAGCGCGGACGACCGGGATACGCGCGGATTGATTTCTATGACGATCATCCGGCTGCCGGACGGGTCGAAGGCGAACTGGATATTGCACCCCCCGGCAAAGGTGCCTATCGAACGCATGGCGCGAATCGCCGCGTCCCGCATCCCCTGATATTGCTTGTCGGTAAGGGTCTGCGCAGGCGCCACCGTAACGGAATCGCCGGTATGCACGCCCATGGGATCCACATTCTCAATGGGGCACACGATAATGACGTTGTCGTTGGCGTCCCGGAGCAGTTCCAGTTCGTATTCTTTCCAGCCGAACAGGCACTCCTCGATAAGCACCTCGTGCACCGGAGACATCTCCAGCCCGCGCGTAACTTTGCGGTCGAATTCCTCATGGGTCCATACAATGCCTCCTCCAGACCCGCCCAACGTGTACGACGGACGAATCACGACGGGCAGCTCCCCGATTTCCTGCGCGATTTCCTTGGCTTCGAGCAAACTTTTCGCCACGCGGCTGCGCGCCTGATCAATCCCGATGCGCTCCATCAGGTCGCGAAACGCCTGCCGGTCTTCCGTAATTTGTATGGCGTCGATATCCACCCCGATCACCTCTACGCCCTGCGCTTCCCAGAATCCCTCGTCCTGAAGCGCGCCGGCAAGGTTCAGCGCCGTTTGCCCGCCCATCGTGGGCAACACCGCGTCCGGCTTCTCTATATCGACGATTTCCCGAATGGAGGCGGGCGTCAAATCCTTCAGGTAAATCTTGTCGGCCGTCAACCGGTCCGTCATGATGGTGGCCGGATTCGAATTGATCAGGACCACCTCGTACCCCTCCTTGCGGAGCGCGCGCGCCGCCTGCGTGCCGGAATAGTCGAATTCGCACGCCTGACCGATGACGATAGGCCCGCTTCCGATCAGCAAAATCCGGTGAATGTCTTCGCGTTTGGGCATGGCGTCCCCTGTGAAACGATTTTTTGAGGATACTGCGCGGCGCGCTCAGGCCGTGACTTTTTTCTTGTTCCGCGCCGTTGCGCGACGATACGCTTCCACTTCCTTGAAAAACTGATCGAACAGGTAATGGCTGTCGTGCGGTCCCGGCGACGCTTCCGGATGATACTGCACGGAAAAGGCCGCGCGATCCCTGAAACGCAGCCCTTCCACCGTCTGATCGTTCAAATTCCGATGCGTCACCTCGGCGATTTTCGCCCCGATGGACGCTTCCCGGACCGCGAAGCCGTGGTTTTGCGTCGTGACCTCCACATGGCCGGTGCCCAGGTTTTGCACCGGCTGGTTGGCCCCCCGATGTCCGACGAACATTTTGTACACCTTGCACCCGGAAGCCAGCGCCATGAGCTGATGCCCCAAACAGATTCCGAACAGCGGAATATTCGTTCGGAACGCTTCCCGAACCGTTTCTATCGCCTGGGGCATGACGCGCGGATCGCCTGGGCCGTTCGAAAAAAAGAGTCCGTCCGGCTCCCAGGCAAGCACCTCTTCGAGCGACGCCGAAGCGGGGAAAAGGCGCACGGCGCAGCCCTGCGCCTCGAACGACCGAAGGATATTGCGCTTCACGCCGTAGTCGAACACCGCAATGCGCGGGCCGTCTCCCGCATGCCAATCCTCCGCCGCGTCCACCGTCACCCGGGAAGCCAGTTCCAGCCCATCCATGGAGGGCCAGTTGCGCGCTTTTTCGATCAGCCGGTCGTCGTCCAGGTCCACCGACGAAATCACGGCGTTCATAACGCCCTGCGTACGAATATGGCGCACCAGGCGGCGGGTATCCACGCCGCTAATGCCCACCAACTCGTGCCGCTTCATAAAACGGTCCAGCGATTCGTCCGCCTGCAAGTTGGAGTATTCCGCGGCGAACTGACGCACTACGAAGCCCGCCACCATGGGCGCGACCGCCTCCATATCGATATCCATGGCCCCGTAGTTCCCGATGTGCGGGTAGGTCATCATCATGATCTGCCCGTGATAGGACGGATCCGTCATGATCTCCTGATACCCCGTCATGCTGGTGTTAAAGCAGAGTTCGCCGCCCGTTTCGCCCGGATGGCCAATGGCGTATCCCTTCACGACGATTCCGTCCGCCAGGGCCAGCTTGCACGGAGAACCATTCGTCGATGTTTGTTGCATAGGAGTTATCTCCAATCGAATCGTAAGCGCATTCTTGTTAAATTAGGACAAATTAGGCATTTTTGCGCCCGGTCTCAATATCTTCACAGTCTTTTTGAAGTAAAAGGCTTGAAGTTAAAAGGCGCCCGCCGCATAATTCCAGGCCGCCGCCCGGCGAACCCTTGCCCGCAAGGCGGGTTCAAACAAAAAACCTGTGCAGGCGCCCGTCGATGCCGCGTTCCGACCCGCACCATATCGCGACCCATCGCACCCGCTTCCTGGCGTGCCTCGCCGCGGCGCTGGCCCTCGTCATTGGCGCCGTCCGCTTCTGGCCCCTTCGCGAAACCGTCCCCGAACTGCCCGCAACCTGGCGGACGAACGACGCCGAACGCATTGCGATCGAGGAAATCCAGCCCACGCGACACGCTGCGGCGGCCCCGGCGCCGCCCGCGCCGCTGGTGCCCGTACTGGTTCCGGACGACGAATACCTTGCCGAAGACGAACTGGATTTTTCCGACAGCGCGCTTTCGCTCGAACCCGCCGAAGCGCCCCTAACCCGCGCTGGCGAGCAGGCCGAAGCAGCCGCAGGCGCCACGAGAGGACCGCGAATCGTGCGGGTCGCCACGCCCGAATACACAGAAGAAGCCCGGCGGAAACGCGTGCGGGCCAAACTGGTGGTAGAGGCGCGGGTGAACGCCCGGGGCCGCGTAGAGAAAGCCACCGTAACCGAACGATTCCTGCTCGACGAAAACGGCGAAATCAAGGAAGCCGTCGATGCACTGGGACACGGCCTGGAGGAAGCCGCCATCGCGGCGGCCAGCCAGTACATGTACCGCCCCGCCCGCAAGAACGGCCAGGCGATAGCAAGCCGGGCCACCATCACGTTTACGCTGGGCGTCGAGCAGTGACTGCGCAAACCTTTTCCATCATTTTCCATCCGGCGACCGGAAACGGCGGGACGCGCCGCTACACGTCTACGTAGTCCGCATCTTCCGCCTGCTCGCCTCCGCGCGCGCTTTTTCGGGGCCGGGGTCCCGCCCATTGCCCATCCTTGCGTGGGGAGCGGGGTTGGCGCGGCTGCTGGCCCGCCGCAAGACGCGCCAGCGTCCGCAAAAGCGTCCGCGCCATCCTGAAGACCGTATACACCAGTACGCAAAAAGCGAAGATTTTCAGGAGCATGACACAGAGAATGCGTTTGAAACCTCAAAGGACGTTCGAATAACCGGTCCCGGGTCCGGGCATTTTGCAAGCAACGCGCCGACCTGCTCGTCGAACGGCGCAGGCACGTACAGGTCCGGGGCCACGTCGCACAAGGGACGCAAAACGAATCGCCGGGAAGCAAGTCTCGGATGCGGCACGGAAAGCCCGGTTCCCGAAAAACACAGCCGGTCGAAAACGAGCACGTCTATATCCAGCGTCCGGGGCGCCCACTGAGGCGAGCCAAAAGCGCGGCGGCGGCCTCTCGACCGTTCGATCCGCAGCGCAAGCGCAAGCAAGGTCCGCGCGTCCAGGCGCGTCCGCACCGCTGCCGCCATATTCAGATAGGGCGACTGCGGCGCGGCGCCAGGCCGCAGGTGGGCCTTCGATTCGTAGACGGGCGACACGGCCATCACGCGCACATCCCGCGCAGCGTGCAGTCGCGCGACGCCAAAACGAAGATGCTCGACCCGCTCGCCGAGGTTCGAACCCAAGCCAAGAAACGCCCGATGCTCCTGCAACGCCTTCCGCGCCAATCAATCGGTTAAAAATCCGTATCCGGGTCGTCGAAGCTCATCTCCTGCATCCAGATGTTGCGATAGCGCACGTCGTGCCCTTCGGCCTGGAGCTTGACGCCGCCCGGCGCGTCGGTGATGCGCTCGCCGCCCTCGTTGCCCCCGTCAAGCGCCGAGCAGGGACCGCCCCAAACCTTGTTGATGGGCACATTCTCATGCACCTTCTCCCCATTGAAATACAGGGTGACCATCGCCTTCTCGCTGCGTTCGCCGTGCTCGTCGAAACGGGCGCCGCGATACTGGATATCATACGAATTCCATTTTTGCAAACCGTTGAACAACTCGTAGGGCGCTTCCTGCTCGTTGATCACAGAAGCCATGCCATGCAGGCCGTCCTCGCCCTCTACCACCTGGATTTCGTACCGGTTGTCGAGGTAGACGCCGCTATTTCCCCGGCTGCGCGGAATCAGAAATTCGACATGCAGCCGAAAATCGCGGGGCTTCTTCTTCGTGACGATGTCTGCCTGACCGTAGGTGCTCGAATAGGGCTCTTTGCTGGACATGGCCGTGCCTTCGCCGTCGTCGAAATGGTTCGGCACGACATTCCACTTGATAGGCATGGACGAGGCGAAGCAGGGGCCTTCCCAATATTCCCAGTTTGCGTCAAGCGAGGCGCGCGTCCCGTCAAAAAGGACGTCGGCGCTCTCGGGGGCTTCGGCGCCCACGCCGACCTGGGCGAAAGCGCTCGTCGAAGCGGCGAACGCAAAAACGAGCGCGACGCATATCGGCGATAAAACGTTTGAACGAATCATGTTCGGATACCGTAGATGAATAAGGTGGGGTAAACGCCTGCGTCCATACGGGGGCCATCGCTTTTCGCAGCGAGGCGCGCAGGACAGAAGCAAGGCGACGGTTCTTCCAAGGATACGGCGAAAATTCATAACATGCCGAGGCGTTCGCGAATTTTAGGATACTCTGATTAAATCCGCAAAGCTCAGAGGCATGCGAGGGGTGCGCTGGCAAGGAATGACGAAGCGATGTGGCAGGCCCCACATAATGAGGAATGACACAGCCAGCGTGCCCCTCGCAGCCTCCCGAAGGGCGCGTCACGGACGCAACGTACCGAATCTACTGTATTTTCTGCTGATTTCAATGATCCGGGCATGACGGTCTTTGCGGGCAATAGGGACGCGCTGAGCGAAGCGGCTTTGATCAGAGTATCCTTTAGGGGAACGCCGGGAACGTCGCGTTACCGTTCGGCCATCTGGACCGTTCGGGCCTTGCCGCGCAGGTCTATGTAGATTTCCTCCCGGAGCGTATCGATGTAGTCCTGCATCCATTGCGCGCGTTTTTCCTGAAGCGCGAACTCCTCGATGCGTTCGTAGTCCGTTTCAAGGCTTACCGTATGCTCTTCCTGGGAAAAAACCAGTTGCACGATGTGGTAGGCTTGCCGGGGGGTTTCCAGTTGCACGGGCGTGGGCAGGCTGATTTCCCCAACGCGCATGGTGTCCAGGGTGTTCAGCCAGAGCGGGCCGAGATTTTCCCGGACCAGGTCGCGTTCTCCGCTGCGCGGATCGACGACCCGTCCGCCCAGCTGCGCCGTGGATTCTTCCTGGGAATGCTGCTTGGCGAGGCGTTCGAAGGGAATGTCCAGATGCTGCGCCGAATCCCGTACGGCGGTCAGGAAAGCAATGGTTTCCGAGGGGTCTATTTCGCTGTCGTCGATGCGAATCAGGATGTGGTTGAAATCGACGATTTCGCCCCGCCGGTCATTTACGCGGACAATGTGGTAGCCGAACGGGGATTCGAATACTTGCGACGTTTCCCCGATCGGGCTGCGCGAAGCTACGGCGCCGAATTCCGGGACGAGGTCGCTCAGGTTCGTATTGTCTATGCGTCCGCCCACGCTGGCCGACCCCGGGTCTTCGGAGAATCGCCGCGCCATGTCCTCGAACGCGCTCGCGCCCGTTACGACGGAGTCGCGAATGGCCGTAATGATTTCGCGGGCTTCCTCGCGGGCTTCTTCCGTCAGTTCGGGAAAGCGCACGATGTGGTTCAGCCGCACCACATGCGGAATGACCGGCAACGAATCCGCGGCGAACCGACGAAACCATTCCTCGGATTCCGTGGGCGTGATGCGAATGTTCTGGATCTTGGATTGCCGCAATTGATCCGCGAGCAACTGATCGCGCAGTTCGTCTCGCAGGTCCGCCCGGATGCGTACGATGCTTCGCCCGTACAACTCTTCCAGCCTTTCCTCGCTGCCCACCTGGGACGCCATGAACTCGATGCGCTGGTCCAGCGCCTGATCGACCTGCTCTTCCTGTACCGTGATGTTGGTGTCGCGGCGGGCGGCCACTTTCAGGATTTCCTGTCCGATTAACTCGTTCAGGGCGTCCATCCACAGGACTTCGGAATAGGGGACGCGCTGTTGTTGCAGATAATTCGCCACGATGGCGTCCACTTCGGACTTGAGCACGATCTGGTCGCTGACGACGGCGACAATCTCGTCGATCACGTCGTCTTGCGCATGGGCCGCCGGGAGGGTCCAGGCGGCGAGCGCCGCCCAGACAAGAACAAGCGCGGCGGGTTTTATCGGAAGCAAAGACATGAAGCGTACAAAGCCGTGAATGCGCGGGAGAATCGGGAACGACAAAGAAACGCCGCGCCGTACGAGATATTATGGACTATCGAGCGCTTCGCGTGCGAGGGCCTCATTGGTCAAGCGTTGAACCAGACGGGCATACAACTGTTTCCGGTTCTGGAGCATGATCTGGCGCGCCAGTTCGGGTTGGATCCATTCCTGCTCCGGGATGCTGCCCGTCGGGATGCGCTGCGCCATTTGCAGCACATGGTAGGCGGAATCGCTTTCTATGATCGCGGCGGTCCGTTCGTCGCCCAGGTTGGCCAGCGCTTGCCGAATGAGGGGCTGGTTTCCGAAGAGGCGGCTTTCCGGGTAATGGTCGTATGCGGAAATGGGCGGGGCGGACAGTGTGTCCGGGGCGGACGGGCTTCTTGCGAGCGCGGCGGTCCAGGCGGCCCATATGGAATCCCGTTCCGCCACGGGCGCATTGCGCAGGGCCTGCTGCGCCCGCCGGGCTTCCGCCGCCGTCGGCGCGCGCAGGTAGCGAATCCGCACGAAAGGCTCGCGCAGCCGGAGTTGCTCCTTGTGTTGTTCGAAATAGGCCCGCATTTCTTCCGCGGCGGGCGCCGCCGTATTGTCCCGGTAAAACGATTCGACGAGCGCATTCGCCAGCACGGATCGTTCGCTTTCGTCCAGGCGCCGCTGCACTTCGGGGTCTTCCGCAAGCCCCCGCCGCAGCGCCTCTCCATACAGGAGTTCCGTGGCGAGCCACTGATTCACGATTTGCTGCCGTATTTCCGCCGGGTCCCCGGTTGCGGGCAGGTTCGCCATGGTGCGCTCAAGGTCTTCCTCCAGGAGATACCGGTCCTCCACGCGCGCTACGTAGTCCGGCAGCGGCCTTTCTTCCATGCAGCCGGCAAAGAGCAGCAGGCCGATTCCCGCGCCGCACAGGCGCAGAAACCGCCAGCATCCAGACAGGGAGCGCGTTCCCATGGCTTACGGGGCGGCGGGCGCCTCGGCAGGTTGCATGGCGGGCGGTTTCTCGCGAAAGGCGTGGGCCAGCCGGTCCGGGAAGGTATGCGCGGCGTATCGTTTTCTGAGGCGGTCCAGCAGGCGTTCCTCCAGCACCTGCTGATGCTCGCTTACGATTTGGGTGCGGGCTTCCTCGAAGGTTTTCCCGCGCGCCGCTTCGACCCCGCCATGCGCCAGCAGGATGCGCCGGTTCCGAAGCGGCAGGACTTCCGTGCGCTCGCCTTCGCTGAGGTCGAGTATGTAGTCGTAGACGGAGCCGGACGAATCCGCTATGAGCGTGGTGTCCGCATGCATCGCATACAGCGAATCCGAGGCGTAAAGCGCATGGATATCCGCTATCGAGGCGCCTGCGTCGAAACGCGCCGCGGCGTCCTGCATCAGGGAATCCGACGTGCTTTGCAGGGAGATGGCCCGGATGCGGTCAGGCCATTGATACGCTTCCGGCTGCCTGTCGTAGCGGGCGCGGAGGGCTGCCGAATCCTGGTCGGCGGCGGTCCATACGGAATCTTCCATCAGCGCGAACAACATGAGGCCGTCGCGAAACTCCTGCATGATTTTCGCGAATTCGCCGTCGCGTTCCTCCAGTCGGGCGGCCTCCGCATTCAGGGCGGCTTCCTTGACGAACGACGCAACGAGGGCGCGCACCGTGCTTTCGGTATCGCGACCGCCGCGGCTGCCCAGGTTGCCCGCCGCGCTTGCAAGATCGCCCAGCGTCCAGGTCGAATCGCCCAGCGCGAAGAACGTATCCGCAAGCGCCGCCATGGCGAGGCCGCCGTTCGGCAGGGCGAGGATCGAGTCGGGCGAGACGCCCGCGAAGGCGTTCAGGGCAAGCGCGGTGTCTACCCGGCCCTGTCTGTTTCGGATAATGTCGCGGGCCAGCGCTTCCTCGGCCCGCGCCATGCGCGGCAATTGCCCGGCCAGGGTTTTGAGGTCCTCGTAGGCTTCTTCGTAGGAAGGCAGCGCGCCGCGCTCGATCAGCTGGATAAGGTGTACGCCAAACTGCGTTTCGACCGGATCGCTGACGTCGCCCGGCTCCGCAAGCGCAAAGGCGGCTTCCTTGAAGGCTTCGGGAATCGGTCCCGTATAGGCTATGAGCCCGATGTCTCCTCCGCGCCCGGCGGATGCGAGGTCTTCGGAATGCGCGCGCGCCAGTTCCGCAAATTCGGCGCCTTCGTCCAGTTGTTGTTTAAGCGCCTCTGCGCGGGCCAGGGCATTCGTGGAATCGCCCGGCGGTCCTGCAGGACGAATCATAAGGTGCGCTACGCGGATATCCGCCGGGGTGGGCTTGCGTTCGTGGACCCTCAGCATATGGTATCCGAATCGCGTACGGAATACCGGAGACAGTCCGCCGACGGGTATGTCGTACGTGAACGATTCGAAGGGTTCGACGAGGTCTCCGCCCCTGAAAAATCCGAGCCGTCCCCGCGATCCCCGGTTCCCCGCAGGCGCTTTGGCGGAAGGGTCTTCGGAGTGGCGTACGGCAAGGTCTCCGAAATCCGCGCCCGCGAGCGCCGAATCCCGCAGGGCCTGCATCTCGCGATAGACTGCAAGGGTGTCTTCCGCGGGGGCGTCCTCGGCGACGATAAGGAGAATATGGCTTACGTCCGACATTTCCATCCGCCGTTCGTACAGGGTGCGAACGAGGGGATCGACGACCTCCTTTTCCATCAGGAACGGGCGGGCGAGGCGTACGCGGTAGGCGGATATCTCGTCAAGAATGTCGGGACGATCATTCAGACCGGCGTCTTCCGCCGCCAGCACCTTCAGCCGAAAATCGACGTATCTTTCCAGGAAATCCCGGTGCGAGGCCAGCGAATCGGCGGCGGATTCGTTGCTGTCGCCTGCCTGCGGGGCGTAGTTCGCCTCGAATTCGTCCAGCGTAAGCACTTCGCCGCCAAAAGAGGCGACGACCTCCGGGTCCTCGGCGCCGGGGATCGGGGCCGTCCGGGATAACGATCCGCACGCTGCGGTGTACGAAAGAATGATGAATAATGCGGCTAAAGCGGTTCGAGAACTGAAAAAAAACAGTTTTGTACGGCTCATCATGCCTGGTTATGCGTAGGTTTTGACGTGTTTGCGGCTTGTCTCGAAAACAGACCCGCATTGACGCGCATAAGGCGGGTGCGGTTCCGCTATATTTGCTCCGTTGCGCTGGATCAAAGGCGTTGCTCGGGCGTTATCGCGTTCTCTTCCTCGCAACCCGTCGTTTTTTCTTTTCCCCATCCCAAAAAAGTCGCGGCGCACGCTGCGCAGACGTACGACTATGATGGACTATCATGCACCCCGAGTCCGGGTTCGTTTTGCGCCCAGTCCCACCGGAGCCTTGCACCTGGGCGGACTTCGAACGGCGCTCTTCAATTACTTCTTCGCCCGCAAGCACGAGGGTGTTTTCGTGCTTCGCATCGAGGATACCGATCAGGCGCGTTTTACGCCGGAAGCCGAAGAAAATATCCTGTCCGGCCTTTTGTGGGCCGGCGTCGAGCCGGACGAAGGGCCGGAGCAAGGCGGGCGCTACAAGCCCTATCGCCAGTCCGAACGGCTGCTGCTCTACGCCGTGTACGCGCAGCGGCTGGTAGACCAGGGACATGCGTACTACGCATTCGATACGCCCGAAGAAATAGAAGCCATGCGGAAGCGGTTCGCCACAAAGGAGAATCCTTCGCCCAAATACGACGCGTCCACGCGCGGGGAGATGGCCAACTCGCTGGCGCTGCCCTCGGCAGAGGTTTGCCGCCGCCTCGACCGGGGAGACGAGCATGTGATCCGGATGAAGGTGGAACCCGGCGAACGCATCGCGTTCGAGGACTGCATCCGGGGGCCGGTTTCCTTTGCGTCCGAGGACATAGACGACCAGGTTCTGATCAAGTCCGACGGGATGCCAACCTACCATCTGGCCCATGTCGTGGACGACCGCACCATGTGGATCACGCATGTCATTCGCGGGGAGGAATGGCTTTCTTCGACGCCCAAGCACTTGCTCTTGTATCGCTACCTTGGTTGGGAGGCGCCGGAAATGGCGCATATGCCGCTCATTATGAATCCGGGCGGCAAGGGCAAGCTTTCCAAGCGCCATGCCCAGGCAAACGGGTTGCCTGTAACGGTGGAGCAATGCCGCGCCGCCGGGTACGAACCCGAAGCCGTCGTCAATTTTCTGGCGCGGCTCGGCTGGAATCCCGGCGACGACGAGGCGTTGTTGTCGCTTGACGACATGGCGGAGCGGTTTTCGCTCGATCGGGTTGGCGGCGGCGGCGTGCAATTCGACGTGGACAAGCTGGGCTGGTTCAATCAGCAGTTCCTGCGTACGCTTTCCGTCGGCGGATTGCTGGGCCGGGCCGCCAAGTGGGGCGGTACGGATTTTTACACGAGAAAGGAACATTGGGAGCGGATCATTGCGCTCATGCAGTCTCGCGTTGCGTTCGCCAGAGACCTGCCCGAAACGTGCACGTATCTTTTCCCGGACCCGGAGTTCGACCCGGATACGTACGACGAACAGTCTGTCAAAAAGAGATGGGCGTCGGATTCCGCGGACCTCCTGAGCGCGTATGCGGATCGCCTCGGGGAATTGCAGGATTTCGACGCGGAGCAGACGGAAACGACGTTGCGCGCGCTGGCCGAGGACAGGGGCGTGGGCGCAGCCCGGATCATTCATCCGGTTCGACTTGCCCTGAGCGGCGTTTCCGGCGGACCGAGCCTGTTTGCAATGATGGGTGTGCTGGGCCGGGAAGCCTGCGCGCGCCGCATCCGCAAGGCGGTGGACGCCTTGGGATTAAGGCTACTTACTCCTGACTTTCCTGAATAATTCGCGCGCCAATAGCGCTTCTGCCGTCTTTCCGCTGTCCGCATGGCGCATATCCGACTCGAAAACATCCGCAAGGTATACGACAGACAGGTCGAGGCTGTCCGGGATATCGCCTTCGAGGTCGAGCGGGGAGAATTCGTCGTGCTGGTGGGGCCGTCGGGATGCGGTAAAAGCACCGTGCTGCGTATCATTGCGGGGCTTGAATCGATTACGGAGGGCGCCCTGTACATAGACGGGCGGGCGATGGAGCGCGTACCTCCAAGAGACCGGGACGTGGCGATGGTTTTTCAGAGCCAGGTCCTGTATCCGCACATGTCCGTGCTCGACAACATGGCCTTCGGACTCAAATTGCGCGGATACGGCAAGGAAGCCATGCAGCGGCGGGTACGGGAAGCCGCACAGCTCCTCGGCGTCGAAGCCATCCTGGACCGGAAACCGGAGCAATTGTCCGGCGGCCAGCGTCAGCGGGTTGCCGTAGGCAGGGCCATTGTTCGCAAGCCGCGCATCTTCCTTTTCGACGAACCGCTCGCCAGCCTCGACGCCGGACTTCGGGGAAAAATGCGGGCGGAACTGTCGAAACTGCACGCCCGGCTGGGAACGACCATGATCTACGTTACGCACGATCAGGTCGAAGCCATGACCATGGGAGACCGGATTGTCGTGCTCGACAAGGGGCGCATCCAGCAAATCGATACGCCGCGCGCGCTCTATCGTCGGCCCGCCAACCGGTTCGTCGCCGGATTCATAGGGAACCCGCCCATGAATTTTATAGAAGGGCGCCTCCTTGGGGGTAACGGGGGAGGGCCTGCGTTCGAAGCGGAAGGCGGCACGCTGCGCATTCCCCTCGCGGAACCCGGCCATGCGCCAGCGGCTTCGCGGGTCGGGCAGGCCGTAACGCTGGGCATCCGTCCCGAAGATATTCGCCCGGCGACGGATACGCCCCCGAAATTCCCCGTATGCGAGGCCGACTTTCTGCTGGATGCGGTGGAATATATGGGGCGCGAAGCCTTGTTGCGCGTCCGAACGGGAGCGCAGGACGTGCGCGTCCGCATTGCCGCGCAGGCGCTGCCCCGCGCGAACCATACGGTACGGCTGGCGCTGGATCTGAACGCCTTGTATTTCTTCGACCGCCGCACGGGAGCGCGCCTGCATCCCGCATAGAGCGTCCGCGGCCTTTTCGCTGCGGGGCGGGAACGGCGAGGCGCAAAAAACACGCATCCGGCTTGCGGCCAGTTTGGCGTCCCGCGCCCGTCCTGTTCATTTTTTCCTGCAATTGATCGCCGCAAACCCTATCTTCCCGCTTCCTTGCGTTTTTCATCGCGATACCCATAGCCATTTCATAACCATCCCTCGTAAAACCATGTTCAGGAAATTTTCTGGTCTTTTAGCCCTTGCCTTGCTTGCCGCCGCCTGGCTGCCCATGACTTCCCAGGCCCAGTCAAGCCAGGACGAGATCGCCTCCGAAGTGGACGCCGTGCTGAACAATGTGGTGGCCCTTGCCGAAGTATTTCCCGCCGATCAGTACGATTGGGCGCCCACCGAAATCGTGTTTTCGTTCCGGCGACACCTTGTGCACGTTGCGCAAGCGTCGTATGGCTTTGCCGGGTTCGTGGGGATCGAAACGCCTGAGGACGTCGATGTGCAGGGAGCGCTGGACAACCTGACGGAAAAGGAAGACGTGGTTGCGTTCCTTAAGGACGCGCACGCGTTTGCGGTTTCCGGCATTCGCGGGCTTTCGGACGAAGAGATGGAGTCCATGGTGGATTTGTACTTTACCGACGAGGCGCGAACCGTCCGCGCGGCCCTGCTTATTTATCTGCGGCATAATTCCGAGCATCTGGGCCAATTGATTTCGTATGCGCGCATGCAGGACATCGTGCCCCCGTGGAGCGAATAAGGCGTAGCGCATAGCGCGAAAGTACATACGGTATGCCGGAAATATCGAGAAGAACGTTTTTGCATTTGTCCGGCGCGGTCGCTGCCGCTTCGACGGCGGGCTTGCCTCACCCGCTGCGCGCTCGGCCGCGCCGGACCCCGCCGGTCGTCGTGGCTTCCGGCAATGGCCTTCGCGGCGTCGAAAAGGCCTATCGGATGATGACGGAGGAGGGCGCGGACCCGCTGGACGCCGCCATCGCAGGCGTCAACATTCAGGAACTGGACCCTGCGGACCAGAGCGTGGGCCTTGGCGGCTTGCCGGACGAGCGGGGCGTCGTTACGCTGGACGCTTCGCTCATGCATGGCCCTACCCGCCGCGCCGGGGCGGTCGCCGCGCTGGAGGATATTGCAACGCCTTCCCTCGTAGCCAAGGCGGTCATGGACTACACCGACCATGTGATCCTGGTGGGGAAAGGAGCGCGAGATTTCGCCATTCGCATGGGATTCAAGCCCCAAAACCTGCTTACAGAGCAGAGTCGGAGGGATTGGCTGGCTTGGAAAACCAGCTTGAACGCCCGCGACAACTGGCTGGAATGGCCGGACGCAGCGGCCAAACATACGGACGGCACCATTCACATGAGCGCCGTCGCCGCCGCCGGAGACGTATCCTCCGTGACGACCACCAGCGGACTGGCGTGGAAAATTCCCGGGCGCATAGGGGACAGTCCCATTGTCGGCGCGGGGCAATACTGCGACAACGCCACAGGCGCCGCCGGCGCGACCGGGCGCGGCGAAGCGGCTATTCAGTCCTGCGGATCGTTTTTGGCCGTAGAATTTATGCGCCAGGGCTATGATCCCGAAGACGCCTGCCTGGAAACGCTGCGCCGCGTCGTAGCCATGACGGAGGATCGCCTCCTTGACGCACAGGGCCGCCCGCAGTTCGGCCTCAGTTTTTACGCCGTCCACAAGGACGGACGATACGGAGCCGCCACGATGTACGAAGGGCCGCAGTTCGCCGTCGCCTCGTCGGAAGGCGCCCGCCTCGAACCCATGGCCTTCCTGTATCCCAATGACTGAGTTGTCCGTTTTTGGGAGACAGCCCCTGATCGCTATGCCCCGAGCTGCTCTTCCAGCATTTTCCGAACCAGTTCCGGCTTGGCCGCGCCGCCGGTGCGCTGCATTACCTGTCCCATAAAGAAGCCGACGAGGCCCTTTTTGCCCGACCGGCAGGCAGCCGCCTTGTCTGGAAAGGCCGCCAGCGCTTCGTCTATGGCGGCGCGCAGCGCTTCCGGGTCCGCCATCTGTTTCCATCCCTTTTCGTCCACGATGGCTTCGGGGCTTTTGCCGGTAGCCAGCATCTCGGCCAGCACGTCCTTGCCCGTGCGGGCGGAAATAATGTCCTCGTCCACTAATTTCACGAGGGAGGACAACGCCTTGGGAGACAACGAGAAATCGCCCTTTTCCCGCGCTATTTTTTCCCACGGCAATTCGTTGAGTATCCAGTTGGCCAGCGCATTCGCGCGCGCAGCGGCGTCCGGCGCTTCCGCATAGTTGGCCAGCGCTTCATGGAAATAGTCGTGGGCCTCCGGTTTCTGCGCCAGCCCGATCGCCATGTCGCTGGACACGCCAATTTCGACGTTGGCCGCAAAATGCGCGCGTTCCCGTCCCGAAAGATTTTCGATCCGTTCGGCAAGCGTGGGGGAGGCGGGAGGAGAAGGTTTTTTTCCGGCTACTTTCCGGATTGCCTTGGCTCCGGCGGCTGTTTCCCTGCCTGCGCCTTTCGCCCTGCCTTCTATTTTCGCCCAGGTGTCCCGCAGCGGCGCGATCCGATTGAAAACCATGCGTTCGGGCGTCGAATCTTCCGGGTCTCTCCAGAAATATCCTTCCCGTTCGAACTGATAGCGCTGCGCAGCGGGGTCGTTCGCCACGCTTGGCTCAATGAGGGCGTTCCGCAGCGCGATCAGCGAATCCGGGTTCAGCGCGTCCGCCAAATCTTCTTCGCCCCGTTCCGGGTCCGGCGCGCGAAAAAGCCGGTCGTACAGCCGCGCCTCGACGGGAATCGCCCGCCTTGCCGACACCCAGTGGATGACGCCGCGCACCTTGCGCCCGACGGGCGCCTTGCCGCCGCGCGTTTCCGGATCGTACGCGCAACGCAATTCGACCGCCTCGCCCGCCTCGTTGCGCACCACCTCTTCGCACCGGATTACGCAGGCGTACCGCAGGCGAACTTCCCGTCCCGGCGCCAGTCGGTAGTAGTTCTTTGGCGGGTCCTCCCGAAAATCGTTCCGGTCGATGTAGAGTTCCCGCCCGAAAGGGACTTTCCGCGACCCTTCGCGCGGCACGTCGTGTGGCCAGAAAGGCGCATCCAGTGCTTCCTCGCGGTCGGGGGGATAGTTCACGAGCGTCACTTTCAGGGGTCGCAGTACGCACAGGACGCGCGGCGCCTTGAAATTCAGGTCGTTCCGAATGGCGTAATCCAGCAGGTCCGGGCCAATGCGGTTATCCGCTTTGGCCACCCCGATTTCCGCGCAAAAGGCGCGTATCGCTTCCGGCGGAACGCCCCGCCGACGCAGCCCGGCCAGCGTCGGCATCCGGGGGTCGTTCCAGCCCGTAACATGCTTTTCCTCGACCAGCCGCCGCAGTTTGCGCTTGCTCATCACCGTATAATCGAGGTTGAGGCGCGCAAATTCGTACTGGCGGGGGCGCGGCGGCTCCGCGCACCGCTCCACGAGCCAGTCGTACAGTTCCCGATTGTTGTCGAATTCGAGCGTGCACAAGGAGTGCGTTACTCCTTCCAGCGCATCCGAAAGGGGGTGCGCAAAGTCGTACATTGGATAAATGCGCCACGCATCCCCGGAACGATAATGATGCGCGTGGCGAATCCGGTAGAGGAGGGGGTCGCGCATCTTCATATTGGGCGACGCCATATTGCCCCGGGCGCGCAGGACATGCTCCCCGTCCGCGTATTCGCCGCGTTTCATGCGGCGGAAAAGGTCCAGATTTTCTTCTGGAGACCGGTTGCGGAAGGGGCTTTCTTGTCCCGGCTCCGTGACCGTCCCCCGCGTCGCCCGAATCGCTGCCTCGTCCTGACTGTCCACATAGGCGTGGCCCGCCTGGATGAGACGCTCCGCAAAGGCGTACAGCTTGTCGAAATAATCCGAAGCGTAGTAGGCCCTGTCGCCCCAGTCGAAACCCAGCCAGCGGACGTCTTCCTTGATGGATTCGACGTATTCGACGTCTTCCGTTGCGGGGTTGGTGTCGTCGAACCGGAGGTTGCACGCGCCCCCGAAATCTTCCGCGAGTCCAAAATTCAGACAGATGGCTTTGGCGTGCCCGATATGCAGGTACCCGTTCGGCTCGGGAGGAAACCGCGTCGCGACCCGTCCGCCGTACGTATCGTCGCGCAGGTCGTTTTCAATAATCTCCCGAATGAAATGCGAACCCGATTCGGGCGCGTCGGCGGCGGACGGGGGACTGGGGGACGGTTCGGTTTTCGTCATAATGCGCAGGGCCTGCCGCCGGTATCGTTACGGCGCAAAAGCGGACTTGATCGGCGTATCCTTAACGCCTCCGAACCCGAAAAGTCCCTGAGGCGTTCACAGGACCCGCAGGCGCAACGCATGGCATGAACCGATCTGCCGTTCCGACATTTTCTTCCGAACCTTCCCTGGCTCCACGGCCAGCGCGGCGGGCGCTTGTCTTTGCGTATTATTTTCCGCCCATGGGCCTGAGCGGGGTCCAGCGGACCGCCAAATTCCTGAAATACCTGCCCCGATACGGCTGGGAATCGACGGTCGTTACCTGTCGTCCGCATGGCTATTTCGCCTACGACGACAGTTTGCTTCGGGAGGTCGAGGAGGCGGGCGTGGCGATTCGCCGCGCCGCTTCGTGGGATCCCACCCGTCTTTTCGGCCAGCGCGCCACGGTGCGCATGCCCCGCGAATCCGTGCGGCAGGGGTTGTCTGCGCTCAGCCAATGGGTCTTCGTCCCGGACAACAAGATCGGGTGGATTCGCCCCGCGCTCCGGCAGGCGCTCGCCGCGCTGCGGGAAACTCCGTGCGATTTGATTTATTCTTCCGCTCCGCCGTACGCGTCGCATCTGGCCGCCGCCCGCCTTGCCCGCAAAACCGGCTTGCCGCTGGTCCTGGATTTTCGGGACGACTGGGTTGGAAATCCGCGCCATGTCTACCCGACCCCGTGGCACCGGGCGCTATCGACCCGGCTGGAAGGCCGCGCCCTGCGCGCGGCGGACCGGATCGTCGTCATCGATGATGCGAAGCGGGACGGTCTTGCGGGGCGGCATCCGGGTATCCCCGCCGCCCGGGACATACGCATCGTGCCGCACGGCTACGATCCCGAGGATTTCGCGGGCGCGCCGCGCATTCCGGGCCTCGATGCGGATCCAAACAGATTTACTCTTCTGTATAGCGGCGTATTCTACCATGCGCAATCGCCGGAGCCATTCCTGCGGGGTCTGGCGGCTCTGGCGGAAAGCAAGCCGGCGTTGCGCAACCGGCTGCGCGCTGTTTTCGCAGGCTTGTTGCCCGCGTCGGCCCGGCGTCTCGTCGAGCGCCTGCGCATCGGCGACCTGGTGCATTATGTGGGCTACCTGCCGCACCGGGACGCGACGAAGGCGCTCCTTGCGGCGGACATGCTGTGGATGACCATCGGGCGCGCGCCGGGCTGCGACCGGATATCGACCGGCAAGATATACGAATATTTTGGCGCCCGGAAGCCGATACTGGGCCTTGTGCCGGAAGGCGTCGAGCGCGAGGCGCTTCGGGCGTACGGCGCGGCGCGCATCGTGGAGCCGGACGCGGCGCCGGAAGTCGTCGCCGCCGCCCTCGAACAATGCTACGAGGCGTGGCGCGCGGGGCGCCTGCCGCAGCCGGATCCGGCCTGCGCGGCCCCATTCGACCGCCGGCGCCTAACCGGTGCGCTGACCGATATTTTTAACGATATTGTGTCCGAAAGAGGATGAGCGAATAGCCCGTAACGCCATGCACGACACCCCTCCCGCCCCGGACATCATGGAACGGACGCTTGCCAGCGAACGCGCAAG
The DNA here is from genome assembly GCA_022821845.1 of Rhodothermales bacterium. Taxonomy (GTDB): domain Bacteria; phylum Bacteroidota; class Rhodothermia; order Rhodothermales; family VXPQ01; genus VXPQ01. Next base: position 4,728 of record JAJECT010000020.1, on the reverse strand, counting down.
CATCGAACGGATTGTTTCCGAAACGGAAGCCTTTCTCGAAGGCCGCGTGGGCGACGAAGAACTTGCCTACAACATTGTTCTGTTGACCGTGGAAGCCGTTACGAACGCCATCGAGCACGGGAACCGGTTCGATCCGGAGAAAAAGGTGCATTTTCGGATGCAAGCCGCAGGCGGACGGATCGAGGTGATGGTGGAGGACGAGGGGGAAGGATTCGACCCGGAGACGTCTGCCGACCCGCGGGCTTGCGAAAATCTGCTGCAAGAAGGGGGGCGGGGGCTGCTTTTCATGCAATCCATGGCGGACCAGGTCGTGTTCGACCGCCGCGGCAGGAGGGTGCGCCTCGTCTTCCATGCCGGGTAAGGATAATCTGACCAAAACCGCTTCGGTCAGGCCCTCGGGCCGCACCCTGATCCTGCTGGGGCTGTTGACGCTTGCCATGGGCGGCATGGCCTACTGGGCGGCTGGGCCGGAAACCCGCGGGGCCTTCGTCGCAGCGGCGCTGGCTGCCGGCGCCCTGTGCGTCCTCGTCTGGAAACGGGGAGACGTCTCCATGCCTGTCGTCGTGGCGTTGGCCCTGGTCTTCCGGCTGGCCGTATTCTGGCTTCCCCCAACCCTTTCCGACGACGCCTATCGGTACGTATGGGACGGTCTTGTGCAAGCCGAAGGGCACAATCCCTATCTCCACGCGCCCGACAGCCCGGAACTGGAAGCCCTGCGCGAAGAACCCCTGTACGACGAACTCAATTCGCCCGGCTTGCACACGGTATACCCGCCAGTCTCCCAGCTGATTTTTCGGATCGGGGCTGCCTTCTACGACCAGGGCTGGGACGTTTCCTGGTTCGTTGTCAAGGGGATTCTGGCGCTCTTCGAATTCGGGGCGGTGCTGACGCTGGGGCGCATGCTGGCTCCGAGACAACTGCTGATGTACGCATGGAATCCGGCGGTCGTGCTTGCGGGGGCCGGGCAGGGGCATGGCGAAGCGGCGATGGTTTTGTTTCTGGCGCTGGCGTTGCTTGCGCTCAGGAGGGATCGGGGGATTTGGGCTTCCGTCTGGCTGGCCTGCGCGGGCGGGGTCAAACTGTACCCGTTCCTGCTGCTTCCTTTTGTCTGGCGCCGCTTTGGCTGGAAGAGCGTGGCGGCAAGCCTTGGCATGGCGCTCGCGCCTGCGTTGCCGTTCCTGAATATTGGGATAACGGACATAATGCAAAACATGGGTTCATCGCTTGATCTCTATGTGCGCCTTTTTGAATTTAATGCAGGATTATACTATAACTTGAAGTATTTTTTGATGCTTTTGACCGGACTGGACCTGAGCAAATGGCTTGGCCCTGTGCTTGCCGCGCTGTACCTGACGGGGCTGGGCATGCTCTATATGCAACGACGCAAACCTGCAGGAACCGGCTGGAAAGCCTGGGCGGGTCCGCAAGATATTTTGCGCGAGGACGGCCCGCTGCGGCCCGTGTTCGTTTGGGCGGCGGGCGGCTTTCTCGTATGCGCCACCACCGTGCATCCGTGGTATTTGCTGGGCGTTCTCGCGCTTGCCGCGCCTGCGGAACGTCCTGCATGGCATTGGTACGGATTGTCCGTCTGTTCGCTGGGGACGTACTTGCTCTATACGGGGGGCCCCTATTGGCTATGGATCTGGGCGGGATGGGGAGGCTGGACCGCGCTGGCTGCCTGGCGGTATCGTCGCGGGCTTACGGACCTCTTGCTGCGGCTTCGGGCCGCCCGCAAAGCCGCCCGCCTCGCGCGTTTCCTGGAGGGATCCCGATCTGTGCTCGACGTAGGCGCCGCCGAAGGATATGTGGGGGCGCAGGTGGCGAAACGCCTTGGGGCGCAGGCGCGCCTGGCGGATATCCTCGACCGGAACAGGACGTCGCTTCCGCTGGATGCGTACGACGGGCGGCATTTGCCCTACGCTCCCGGAACCTTCGACGCGGCCCTCCTGGTTTTTGTCCTGCATCACGCCGAGCGCCCGGAAGCGTTGCTCCGCGAAACGCTGCGGGTCAGCCGCCGCGTGGCGATCCTTGAATCGACGTATGCGTGGAAATGGGAACTGGCGTTGCTCTGCAGGCTGGATCGCCTGGCGAATCGCCTTCGGTCGATAGGGGAGCCTGCGCCCAGGCAGGAGGGACCCCTGCGTTTTCGGACCCACGAAGATTGGCTGCACTCTTTTCGCGAGGCGGGCCTCCGGGTGGCGCGCGAAGAACAGACGCGGCGGTGCGTGGACAGGCAATCGCTTTTCGTGGTGGAGATGGAGGGGGCTGAAGAAAACGCCTCTTGATTTTTTGAATAGTATCGCACGGCCTCTTTGACTTTTCAGGTACCCGGTCTCCTGTCCGTCGCTAAAGAACGGGCGTGCCGCTTGGCGGAGCGAGGAAGGTTAATCCCGTGTGCGCCGTTCCGGGCTTGAAAACCAGGGGTCCTCGAAAAGGGAAAGCGTTCCGGTATCGATAGGCGCTTCTTCTTCGCCTTCGGGACGATCTGGTCCGTCCGCCTGATCCGAACCGCCAGAAGATCGCCCGGATCGGCGCCAGCGCGTTCGCGAAGAAGCGGCAGTCAGGGTCTCTGCATAGAGCCCGCCGCTCGTTAGCAACACGACAGCATGGTTCAGCGACGCGACCCGATGCTGCGCCGGAACCTGTTCGAGCGACGTTCCCCGCAGGCGAGCGCAGGCCCAGGCCCCTTCCATCAGCATATACAGGCGGTGGACGGTCCCCGCAATGTCCCGAAACCCGGCGTCGGCGCTCCATTTCTGCAATTCGGCCCGGATGGCCTCCTTGTGTCGCCGGGCAAGCCGGTTCGCTGCATGATCCGCATCGGGATATTCGCTCAAGGCCATCTGGAAGGGACAGCCCCGGCAGCGAGGGGAAGCCGTGCGTTCGGCAAGGGCCGAAAAAAACGCTTTGATCTTTTCCAGCGGCGTCCGGCCGCTTTCCGTGCTTATGCGCAGCCAGTGCAGGATATGGGCCGCCTCTATGCCGAGGTATTCGAGTACGAGTTCGTCCTTGGATTTGAAATAGCGGTATAGCGTACGTTTCGCCACCTTCGCTTCCCGGGAAATGGCGTCCACGGAGACGGCCTGATACCCCTTGTTTCCAAACAGCGCCGAGGCGGCGTTCAGAATATCCGTACGCAACTGCTCGCCTTGCGCTTCGGGCTGCGAGTCTGTGTTTTGTTTGGGCGCCTGGTCTGGACTTGCTTTCTGTATCGCCCGCGACGGGGTTTCCTGGTCCTGCGTTTCTTCGCGCATTTCGCCCCGTTCCTGGCTCGGCGTCTCTATTGGCTTGTTTGCATCCATTTGCTTGTTTTCGCTTATTGGCCCCCTGTTTCTCCTTAACTCCCGCTGGCTTTTGCCGGATTCCCTTGTTTTGCCTCTGGCGTGCTTCGATTTCCGAGGCGGACACGCCAAGTAGACCGCTCGGTATACGCCCATGCGCCCTGTAGTATACTTGACAGTCTACCTTACGACTGCTGCGGTATACTAATCAGTCTACTTGCGCGGATTAAAGGTATACTGATCGGTATACATAAGGTTGCAGGCAGGTAGACCGGGCGGTATACCCCTCTGGAAAGAGGGGGTGGGCGGTGTGGAGAAGTCCCGGCGGGCGCGGGTTTTAGCAGAAAGCCGGGGGAGGCCGGTGGTGGAGGCCCGTGCCCCCTGTTATGCTCGTTGCGACAGCCGCGAATTGAGTGCCAGTGAAGCGATGCCGACGGTATATGGCGCGAACAGGGTATCAGAGCGCACTAAAGCGGCGTAAGGCGGGTACACGGAAAGCGCCTTACAGAGGAAACAGATTTTAATGCGATTCTCGCGGTGTACAGCGCCTTAGGACCCGGTTTTCCGGTATTTGTCGCGGGAGAAGACGACTGGATTCGGTCGAAACGAAGCCTGAAAAAGGCCTTTTTATCGAGGGAAACCCGTTCGGGCTCCGGTTTTTCCAAACGGCGATTTTATAGAGGCGGGCGGGAGACGCCGCCCTTTTGCCGGTGGGATTCGATCTTGTCGCAAATCGCGGGAATATCGTATGTGCTTTCGCGAAGACGTGCAGCCCATTTGCGGCCTGGATGTAGCGTATCCCATGACGACCGTCTCTGGTTGCGTCTTCCGCTTCCTGGATCGTGATTTCCGAATCCGTCTACAACGGCATTCCAGATTGGCCGGTATGCGGCAATGAGAACTTGTTCGGTCAGTCCGATCCAAATCGGATCAAGAACCAGCCAGCGACAGCTAAAATCTCGCAGGTCAAGATTTTCGACGCTCGTGATTGATTGGGCATGTTCCGACAAGCGGCGGTAAAGGACGGGGGATGATCTTCTTGAGGGTTGTCTGCCTTGTCGTTTTCCGGGATTTTCGGCCTTGCCTACATAAATCGGTTTCGATGCGTCTATTCCTTCGTACGCAAGAAATGCGCCGTGGTAGTGAATCGTATAGACGCCTATGCCATTGAATGATCGTTCTGGAGGCAGATCGACAGATGGATAATCCAGCAGCGTGCGCACAGCGTTTTTGCCAAGCTCGTCAATGGACAGGGGGTTATATTCGCGGATATCAGTCACGGTTCGGAAGGCGTTCGCACCGATCACTGTTTCGGCAAATAATCCAGAAACAGTGTCGCTTGCGTGCATGGTGGGCGTTTTTCCATCGATCAGAAATCATGGGACCGCGGCGAATCTTGATAATAAGATCGCATACGGTGAAACCAGCTTCCTCGGCCATGCGCATA
>JAJECT010000022.1 GCA_022821845.1 Rhodothermales bacterium | reverse complement strand
GCCTCATTGAAGCGATCACGCTCCGGTCCGATAGCGGGTTCGGATACGCCCGTCGCCTTCCCCGTCAAATCGGGCCACATGACGTTGCGAAGAAATATTCTACGCATTTTTACGGAGAATAGGGATTGCAAAGAAATAATCGCCGCATTTTTTGCGTAGAATAAGGATTTTAAAGAAATAATCACCGCATTTTTTGCGGAGAATAGGGCGCAGACGGAAGTGGTCATCGGTTGCGCCGGCGTGCTGGCGTCCCTCGTGGACCTGGGCAAGGGGCTGTTGGCTGCGGGGGCCATCGCCTCGCTTCGCTTGGATACGCTGCCTGCGGGGTTCGCCGTTTGGCAAATGGAAGTCGTTGTGCGGCTTCGGCCGGGCGTGGCGTTGCACAGCGTACGTATAGGCTTCATTGGTCATTTTTCAGGCGCTTGAGCACCTGCCCCCGTCTGATCTCCATATCGGCTCGGTCCAGGGCGGGGTCCCGCGGGGATAATGTCTCAAGTTGACGTCGATACGCTAATGCTTCAGGGGATTTTCCCTGTCCTGCGCCGATGAGTTTTACGTAGGCGTCAAGCGTTTTTTTGAATGGGTTGTTCGGCGGCCGTTCTTTCACGCCCATGACAAAGGCGAGTACGTCGCCTGCCTTGGCGCCGTATGTGGCCATGGTAGCCGCACTGGGAATTTCGGCGAGTATTTCCTCGTCTTCCCGATACAGACGGATGATTTGTTCCGCCTTGACGGTAGTGAGCACCTGTGGACTGTGGGTAGAAACAATAAATTGCGTATTCGGGAATGTCCGCACGAGATCGTCGAGTACGCGCTGTTGCCATAGCGGGTGCAGATGCAATTCGACTTCGTCGATGAGCACGATCGCTTCGGTATCGAGCGGGTTCTCCAGGTGTGGGTTGCCCTGCGCCATCCGCCTTGCAAGGTCGGCTGCAAGCGCCAGCATAATGCGATAACCGCCGCTGAGATGATCGAGTGCAAGGTGCTCGGGTTTTCCAGATTCGTCTTGGAGCGTAACCACGAATCGCAGCGGACGCAGCTGGATTCTCGGATTGGATGCGCCCGGGATCATTTTGGCAATTGCCTTGCGCACTACATCCAGTTCTTTCAGCCGGTAGTCGAAGTCTCGCCGTTCCTTCTGTTTCCTCAGTTCTTCGTCTTCCCTGGCGTGAAACCATTTGAAAAAATCTCTGAAATTGGTTCGGGGCGACAGCGCTCCTTCCAGCGCCGCGTAACGGGGAAATTCGCCTCTGAAATTCCGGCGACGGCGCGGTACGTCCAGCGCCGCCCGGTCCGTATCGTAAAAAGCGACGATAGGCAGTTCTTCCGGCGGCTTGTCCTTTTCCTTTTCGTCCCTCCACATAATATGAACAATCTTTTCCAGCAGTTGTCCTCGGCCAGGTTTTCTTCCCGAGCGCCCTCCCCGGCTCCATACAATGTCATCGGTAGTGGTCATCAACACGCCGGGAGGGGGGAAGCCGCGCCGCCGGTCGATGGATGGCTTGAAATTGATACCCGCCACATCAGGAAGTATCGTGGGAATTATGCCAAGTCCCACCGAAATTGCACTCAGAACGCTGGTTTTTCCGTGGGCGTTATCGCCGAAGAGGACCGTGAGGCGTTCATGGAGCGGCAAGTCCAGTTCCCGGATAGCCCTGAAATTTTCGATTTTCACCGAAGCCAGTTTCATAAGATTATCCCAAGCGTAATACGGTTTGTCTTTGTGCGAGAGGGCGTGATGCACCGGCAATATAAGGGATATGGTATTTTGCAGCCGGAAACATGCGGAGATTCCACCGTCTCTGACAATGCTCGCCCCCAGGCAACCTAAATTATTTAAGTCGAAAAATTTTCACCTTAGTTTTTAAGGTTGCCGGTTAGCGAGGCGGCGTGCGTCGACTATGTATTCGTCACCTGGCGCCTCGCATCGGCCATTCCGACGACAATGCTTCCGCCTGTTCCAGCACGGTTCGCGTGGCTTTTTCCTGCTTGTCGGGCGGATAGCCGTGGTCGCGGAGGATGCGTTTCACCAGTCGGCGGAGATGGGCGCGTACGTTTTCGCGCAGGGTCCAGTCGATGGTGACGTTCTTCTGCACCGTTGCGACCAGTTCGCGGGCGATGTCGCAGAGGGTTTCGTCGCCCAGCACCCGAACGGCGCTGTCATTGGTTTCAAGAGCGTCGTAGAAGGCCAGCTCGTCTTCCGACAGGCCAAGTTCCTCGCCCCGGGCGTTCGCTGCGCGCAGTGCTCGCGCCAGTTTGATCAATTCTTCGATCACCTGGGCCGCTTCGATGGCCCGGTTCTGGTAGCGGCGCAGGCTTCGCTCCAGCATTTCTGCGAAGGAACGGGCCTGCACGATATTCTTCCGCCGCCGGGATACAATTTCGCCTTTCAGTAATTTTTGCAGCAGTTCCACCGCAAGGTTGCGTTGCGGCATGCCCTGGACTTCGGACAAAAATTCGTCCGAGAGAATGGAAATGTCGGGCTTTTTCAGACCTGCGGCGGCGAAGACGTCGATTACGCCTTCCGGCGCCACGGCGCGGGCAATGATCTGGCGCACGGCGTGATCCAGTTCTTCCCGGGGACGCGCATCCGTTTCGGCGCGCTTTATCAATGTAGCCCGAATGGTCTGAAAGAACGCTACGTCGTCGCGGATGCGGATCGCATCGTCGCGCGGCACGGCCAGCGCAAAGGCCTGGGAAAGTTCGCGCACGGCCTTCGCGAAGCGGTCCTTGCCGTTTTCCTGAGACAGGATGTGCTCCAGCGCGGCAGGGAGAAGGCTGACCTTTTCCACAGGCGAGCCAGCAATCCACGCCGTCCGGTCGAAACCGTGAAACAGACCGCAGCAGACTTCATATTTCTCAAGCAAGGCCCGTACGGCCTCGCCCTGATCGACGGCGGTTTCGCCCGTCCCGCCGCTTTCCGTGTACGTCGCAAGCGCCCGCTTCAGTTCGGGGGCGAGTCCGATGTAATCGACCACGAGGCCGCCCGGCTTGTCCCTGAATACCCGGTTGACCCGCGCGATGGCCTGCATCAGTCCATGCCCGCGCATGGGTTTGTCCACATACATGGTGTGCAGGCTCGGCGCGTCGAAACCGGTGAGCCACATGTCGCGCACCAGCGCCATGCGCAGGGGATCGTCCGGGTCCCGGAACCGTTTCGCCAGCGCTTCCCGGCGGACTTTGTTGCGAATGTGCGGCTGCCAGTCCGCTGGATCGGCGGCGGCGCCCGTCATAATCACTTTGATTGCGCCCTCGCTGTCGTCGTCGCTCTGCCAGTCCGGGCGGAGGCGGACGAGTTCCCGGTACAGGTCTATGCAGATTCGGCGGCTCATGCACACAACCATGGCCTTGCCGTCCATGGCCTCCAGGCGGGTTTCGTAATGGTTCAGGATGTCTTCGGCAACGAGCCTCAGGCGTTTTTCCGAACCGACGATGGCTTCGAGTTGCGCCCACCGGGTTTTGAGTTTCTCCTTGCGCTCGACTTCTTCGCCCTCGGTTATCTCCTCGAAATTCGGGTCGATGCCGGGTTTTTCGCTTTCGTCGAGGGCGAGTTTGGCGAGGCGGCTTTCGTAGTGAATGGGCACGGTGGCCTGGTCCTGCACGGCGCGCCGGACGTCGTAGACGCTGATGTAGTCCCCGAACACGGCGCGGGTGTTCGCGTCCTGCAATTCGATGGGCGTGCCGGTGAAGCCGATGAACGAGGCGTTGGGCAAGGCGTCCCGCATGTGGCGGGCATACCCGTCGATGAAATCGTACTGGCTGCGGTGCGCCTCGTCTGCGATGACGACGATGTTGCGCCGGTCCGACAGCAGCGGGTGACGGTCGCCTTTTTCTTCGGGAAAGAACTTCTGGATGGTGGCGAATACGACGCCGCCGGACTCCACGGCCAGTTTACTGCGAAGATCGGCCCGGCTCGCGGCCTGCGCGGGGGGTTGGCGCAGCAGGTCCGAGCATCTGGAGAACGTAGAGAAAAGCTGGTCGTCGAGGTCGTTGCGGTCCGTGAGCGCCAGGATCGTGGGGTTCTGCATCGCAATTTCGCGGACGATCCGCCCCGCGTAGAAAGCCATCGTGAGGCTTTTTCCCGATCCCTGGGTGTGCCACACGACGCCGATGCGGCGGTCGCCCCGCGCTCCGCCCGGACGGAGACCCGCTTCGTAACGGCCTGGTTCTTCGCCAGAAATCCCCGACGCCACGTTCCGCAATTCGGCGGCGCGCAGGGTTTCGCCCACGGCGGTCCGAACGGCATGAAACTGGTGATAGCCGGCCATCTTTTTGGATAGTCGCCCGCTGCCGTCGTCTTCGAAAACCATAAAATCCCTGACGAGGGACAGGAAGCGTTCTTTTTCGAACACGCCCTCGATCAGCGTCTGGAGTTCCGGGTAAGATTTCGGGGCCAGTTCTTCGCCGCCGATCGTTCTCCAGGGCTTGAACCATTCTCTTCCGGCGGTCAGCGTTCCGATGCGCGCCTGATCTCCGTCCGATACGACAAGCACGGCATTGCAAGCGAACAGCGAGGGCAGTTCGGCCTTGTAAGTCTGCAACTGCCGCCAGGCGGCCCATATTGTGGCGTTTTCGTTTGCCGCGTTTTTGAGTTCGACGAGGCCGAGAGGCAAGCCATTGACGAAGACCACGATGTCCGGGCGGCGAATATGCCGGTTTTCGGCGACGGTGAACTGGTTTACCGCCAGCCAGTCGTTGTTTTCGGGCGCCTCGAAGTCGAGGACATGGACCTGCGCTCCCCGGATTTCCCCCTGGGCCGCGCGGTACTCTACGTTCACGCCGTTCACGACCATGCGATGGAAGGCGCGGTTGCGGGCCTCCAGCGAGGCGCCTTCCGGGCGGGTCAGCTTACGGAAGGCGTCCTCCAGCGCTTCCCGAGGCAGGCCGGGATTGGTCCGGGCAAGGGCGCCACGCACGGCAGAGGGCAGCAGTACGTCCTCGTGCGTTTCGCGGAGGGCGCCGGGGCCGGGCGGCATATCCGGCCCGCCTGTCACGTCATAGCCCAGTCTCCGAAACCAGTCGAGCGCGGCGTCTTCTATAATGGATTCGGTAAGGATGCTCATGCCGTCTCCCACAGCTGACGAATCGGGATGGCGTACATGCGGTCGCCGAAGCGTGTGGCGATTTCGCCGTCGTAGAGCACGACCCCGTGCGCAAAGCGTTCTCCGGCGGCGTAGGCAAGTCTGGACAACCCGCGAAAGTCCGCTTTGGTTACCGTTCCAGACGCTTTGACCTCTACGCCGGCGATGGTTTTCGAGCCGCGTTCGAGGACGATATCCACTTCTGCGCCGTCCTTGTCGCGGAAATGGAAAAACGAGACCAGCGCGTCATGCCAGCTGGCCTGCTTGCGCAGTTCCTGAAACACGAATGTTTCCAGCAGTTGTCCAAGCAAGGCGCGGTCGGCCATAAGGTCTGCGCTATCCACGCCCAGTAGTGTCGCAGCCAGTCCCGTGTCGCCGATATGCAGTTTGGGGCTTTTGATCAGGCGTCGCAGGCGGTTGCTGTGCCAGGGCGGAAGCCGCTCCAGCAGGAACAGCCTTTCGAGAAGCGTAACGTAGTTGCCGACGGTCGGTCGGGCGAGTTGGAAAGGCGAAGCGAGGTCGGCAAGGTTGAATAGACGGGCCGTCTGCGATGCGGATGCGCTCAGCAGGCGGGGGAGCATATCCAGCGATTTGATGCGGGCCATGTCGCGTACGTCCCGCTGCACGAGCGTCGTTATGTAATCGCGATACCAGTTGGCCTGGCGTCGCGCCGTTGGCCGCGCCAGCGCGGGCGGAAATCCTCCTGCGATAATGCGTTTCGAGAGTCGTTCGCCAAGCCGTCCGGTTTGCCGAACAGCGAATCCGTCTTCGAACAAAGCGTTCAGGAATCCGGCGTTTGGAGATGGGCTGGACAAGGCCGGTTCTCCCCCCGACGCCAATTCGCGCTGGGCCAGAGGGTGGAGCCGCAGGATTTGCAACCGCCCGGCCAGCGATTCGGACAGGGTCGGGATGAGCAGTACATTCGTGGAGCCGGTGAGTATGAAGCGGCCGGGCGTCCGCCGCCGGTCCACTGCCATTTTGATGGCGGGCAGAAGGTCCGGGACCCGTTGAATTTCGTCCAGAATAACGCGCTCGGGCAAATCGGCGACGAAGCCCATGGGGTCGGCTTGCGCGCCGTTCCTGGCGACGGCGTCGTCGAAATTGACGTAGGCGTAGTTTCGTTGCCGGGCGGGCAGTCCTCCATTGCTTGGCTGGCTGCGCAGGAGGAGGTCGTTCTCTTCCTGTTTGAGGTAATCTGGCGCGCACGCGATTTGGGCAAACGTCGTTTTGCCGCACTGCCGGGGGCCGTGAATCAGCACGACAGGCGAATCTTCCAGCGCTTCCGCAAGTCTGGGCTCGATATATCGGGGATAGAAGACAGGTTTGGACATCGGCTGATTGCAACCTTTCTATGCGGCTGATTGAAAGGTTTACCTTCGGCCAAATGAAAGGTTTCTGGAGGGATGGGCAGTCGCCACCGGGAAAGGCACTTGGCATACCCTTATCGAAAGCCGTAACTACCGGGGAAAGCCCGTACCCGTTGGCGGGCGGGATTTCAGGATTTTACAGCGTGCGCGAGGAAGGGAGAGGAGACTGGTCGCGCCGTGCAGGTTTTGACTTCGAGGGGGCGCCCGCATCCAGATTGTTCGTATCTGGCCGGGCGCGTTCTACTTTATCGACGGAAGCAACGAATAAAGATTGGTAACCTGATTATGCAGCCCATCAATCCGGCTGTTCACTTCGTCGATTCGCCCGCCCAGATCGTCGATTCGTTTGCCAAGGCTGGCGTTGACTTCGTCGATTCGCCCGCCAAGGTCGTCGATTCGCTTGCCAAGGCTGGCATTGACCTCGTCGATTCGTTCGCCAAGGTTGGGGTTGACTTCGTCGATTCGTCCGCCAAGGTTGGCGATTCGCTTGCCAAGGCTGGCGTTCATTTCGTCGATCTTGGTCATTACCTCCTTGTGACCCTGCTCCAACGCGTCCAGGCACTTGGGAACTCTCCAGAACTTGGCGATTCCGGCGACAAGCGTAATAATGACCGCAATTTCTCCAATGTCAAGACCTTCAAACATGGCTTGTCAAGGGGATTTCGTGTTCTGGCGGTACTTGCAGCCGTCCAGATCGTTTCCGCGCCGTTCGGGCCTCCCGTTTCAATGGCAGTGAAGAGCATCTGGAATGCAACAGGATTCTACCCCGCCGCAGCGAAAAAATCAAGCGGTTTGTAAAATAAATTAATGAGGGCGGTTCGGATTGCCTCGGCAGGGTTTCCGGGTATTAGTCATCGTTCTCGTCGTTTCGCAAAACGCCCTTGAGTTGCGGGTTCAGGAGGCGCCAGCGTTGTCCCATGCGTTCGAGATCGCCGGAAAGGACAACCGAAGCCTGATTCTTGTGGGCCCGAACTACCTTCTCGTAGTCCTGCCGCTCCAGTAATGCGGTGATTGATCGGGGCGTCTGGTCCTCGCCGACGAAAGCGCGCAACTGGATCGTGCCATCCGCTTCGTCCTCTCCCCGCGCCAGGCGCTGGACATACCCTTGCAATCGGACGTCGGGCTTCGGGGCCCGCTCCCGAAAGAGGCGCGCCGCTTCGCGCAGGAGGGGGGCGTCGGCCCGGCCGAATCGCACGGTGCGTTGCGGTTCCTTCGCCGGCCGGGTTTGCGCCCACGACGCGCTTACGTCAAGCGTCGGGAAGGACCCAATGATTTTTTCCAGGGCTTCGCACAGATTGGCGCTTACGCCGCACTCGACGGACGCTTCGAACGCATTCTCTTCGCCAGCGGCTGTCCGCTCTGTCGCCTGCTGTGCGGCGACCAAGGCTTGCATCAAACGAAGCGTCAGGCGCCGCTCTATGGGCGCGTCTTGATCAGTGTCATCTGGAAATAATTCCGGCATAGGCGGCGGCACGACGGGCGTTAGCAGCGTCACCACGAAACTGCCTTGGTCTGTCTGGCCCAGTCGAACCCTTTCCAGCAGATCCGTTGCGCTTCGATTCGCTCCGGCGCGATAGACCGCCTTGGTCTCGCGAAGGGAGCACGCCACCGCCAGCAACATGTCGCGGGCGCCGGCGATGAGGTTCACCCCGTCGTTTATCGTCACGCTGCCGTCCTCGCTTTCTCCTGCGCGGAGACGAATGAGGTCTCGGTCCGTCGTCACCAGCGAGCGATAGACGCTCAGTTCGTCCTGCCGCATAACCTGGGCGAATATCTCGATCAACTCCGCGACTACGCTTGCATAGTCTCCAAGGCGTTCCGTGCGCGGGAGGATGATTTCTGGAAGGTTTTCGCCGACGTAGACGTCCGAATGGACCCGGTAAGGCTCATGCCGCCTCCAGCCAGCAGCGCGGGCGTAGAAAGACAGGGCCGTCGGCGATACCGCCAGCAGCGCATCGCGGTCGTGGATGTTGGCTTGCATCAGATTTTTCCGGTCCTGGATTGCTGCATGAGCGAGTATTCACGCCGCCAGTTCTTCGATCACGTCCCCTCGCCAACTCCAGAATACGGGTCGAGTAGGGTTAGCGAAGCGAAGCGATTCACGGCCAGTATCGCCTCCACCACCACCACCACATACTCCTTTTCAATCTCCGCATGAAAACGCTCCGGCAGCCGGGCCCAGTCTCGCGCTTCGACCAGGAAGGGAATCGTCGAATCGTGCACTGCTTCGGTGAAATTCGCCAATGATTCGGCTGGAATCTTTTTCAACCCGGGCCCCCGCAGCACCAGGTCCAGGTCGCTTCCGTCATGGGCCAGCCCGTTCACCCGGCTGCCGTAAGCCCAGACCTCAATACCGGGAAGGTATTCACGGATCAGCGTTTCCAGGATGGCTCGATGCCTTGGCGATACATGCAGCCGATTTTCCCGACCGATCGCGGGGGTTTGTCCGCCGTCCGAATCAGTCATCGTTCAATTCCTCGATAGTCGTGGCCAGCGCCCTTGCGTCCTCGATAAAGGTCGGAAGAAGCCCCAATGTAGATTCCGCGAATGCTCGCCCAGCGTCGTTTTTCGCATGGTTTCGGTGGTCTCGATATTCCAGCCAGCGTTCGCAGGCGTCGGCGGAAATCAGGCTATGCTTGGCAGCATACCGAAAAGTATCCCTGAATGTCAAGCGATCAGCCTGTCGGTTGCTGGCGAACCACGGGCGCAAACGCTTCTTCAGCAGTTTGCCGCTCTGTTCCAGCGCCAGGTCGAATTTCTCAATACAGATATCCCCGTACAGATCAAGGCCATTGTCCTTCAGGCTACTGTCCTGGAGCGCGTCAGCCATGGATTCCAGCATATCGATGCAACGCCTCATATAGGCTGTGTCGATGTTCATGTCGAGCGTCGGGGCGGTTTTTGTCATCATCGACAAGGGTATGTTGTTTGCGCCAACTGTCCAACAAGGCTAATCCCAATTTGGATTTTGAAATATCCTGCTATTTCCGTCATAAAATCAAGGTTATTCCAAATTACGCTCTTCATCTGCCGGCCCAAAGCCCAGCGATTTCAGGTTCTTCGCAATGGCGGCGTCCAGGCGGGCGCCTTCCGCTTGCTGTTCGCGCAATTGGGCTGCGAGTCGCTGCATTTTCTCCTCGAACGGCTCGCTGTCCTCGGGCTGCGGCTCCACGCCTACGTACCGTCCGGGCGTCAGCACATGGTCGTGTTTACGCACGTCTTCAAGCATGGCGCTTTTGCAAAAGCCGGGGATATCCTGGTAGTTCTCTCTCTTTAAATCGAGAACCGATTCGATGATACGAAGAACGGGGGAGACTTGCCCGCCGCAATTCCGCACCCCCGTCCGCCCGGCAAATCCGCCCCCGCCTTAATTATTTAGGGCCTGTTAACACTATTTGGGAACATGATTTCCTTTGTTTCGTTGTCTATGAACGCTGCAATCTAAAGCAAATTTCAGAGACATGGAACTCACCGAGGCCCAATTTGAACGGATCGCACCGCTGCTTCCCAAACAG